>JAGAXM010000030.1 GCA_017940895.1 Clostridiales bacterium | reverse complement strand
TGTGGCAGGCGTAGATCATAGTATAGTAAATGTGGTTTATTCTTCTTTATTATCAGAAGAAGATAAGGTAGCTTTCTTCTCAACGCCTATATACGAATTGCACGGAATGACTCCAGTTGAATTATCTAATAATGAGGAAGGCTGTAAGAAACTAAAACTGTATATTCAATATTTTGGAGCACTAAAGAACGCAGGTTCAGGAATGTAATGGTGAAGTATTCAAATGGACTGCGGAGAAAATTGCATAGTCGGATAAATCAGGAATATACTGAATTGATAAATGGCCTTTTAAGGCATGGGAAAGAGCTACTGGTTAAGAAGATTTTCATAACAATGAACGAGCATTTTATCAAATTACGCGATTCAGACAGGGAAGAGGAGCGAGAGTTCTATCCGGGGAAGACAGCAGAAGAAATGTTTCTTGATACCGAGTCAGAATCCAAATCGCAAGGATAGTTATAGCTGTGAATTGTCTGTGTACAAAAAATTATAATAAACGTTACAGATCATAAAAATCTACTGTATAATGTTGTCAGATAAAGCAGTAATGCTTTTTGGGCTGGCCGCAAGGTCTTTGGTCCACCGACGGGCGGGGATTTACCCCGCCATTTCTTTTACTGTAAGGGGAATCCATTGAAATCGGAAAAGACGTTAAGTATCCTGATAAATGAGAGCGGTGATTTTGGAAAGTTTGATTCCAAAGATCCCAATTATCATGTGGTAATGGTCATTCATGAACAGCAGGACGATATTACCGATAGAGTCAAAACGTTAATCGAACGCTCAATGACCGCGGCTATTCCAATCATTACATTCACGTCGGACCTCTAATTCGAAGAGAAAAACCGTATCTCGAGTTGGATAGACAAGAAAGAAGATCGTTATTTAATTTCCTATTCCACTTTACAAGACAAGCTCCGATAAGGTATATCGGTGTAACTATGGATAAGCGCAAATTGAATGACCAATAGTTGATAGAATAGATTTATCTTCGTTGCTTAATGAGAATCCATCTCCAGCCAAAGTAACGGACGATATGATTTGAGCTAGTTTCTTATCGCACAAATAATCCACTTTATTTGCAAGGAAGTGTTCCCAATACTTGGGATCTTCTTTGTCTGTTACGTCATAATAATTCTTAATGTAACCAACTTCAGTTGTATAGGGATGAAGAAAGAAGATATCATAAACAAAGATATGATATTAGTTCATATTCCCGGCTACGCATATATCCTGAATGTGTGAGTGACAGGGTAAGACGCATTGACAGCATGATATACCTAACTGTATCCACACCGTTAATAAAGAGTCTTTCATTAAAGTATTGTGGAAGATATCAAGTATGAAGAAAGTGACATTAAGGCTTTCATCGACGGCTGGTTCGCTGCGTACAGAGACAATTCGGTTTATGTAGTATAATTAAGTGAATAAATCGGATGGATAGGGATAAGTCATATGTCTGTTAAGTGTCCGGGATGCGCCGGAAATCTTCTTTTCAGTCCTTCAAGACAGGCAATGTACTGCAGGATGTGCGGTGGTACATATGCGCCTGAGAGTGTGGGTACAGATGCTCATGCTTCTGCTACTTATGAATGCAATATCTATGCCTGCTCAAGCTGCGGCGGTGAAGTTGCAGTCAGCGGGACAGAGGTATCCAGTATCTGTTTGTACTGTGGAAGTCCTACGCTGATCTTCAACCGTATCTCCAACAGGATGAAGCCTGACGGAATACTCCCTTTCCAGATCACCCGTCAGCAGGCATATGAGAGTATAACGAGACATATTAAATCAGGTAAGTTTGT
The DNA here is from genome assembly GCA_017940895.1 of Clostridiales bacterium. GTDB lineage: Bacteria > Bacillota > Clostridia > Saccharofermentanales > Saccharofermentanaceae > Saccharofermentans. The sequence goes on along the minus strand of JAGAXM010000030.1, from coordinate 4,907 downwards.
TCCTTCTGAGGCAACCAAGATCAAGGAGGAAGATATCCGCGGCATATACATTCCGTACAGACTCTTGAGCGGTGATATCTATGATGCGGTTGTAATCTCATCAACTGAAGGATGCGGTAAAAGTTCGCACACCATATTCAATGGTATGGCGGGTTATGCCGAATTCAGGAATGTTCCGTTCGATGCATCGGCAGCTCTTAACAATGAGTATTCGCAGAAGATCGAACCGTTCTACTATGATGACGTCAAAGAATTTGATGAGGATTATCTGTCCGGTTTCTATTCCGATATTCAGGACTCTTTGAATAAAGAACTTAAGAGAACAGCTAAGTACAGATGCGACCAGATGTTTGGCGATAAGTGTAAAGAGATAGTGAAAGGTCACGATGCCAAGGTCTTTCAAAGTGCCCCTTCCGTAAGATTGAAGGATGACGGTCTGTATCTTATGATGCCTTGCTGGTTCTATACTTTCGTATATGAAGGCAAGCCTTATACTTTGCTCGTTAACGGCCAGACAGGGAAGACGGCAGGCACGATCCCATGGGATAAGAAACGTCTGGGAGTAATAGCTGCAGCAATAACGATCGGAATGACAGCGTTTTTCTCTATTCCGTTCTTCTTTGGCGACAGTGAGCTTAATGCAGCTATGAGCGGCATGTATCTTTATATTCTTCCGTTCCTTGCCGGTATGTTTATCTTTATCGGATGTCTGAGCATGAGATCGGTTAAGAAAGAACTTGCCATGACAAGAGACAAACGCGTATTCAGATTCGTAAAGGAAAGGCAGGGCTGATCATGGTTATACTTGCAGTCCTTATGATATTGATATTCAGCGGATCTCTTGCCTTCATGATCATGTCGGTCATTCTTAGCAAGACCAACATAAAGGAAGAGGAGAAGGACCCTGTTCATTTCCTTCTCGGCAACATCAATTATGTGGCTAATGATGAGATGGGAAGTGATTACCGCACCGCCGTGCCCAGCTTTATGACGAGATACGGTTATGACTACCAGGCTTTCCCTGATGAAGAATCAGCTGATTAAGCAGGGGATATGTCGATTATCACGAACTCTGAATGAGTTCCGCTCTTAAAGTTCATTGCCCAGTCTGAGATGCCTGACTGGACAAGATCTGCAGAGGTCGCCGCCTCGTTATTGTAGTCGTTTGGCTGGTGATCGAGCACAAGGTGCCTTCATAGAGGATATTTCAGGAATACAGGAAGGATACACGACTGACGGCAATGTAATTACCGCCAGTGTCAGTGCCGGTAAGATACCCGCATTGTTTGAGGCTTTTCTTAACAGTATGAGGGAAGATGAATCACTGTTTATGTTTATTGAGGCACCTTGCAACGAGGAAGATGAGCGCAAGTATAACAATATCAAGCCGGGAGATCCCACAGTGATAAAGGAATACCACAGAGATGTTTATTATCTCGACTCTTACAATCGTGAGGATATGATGAGTCTTTTGAAAAGCGGAGCGGGTGATGTTCTGATCAACGATGGACTTGTATGCTCTGGATTTGGTTCACTCGATACGCATGTGGAGATTGGTAAGTACAGGTATATTACTTTTACGGGGTATTCGGTAGATCAGGACATAAGCTGCATCAGCAAGGTGTTTGACATGGCCGGTATTCCCAGCGTGCCGCAGTTAGTTACAGGATGGAATGTGATTACAAGGGAAACCCCCGGTCGTAGCAACCATTATAAATATAACGTGAAAGATATCTACGCTTTGCCGGAAGATCTTAAGCAATTGGGTATACATAAGGTTGAGACACTCGCAGAATGGTCTGGCGAAGTCGTATGGAAGGAACGGGAATAAGATCAGGAACGCCTGAATAAAACGAACCAAGGCTCGAAGTAATCTGAGCCTTATTTCATATCCAAATCATACATTCACCGCTAAGTATCAGATAGAAGGACATGTTTCAGCACAGACGATAACACGCAACATCTTGCGTGTTCCATACATAAGAGAACCTCCTCGGTCGTGCTTTTCGCTCATAAGGACTTGTACCCATATTGTATAATAATCACATAAGAATGTAGGTCGCGATAAGCTCGGACTATCCGGCTCAGAACAGGTATCTGTCATTAACCTTAAGATCGACGATGTCATTTTACATGATGTTCTCGTACAGGAAGACGGGATCATGTCCGGATATCATATGAGCAATCAGGAATGAGGAAGGTAATCTTAAGTATGAGTATTTCTTTCCCATGGACGATTCGGAGACTGTCCTTCTCATCGACAGTTGGGTGAATCAGGCTGTTATTGATAAGCATCATGCTACACCTATGATGGATACGATCTCCATATGACCGTGGAGCGATATATATCTGATGACGGCATTCCGTCATCAGACGATAAGTTCATAAGACGTTAACAATCTTTCTTCTGGTATTTCAGGTTCAATTAAGGTTCGGCCTCTATACTCAAGTCATAACATAGAAGGGAGGCAAACGACTATGCTAAACAGAAAATTCTTAAAAGTGTTATCGCTTTCGGTAGCATCGGCCCTTGTTTTATCCATGGCCGCATGCTCGTCAAATACAACAGAAAGTTCAACAGTTGCTACGGAGATAACAACATCTTCGAATAACGATTCAAATACTGAGGACACTTCATCGACTGCATCAGCAAATGTGATCAATGCTTCTGATATAACCATAAATGAGGAGATCACTAATAATAATGACAGTGAACATGCTATCGAAGTGGATGGTGAGACAACCGCTTATTCCAATATCAGCGTAATCAAGACCGGTAATTCGGATTCCGGAGATGAGGCGGATTTCTATGGTGATAATGCGGCGATCTTCGCTACGAATGGGGCAACCTTGACACTTACAAACATTGTGGCAGATACTAATGGAACTCATGCTAATGCAGTATTCTCTTATGGTGAAGGCACGACAATTAATATCAGTGATTCCGTTATCACAACGAGCGGCAATTGTTCAGGCGGTCTCATGACAACCGGTGGAGGTACAATGAATGCCACTAATCTGAATATACATACAAGCGGTAATTCTTCTGCTGCGATCAGATCCGATCGTGGCGGCGGTACTGTTACAGTAACAGGTGGATCATACGTTACAGACGGAACGGGCTCCCCTGTTATCTACTCTACTGCCGATATCACCGTAAATGATGCTTCGATGGAATCGACAGCATCCCAGGGTGTTGTTGTTGAAGGCAGAAACTCCGTAACTCTTAATAACGTAACCTTGGTTGCCGATAATAATACCAAGAACAGCGATAAGTCGGACTGGTATCAGGCGGTCATGATCTATCAGTCAATGTCCGGCGATGCAGCACAAGGTGAAGCTACATTCACGATGAGCGGAGGATCTCTTACCAATAAGAATGGCGATATATTCTTCGTAAATAATACAACGACAACCATCACTCTTACCGATGTCGAGATCGTCAATCAGGATGCAAATGGAGTATTCTTAAGAGCTGCAGCTGCAGGCTGGGGTTCAGAAGGATCAAATGGCGGTCAGGTCAATCTTTACCTTAATAATCAGACTCAGGACGGAGATATCGTAGTTGATAGTGTATCCGCGCTTAACATGTATCTTGCATCCGGTTCGACATATACAGGTGCGATCAATTCGACAAATGAAGGTCAGGTATATGTTCAGATCGAGTCCGGCTCCAAGTGGGTGCTTACGGGAGATTCCTATATCACAGCGCAGACATGCGATGCCGATGCGATCGATCTTAACGGACATACACTCTATATTAACGGAGTAGCATATAGCGCAGGTACATCTTCCACAGGTACTGCCATTGAGATGGAAACCACATCAAGTGGTGGCGGACAGCCTGACGGAATGCCGGGTGAAGGTGGACAGCCCCAAGGTGATCCGCCGTCCGGTGAAAGACCAGACGGAGAACCGCCTCAAGGAGGTTCCGGTGGAAACGGACAGGAACCGCCGGCAAGACCTGAAGATAATTAATAACTCGAATGGGACGTGAATCAAATGATTTGAAAATACGATATCAAGATCATGAACTGCGGCCCTTATTCCTGTCTTCTGATTATCATCGATGTCGGCTTCTGTCTCGATCATGCCGTTGGCTCTCATATTTACTGTGACATTGTACTTGGCATCCCTCGATACGGAGCACTAAGGTCAACCTGGAGTGACATTAAGGGTGATGCAAGTGGTAGCGATAAGAGGTTTACGTCGATGCCGGATCGTGCTCCGATATGAATCTGTCGAGAATTTCTGCTGCATCGCCGATGATTTCGGCACAGGGTCTTTTCCTGTAGTATTCGTCGGTGCGCGCCTCGGGAGTTGAGATGTCGTGCTTGACGTTAAGTCCCAGCATCTCACGGCATATGATGGAGCCGTGGTTCTTCTCGAATTCCTTGGCGAGCTCCTGTATCTTTGCATATAACTCTGCTTTGGGCGTGCCCGTTTCAGGACCGTCGTAGCCGTAGAGCATTCCTGCTACCATGAACATTCCCGTAACGGATCCGCATACTTCGCGAAGTCTGCCCATCCCTCCGCCGAAAGCGGATGCGAGTTTCATCAGTGTTGCTTCGTCCTCGCCCGTGACGGGAAGCAGATCCATAAAAGCAAGCATGATGGACTGTGAACAGTTGTAGCCTTTCTTAAAATTTTTCATTGCAGTTTCTCTTCGAGTCATGTGCTCACATCCTTTTCGCAGTATGAATACATATTACCGCTTGCTTGGAAGTGAAACAATTATGGCGATTGGTTTATAATTATCGGGAGAGAGAAAACTGATATGTAATGACCTATGTCAATACCAATATTAAGTTGTATCTGAAAACACCTTAGAAGAGCTATGGAGTATCAGTTCTCGGCCTTGGCCACTCTGATATACGTGGATTGGTTACCTACAGGTCAATGGTCCG
>JAGAXM010000029.1 GCA_017940895.1 Clostridiales bacterium | reverse complement strand
GTTTTAGCCCTCGGACATTCATTGGTACAATAAGACAACATGGGTCAGTTCTATACAGGTACTTTTGTTTTAGCCCTCGGACATTCATTGGTACAATAAGACCTGTATTGGTTTACTTTAATGGCAAGCTTAGTTTTAGCCCTCGGACATTCATTGGTACAATAAGACAACATGGGTCAGTTCTATACAGGTACTTTTGTTTTAGCCCTCGGACATTCATTGGTACAATAAGACTTATCTGTGTTACCTTCTCAGGGTGTTCGAGTTTTAGCCCTCGGACATTCATTGGGTCAACAAGACTTGGCTATCCGCCACGGTCTTATTTTATCGTTTTAGTTTTTGGGGCATTTATTGTTACATAGATTGTTCCCTAAACACATGCCGTTTTGACCTGAAAAGTGGCAAGTTATGGGGAATAAGGGGGTCTGATTCCCTAACAATTGGTCGATTTGGGGTAAAATGGGCATACATCTGGGGAACACTTAGCGATTGAGTAAAGGAAATACACCATGATCGAGACGATAATGAACAGAAGAAGTTACCGCGGGAAGTATAAGGCGGAGAAGGTGCCGGTGGAAGACCTTAAGACCATTATGGAGGCGGGACTCGCTGCGCCTTCGGGATGCAATAAGCAGACGACCAGTCTTATATGCGTTAATGATCCTGAGATACTTCAGAGAATTAAAGACGTCATCGATCCGCCGGTGTGTGAGTCGGCGCCTGCTATGATCTGCGTACTGACAAGACATATCAACGCTTACCGCGACAGATGCTTCGCGGTTCAGGATTATTCTGCGGCTATAGAGAATATGCTCCTTGCGATCGTTGACTTAGGATACCAGAGCTGCTGGTACGAGGGACACATCACGGATGAGGACAGGATCTGTGACAAGATAAAAGTCATACTTAATGTCCCGGATGAATATGATCTCATATGCATCCTGCCGGTCGGCAAAGCGGAGGGCGAGCCCGTAATGCCTAAGAAAAAGTCCAGCGAAGAGAGGGCTTGGTTTAATTCATTCCCTGACAATCTGCAGCAGGGTTGACGCGCCTAAGAACAGACACGAATTCGTCGTACTTATTATAATTTCCGAGCAACTTGCCGGAATCATATTCTTTGCCGTTCTTAAGATAGATCACAGTCGAATTAATGCGCGGTCTGCCTTTGAACAGGCGTACGCGCGCGACATCCGAAGTCTTACACACGAACTTGTTCTGCACCACGATGTATTTCGGCGTCAGGAAGAATGACGCCTTGTTTTCGCGGCCGAAGATGAAGATCGAGTTGTGGTTGATCTCGTACATGATGTCGTCGACGTCGAGGTCCTTGAGTGACTTGTTGAGCTGCCTTTTCTCACTAATGTGAAGAAGCCAGATTCCGACGGCGGTGCCGAGCAGAAAAAGACTTACGGCGGTCGGCAGGATGGACACCGCACCCGCGCCTGAGTTGACGCCGATATACGTGATCGCGACCGACACTGCGAAAAGCACAGCAGCGCCGACAGCGAGATTTCTCTCCCAGCGGGACATCTTATATATCTTCTCTGTTGTGAAGTTATACACTTGGGTGTTCATTCGTTAATAATAGCATATGGTGTACAATATACGGGTATTTCAATAAAAGGATGTATAGCAAATGAAGAGTATAAAGAAGGTGTTAACAACGGCTGTCGCGATGGTGACGGCGATGAGCTTCATGACGGGATGCATCAAGTATGAGGACCCCAATCAGGCGGCGCGCGATGCTCAGGAGATAAGAATGAGTGAGTATGAGGAGCAGGCGGCTCCTTTAAGAGACGGTCTTCACCACGTGGAGATGGATATCCAGGATTACGGCACGCTCTATATCGAGATCGATGCAGATGCGGCGCCCATCACGGCACATAACTTCCTTGATCTTGCGAGCTCCGGATTCTATAACGGACTTACTTTCCACCGTATTATCTCCGGCTTCATGATCCAGGGCGGCGATCCGAACGGCGACGGAACAGGCGGATCGGATCATACGATCATCGGTGAGTTCGCGAACAACGGTATCGAGAATCCCATCTCACATACAAGAGGCACTATCGCTATGGGACGTAACGGACAGGATATGGATTCCGCGTCATCGCAGTTCTATATTGTTCATCAGGATTATCCTTCGCTCGACGGCAACTATGCCACATTCGGTCACGTTACAGAGGGCATGGAGATCGTAGATGCGATCGTCGCTAATACCGTTAATTCCGGTCCGAACGGCGCTGTTGCACCCGAGGATCAGCCCGTTATCACAGAAGTCAGAGTAATCGATTAATGACTATCGACGAAGAACTCGAGCGCCTGCTTCTGTCAGAGCGCGATAACGAAGTAAGCCGCTTTGCTTATAATGCCGAGATCAACCGCTACAGCCTGATCGCAGCGGGTGATCTTGAAGGTCTCAAAAAGGACCTCGAGAGGACAAGAAAGAGTACGAATTACAGAAGAGGAGTACTGTCTTCGGATAACCTTAATAACGAGAAATATCACGCGATCATCATGACGGCGCTCGTCTCGAGATTTTGCATCGAGCACGGAATGGACATCGCGGTAAGCTATACCTTAAGCGATATCTTCATAAGAAAAATCGACCGCGCTTTGACTGCGGAGGCTGTGCGCGCCGTTGCCGAAGAGGTAAGGATCGAGTACTGCACCCGCATGAGAGACCTTAGCAAGAAGCAGGTCGTTTCAAGATATGTCGTTCTGGCCATAGACTATATAAGAACTCATGTTCAGGAACCCATCACTGTCGAGCAGGTCGCGAACGAACTATCCGTTAACTCGAGCTACTTAAGTAAGCTGTTTAAGAAGGAGATGGGCAAGTCGATAAGCGAATACATAAGGGACAGCAAGATCGAGATCGCCGAGCATATGCTGCGCCACTTGGACGACACGTCACTGCAGATCGCGAACTACCTGGGTTTCTCGTCGCAGAGCCACTTCATACAGGTGTTCCGCAAGCAGACGGGAATGACGCCCGAGGAGTACAGGAAGAAGCACTATCACCAAAGCTGGATAGGCGAGGTCGACAAGCCTTAACGGTTATGCGACAATCAGTTGCGTAATAAGGAGTTTAATTTATGTCTTTTGATTTATTTGATGCAATTGTTTCATTCTTCATATCTATGGTCCCGCTGATCGAGATCCGCGTCGGCATCATCTATGCTCTCGGTTCGGGTATCCCGACGATCCCCGCTTACATCATCTGTATCGTCGGCAACATGCTTCCGGTACCGGTCATCTTCTTCCTCGCACGTAAGGTGCTCGAGTGGGGTAAGGACAAGAAGTTTATAGGTAAGTTCTTTACCTTCTGCCTCGAAAAGGGTCACAAGGGCGGACAGAAGCTCATGGCAGGCAAGAAGGGCGCATACGTTGCACTCTTTCTTTTCGTAGGTATTCCGCTTCCGGGAACGGGTGCGTGGACAGGAACGCTTGCAGCAAGCATCCTCGACATGGATTTCAAGAAGAGCACGATCGCTGTTATGTGCGGCGTAGTCTTGGCAGGAATCATCATCGGTATTCTGACGATGCTCGGTATCAACATACTTAAGTAATAATGAGAAGTTTTATCGTAGACAATTCATTGAACGGTGAGCACGTCGTTAAGGCGTGCACTGTTAATTTCCCGTCTTTGACGAAGGCGGATCTGTATAAGGCGCTCAAGCACAAGGACATAAGGATCGACGGGAAGAAAGTCTCCGCTGATCTGAAGGTGCTCACGGGACAGGAGGTGCAGGTGTGGCTGCCGGACTCCCTGTTCGAGGGCGAAGCTGTTAAGAAGGATCACACGAAGGATTATTCTATCGTAGCGCAGACAGATGGCATGCTTATCGTCAACAAGCGTCAGGGACTGCCCGTTCACAGCGGCAAGACGACGACGGATAATCTCATCGATATCGTAAGACAGAACCCTGAATACAAGAACGCGGAACTCGTGCACCGCATCGATATGAATACCGGCGGCATCCTCATGATCGCGAAGAATAAAGAATACCTCGAGGACGCTGTTAAGCTTTTCCGCGACGAGAAGGTGACTAAGAGGTACCGCTGTCTTGTGGTTGGAAAGATCCCTGCAGACCTGGGTGAGCCCGTGGTCGCGCAGGACGAGAAGCTCATGAGCGAGGTGTCCGCTTACCTTGAGAAGACACGCACGGGCGAGGTATATATCCACGACGTAAAGCAGGAGGGCGATCTTCCGATAACGACAAGATACAGAGTGCTCGGATACCACGATGGCCTCTCCGAGATCGAGTGCGAGTTGGTGACGGGAAGAACGCATCAGATAAGAGCGCAGTTCGCGCACTTGGGTTACCCGATATTGGGCGACGGCAACTACGGAAGAAACCAGGTAAATCTTGGTTTCATCGCCAAAGACGGCGGTAAGGTAAAGCACCAGCAACTGTGGTCAACGGCACTGATGTTCGGTAAAATATCAGAAGAAAACTTGCACAGGGAATTGTCGGGAAGAAAGTTCTCGATAGAGCCCAGATATGAGGTAGATTTCTGATGGCAGACAACAGACCGATAGGTATATTTGATTCGGGTATCGGAGGCTTGACGGTTCTTCGCGAGATCATTGCGCAGGTGCCTTCCGAGAGCACGATCTACTTCGGTGATGACGGAAGATCTCCTTACGGTACCAAGTCCCACGACACAATAATCAAGTATTCGCTTCAGGATATGAAGTTCCTTAAAAGCCAGGGCGTTAAGATGATCGTCATCGCCTGCAATACCGCGAGTACGCATGCATATAAGACACTGTCGCAGGTGTGCGACGTGCCTGTGGTCGAGGTGGTTGTGCCCGGCGCGCAGGCGGCTGTTAAGGCGACTAAGAACGGCAAGATAGGTATCATCGCTACACGCGCGACTATAGGCTCCGGCGTATATGAATCCGCAGTCCGCGAGTGCGGCAAGGATATCGAAGGATTAGAAGTTGTTTCTCAGGCTTGCCCTCTTTTCGTATCGCTCGCCGAAGAAGGCTGGTGGGACGACGATGTTGCTTACCTCACAGCACAAAAATACCTTGAACCTTTGAAGAAGGCGGGGGTGGACACTGTGGTGCTCGCATGCACACACTATCCGCTCCTTGCAAATACGATAAGTAAAGTAATGGGCCCCGGCGTGACGCTGATCAATTCCGGCATCGCGGTCGCGGGAGTAGTTAAAGATATTCTTGAGAAGAATGATATGAAAGCTGACGGAAAGGAAGTCACACGTGCGTTCTATACGAGTGACGACCCGAAGCTTTTCGAGCAGGTCGCATCGCCGTTCCTCGGAAGAGGTCTGCCGCAGGGCACGAAGCGCGTTCAGGTGGATAAGTATGATACGTGACCTCGAGATAACCACGGGAGCTTACGACAAGCCTCTCGTTACCAAGGGGATCTACGAGGACCGGGAGTCGTCGCTGTACATCAAGTGGAAGCAGATCCACGAGGGCGACAAGGAGCATTCATTCTACGAGATAACGATGGATAAGCAGACGGGCATCGCTACCGTGTGCCGCTCGGGCGAGTACAAGAGCCGCCTTGTCTTCGACACTTCAAAGAAAACTGCAGGCGTAGTTCACACGCCTTACGGTGATATCACAACAGACATTAAGACCGAGTACATCAATCTGCCGTCAGTGCTGTGCCCGAAGTTCGAGATCTCTTACGAAATGGGCGCGGACGACATCAAGAACGTGTTCTCGGTGAAGCTTCTTTAAGTTTAAGGGGGATCGCTATGAAAAGAAGACTGTTGGCAGCTTCTTTGGCTGCGGTTATGTTGATGACTTCATGTGCTTCGGATGACAGATCCGAGAGGCGCCGCGACCGCGACAGGGATGATGATTCTACACCGTTGTTCTCGCGACCTTCCGAGAGTGAGACGGAGCCGTCCGAGACAGGTGCAGCTCCGTTATCAAGCTTGGGTGCTACATGGGCTCCGGAAGATCTTGATCCCGATATAGCTGATGCCTATGCAGCTGTGTTAACGGCATATGAAACGGGTATTCGCGACTTTGAAGCTTTCCATACCTGGACCTGCCCTTCGATCAATATTATCGATCTTGACGGGGACGGAGTTCCTGAACTTGCTGTTAAATATGTAACCGACCCAGGATATGTGACCTTCTCGGTTTTCAGTTACAATCAGGGGGACGGGCAGCCGTGCTTAAGACTCGAGACTATGGGTGAGACGGATACCGGCAGCTGGGGAGCGTCCAATGATATCGTTCTTCTTGATGACGGTACTGTCATGATCTCAAACTTCTACGGAAGCGGCGGTGAGTATCATTACCATATAGATCTGCTTGAGACTGAGTTGTATCATTCGTTAGGTTCCTGGGAGTGCGAAGAGCAGATGCCGGATATGTCTTCTGACTGTGTGCCTGTATCGGCACAGCACAGCGGGACAGATTGTTCCACAGACGATTTCTATGAGGCGCAGGCTGACATGGTAAGCCGCATTGTGGCTCCCATCTTCCCGTATTCGGGACGCTATTATTATGATGATTACAGTGTTATCGATATTTTCGGGCGTGACTGGAATACGATTCCCGGAAGTGTTTTCGAGCAGGGCAATTACATGTGCTTTGATGATTACATGGCGGCGATCGGAGGCGTGCCTGTGTCGACGCAGCAGTATACCGCGGGGTCGGCGTACGAAGCGTACCAGCAGGTGCTCTACTCATATGAGGATGAGATGCTCGAGGTCGAGAATCTGACTTCCGTTAACAACAGCACCCCTTGCTGCGCTCTGTATGATATCACGGGTGACGGCGAGGATGAGCTCTTCATTCTTTATGAGGCGGACGGAGAGAACGGTTATACGTCTCCTGACGGCGGATATATCTCCGCGACGCTTCGCATCTTCACTTATAACGAGACGTCGCATTGCGCCGTGAATCTGTATACGCTGCCGGGTGCCGTGTCTTTTGGCGGGTCGGGAATCTTTACCGATGTTGTTGTGCTCGATGACGGACATCTGCTGCTCTACTCTCAGGGCGGCGACCTTGATCTGTACCGCACGACTTTCACGGATTTTGCCGTGTTGAACGGGAACCTGTGGCAGATGGCGGAGGTGATACACGACAACATGATGGTCGAGTGGGAGCCTGAGGAAGTCTACGAGGACGAGTACTACTTTAACGGCAATGAGAGCAGCGCCACGGCGTTCAATGATTATGCCGAGGATTACACCGCGCGCGCCGAGACCGCGATCTTTGTAACGCCGTGGTACTCGGAAGGCGACGACAACAGCGAGTGGGCGGACACCGTGCATACGCTGCCTTCGTGTTCGATGACGTTCCAGGAAGCTTTGGAGGCGCTGGGATAAGGTTGTTGTAAAGAAAATCCTTCCAATTGTAAGGAAAAGTCTTGACAAGGTAAATCTTCTGTCGTATTATGATCATGTAATCAATAATGATCAGTACGAGGTGTTACCATGAACGATAAATATCAGCCGGATGTAGTAGTTGAACATAATGACATTACATATCTTATCGAGACCGCGAAGGGATCCGGCAGAAGTTACGAAGCGTATGCCAGGATGGCGGGTATCAGTTCCGCAGCGATGTCGAAGATAAGAAGCGGTAAGTACAGACCATCTCCCGAGACGCTGCGTAAACTGTCTTCCGATAAAGCAAATCCTCAGGGCGGAGTTACTTATGAAGACTTCATGAAGTCGTTGGGATATGCGGGGGAGTCAGAATCAGATGCGGATCAGCATTCTGATACTTTAAGTCAGTATGAGAAGGAGATCACATCGCAGATATATACGGCACTGTTTGAGAAAGAGATCTTATCCAAGAAAGTCAATGATGATTACGACAGGCGAATGTATGACCTTGAGATCAAACTTATAGACCGGCCGGTAGAGAGTTGGTTTTTCAGCTATCTGTACTTCTCACCTGTAAGACGATCTGATCCGGGGCTGTTGTACAAAGAACTCGGAAAGATAATGACAGCGGATCTCGGAGGAGGGAAGGTCACGATTGTTCTTAACGATCCTCAGGTGTTCGAGATGTTTAAGACTTATGAGCGTAAGCTCTCATTCAGAGGCGAGCTTAGTCTTCTGATGTATGACATGGATCTGAAGATGTTTACGGGTGAGTATTATCTCGCGAATGCGGTCGAGGGTGATGTAAGTCGCGAGATATATCTGTCATAGGGGGTGTGAGATGTTTAATTCTATTGATGTTGAAGCTACGGGAAAGAGGATAAAGTATCTGTGCAACGAGAGCGGGTTCACAGTTAAGGATCTGCAGAATGAATTCGGATTCGAATGTTCTCAGGCGATATATAAGTGGTTCGCGGGGAAAGGTCTGCCGAGTCTTGACAGTTTCCTCAGGCTGGGATTAATCCTGGGTGTGCCTGTCGAGGACATGATTGTTTATTACGGCGATGAGCCTTTTGACGGGAGAGCAGCATAATTTAACCAGAGGTTGGTTTAAAGTCTGAGGTAAGTTACCTACACTGACAACAGAACGATACAAATCGAATATCAATTCTGTTGGAGGTAATTATGAAAGTAACATCAGCTTATGCTAACAAAATGCTTAAGAAGTTAAGTGAAGAGAAGTCCTATTGGTTGGACAAAGAGGATGAATCAAAGTATTATACTGCTTCTGCAGATGAGGAGCCAGTTATCCCTGATTATGATTATGGTGAGGTCTCAGCCAAGATTGCACAGATAGATGACAAGATCTGTAAGATTAAGCATGCCATCAATCTGTCTAATGTTAATGCCCAGATAGATATCTTTGGGACAAAGTATTCTGTTGATATGCTGCTTGTGAGAATGAGCCAGCTTAACAAAAGAAAGGCAGTGCTGGACAATATGAGAAAGCAGCTTCCTAAGTCACGTGTCGGTGACTATGGATACTATTCTTCCAGAAAGCCAACTGTTGAGTACACATATGTCAATTATGACCTTGAGCAGGTCAGAAAGGATTACGACGAGGTAAGTTGTCTCCTTTTTGAGATGCAGATGAGACTTGATGAGCATAATCAGACAGTAGAGTTCGACGTTGACGTCGAATTGGAATAAGACTTTTTCCGTGCAGGTGACAAACAGCCGGATGGCATGAGAACGACGACGTTTTGTTTATAGTTATTGTTTAATTGTTAATGTGTTTCCGTTATTTGTTGTTTGTTATAAGTGATTGTTCATTGTTATACAGATCAAGCGATAATATTTAGAATTTTCACCTGCAGAAAACTGATATGTAATGACCTATGTCAATACCAATATTAAGTTGTATCTGAAAACACCTTAGAAGAGCTATGGAGTATCAGTTCTCGGCCTTGGCCACTCTGATATACGTGGATTGGTTACCTACAGGTCAATGGTCCG
>JAGAXM010000028.1 GCA_017940895.1 Clostridiales bacterium | reverse complement strand
GGACCATTGACCTGTAGGTAACCAATCCACGTATATCAGAGTGGCCAAGGCCGAGAACTGATACTCCATAGCTCTTCTAAGGTGTTTTCAGATACAACTTAATATTGGTATTGACATAGGTCATTACATATCAGTTTTTCTGACACTTCATAGTTCGTCCATGCATAACACTTTTGTAATTCGCCATTCGACCGATTCGACAGAAATGAGATCTCGGATCTTAAGTGGGTTGCTACGGACATTATCGACGAAGAACTGAAGACCGATCCCGATAAATACTCCGCCTGGTTCGCCCGCGCATACCGCCTCTCAAGGGCTGAATAAACGGGAAAAATATAACCCCGTCAAACAAAATAATACGGGGGAAGTATAATAAGGGTAATAGGAGCGTGTAAATATGGATGAAGATGTAAAAAATGGATCCGCTGGTGATGCAGAGCAGCTCTTCCGTGAGTATGAATACCTGGTTGGTTATTGGATAAGGACAAAATACGGATCACGCCTCCCGAGCGATGTTCAGAACGATCTTGAGTCTGAGGGTTTGATGGCGCTGTATAAGGCCTCTGAGAATTACGATCCCGATAATGAGGCGGGAGCCAAGTTCAAAACATATGCTTCGGCGTACATCAAGCTGTCGTTCGCGAACTACTTCAAAACGAAGAAGAAGCCCGAGCCTGGCTTTGACGATACGGTGAGACCGCCTGAGCCTGAAGATCTTCTGCAGAAAGATAAAGAGCCGAGCGTAAGGATAGGTACAAAGGAACCTGACCGTCAAGCTTTGCAGATCCTCGAAGTACTCCGTATGTGGTCAGACGAGAACCACTCTCTTACTCAGCAGGATATTATTGCCTGGCACTACGCCTATTGTTACGAGAAGCACGGGTTCAAAGACAAGCCTGACGACAGAGTGCTGAAGAAGATCATTAAGGACCTGATCCTTGAACTTGATCCGTATGAATTCAGCGATGATAACAAAGACGACTATAAGATCCTTTATGACGGTTACGAGAAGGATCTCATGAAGAAGGTCCTTGAGAAAAGCAGCAAAGGCAACATAACGGATATCTCTTTGGCACACACTTTCTCCAATGCTGAGATGGACAAACTGATCGAAGCCGTCTGCTTCTCGGATATGCTCACGGGCGAGGAGAAGACGAGGCTTGTGAAGAAGATTTTCGCGACCGCGAGTGAGTACTACCGGTCTCCGTTCTGGGACAAGGCGGACCAGAAGATACTGTTCAACCCTGAGGTCCTGCAGGGGCGTCTGTCCGGGAAGTTCGGAGGCAGGAACGTAGCTGACAACAACAGCATCGTGCAGAAAGCGATCTCGGGCAGGAACGTGATCCGCTTCAAGTTCTGCCATTACACGCAAGACGGTTTGCTCGAGCCGAACACTCGAAAAGATTCTAATGAGCCGCGCGTCTATGTCCTGCGGCCGTACCACCTCGTGGTGTATCACGACAACTACTACTGCCTCGGATTCCATGAAGGCAGCAAGAATGTCTACCACTACCGAGTTGATCTCATGAGTGATATTGAACTGGTGGCCGACGAGGAAGGCAATCCCGTTACCAAGAAGATGGTGCCGGTCGATGATTACAGGTTCTTGTACGATTTCTGGAACCCTGAACACTATATGGCTGAGCACATCTACATGGCGTACGGCAATCCGCGCGACATCAGGATAAAGATAGACAACCGCGATAAGAAGGGATTCACTTTCCTGCGAGACTGGTTCGGCGAGCACTACGAATTGTTGAACTCGCGAGATGAATCAGAGGGCTACATCACCGTTACGGTCAAAGCAGATCCCAAGATGATCGTACATTGGGCAATGCAGTACGCGGGTCTGGTCGAAGTGCTGGATGATGAAGTACGAGAGTTGATCCGTGAAGAGTTGGAAAGGATGAGTGAGAAGTATGGGTGAAGAAGAACTGGCAAAGTATGTGTTCAAGGATATACGGATAATAGATAAATGCAGATCGGATAGTTATAAACACCGTGTTAAAGAAGATATTTGTAAATTAGATGATCCTGTTGATAGGGTAAGGAAATATCAGGAGATCATGGGTGTTGATTACAAGCATAAAAAACCTGATGCTGAAAGATGGTCTATTGCATTAGATTCGTACAAGAGATATCCGTGCTTTTGTGGCGATGAATACGTTATAACATCGAATTATCTTAGATATGAGAATAAGAAGAATAAGATTAGTATTAATATCACAGCAGATGTTTTAACAGGTCCATCTGAAATAATTAGTCCTGTAGAAAATCTGCTTTCGAAAGAAAAAGAACTAAAGGAGGCGCTAGACATATTCTGCAAAGTCGCGTATACAATCGGAAATGTTTGTCCGGTTATGAAGAATGGGTATGATGGTGATGATACTTGTTGGCATAAATTGAAGGCTTTTATTGAGCATGGCAAAGAGTATACAGGTTTTGAGGATGCAGGCTGGACTCAATGTGTCAGCAAGCGTGAGTATAAGGATATTTTTGCTGTTTTCCCCGAAAAACTGAAAGGCGAAGTATTAGTCGAAAGATTAATGCTGACTGACTATTATAATGACAAATACAAACTAATCATTGACGAGACCCCTCAGGAGTTTGTTGCCAAGGGTGTTGATAAATACATCGACTTCTTAAGACTTGTTACAACTCTGATCGTCAAGCGAGGGATACGTATCTACTATAAGAATAAATTACCGGAAGACTTAGATTTAAATGAAACTGCTGAGAATCTTATAAGAGGTTTGCAGAAGCCGGCGTGCAATTGACTGTAAAAACGCGATGATAGAATGTTGACAAGAAAGCCCGTCTGCAAAATTCTGCACATGCTTGACTCCATAATAAGGGTGAAAACAAATTTCAATATTTGGAGGTGTACTGATGGCAAATAATTACAAAGAAAGACTGTTAACATATGTCAATTACCTGCAGAAGATGATCGATAGAGATTATGAGCTGAGGGTCATACAAAGAGAACTGTATAAGTTCGTTCAATTTGGAATCGATGACTACTATTCTGTTGAAGAGAGAAAAGGTATCGTAGAGGCGCTCATATCGATTGCAAACAGTGATAAGGTTAATAAGCAGCAGAGGGCATTGATACTGGCAAATGCATACAAGCTAAATCAGATAAATGGACTCGGCATCAATGTTCCTTTGGAGCATCTTGAAGAGACATTGATTATTGATGAAGAACCGCGTCCTTTGTCGGAAGTTTTGCTTCGGATCATGAAGCCGCGTCACATTGAACAAGCAAAAAAGATGCAGGAAAAACAGAGACCGGACGAAGACTTGCTGAGACTATTTAACATCTCATTAGGTGCCTTCCAATTCAAACAGAATCCTTACTATTTAATGTTCAGAACCTACGATTAGGGAATTGACTGATAGGTCAGTTATATTCTGCCCGTCTGCAAAATTTTGCATATAGGCACCTCCATAATCAGGGTGAAAAGAGATTTTCGAATTTACTCTGATGAAAGGAGGTGCTTGACATCCGGTTCTATGAACCTGAATAACAACAAATAAGAACAAACGCAAGCCGGCCGCGAAGCCGGTTTTTTTATGCCTTTAAAGGAGGAAAAGGACTGTCTGATCCCCAGTTATACTTCACCCCGAGGTTCTATATTACGGAAGACGGCCACTTCGATATCACTGCCACGACATTCGTTAACTATAAGAGCTGGGATGCTGTCGATGAGATCAGCGAGTACATCATCCGCTATTGTCCGGAGGTGCTGAATGATCTGGCGCCGTACGTTGTCGGAGTTCTGAAAGGTGTTCTGACCGCAGAAGAAGCGATCGACCGGTTTGAGACAGAACTGATGGGCATCGAGTGAGAAGAAACAATAATTATAAAGGAGACAAATTATATGAATAACAAAATGAAAGCCTACTTAGGTAAAGATTACAGCAACAACCACCTTAGAAACTTCTGCCTCTACTGGCTTAAAGGCATGGCTTGCAGACCTTCATGGGAATACACCGAGGAAAGCCGCGCCGCATATAATGCATGGCGAAGTGAAAATGATCTGGACTGCCTCTACTTTGACGGCGACCTCAATGCTGACACTCTGATGAGCGCATGGATGATTATCAAGTGGGTGGCTGAATCACTTAACGTAGAAAAAGGCAGGAAGTTCACTAAATGCGAAGCTGACCTTAAACTGCTGGCTGATGATCCTGACACTTACTTTCCGCCGGAAAACGGACTGGTGCAGCTTCTGTACAAGTTCCTCAAGCTGGCGGAGCTTCGCTGCAACTACATCCTGCTTCCCGACAGGAATATGAATACTGACAGATACTGCTTCAGGAGAAGCGCCAAATTCAGGATGCTCTACGACCAGGTCCCTGCGACGTTGTGGCACGTTTTCGAGAAAGAGACGCTGGGGATGTATTTCCTTGATGGAAAAGGTGAAGTCGATGAGGAGGCAGTAACGGCATGGATCCTGCGTGAGAAGCTTGAGATGGGCTTCAGTAAAGGAATCATCAAACAAAGTGAGGTGATTCCGCTTACCAAGACCGTCAGCCCACGGTCAGGGAAAAGGCTTACCACGGAAGACGAGATCAGGCAGGCGCTGCAATACATGATCAGGTTCCTTAATCAGAGAGACAGGGCGTTGAAGATGAACAAAGCTACAGATAAAGCGATTAAGCAGCTGAACCGGCTCTTCGAGGTCTGGGGACCATATGGCGGGATGATCAAGACCAAGAATCCCGGTGCGTGGTGGACGCTTTGCTGCGAGAGCTATGGCGAGACAGAGAAGGTTCGAACTGCCGAGATCTACATGTCAGGCGGAGAGACCTTCGATTACGTTATGGATCCCAGGTTCTCTCTGACCTTGACTGTTGATAACGGCAAGATCGTAGATGTCACGATAGATATGTTCAAGGAGTGGAATGACCTCGGCGGCTACGATTATGTCGATGAACACGGATTCAGACATGGCATAGGAATACGCCGCGATCCCGACGGCCTTCGCAAACTGTTCTCGGAATTCATGAACACCGTGTGCGAGCAGGGACCGTATCTTACCGATCCGAAGTCTGTGTACAAGTTCGATGCATATGGAGATATGAAGAAGATCAGATTCAAAAGGAGGAACTGAGAGTGTTATTCTGTTTACCAAGAGGATAAGATCATGAAAGTATTGGTTATACCTGATGTACACCTTAAGCCCGAGATTTTCGACTGGGCCATGAATATAATGGAAAACTCGGACTGCGAGAGGGCAGTGTGTGTTGGCGATATCTGTGATGACTGGGGATGTGAGCGGAACGTCGAACTCTATAAGGAGACTCTTCAAAAAGCAGTAGAGTTCGCGCGCAAGTACCCGGACACCTTGTGGTGCTATGGCAACCACGACCTTGCATATATCTGGGACATGTACGATCATCCGGGATTCTCGGAAGATGCGCAGGATACTGTATGCGAGTATCTCGGAGAGCTGGAGGATACAGGCAATCTGGCGATCATGCACCGCATAGATAATGTAGTTTTCTCGCATGCAGGACTGACCTCGGAATTTGTGGATGACTATCTTGATCCTTACCGCGATGATATTGATGCAATGATCGAAGCAGTTAACGACTTCGGAAGCGGCATCATGTGGGATCCGACGAGCCCTGTCTGGGCGAGACCGCAGGGAGAATACCGGTTGGGAAGTGTCTGTCTTCCGGAATATCTGCAGGTGGTGGGACACACTCCAATGAGAACAATAGAACAGGAAGGTAATCTCCTGACAACTGATGTTTTCTCCACATGGTCAGACGGAAGGCGCTTCGGCGAGGAAAGATTCTGCTGGGTCGATACCGTGACTAAGGAATGGGGATATATAGACGAATGACCATAATGGATATGTCGTTTAAAAGCATAACAAAAGCCCCGTAACCTAACGATTACGGGGCTTTTATCTTGGAGCCGCTTGTGGGACTCGAACCCACGACCTGCTGATTACAAATCAGCTGCTCTACCAACTGAGCTAAGGCGGCGTACGCGAAGGAATTATATGAGATGGAATATTAATTGTCAAGCATTTATTTGAAATAAGCGAACTTTTCCGTTCAAGAATAATTGACATGTAGTCATAATAAATAATAAAATAACAAGCGGTTGAGAAGACCAAAAGTAGATGAATACTCGGAGGTATTACTAATGGCTGAGAATAAGTGGATCTGTCCCGCATGCGGACAGGAGAATGACGGTAAGTTTTGTGTAGGCTGCGGCGCTCCGGCACCTGTTGCACAGGCAGCAGCTGAAGTAGCAGAAGCAGTTGAGAATAAGGCAGAGGAAGTTGTCGCTGAGGCAGCACCCGCAGTTGAGGCAACACCCGTTGCTGAGGCTGTCGAGACAGCAGTTGAGGCTCCCGTAGCAGCGGCAGCAGCAGTTGCAGCTGAGGCAGCAGAAGCAGCACCCGAAGTAGCTGAGACTATCTCCGTTCCTGCAGAGCCTGCTTACGATACAACACCTGTTGAGCAGATCACAGAGCCCGTTGCAGATCTCGTAGCTGAGGAGTCCGTAACTCCCGCATATGCACCTGCAGAGCCTGCTAAGGTCGATCCTGATGAGTTCGTTCCCGCTGAGCCCGATCATTCCGCTCCCGCTCAGGCAGCAACTCAGCCTGATTACTCTGATCCCGATAACTTCGTACCTGCACCTATGCATCCCCAGAAGCAGCAGAACACATATTCCGGCGGATCAACAGGTGCTTCAACAGCCGCTCCCAAGCCGGCAGGATACACACAGGCACTCATCGGTCTTATCCTTGCTATCGCAGGTATCGTATTCCTTTGGGTTCCCGTACTCGGTATCGGTCTTGCTGTTGCAGGTCTCATCCTCTCGATCGTATCCAAGGGCAAGGGCTTCACAGGCGGTATGAGAACAGCAGGTTTCATCATCTCTTTGATCTCTATCATCCTTTCTGTCATCGGTACTATCAGCTGCATCGCTTGCATCGCTTGCGGATACTATTACTGATAACTGATGTATCCTTCTGTTGAACTTTTTGGCAGAGAAATACCTACATATGGATTAATGGCGGCCGCAGGAATCATCTGCGGCCTGCTTTTTGTCTTCATCTATGCGAGGAAACTTAAGCTCGATGCCGAGAACGCCGCTTATATCTATACATTCGGATTTATAGGCGCCGGTATCGGAGCGAAGATTCTGTATCTGATCATATCGGCAGGACAGATAATCGAGCACATGAAGACGGTCGGCTTCATGGAGGGAGCACTCCATTACATTCAGGGCGGACTCGTCTATTACGGCGGACTGTTCGGCGCGATCGGTGCGGCTTTCCTGACAGCACGCTATCTTAAGGTCGATATCAGGGACTATTACCCTGCTCTTGTTCCGGGCATCGCGATACTTGCGGGCTTCGGAAGGATAGGATGTTTTCTTGCAGGTTGCTGTTATGGTGCGCAGACTCATTCTTCTTTCTCGGTTATATACCCTGAAGGTTCCGGCGCTCCCTGCGGGGTTCCTCTCGTGCCGATCCAGCTGTACGAAGCGATGTTCGAATTCGTCATCATAGCGGTGCTGGTGCTTCTGTATGAGAACAAATCGTCCGTAAAACCGCATCTTCTCAAGATATACTGTTGCACCTACGCGATCGTCAGATTCATTCTCGAATTCTGGCGAGGCGACGACGTCAGAGGCCTGTGGGGAACTTACTCCACATCGCAGTGGATAAGCCTTCTGCTTATTACCTTCATAGCTGTAAAAGAAGTGTTAAACACGCGTCGAAAAGAAGAGAAGTAAGCTTCAAAATGATATAATTGATACATGGCGGTTATCACTATCTCAAGACAAAACGGAAGCCTCGGAGACGAGCTCGCTGAGTATCTCGCGGGCAAGTTAAACTGCGCGATAATATCACGTTCTTACGCCATGGAGAACTTCTTCGGAGAGTCCGAGGAGATCTCGGAGAAATTGTCCGACAGCGCCAAGCTTTTCCTGACGGAAGTGTCGGGTCAAAGCGGCGTCACGTATAAGGACATTCTCACGAACAGAATTAATGAGATCGCGGATGATTCAGAGAATCTTATCGTGCTCGGTCTGGGCGGCTGCATCATGCTCAAGGACCGTCAGGACGTGATCAACATAAGAGTTATCGCGAGCATGGAGACGCGCAAGAAGCGCATCGCCAGAAGATATAACGTTACCCCCGAAGAAGCGGAGTCGACCGTTACTATCGGCGACCGTAAGCATAAGAGGTTCGTAAGTATACTTTTCGAGCAGGATCTGTCTGAGGCAGAGATCTACGATCTTACGCTCAACACGGATAATCTGTCGGTGGAGGAGTGTGCGCAGGCTGTGCTCGCGCTGGCGGGCAGAAGGGCGCAGAGAAGCAGGATATCGAACGAGACGGAGAAGGACGACTCGATCGATCATCAGAGCGACACGCCGGTGTTCAAGAACGAGACCGAGGCGGAGTTCGCGAAGATCCTCGACATGTACGGGATCGAGTGGATGTACGAGCCGAAGACGTTCCCGATCGAGTGGGATGAAGAGGGTAATATCAAGATGGCGTTCTCGCCGGACTTCTATCTGCCGAAGTTTGATCTTTATCTCGAACTGACGACGATGGAGCAGAAGTACGTTACGAAGAAGAACAAGAAGGCGCGAATGGTCATGGATCTTTATCCCGGGACCAATGTGCGCATCGTGTATAAGAAAGACTTCCAGGAGCTTGTGGAGCGCCTGAAGAGCTTCGGAGGATAACTTATGAGCCTGATCCTTGATGATGCGATTGATATCAAGAGAATCGTATACGACGAAGAAGCGATAGCAAAGCGCGTGAAGGAATTAGGCGCGCAGATCACGGAAGACTTCAGGGGCGAAGAGCTTATCGTGGTAGGCGTTATCAAGGGTTCCGTCTACTTCTTCTCGGATCTTACAAGGGCGATCGACCTGCCTATAAAGATCGATATGATCGGATTCGGTAACATCCCCGATACGACCTCGAAGACGGGTGTCGTTAAGATCACGAAGGACATCGATGTCGACATCTCGGGCAAGCATGTGCTCGTGGTAGAGGACGTTATAAGGACAGGTCTTACGACTGCGTACCTTATCCAGAACCTTGAGTCGAAGCAGCCCAAGGACATCACACTCGCGACGATGCTTCTTAATCCCGACAGACTTCTTATGACGATCCCCGTCAAATATTACGGCTTTGAGATCTCCGATTCGTGGCTTCTGGGCTACGGTCTCGACAGCAAGGAAGTAGGACGTAATCTTCCCTATATAGCTGAACTTGCGAACAAAATCTGAGCTCATATATAATGTGTTCGGAATAGGGAGGATATATTATGAATTGGAATGATGATGTAGATATTTTTTCTGCTAACTCTGCCAAATGTCCCGGATGCGGTTCGAATATCTTTTTCAACGAGAAGATAGGTCGTCTCGTCTGCAGCTTCTGCGGCGGAATCTTTACCCCGGAGACACTGGAGCCCACAGGTTACATCGAGAAAAGAGATATCGACGAGGCGGGCGAAGAGGAGAACAACAAGCAGGAGTTCGTATGCGATACCTGCGGTGCGACTCTGGTCACGGATTACAATACTTCGGCGACATTCTGCGCATTCTGCGGCTCGCCGTCGCTTCTCGGAAGAAGACTTACGAAGCAGTTCCGTCCCGACCTTATAATCCCTTTCAAGGTAAGTAAGGAACAGGCGATAAAGAACTACCGTGCGTGGGTAGCCACACAAAGGGGCGTCCCGAAGGCATTTACCGAGTCCGCGACTCTCGAGAAGATCACGGGTTTCTATATTCCGTTCTGGATGATCGATGCCGACTGTACGACGCTTGTAGGCGGTACGGGTCAGATCGATAACGGAGACAATACGATCGCGAATTTCTTTATCGACCGTACGATCAGGTTCCATGTCACGAAGGTTCCTTTCGACGGATGCAAGAAGATAAGCGACATCCTGATGGAGGCGATCGAGCCGTTCGATTACAAGGATCTCGTGCCTTATAACGATCTGTATCTGCCGGGCTTCTATGCACAAAGATACGATAAGTCTGCGATCGATATGCTCGATGTCATAGGCATCCGCCTCGACTCATATGCCGAGAATCTTGTTAAGCAGTTCTCCGCGAGCGAGTATGACAAGATCACCACGAGCTCCGCGGGCTCCTTCGCCGATAACTTCAGTCAGCTCTATGCCCTGTTGCCGGTGTGGTTCCTTAATATCAAGTATGAGGACAAGACTTACAGTATCGCGGTTAACGGACAGACGGGCGAGGCTTCGGGAAGTCTTCCGATAAGCAAGGCTCAGGTCAATGCCAATGTAGTCAAAGAAGTGTTCAGGTGGCTTCCTCTGTATCTGTGCGTGACGGCGGTAGTCGCGGCGCTTTTCGCGCTGGTGTCGATAGACAGGGGAATATATCTGCAGCTGTTCCTGATGATGTTCGGCATGACGAGTTTGGCGGGTCTTACCGTGTTCATCCCGTTTATCCGTAAGAAGGTGCGGTTCCTGAAGTTCAATCAGACCGTCACTATCGATAAGGCTCCGGGTGTCGAAGAATATATCGATTATTCGGGCAAGATCGACATGGAGAAGAAAGATCTCTTCAGCCACATCTCTATTAAGGTGGAGGGGAGCGATCAGGAAGACCGCAGCATGTTCAGGCTCAAGAAGAGGACGACTCTGCTGGAGCTTATCCTCAGGCAGTTTTTCAAGTAAGAGACATTATCTTCTTAAGTATTCTGCCGATACCGGGAATTCGAAGTAGGTGTCGGGGTACGGCTCGTTATCGAGCGTGAAGTGCCACCACTCGCAGTCTATCGGAACAAAACCGTTACGCGTCATGAGGTTTCTAAGGCGCATACGGTTGTTGTACTGCTCATCGGTTATGCCCTTGAAGTCAGGGTGTGACAGCTCCCCGAAGTAGTCGAACGGACCGCCCATGTCGACTTCTTTTCCCGTCTTCATGTCAAACAGCGTAAGATCTATCGTGCTGCCTCTGCTGTGTCCGGACTGCTTTGCTATGTAACCCTTCGCGAAAAGCTCCTGCTTCTCAAGTTCCGGGTAGAAATAAGGCTTCATGCGTATATCCTGGTCCTCGATGCCCCACAGAACGAAGTGCTTTACCGCGCATGCGGGTCTGTACGCATCGTAGACCTTGAGCCTGTAGCCCATGACCATCGCCTCGTTCGAGACGGTCTTAAGCGCTCTTGCGGCTTCTTTGGTCAATAAAGCGACCGGTTCTTCATATCCGTCGATGCGTTCGCCGATAAAATTATAGGTGGAGTGGTAACGGATCTCCTGAATGATCCCGGGAACCTGTTCTGAGAGCACCACGAAGCCCGAAGGGTTCATTGTAACATTGTTAAAGTCAGTATTCATAAGCGTTTTACCTCTTCTTACTCAAGGATGATATGAAGCCAGTCTTCGGACGATCCGACTATCCGGTCGAGCTCTTCGCGGGTTCCGAACTTAAGGAAAATGACTCCGAGCGACATATTGGCTCCGGTAAAGGGGCAGACCTTTGCTCCCGGCTCGACAAAATAGTCTTCGAGCATAAGGTATCTGTCACGGATCTCATCGTCTATCACGATCTGCTTTAATATTCCCGACTGCTCGCGCTTCGCATAGACGACCAGTTCGCACCAGTGTCCGTCGATATCGTGCTGCTCGAACGGGATCAGAGGCAGTCCTACGGCTTTACGGATCTCGTTCTCTATAAGCGCAGGTCCCATCGACATCTCGATGACCTCGGCAAGCTTACCGCCGCCTCCTCTGGGTGAGACCTCCATGATATATGCTTTGCCGTCGGTCGCGGCGCATGTCTCTATGTTGTAGATGCCGGTCTTCATATGAAGAAGATCCATGAGCCTCTGTGTCTGCCGCGTCAGATCCTCGCGGTACTTCTGTTTCATGGAGCCCGGCCATATCGTCCACGCGGGGGTAAATGGATTGCTCGCCTGCGTATCGAACAGCTCGTCAGAATAAGTAATGAACTCGAGCCTGCCGTCGACAGTAAAGGCATCGGCATCAGAGTGGAATCCGTCGAAAACAAGCAGGTCCTCGATTATGAAAGCTCCGCTTCTGGATCCCGATACGGCATTCTCGATCGCCTCTTGAAGCTGTTCGGGGGTGTCGGCACTCATGACGCCCTTGCTTCCTGCCGAGTCTACAGGCTTAACTATGACCGGCCAGTTAAAGATATCGATATCGTTAAAGGGCACCTCCCTGTCGGTGTAGCTTTTTGCTGTCGGCGTGTTAAAGCCGTTTCGCAGCAGAAAATCCTTGAACAGTCCTTTATCCTGCAGAATGCGCACGGATTCATAAGGTCCTTGGAAAGGAAGTCCCATCTTCTCAGCGACGTAGGCTGCCGATACTACTCCGGGGTCACATGCGAAGGAGATAATGCCGTCAATCTTAAGACTCATAGCGGCATTAAGAACGGCTTCTTTATCGGTTACGGAGACGTTGCAGTATTCATCTGAGAATCTGTGGGCGATATTATCCGGAAGATAATCGCACGTGATGACATAAAGACCCAGTTCATGAGCCTTTCTGATCACGGGGATAATGTAAGCGGAACCGCCCAGAATCATCAATTTTCTCATACAATTATGATATAATAAATAAATGGGGAAGGGAACAATTACGGAGGATGATCTGATATCGGTTATAGTACCTGTTCTGGATCGCGAACAGACGATCGGCAGGTGTATCGAATCTGTCCTTAAGCAGTCCTATCACAACTTCGAATTGATAATAATAGACGACGGGTCCGTTGATAAGACTTTGTCTGTCTGTGAGAAATACCGCGCAGAGGATGACAGGATAAGCATCTATCCTTCTACGAAGCTCGGTGTCGCCTATTCCCGTAATGACGGACTCGATGTTGCCAAAGGCAAATATATTGCATTCCTGGATTCAGATGATTATGTCGAGCCGGATTATCTCGAGAAACTCTATAAAGCGATCACCCGTGAT
This sequence comes from Clostridiales bacterium, assembly GCA_017940895.1. Taxonomy (GTDB): domain Bacteria; phylum Bacillota; class Clostridia; order Saccharofermentanales; family Saccharofermentanaceae; genus Saccharofermentans. Next base: position 16,790 of record JAGAXM010000028.1, on the reverse strand, counting down.
GATTCCGAAGTGGCGATGTGTCTTTTTACCGAGGTATTCTCCGATAAGCAGATAGTTAACGATTACTTCAATTGCTATAACGACGACGCATCCCAGTACAGGCTGTTAAGAGACACTCTTTACGGTAAAGCAAAGGGCGCATACAGCTGGGGAAAGCTGTGGCTTCGGGAATTTATAACCAAAAGATTCAGAGGCTTCTCATACTGCGAGGATACGGTCTTCCTGTTCGAGAATCTTGTATATGAAGAGGGTATATGCGTTCTTGTTAAGGAGGTTCTGTGTTACTACGACCGCCATGAGGACAGCATAACAGGGCAGGAGAATGCGGGGCATCTTTACGATACCTTAAGAGCGGCAAAGCTTATCTATAACCTGTCGCAGCGTGAATATCCTCTGTTTATAAAACCCGCATGTTCTTTGCAGATCAATGCGGCATTCTATGCTTATCTTCAGAACAAGACAGGAGACGAAGAGTTTAAAAGAAGGCTCGATAAGCTGTGTCTGAAGGTTATAAGAAAGTACAGAACGAAAGCGTTGTTTGATGGGGGCGCGACCGTAAAGACCAAGTGTGCCTGTCTGTTGTCATTCTTTTCGATGAGGCTCGTGAAGGCAGTTTACACGAAGGCAAGGGACAGACATGTATAACAGCGATGACATCCTTGTAAGCATCATAAGTTTAACGTACTGTCAGGAGGATTATATAAGGCAGTGCCTCGACGGATTCGTGATGCAGAAGACGAACTTTAAGTTCGAGGTGCTCATCAACGACGACGCATCTTCGGACGCGACGCCGGACATATTAAGGGAGTACGAGAAGAAGTATCCCGATATCATTAAGCCCGTGTACCAGACCGTGAATCAGTACTCGCAGGGGGTCAGGATCGCGGACGATATACTTATCCCCCGTGCGAAAGGTAAATACCTGGCGTTCTGCGAGGGTGACGACTATTGGTGCGATGAGAATAAACTTCAAAAGCAGATCGATTTTCTCGAGTCGCATCCCGATTACACCGTGTGTGTGCATAATACCCGTAATGTGTATCTCAGGGGCAGGCGTCGCGAAGAGACGTATTCTCATGAAGACAAGGATCTTACTTTGGCGGATGTCGTCATGGTCGGGTCGCAGTCGTTCCAGAGTTCGTCTAATGTGATCCGTAAAGACTTCTATCTTAACCTTCCGGAGTATGCGCTGCTCGGAGGCATCGTAGAGGATTATCCGGATGCGGTCTACTACACGACCGAAGGCAAGGTCAGATACTTAGGCGACGTTATGTCGGTGCATCTTATAGGCACCAAGAATTCGTGGACCCGGACCATACTGCCGTTTCACGAGACGCGCGCCGAATTCTTCTCGGACATTATAAAGATGCTTAAGGCCGCGAACGAGCATACGGAGTATAAGTTTAACGAATTGTTTACCGAGGCGATCGAATTTAACGAATATAATCTTTTACAGTCGAAGCAGGACTATAAAAGTCTTGTAAAAGTAAAGAAGTTTTACAGCAAAGAATCACTTATCGTGAGGATCATATACCGGCTTTTCGCATGGTTCCCGTTCCTTGTTAAGGTAAGTAACTTTATAAGAGAAAGATAGCCTTATGGGGATGATCAATAAGGGGAAGACTCTTGCGAATCTGATATGGGTCTTTATGGAGAGGTTCGGTGCGCAGGGCGTAACGTTCATCGTATCCATTATCCTCGCGCGTATCCTTGATCCTCAGATGTTCGGTCAGCTCGCGCTGATCACGGTCTTCATCACCATAATGCAGCTTCTGGTCGACAGCGGACTTATAAGCGCACTTGTCCAGAAGAAGGACAGTGACGATGTCGATTTCTCATCCGCATTCATATTTAATCTCGTTGTCGGCATCGGAATGTTTTTTCTCATGTTCGTATCGGCGCCGTTTCTTAATGACTGCTTCGGCATGGAGGGCATGGTCTGGCCGATAAGAGTATTCTCTCTTGTCCTGATCATGTCGGCGTTTAAGAATATCCAGCAGGCTTATATCACGAAGAACATGAAGTTTAAGCTGTTCTTCTTCTCGACTATCGGAGGCACGCTGGTCGCTGCCGTCATAGGAATAATCATGGCTTTAAGAGGGTACGGCATTTGGGCTCTTATCTATCAGACGGTAATCAACCAGGCTATTGATACCGTCATACTGTGGATAGCATCGGGCTATCATCCGGTGATGAGGTTCGATTCCGTCAAGTTCATGAGACTGTATAAATACGGCTGGAAGCTCCTGCTGTCTTCGCTTATTTACAATATCTACAACGAGGCGGTTAAGCTGTTCATAGGAATGGAGTTTACAGATAAGGATCTTGGCTTCTACAACAACGGCGTCAAAGTTCCCGAGTTCATATGCACGAACTTTAACAGTGCGCTCGACGGTGTGCTTTTTCCGGCGGCTGCGATGAATCAGGATGACAAGGCGCACATGAAGAATATCGCCAGAAGAGCGATCAAGATCGGTACGTTCATCATAATGCCTTTGATGATCGGACTGGCGGTCTGTGCGCAGTCGTTCGTAGTGGTCTTTCTTACGGAGAAGTGGCTGCCGTCGGTGCCGTATGTGGTCATATTCTGCTTATCGTTCGCACTGTATCCGATACACGTTACCAATCTTAATATCATCAAGGCGATGGGACGAAGTGATCTGTTCCTTAATCTCGAGATAATCAAGGAAGGCATAAGTGTTATCGCACTTATAGTTGCTCTGCACATCTCACCGGTAGCAGTCGCCGTGAGTATTCTTGTCATGTCGATCGTAAGCATTCCGATCAATATGTGGCCGAACAGGACACTTATCGATTACAAGGTATTCGAGCAGATAAAGGACATTCTTCCCGATATCCTGCTGTCGGTCATAATGGGCGGTATAGTTTATGTCATCGGTCTGGTACCGACGGGATTCACGCTTCGCCTGATCTTTCAGATCACGGGCGGTATGTGCTTCTACATAATCGTTGCCGAAGTTCTGGATCTAGAGAGTTATGAATACCTTAAGTCTGCTATAAGGGAGATGAGACATCGTGGATAGACTGCCTGTAATAAGAACGTCTCTTCCGGATCTGGAAGAATATACGAATGAGATAAAGGATCTGTGGGACTCCCACTGGATCACCAATATGGGCGTTAAACACGAGAAACTTCAGGCTTTGCTGGAGGAGCATCTTCATGTTAAGCATATTGATCTCGTCTGCAACGGACATCACGCGCTCGAGAATGCGATGGAGGTGCTGGAGCTTCCTGCCGGAAGTGAAGTTATAACAACGCCGTTCACGTTCGCGTCTACGGTTCATGCAATTGTCCGCCGCGGTCTTATTCCCGTCTTCTGCGACATAAAACCTGACGATTATACGATGGATCCGGACAAACTCGAGGCGCTTATAACGCCGAATACATCCGCGATCCTTCCCGTGCATGTCTACGGTAATGTGTGTGATACAGAGGCTTTGGAGGATATCGCTTCCCGTCACGGTCTTAAGCTGATCTTCGATGCTTCCCATGCATTCGGCGAGGAGTATAAGGAAAGAGGCATCATGACTTACGGGGACATCTCCACGATAAGTTTTCACGCGACAAAGGTCTTCGACACGATCGAAGGCGGCGCGATATGCCATGACCGCGACGATCTGGTCGAGCGGCTTACCGATATCAAGAACTTCGGCATAAGAGGACCCGAGGAGGTCGTCTATCCCGGCGGCAACGCGAAGCTTAATGAGTTCTCGGCGGCGATGGGGATATGTAATCTTCGTCATATCGATGAGCTTATAGACAAAAGAAGACAGCTTACCTTAAAGTACAACGAGCTTCTCTCGGACGTGTCTTGGCTCAAGCTTAATGTGATACGCGAGGGAGTCCGCTCCAACTACGCGTACTATCCCGTGCTGTGCGACGACAGGGACGGGCTTTTCGCGAAGCTTAAGGACAACGGCGTCGATGCCCGAAAATACTTCTTCCCGATTGCCAGCGAATATGAATGCTATAAGTCGCGGTACGACTCTTCCGCGACTCCCGTGGCGCTCGATGTGAGCCGGCGCGTGATAACTTTGCCCCTGTTCCCCGATATGAGTTTGACGGATGTCGAACGAGTATGTAGTATAATTCGGACTTGAATTTACTTGAATTAAGAGGGATCTGATGAAGTTAGTTGCCATAATCCTGTTTATAGCAATGTATGTGGGGCTTATCGCTCTGCCTAAGAGAAAGACAATTATCGCGCTCGCGGTTGCAGTTATTTTTATGATACTCGGGATACTTCCCGTTAAGGAAGCTTTCTGGGTTGTAGATTGGAATGTGCTGCTCATGCTGTTCGGCACGCTGCTTCTCGTCGATTACTTCATAGATTCCAAGATGCCGAATCTTATCGCGGACAAGCTTCTTAAGATCGCACCTAACGTAATGTGGGTTACGATCCTGATGTCCCTGTTCTCGGGTCTGATCTCGGCATTTATCGATAATGTTGCAACTTTACTTATGGTCGCTCCGGTAGGTCTTGCGATATGCAAGAAGCTTAAGCTCAATCCCGTCGGCATGATCATCAGTATCGCCGTATCGTCGAACCTTCAGGGCGCGGCGACTCTCGTAGGTGACACGACTTCCATCATGCTCGGCGCGTATGCGAATATGGACTTCATGGACTTCTTCTGGTTCCGGAACCGTCTGTCCATCTTCTTCGCAGTCGAGATCGGCGCGCTGCTTACAATACCGATCATGATGTTCCTGTTCAGAAAAGATAAGTATCCCGTTAATACTGACGATGTTACCAAGGTAACCGACTATGTTCCGACCATCATGATGATCGCGCACGTAGTCTTCCTCATGATCGCTTCATTTATTCCTAATAAGCCCTCGATCACCAACGGTATGATCTGCCTTGTGTGCTCGCTCATCGGCATGGTCTGGGAGTATCTTAAGGATCACGACAAAGAGCGCGTTATCCGCGTTATCAAGAATGTCGACTATGAGACGGTATTCCTGCTTCTCGGTCTGTTCCTTGTTATCGGAGGCATAACAAATATGGGCGTCATCGATGACCTCGCAGGCGTCATCGTAGGTATCGGAGGGAACAACCTGGCGGCACTGTTTACTGTAGTCGTATGGGGTTCTGTCGGAATCTCCGCTTTCGTTGATAACATCCCTTATGTAGCCACTATGCTTCCCGTTCTTCAGGGAGTCACGGCTTCGATGGGCATCGATCCGTACCTTCTGTACTTCGGTCTGCTGTGCGGCGCGACACTCGGAGGCAATATCACTCCCGTAGGCGCGAGCTGCAATATCGCAGGCGTCGGCATGCTGCGCAAGGAAGGCTATGAAGTTAAGTTCTCGGACTTCGCGAAGATCGGTATCCCGTTCACTCTCGCAGCCGTTATCGGCGGCTATGTCTTCCTCTGGGTAGTCTGGGCGTAATCCCGAAGGATGAAAGACGGATGGAACTTAAGCTCGCAGAGAATATCAGATCACTTCGTAAAGAGCAGGGCATGACGCAGGAGCAGCTTGCGAATGCACTGGGTGTTACGGTGGGTGCCGTCTATAAGTGGGAGGCGGGGCTTTCCATACCTGAGGTAAGACTTCTTATGGAGATGGCGGATCTGTTCGACAGCTCCGTGGATTCGCTTCTTGGCTACGAGCAGCAAAGCGGCAACGTGAACGGCAGGATAAGGCGCATAAGGGACCTCATGACGCAGAAAAGATTCGACGAGGCTGTGGCCGAGTCTGATAAGGCGCTGCAGAAGTATCCCAATAACTTCCGTCTGGTATATACGAGCGCATTCATGTACATGGTTAAGACCGCGGAGGACAAGAGCCGCGTGACGATGATGAAGTCGAACGAGCTGTTCGAAAAGGCGATCACACTTCTTGATCCGAACACCTCGGGCGAGATCAACGAGATTACCATCAACAACTACATCGCGACCAACTTCATGTCAGTAGGCGACATGGAGACCGCACTCGAGATATTAAAGAAAAACAACGTCCACAACATAAACAGCAGCCTGATAAGCTTCCTTTACGCAGTTGAGCTGGGGCGGGCCGATGACGCGCAGGGATATGTTAAGAGATCCATCATAGATTTTATTATCTCGACTACCCGTACGACGTATGCCGCGTCTTTTGCTTATGCGAAGAAACACGACGATGCGTGCATTACGTCTCTCTCATGGCTTACGGGCTTCCTTGATTCGCTTAAGACCGATGCCTGTGCTCTCGCATATACTGATAAGCTCAAGGCGATATCGCTCGCGCTGATGTCTGTCTGGGAGGAGACTTTCGGTTATGGAGAACAGGCGGAAGAGCACATTAATCAGGCGTATGATCTCGCCTCTGCTTTTGATGCAGCGCCCGTTAATTCTGCACGCGGGCTGATGTTTATAAATGACGTCGAAGGCACGCTCGTGGATTCGTTCGGCGACACCGTGTGCGAGGCCGTGGAGAATTATGTTTTCGGGAAGGTGCCCAAGAACAAGGCTTCACGTAAGATACGTGCCCTCTGGGATGCGCGAAAAGGTTAATTTGCCCTATTTCGCAGACAGGTGCAGTCTGTCAAGAAAACGTGATAAAATTAGTATCATTGTCTAAGGAGGCTTCACATGGGCAATTTCAAGGTTAAGTTCGGTATAGATTCAAGCTACGGCGCTCCGAGCAAAGGAGGCAAATTTTGCGGCAACTGCGGAAAGCTACTGTGAGTGAAATTCGGCTGTGTTGATACTTTTACCGATTTTGTTATGTTTATCGCTGCTTGGCTGTTATCTCGGATACAGTCTGTATTTTAAGCGAAGTTTTGCTTTTTTCCCGGTTATATATGTCGCTTCAACAGTTGTGATACTTTATTTGACCGGTCTGTTCGGTTCGCTTATTCCGGGTTTTGTCTTGGTTATAGGTGGCGGAATAGCATTGATCCCTCTGTGTGTCATAAAGAAAAAAGATGAGATAATCCCGAGCCTTAAAAAGCTTGTTGCTGATCCGTCTTTTTACTTTATGATAATTGGCGCTGTTTGGGTGTTCGTCATAACAAGAGGAGTATTGCCGTCCCATTCGGATGATTTTTCCCACTGGTTCAGGATATGTAAGATGATGCATTATGAGAATGCCTATCCGACTAATCCCGACATGGGATTTACTACATATGCACCTGGTACTGCCACATGGATCTGGTTCATTACAACAATCGCAGGATATGGTCCGGATAAGTGTTTCTTTGCTCATTCGCTTATTAATCTCGCGGCTCTTAATGCATTTTTCTCCGTAAAGGGGAAGAAGTATCTTACTCCCGTCTTTGTTGTGGTGATCTCCATTGCACTTTGTGCGATGGACGTTAATACTTATTGCCTTCTTACAGATACCACCATAGCGCTTGTACCTCTGGCAGCGATGTTCTTCATAATGAAGGAGGAGAAGAAAGATTATCTTAAAGGCTTCATACTTTTCACCCTTCTTATGTGCCTTGAGATACTTATCAAGGTGTCGGGTATACCTTTTGTTGTATTCGTTTGTCTTTACCGTATAAAGGTCTGTAAGGATTACGAGCCTTCGGCAAAACTTAAAAAGACCGCAGGAAGGCTGCTCCCGCTTATCCTGCCGATAGGACTTTTCTATACATATGTAATCAGAGCTAATATTGTATTCGGAAATGTTGAGCTATCCGGACAGGGATTCTCCATTACCAGATTCCTTGCAATGTTCTTCCTTAAGACCGGCGATGATATTAATGCCATCATAAGAAGATTCGGATATGAGATGTTCGCATTCTTTGGTGACATATCGATGCAGGTAAGACTTATCTGGATAAGCTTCATTGTGATGGCAGTTATCATTCTTGTCATGGGTAAGAAGAATACTGCTATTAAGAATCTTAAAAGCATCACCCTTGCCCTGTTCGTGTTCTTCGCAGTTTACAGCGTGATTCTTCTTCTTACGTATCTGTTCTCAATGTATGTAAACGAGGCTGATTCCGAACATCTTAACTCCTTCTTCAGATATATCGGATCCGTTGCCATATTCGTGTTCGGTGTGTTGGCATATGAGCTTTATGAGGTGTTCTCGGAAGAAGACGGGAAGAAGGGCATAACAGGTGCCTGTGCCGTGACGGTTGCAAGTCTTCTTGTCGGAACCGTGATGTTTAATTCCGGGTATATCCTGGGGGCAGATCATCTTGTATCCGAGGAGCATTTCACGACGAATGCGTGGGAGCTTTTAACGGAATATGCCGAGGAACGCACGGAGTATAACGAGGATTCATATTTTGTTGTTTACCATGAGGAAGATGTCATGGATGACTTCGAGTTTAAGACGAGAATTGCAGCCGGCACTTACCTGAGAACGAATTATGTATATGCAGTTTCTGTTGAGGTATTAGAAGAAGGCTCAATGTCTGAATCAGACCGTGAGGCGATCAGAAACTGCGACTACCTTCTTACTTTAGGCGACATGGAAGATGAACTCGACATTATAAGAGAGTATGTCGATGTCGATTCTTATGTACCGGGAGTAACAGACTTAAGCCTTGGAAAGTAAGACTACCGTCTCCGATGTAATTATCTATAACGAAAATGATCTTCTTAGCCTCACTGTAGATTTGAGTGTACGCGAGATCTGCTTCTACCAGCTCGCCATCTAATTGCAGACGTCCTTGCGAAAGCGGGTGTAGAGTGCTCGCTGTATGATAAACTTGAAGGAGTTATTTGTTTCGCGAAGGAATTATGATTGATAGCATGTATATTGTAAAAGCAGAAGCAGATCAGATAGAAAGAATCGTAGATATGTCTGTCAGAGCTTTTGAAACAGATGTAAATGTAGGGGGAACAAAAGGTGATTGTCCGCCCGGATTTGATTCTGTCGAATGGCATCAACAAATGGCCGGAGAGGGGCATTTGTATCAAGCGATGATAGGTAAAGATATGGTAGGAGCTGCCATTGTGTTCCCGGATGAAACACAAAAGAGCGTATACATTGGCAGGATTTTTATTGATAGCGTCTATCATCGTAAAGGTTACGGAATTCGTTTGATGGAATGCATAGAAAGTAATTTTCCTTTTGCTGCGGTTTTTAATCTGGATACACCTTGTTGGAATGAGCGGACAAATGCTTTTTACAAAAGGTTAGGATACCGTATCGTAAAGATCGAGGATGGCTTCAACTTTTATCAGAAGAGTTTAATCATCAGTAAAACTAATTGAGAAGCAGGTGTGATAATGAATGCTTTGATAATTAATTGCAGTCCCGTCAGGACAGGAGCAACAGCTGAGATAGTAAAGATAGTGGAAGGTGAGCTTAAGTCCCGCTATGATACCAGGTGCATCTGTATAGATGATTATAATTTTGCGTTTTGCAAAGGCTGCAGAGCGTGTCATAAGACGGCTCAGTGCGTTATGAGCGATGCTCAGGTGATACGGGACATAATGAATGAGTTCGATAATGCTGAGATTATCGTATCGGTTGCACCTTCATACTGGGCTGATATTCCCGGACAGTTCAAATCATTTATAGACAGGGTAACGCCGTGGTGTAATACTCATGAACCACATGCGACCATAAAGCAGGGCAAAAGAGGTTATGCCATCGCTCTCAGGACCGGTCCTAGTATGCCTGAATGTGAGAGACTTATCGGCAGCATAGAACATTTCTACGGACATCTCGAGATTGAGTGCGAAGGACATCTGGGCCTGACATCGCTCGAATACAGGGAACAAGTTGAATCCAGGAAGCAGGAGATACTGGACTTTTGTAAGAGCATTTGACGCTTAAGGTATTAGTAAGAATAATAGACAGAATTATTCATTAAGTGAGGATATAGAGGAATTTATGTCAGACAGACCGGAATTATCAATTAAGCTGAAAAGCAATGAGTTCCTTGAATACTACTATCTTAAGGAAGAATTGGTCAGTTTCTGCCGTGAAAACGGATTGCCGGCTTCCGGAGGAAAAGCGGAACTGACTGAGCGGATTGCATATTATCTTGATACAGGAAAGATCAAAGCTGTAAAGCCGGTACGGACTCAAAAGCCAAAGATACAGGCAATAACAAGAGACAGTATCATTGAATCTGGTTTTGTTTGTTCGGAACTGCACAGGGCGTTCTTTAAGCGCGAGATAGGCGATAGCTTTTCTTTCAATGTTGCTTTTCAAAAATGGCTTAAATCTAACAGCGGAAAGACATACGCAGATGCGATTGCAGCATATAAAGAAATAAAGAGCACGAAGAAACCTGGGAAAAAGGACATAGATAAACAGTTTGAATATAACACTTATGTACGGGATTTTTTCTGCGACAATAAAGGTGCTTCGCTGGTCGATGCCATAAAGTGCTGGAAATATAAAAAGAGCATAAAAGGTTCTAACAAATATGAGCGGTCTGACCTGACTGCGTTAGATCAGTAGATTAATAGGATAACTCACGAGAATAAGGGAAATGGGAATACAATGAAAACAAGGAAACTGATGATCCTGATCATAGCAGTGCTCCTTTTTACTGGATGCCATGATCCTGACCTTGATCAGACATTTGAATCGCCCTTTGGAAATGATGAGGTTGTTGTTATGGTCGATTATTTGAGCTGCCCAGATGTATTCTATGACGGAGAATGCATCTTTGAGTATGACGGTCCGGGATTCAATGAGACAGTTTACTGGGATGTGGAATGGATATCGGAAGATGAGATACGGCTTTATATTCCCGGATCTCGGTGGACAAATCAGGTGTATTACATAGATATACCAAGATAATGGCGATGAGACAGTTTTATAGGTTATAGAATCATCTTGTACGAGAGTGTAAATAATGGTTGGTATTTATTTTAGTGGGACGGGCAATTCAAAATATGCGGCGGAGTTATTCTGTAAAGAGTATGACAAAGAATTCAGTGCATATTCTATAGAGGATACAGAAGCATTAGCTGCAGTAGCAGATGCGGATCTTATCATATTTGCATATCCGGTTCAGTTTAGTACAGTTCCGAAGATCATGCGGGATTATATTTCAGATCACAATGAGCTGTGGAAGAACAAGAAGGTTTTCATAATCGCAACGATGGGGCTTTTCAGCGGTGATGGCTCAGGGATGCTCGGACGTCTTTTGCAATGCTATGGCGCTGAAGTAATAGGCGGACTTCATCTGAAGATGCCTGATAGTATAGCAGACGAGAAGGCATTAAAACGTCCGATTGAAAAGAATAAAGAACTTGTAAAACAGGCGGAACAGAAGATAAAAGAATCTGTAAAGCGGTTAAAAGCCGATGATCCAACACAGGAAGGTATAGGTGCTTTGTACAGGTTGGCCGGTTTCTTTGGACAGAGAGCATACTTTGGCCATAAGACCAGGGGATATTCCTCAAAGCTTAAGGTTAATACTGATAAATGTATCGGATGCGGATTATGTGAAAAGCTGTGTCCGATGAGGAACATTGCTATCAAGGATCAAAAAGCAGTATCAAGCGACCGCTGTACCATGTGTTATCGTTGTATCAATAAATGCCCTGGACAGGCACTTACTCTTCTTGGGAAAATGGTTGTAGAACAGTGTGGGATTGAGAAGTATATATAAAGAGAGTTCGTTTGATTGGGAGGAATAATCTATGTCCAAAGTTTTACTTTTAAACGGAAGTCCGCATCCTCATGGCTGTACAGCTACTGCGCTGGAGGAGATGATCAGGATCTTCGAGGAAGAAGGAATCGAGACCGAACTGATCCAGGTGGGAATTAAAGATATCCGCGGATGTATATCCTGCGGACAATGCAGTTCCAAAGGAAAATGTGTCTTTGATGATCTCGTCAACGAAGTTGCTGAGAAGTTTGAGAAGGCGGATGGTCTGGTAATCGGTAGTCCGGTCTACTATGGTTCGCCGAACGGTACTCTCCTGTCTTTCCTGGACAGATTGTTCTACAGCTCGCCTTTCTCCAAGCATATGAAGGTAGGCGCATCTGTTGTCAGCTGCAGACGTGGCGGCAACTCAGCCAGTTTCGATGTGCTGAATAAATACTTCACGATCAGCAGTATGCCGGTTGCCTCATCCACATATTGGAACCAGGTGCACGGTTTTACGGCCGAGGATGTGAAGAAAGATCTGGAAGGACTGCAGACCATGCGCAATCTGGCCAGGTCCATGAGCTTCATGATCAAAGCTTTTTCAGATGCAAAAGAGAAGTACGGATATCCTGCTTTGGAACAGGGTACGTTTACCAACTTCGCTGATGGAAAGTGATTAGGGATGCTTAATTACCCGGAGCGTGCTATTTTCAACAAACGATCTTTGAAGCTGTTCAAGGAAGCGTTCGGCAATCGGAGTGAAGGCCTGATATCTGTTCCATGCGATATAAAGCTTTGTCTCAAGTTTTGGAGCCAAAGGACGGAATACAAGACCGCTGCTGTCAGATGTATCAACGAGGTGATCAAAGGTCAGCAGATATCCAAGACCTTCTTTTGCGAAAATGGAACCGTTATAGGACAGGCGGAAAGAGCCTTCGAGTTTCATCTTGGAAAAATCTGAGCCTGCCCATTCTTTTACTTCATTATTCCATGCCTGCTCTGAGCAGAATAAAGGCAGTCCCGCAAGATCTTTTGCACGGATTGATTTTTTGCCTGCCAGAGGATCGTCTTTCGGTATCACGAGCCCCCATCTGTCGCTTTCGGGGAATTCTATAAATTCATATTTGTGACTGTCAGGATATTCTGCAAGGACAAGAAAATCAAGCAAGCTCTTATCGAGCTTGTCCGCTATCTGCTCTGTATCTCCGCTGGTGATGTGGTAGTGCAGATTCGGATAGCGGGTCTTAAATTCTTTGATCACTTTGGCAAGATGCTTGATCTGAAAGGACTCTGCCAGTCCCAGATAAAGTTCGCCGCCTGTGATGTCATCGAGGGAAACAAATTCCTGCTCTATCTTGTCGGCCATGCTTATAAGGTCTTCGGCGCGGTTCCTGAGGAGAATGCCTTCGTCTGTAAGACGGATACTGAAGCTGTGTCTTGTAAATAATTTCTTGCCGAGTTCATCTTCCAGGGACTTTAACTGTTTGGACAGCGTCGGCTGGGTTACATGCAGTATTTCCGCTGCCCGCGACATGTTTTCTTCCCTTGCTACTGCAAGAAAGTATCTGAGGGTCCGTATCTCCATATCAGCACCTCCTTTTCTGTGATATGCCGAATCGGAATATCACGATATTCATTATAACTATTAGCGAGGGCTGCCACAAGTGATTAAGATGGAGATGTAAAGAATGGAAAAGCATATGGATGTGAGGATTTCTGTGGATAAGATACGATTAAAACAAAACCTGACCGACGCCGGATGCAGTAACAGGACGATAGACGAGATCACCGGAATGTGTGAATCAGGGAATATGGAAGGAGCCTTACATCTGATGAAGAAAGACCGGTGCAGGCTTATGGATGAGCTGCATGAGAGCGGAAGGAAGGTAGATCTGCTGGACGTTCTGATCCGTGTCACGGAAAAGGAAATGAAACAGGCAAACAAATAATACGGAGGCAACATATCATGATGAAGACTGAAGAACTTAAATTGACACAGGAGTGGGACAAGACTTTCCCTAAGAGTGAAAAAGTGAGTCACAGCAAAGTGACCTTTGTAAATCATTTTGGCATCACGCTGGTGGCGGACATGTATGTACCTAAGGATGCATCCGGAAAGCTTCCTGCGATCGCTGTTTCCGGTCCCTTCGGAGCATGTAAGGAGCAGGCATCGGGGCTTTATGCACAGACAATGGCTGAAAGAGGATTTATTACGATAGCATTCGATCCTTCCTTTACGGGAGAGTCAGGCGGATTTCCGAGAGCGATGCATTCACCTGATATTGACGTAGAAGATTTCCAGGCTGCTGTTGATTTTCTTTCCGTACAGGACAATGTGGATCCGGAGCGTATCGGCATCATCGGTATCTGCGGCTGGGGCGGCATGGCACTTCAGACTGCATGTGCGGATACAAGAATCAAGGCAACCGTCACATCAACTATGTATGACATGTCCCGTGTTGCAGGCAACGGATATTTTGATTCTGCTGACAGCAAAGAAGCAAGAAAAGCAGCAAGAGAAGCAGTCAGCAGACAGCGTACGGAAGACTACAGGAATGGCAGCTACATGAGGGCCGGTGGTGTAGTCGATCCGCTTCCTGAAGACGCACCGTTTTTTGTGAAGGACTATTACGATTACTATAAGACTGACAGAGGCTATCATGTCCGCTCACTGAATTCCAATGAAGGATGGACCGTTCAGGCAGGAACATCCCTTGCAAATACAAGGCTGTTCACCTATGCGGGAGAGATAGACAGTGCCGTGCTTATGATACACGGCGAAAAGGCTCATTCCTGCTATATGAGTCAGGATGCTTTCAAGCTTCTGAACGGAGACAACAAAGAACTCCTGATCATTCCGGATGCTGTGCACACAGACCTGTATGACGGCGGTGATAAGGATTATATTCCTTTTGATAGGATGGAAAGCTTCTTTAATGAGTATCTTAAGTGACCGAAGGTTATGAAGATTATGGGTAAAAATGTTTTGGTCATATCTACCAGTCCGCGTACAGGCAGCAATTCTGAGCTTCTGGCCAATGAGTTTGCCCGGGGTGCAAAGGACGCAGGCAACGAAGTAGAGATCATAAGCCTTAAGGATAAAGATATAAAGTTCTGCAGAGGCTGCTTTGCTTGTCAGAAGACCAAGAGATGCGTGATCCGTGATGATGCGGATCTGATCGAGCAAAAGATGGAAAAAGCGGATGTCCTGGTATTTGCCACGCCGATCTATTATTACGAGATGAGCGGACAGATGAAGACTATGCTCGACAGGGGCAATCCTCTGTTTACAACGGATTATGCATTCCGTGACGTCTACTTTATTGCGGCGGCTGCTGAAGATGAGGAGTATGTCTGGCAGAGAGCGAAAAGCGGTCTTGAAGGCTGGATAGAATGCTTTCCTAAAGCAAGGCTTGCCGGATGTGTATTTGGCGGCGGGGTAACAGAAGCAAAAGAAGTGCTGGGAAACACAGCCATGGACAAGGCTTACGAAATGGGAAAAAACCTGTAAAGAGCGAGATGTCTTGAAGATGCGCAAACAAGTTGGACCGAAGATCTGCATAGTCTTTTTGCTGGCACTTGTGCGGAAGAAATATAATAATGAGACTAAACTCCGGAATGTTTTTCTGGGGTTTTTAGGTTCTAGATCGATTTCCACGGCCACAGTTTCAATTCGATGCCGCAGGAATTAAGGCAGATTCTGGATCATTAAATAAACAGTAACTGATAAACAAAAGAAGGCAATGAAGGACGCAGGCGTTGACTTTAAGTATCAGACAATATACAAGATCACATTTAACTGTCTGATCGGCCTTCTGTCAAAATGATTCAAGGGGCATCATCACGAGAAACCGCGGATAGCTATTGTTAAATGCGTTAGCGTAATGAGAAAAGGAGCGCGAAGATGAGATTTACAAGGCTTGGAAACTCAGAACTGGAGGTGTCACGCATCTGCATGGGGTGCATGGGATTTGGAGACGCAGGTAAGGGACAGCACGGATGGACGCTTGATGAAGAGCATTCAAGGGGGATCATAAAAAAGGGGCTTGAACTCGGAGTTAATTTTTATGATACCGCAATCGCCTATCAAAGCGGAACAAGCGAACAATATGTAGGCCGTGCTCTCAGAGATTATGCTAAAAGAGAAGACGTAGTTGTAGCAACAAAGTTTCTTCCGAGAACGCCGGAGGAGATTGAAAAAGGTATCACAGGCCAGCAACATATAGAAAACATGATAAATACAAGCCTTAAGAACCTTGGAATGGACTATGTGGATCTCTACATCTACCACATGTGGGATTGGAATACAGATATATATGATGTAATGGATGGATTAAACCGCATAGTGAAAGCGGGTAAGACAAGATATATC
This sequence comes from Clostridiales bacterium, assembly GCA_017940895.1. Taxonomy (GTDB): domain Bacteria; phylum Bacillota; class Clostridia; order Saccharofermentanales; family Saccharofermentanaceae; genus Saccharofermentans. The sequence goes on along the minus strand of JAGAXM010000028.1, from coordinate 890 downwards.
GGCATATCAAATTGTTTTGCTTGGCAGATTGCAAAGGCAAATGCTTTGGCGGAAAAAGAAGGCTTTGCCAAATTCGTCTCAATTCAAGGACATTATAATCTGATTTTCCGTGAAGAAGAACGTGAGATGGTACCTTATTGTGAGGAAGAAAATATTGCACTCACCCCATACAGCGCACTGGCAAGCGGAAGACTTTCCAGAAAACCTGATGAAGGTAATACAAAACGCGCAGTCGAGGATGCTTATGCAAAGTTCAAATATGATGCAACGGCAACACAGGATTCAGTGATCATAAACCGGGTAGCGGAACTTGCCGAGAAGAAAAACGTGACTATGACAGAAGTGTCTTTGGCATGGCTTCTCACTAAGGTGACATCCCCTGTTGTTGGAGCAACTAAGATGCACCATATTGAAGGCGCTGTCAGCGCGGTAGATTTGGAGTTGACGGATGAGGAACGGTCTTTCCTTGAAGAACCATATGTTCCACATCCCCTTGCGGGAGTTATGGCTCAGAACAAGCGAAGCGATGCATCAAAAAAGCATGTATGGACAACCGGAACACAGAAGATAATGGGAGGTGCGAAATAGTATGGCAGAGAAAATCGTACAGACAGCAGGAAGAGATCAGCTTGGAAAGTTCGCTCCAATGTTTGCACATTTAAACGATGATGTGCTCTTTGGCGAGGTGTGGAATGATGAGGCAATCGATGTTAAGACCCGATGCATTATCACGGTAGTTTCACTAATGGCGTCGGGAATCACGGATTCATCTTTGGCATATCATCTTCAGAATGCGAAAGCACATGGTATTACGAAGGATGAGATCGCCGCGATCATAACCCACGCAACCATGTATGTAGGCTGGCCTAAGGGATGGGCAGTCTTCCGGC
>JAGAXM010000027.1 GCA_017940895.1 Clostridiales bacterium | reverse complement strand
GCACACTGATCGTTACTTCTGTGCTGCTTGTTGTTCCGTCTGCTCTGTAGTACAGATTGTCTGCGCCCAATACAGTTACTGTGAACGTAGATGTGTTAGCTCCTGTTCCTGCATCCTTCAGAATCTTGAGTGAGCCTTCCTGAGGATTCTGCGATGTGTACGTGTTCGTAATGGACATCGGCGTTAATGTACCATTAGTAACATTTACACTCGCTGTAGTCACCGTGGAATCACCGTTATAAGCTACTGCCAACTCATAATCCTGAACCTCGGCATCAACTTCCATAACGTAATAGGTACCCGCATTCAGATTACTGATAAGTACCGGATGACCGGGAGTTACGTTAATGTAATAAGGATCGCCACCCCACATTGGGAAAACAGTATGAGCAGTACCATTCTCATCATAGTAATTGGTATAAGAAAACCACTGATTGGAAACCTCCTGATAAACAGCGATCTTATAGACTGTGCTTGAAGCTGCTGCATAATCATTACCGTTACCTATCAACTTTGAAAGAGATATAGTACCTCTGTCCTGACGGACATAAGTATTATTTATTGATGCAAATGCTACAGAGCCGCTTAGAACGCCTGATGCAATATGCTGCTCTTCAACCAAAGAATAACCGTCAATAACAACGGATTCAGGATTAACCTCAACAACTGTATATGTCAGTCCGACAGGAAGATTCTGTACCAGCTGTGAACCGGTTGTTGAATTAGCAGCAACCGTAACACCGATTGCTACAGGATCGGAGCTGGTAGAACCGTCAGCTGAATAGTAGGTTTTTACTCCATTATCCTCTGAATAAACATTAAATGTATACTCAAGATCCTGTGTCGGTGTGCATCCTAAAACAGTCTTCTCGATTCTCAACATACCGGGAGCCTGTGAATCTACTCTGTTGTAGAATGCTCCAAGGTCGAATCTGACACCGGACATAGGAGCCCAGGACGTATCCTCACCCCAGGATCCGTTAGATGCATACAGGATCTCCCCATTTACACCTGTTGTGGTCTTAGACTGTACCTGATAAGTCAAGTTACCTTCTGCATCAGAAGTAACTCTCAGTCTGATCTTGACATCACCGCCGGAATTTGTAATTCCCGGGAGTGTATTAGAAGACTCTGTGATTCTGAAATAGAAGTCACGGCAACTGCCCGCGAGTACATAATGAGGATCACAATCGACAGGATAAGTCGGCGGATCTGTTGTGGTATCCACCTCGCCCGTACCTGCATGAGCACTGTCAGTATAGAAGGTCAGAACCGGGAACGAGACATCACTGCTTGCTGATACCGGACATGTAGAGGAAGCACCGACAGTTGCTGCAAAAGTAATGTCCGTATATTCCTGCCAAATAAACTGGAAATCACCGCTGTTAAACACTACACTTCTGTCGGGAACAACCGATGCTTCAGATGCAAATGCCTGAGTAAAGGCCTTACGGATGGCAAAATGCATCTCATCCTCTCCATCGATTGAACTTCCGCCGTAGATATAGTGGAACTCTTTATGGAGCTGAACATCACCGCTTGTTAACAACCAGCCAGCAGAGTGTCCGCCTGTAAGATCAATGCTGACAGGCTCCGGAATCAAGATTGTTCCTGCCATTGAATCCAGATCGACATCATTGTTGGTTCTTATATTCCAAATAACAGTTTGACACAATCCTGTATCAATGCCCTGATAATTTACTGTACTCTTACCCTCACAACCGGTATTACCGCTCGAAGCAGTCTGAGACTCCATAATATCAGAGCCTGATACAACTATATATTTACTTGTTACATAGTGCTGATCTGCACCAAAGACTTCATCAACAACACTGTCCTCAATATTGAATACAACAACAGATGAAGGATTCTTTCTGATTACTAGTCCTTGTGTAGCCACCAGTGTGGATGCATCTACATCACCGGTATTTCTCATAAGACGCATCATATCAGCGTCAACATTGATATATACAACACGGTTATCGAATATCGGATCCGTTATATCAATCTGGATACTGTTAGTTGTAGGGTAACTGATATACTCACTCGGAAGCTGATAAGCAGCGTTATTAGCTCTGTCAGAAAGCCACTGAGACTGAGTGACACCTCTGTCGATAAGTCTTTCAATGTTCGAATTAGTATCTATTGGGGAAGATGTAATTACATCAGGCGCGGGATCGGGAGCTCTGTATGTAAAGAACAGATTATCTAATTCGAAGTGACCTGATTTTCCGGTGCTGTTAGGATCAAAACCGGTAAACAAAGATTCGGGACCCTGAATATTAAAATACTGGGCAGTAGTCTGACCGAATCTGATATATGATCCGTCTTCTACACCGCCAATCAGGAAATGAGCAGTCTTATCTCTGTCCAAAAAGTCTACGTCGTTATTATTACCGCCATTAGGGTTAATGAAAGTGTATGTGGCGAAAGTAGTCTCCATGTGATTCTGCTGATTGATAGAATTCGAGACAATACCGTAATCCACAGCACCTCTGAGAATGGTAGCAAAGTTGACCAGACTCGAAGAATCCTGGTTCATAATGTTCCATTCGCCTTCGGCAGCAAGAACAGTATTATCACTTTGAATCTTCGGAATAATCAGCCACTGCATCAGGATTGATACTGCAAGTGCGGTTGATACCAAACCAAACAATCTCTTCTTTGACTTCTTTGCGATCATGACGATCCCCCCGTAAAAAGACATAGTATCCCTATTAAGGTTAAAGTTACTTTGATAATAAAGGCGTATCAAGCAAATTGCAACACCTTCCGTAACAAATTCTTCAAAATTTTTCACATTTTCACCAAATTCATCAAATTCATTTTACATGCGTCAATTAAACATAAAAACAGGGTCCCGCACACGCAGGACCCTGACTTAATCTGAACACAAACTATAATCAGAACTTCTTAATAAGTCTCAATATATTACTTCCATCCTTGTACTCATATACGACGTCGTCCATAAGCTTCTTCGTCATGAAGATACCGAGGCCGCCAATATCTCTCTCCTCAGCAGGAAGAGTAACATCGGGATCTGCCTTGGCAAGCGGATCGTAAGGGATACCGTGATCTACGAAAGTGATCGTAACCGTTACGGGCTCGTCCGATACGTCAACGCGGACAGTAGCAGGACCCGTCTCGGGATTATAAGCATAATTGGCGATATTGACATAGATCTCTTCCAATGCGACATCTATCTGCATCTGAACCTTGGGAGGGCAGCCTGCATCTTCGAGACGCACATCAACGAACTCCATAACCTGTTCAAGGTTCTCCGTGACTGCCTCGATCGTTAATTCCTGAATAGTGTTATCTGCCATAATCTTGCCCCTTATGTATCTCAGAGTGCAGTTATCGTCATCTCTACAAGGTTACTCTTGATGCCGATGGTAACATCCTTCGCAAGACTTGCCACGATGGATCTCTCCAACTCGTCCCAAGCCTCTTCGTCAGAATCATCTTTCTCGGGCTTGTCTTCCAGAGCCTCCCTGTAACTGTTAAGCGACCACACCGGCACATCTTCGAGCATTCCCATGCCTACATATGTATATCCGTTATTGCCGCCGTACTGCTGTTGCTGCTTCAGTGCGGAATCAAAATCAAGAAGACTGTTCTCGATCATCTCTCTGATCTTGCCCATGATGCCCTTCGCAGCGGTATTACTGCCGGACGTGGACAGCGAGAGCAGTTCTTCCTTCTTCGCCCTGTCCATATCAGTCTTGATGGTCAGCCTTATCCTGTACTCCCCGTTTTCCTCTTCAATCCAGAAGAGCGCCTCGAAGTCACCTGTCATGGCCTTAACCATGCCTACGGCTTCTTCTGCCAACAGACGCAGATGAATGGATTTCTTACGATCGAGATTCTGAGTAGCGATAAACTCATCGGCTACTCTTATAGCCTCTGATGCCTTCTCCTCGGAACCGTCGATATAAAGCTGCTCCAACTTGGTCATCAAATTAACCTCACTCGATTGTAAGGATATCCGAGAAACCGGTTACTTCGAAGATCTCCTTAACTTCCTCGGAGACGTTCTTAACAACCATCTTTCCCTGCTTGTTCATGATCTTCTGAGCTGCAAGGAGGATACGAAGTCCCGCACTGGAGATGTACTCGAGCTTTGCAAAATCAAATGTCAGAAGCTCTGCTCCGTCAAGACCCGTTCTTACGATAGTCTCGAGCTCAGGTGCAGTTGTTGTATCAAGTCTGCCTTCCAAAGCGATGTCGAGGTTATTTCCGTGTGACTTCTTTTCGATGTTCAGCATTTAACTTCTCCTTAGATGAAATATTAATGATTATACAATAAATTATTTTTTATTAAAATTGCTTCTCAATGATGATCTCAACGTCATTTCCGACGATGCTGACCTTAACGTCATCGGCGGCATTTACGAGGATCGAGCGCTCGAGTGCGTCCCACTCTTCTTTGCTGTCGCTCTCCTTAACGGCGTTAACGTACTTCTCCATGGACCACAGGTAAGCGTTGGTGCCTGCGATGGAATCTACGCTTGCGACGGGGCTGCCCATGTTCATGAGACCCATCGAAAAGCCTGTCACGAAAGTATTTCCGAGCGTACCCGGAAGCAGCATGGTGCCGATCATTGCGCGAAGTCTGCCCGTAAAGCCCTTGGCAGCGGCATTCTTGCCGTTAGTAGAAGACTCGATGAGCTGGTCGTGCATCTTCTTATCAAGTCTGACCTCGCCCTTCAGGTGCAAAGTAAACTTCTTGTTCTCTTCCTCGATAGTGTAATCTGCCTTGAGATCGCCTGCGATACCGCGAAGAAGGCCGATAAGTTCCTCCACGAGCAGACGGAGACGCAGGTTCTGGGCATTATCAAGTCCTGCGTTTGTTCCTGCATCGGCCGTAAGCTTGATAGCCTCTGCTAAGCTTCTGTTAGAGCTGTCAACTGCAATTGTCGTTTTAGTCATGGTCATTACCCCTCTCTTGTTTTTTATCAGGTCCGTGATACTCGAAAGCGAGCATCGTCAGGTCATCAAACTGTTCCGCATCCTTAACGAATTCGGCGACCGCCTTCTGTACATTCTTAAGAAGCGTCGTGGGATCCGCATCGGGATCGCTGTTCAAAGCTTCGAGCATACGCTCCTGCCCGAACATCTTCTCGTTGCCGTCAGTTGCTTCGGGCACACCATCAGTATACAAGAAAAGTGTGTCGCCTTTGTTAATATCAATCTCATATGAAGTGAATCTCGTCGTGGGCATCGCTCCGATCGCGAGACTGTGCTTGTCCTTATAGACTTCAAAAGAGCCGTCCGCCCTCTTTATTACGGGATACTCATGACCCGCGTTACATGCGGTAAGCTTACCTGTAGAGATCTGAAGGACACCGACCCAAACAGTAACAAACATATCCACGTCTTCGTCGTAGCAAAGAGCGTTGTTGGTTCTTCTTAAGACCTCCGATACCGGAACACCCAACATCGCGCAGCTCTGAAGGATGGTCTTGGATATCATCATGTAAAGCGCCGCAGGTATTCCCTTTCCTGCTACGTCAGCCATTACAAGTCCGATATGATCGTCGTCGATCATGAAGAAGTCGTAGAAGTCTCCGCCTACTTCCCTTGCCGGATCCATTACGGCATAAATATCGAATTCATGTCTATCCGGGAACGGCGGGAACTTATGCGGGAGCATTGCTTCCTGTATCTGAGCCGCGAGCGAGAGCTCAGTACTGATACGCTCCTTCATCTTCGTATTCTCGGTGATCTCGGTGATATATGCCTTCGTCTTCTTCGACAGATCGTCGAATGACGCGGCGAGCACCTCGATCTCGTCATTCGTGTTGTATAGTTCTTTCATCTCGAACATCTTGCCGGTCGTTGCACCTTCAATGATGTCCTGTGTCATCGACTCGATCGGCTTAACGATCCTGTCTGACAACATCAGCACCGCGATCATTCCGGCAAGAACGATCAGGAAGATCATTATCGCCGACAGGATCAGAAGCTTGGTCTGCGCCGCTCTGTAATTGGTCTGTGCTTCGTCGTTGATGCGGTCATATTCTTCGAGCATCAGATTCGTAGGAACCTCGGTAAGATCCTTCTCGACTACGGAAATCGCAGCCCAGCCGACTGTCGGGATCGGACTTCCGACCATATAGTAGTCTTCGCCGTTCACCGTGATCTCGCGAAACCCCGTGCTGTAGTACAGGGACTCGATCACGAACCCTGCAAGATCCGCGTTATCGGAATAGCGTAAGTCTTCCGCCTCTTCCTGCGACTCCACCTCGAAAAGCCCGTTGCCGTCCGGCGCGAAAATAACCTGCCCCTCATCATTGACTATGCAAAGGAAGCCGCTGGTCTGATCGGACTGCTCAACATAAGTCTCAAGTTCATCAAGGAACAGATCGATACCTACAACACCTATGAGTTCGCCGTTTACGAATACGGGAGCTGAACATGTTACACAGGATCTTCCCGAGAATGTGTCATAGATAACACCCGAGAAAGTGACGTCATTGATATAGATAGCATCCTGATACCAGGTCCTCTGCCTTGCAGGGAAATAAATGATATTGCCGTCTTCATCGTATTTATTTGCTGAGAAAGCATCTACGCACAGCGAAGTTCCGTCTTCGAAGCCGATGTAGCAGTTATCCATATAGCCCGCATTCGTACACATGGCGACCATGGTATTGCCCATCTGAACCGCAACTTCAAGGTATTCGGACTCTGTGTAATCTTCAACAGTATCATCCCACAGAGCCTGGGCAGTTACCTCGCCGTCGCGAGACGGATCCGGCGGCAGGATCGGTGCATATTCATAAGAGCCCTTATGCTGGAAATATCCTTCGGCAAGCGCCTGCAAAGTCAGTACATCAGTCTCGATCTCGCTGAACATATCATCGGCAATAAATGCCTGAAGATCATTCGACTTGGTCATAGAAGTATCGAGCACTTCATGTATGGTATCCGCCGATACTTCGCCCAAAGCGATCTGCTGTTCTTCCCTTGTGGAGCTGACAATATTAGAAAGGTATCTGGTTCTGTAAACAGAAACAATCGTAATGAAAATGATCATAATGAGGAAGATCACTATGACCAGGCTCACGATTTTCTGTTTAAGACCGCCTAACTTTATTCCGAATAATGTCTGCATACATGTAATTATAACTTAACAACTTCAAGCAAATAAGAATAATATATTAATTATCTTGCATGGCCTTAAACCCTGATGTTATAATCATCCCGTTGCTTTGGGGCGTTAGCTCAGCTGGGAGAGCGCTACGCTGGCAGCGTAGAGGTCACGGGTTCGATCCCCGTACGCTCCACCAATTAAAGAACCCTTGCCGATTATGACAAGGGTTCTTCTTATTTTCGATTATTCTCAGAAGATTACTCTTCTTCAGCTTCCTCGAGGATGTTCTTGGACATAACCGTAACAGGTCTCTCATAGCTTGAGAATGCTTCATCGATAAGCTTCTTGTCAGGAGCCTTGGAGATCAGGCTGAATACGGGAACAATGATGAATCCTGCAAGCATTGCGAATGCACCGCAGTTGATGGGTGACTGCAGAACCGTAGGGAAAGATGCTCTGAACAGCATGTTGCAGATCATGAGCACGGAACCGAACAGGAAGCAAACCCAGCATGATGCTTTCGTTGTTCTCTTCCAGTAAAGGCTGAAGAGGAACGGAGCGAGGAATGCACCTGCAAGAGCACCCCAGGATACGCCCATGAGCTGTGCGATGAACGTAACGTTGGATCTGTACTGGATCAATGCGATCACGGAAGAGATGATGATGAACACTACTACGAGCACACGCAGGCAGATAAGCTTGCTTGTCTCCTTCATGTTCTTAACAACAGTTCCGGAGATGAAGTCCAGTGTCAGCGTGGAGCTTGATGTAAGAACCAGCGAGGACAGTGTGGACATTGATGCGGAAAGAACGAGGATAACAACAACTGCTATGAGGATGTCAGGCAGTGTCGAGAGCATCGAAGGAACGATAGCATCGAAGCCCATCTCCTTTACCTCATCGGGTGTAAGGAAGAGTCTTCCGAAGCCTCCGAGGAAGTAGCAGCCGCCTGCTACGATGATAGCGAAGAATGTGGAGATGATCGTACCCTTACGGATAGCATCCTCGTGCTTGATGGCATAGAACTTCTGAACCATCTGAGGAAGACCCCATGTACCGAGGGATGTAAGGATAACAACACCGAGAAGGTCGAACGGCAGCGGTCCTACGAAAGAAGTATACGCACCGTTGTACTCGGGGAAATCACCGGGAATCTTCGCGAGCTCGATCATGGAGCCCATGAAGCCGCCGTTAACATTAAGAACAGCAACGATAACTGCGACGATACCGATCAGCATGATGATGCCCTGAATAAAGTCGTTGATCGCAGTAGCCATGTAGCCTCCTACGATAACATAGATACCCGTGAGCACTGCCATCGCGATGATGCAGTACTTATAGTCTACGTGGAAAGCCATCTCGAAAAGTCTGGACAGACCGTTATACAGAGAAGCTGTATAAGGGATAAGGAATATGAATACAATGAACGAAGATCCTATGCGAAGGCTCTTGGAGTTAAATCTCTTGGCAAAGAACTCGGGCATCGTGGATGAATCGAGCTTGTGTGTCATGAGACGTGTTCTTCTTCCGAGGATAACCCATGCAAGAAGCGAACCGATAACGGCATTACCGATACCGATCCATGTGGAAGCTACACCGAACTTCCAGCCGAACTGTCCGGCATAACCGATAAAGATAACAGCCGAGAAGTAACTCGTACCATACGCGAAAGCCGTAAGCCACGGTCCGACGGATCTTCCGCCGAGAACGAAGCCGTCAACGTTCTTCGCACTCTTGCGGCTCAATACACCTACAGCGATGAGCACCGCGAAGAATACGATCAACAACAGGATCTTGATCAACATAACTACCTCCATGAAAAAGGCTGTCCTTGTAAGGACAGCCCTACCGAAGTAATTTATTACACTAAATAAACTAGCGTGTCAATATGTTAACCCCTCTTAACAAGATCCTCTATGATCTCCACGCACTTGTCGATGCCGAGGACCGAGGAATTAAGACAGATATCGTAGTTCGGAGCATAACCCCATTCAAGATCCGTGAAATGCTTGTGGTTGGCAGCTCTCTTCTTATCCTTCTCATCAAGCCTCTTCTCGGGCTTCTTATCATTCTCGCCGTAAAGCTTAACGATACGCTCTGCACGGAACTTCTTGTCTGCACAAATATAGACATTGAGAATGCTGTCGTAATCCTTGAGGATGAAGTCTGCCGAACGTCCTACGATTACGCAGGGCTTGCCTGAATCTGCGATATCCTTGATGACCTTACGCTGAACCGACCAGATATAGTCGTTCATTGTCATTCCGTTCATAATGCCGGGAGTAGCCTGTGCTTCGAATCCGTAAGAGATAATACTCTTGCCGGGAGCCTCTTCGCCCTTGGATGCTACGACCTCCTTCGAGAAACCGGTCTTCTCTGCGACCTGCTCGATGATCTCCTTATCGTAATAATCGTAGCCGAGCTTCTGTGCAAGAGTCTTAGCTATCGTTCTGCCGCCGCTTCCGAACTGTCTGCTTATCGTGATTATCTTGATTGACATGATACTCACCTCCCTTGATTATCGTCTTCAAGTATTTATATTTTACAACTTTTCTTAACATTAAATATTTAAAAACTGAAAACAATAATCTATAATCTGAAAGAAATTTTTCGCCTCAGGAGGCAACGCAATATGGCAATCAGAATCGGAATCATAGGTTACGGTAACCTCGCACGCGGCGTCGAGAGCGAGATCTCAAGATGCCCCGACATGGAGCTCAAGGGTGTATTCACAAGACGCGACCCTGCTTCCCTTAAGATCAGAGCAGCAGGCGTTCCCGTCTACTCCGTTAACGACCTCAAGGACAAGACAGCTGACTTCGATGTCATGATCAACTGCGGCGGTTCCGCTACGGATCTTCCCGTAACAACACCCGAGTACGCAGCTCTTTACAACGTTATCGACAGTTTCGATACACACGCTAAGATCCCCGAGCACTTCAAGGCAGTCGACGAGGCTTCCAAGAGCGCTAACAAGGTTTCCCTCATCTCCGCAGGATGGGATCCCGGAATGTTCTCTCTCCAGCGACTTTATTCCAACTGCATCCTCCCTGAGGGACACGACTACACATTCTGGGGCAAGGGCGTTTCGCAGGGTCACTCCGATGCTATCAGAAGAATCCCCGGCGTTAAGAACGGCAAGCAGTACACTATCCCCGTACCCGAGGCTCTCGATGCCGTAAGATCCGGCTCCAACCCCACACTCACAACAAGGCAGAAGCACACAAGAGAGTGTTTCGTTGTTGCCGAGGAAGGCGCAGACAAGGCTCTCATCGAGAAGACTATCAAGGAGATGCCTAACTACTTCGCTGATTACGACACGACAGTACACTTCATCTCTGAGGAAGAGTTCGCAGCTAACCACAGCAAGCTGAACCACGGCGGCTTCGTATTCCGTTCCGGCACAACAGGCATCGACGGCGAGCACAAGCACATCATCGAGTACAGCCTCAAGCTCGACTCCAACCCCGAGTTCACGGCTTCCGTTATCCTCGCTTATGCACGTGCAGCTTTCCGCCTCTACGAAAAGGGTGACTACGGCTGCAAGACAGTATTCGACATCGCACCCGCTCTCCTCTCTCCCCTTTCCGACGAGGAGTTAAGAGCAAAGATGCTCTGATCATTAAAAAGTTTCAGAAACAGCAGAATGCCCCGGATCACTCCGGGGCATTCCTATTACCTAATGGCATAACACAGGCATGAATGTTATACGTTTACCCTAAAGAATGCGCAGAGGTTAGCCCACTCCTGAGAAGCTGCAAACTCTCTGATGACAGAATCTCTTGTGGCACCGCCGTCAAGCTTTGCTACCCAATCAGCGATCTCTGCTTCAGTACCGGCTCTGTTGCACATTACCCAGTACAATGTGGTAACAAACTCTTCGTTGCTTGTGTTGTAAGATCTGTACTCGGCACTTCCGAAGAATCCGAGGATAACATCAGTAGCCGTTCCGCCCTTCTCCATGAGCAGGCTCATCCAAGAATCTCTTCCGGCTGCATCAAATTCTCTGTGAAGGATTCTTGTGTAGAGTGTACCGACAAAGTTTCTTACGGACATCTCTGTGAGCTGTGCCTGTGAATAGAACGATACATTAACGGTACATGTAGCCGAATAAAACTTTGATACAGTGTAGTCGACTACCCAAACTTCAACAGTTGTCGTACCGACACCTACGGGAGTAACCACACCGTTGGAATCAACTGTTGCAACGTCCTCATCATAAGAGATCCAGTAAACACCGATATCATGTGTTTCTGTCTCAGAACCGATGCAGCATGCAAGTGCATAAGGCTGATCGTCAACTGTGAGATTAAGCTGCGAAGGATTAATGATAACGCCTTCAGTAAAATCGTATACTTCGAGAGTTACAGAATCTTCAAGACCTGCATAGGAAGCTGTAAGAGTAAATGTACCTATGCCGACGGGTGTAATAATACCGTCAGCAGAAACTGTAGCAACGGAATCGTTATCGCCTGACCATACGATACCTTCTGAATACGTAGTATTAGACGGCAGGAACTCAGCGTAAGCCTGGATGCTGTAATCCGGGATGATCGGCAACGGAACTGTAGAAGAAATGATACTGATTCCGGTTGCAGGAACTTCGACTTCAACAGCAATGCTTATAATGGGAAGATCCTTAGCATTTCCTCCGCTATATTTAAGAGTAAACGCTATCGAAGTTGCGTTTCCTGTCCAAGTAAGAGTATCTCCACTCTTATCGACAGGATTCTTCTCAATATCACCTGATACGGAAACAACTTGAGATCCATCAACAGTACCGGTAGTGATCGTAACGCTTCTGATCTTACCTCCGGCATATGCGGCACCTTCCGCACCATCGATGGCGATGGAATAGTCACAACCGTTATTATATGAGCCCAGATACATACTGCCGCTCTTAAGTAACCCGCTTCCCGAAGCAGAGATAATGATTCCCTGATCAGCATAAGAAGTCACAGTACCTTCAATACTGTCAAGTGTGATATTGACTGTCTCAGTCTGAGGATCAGGGACGGCGAGTACCATCGCAGGTATCATGCTGATCATTACAGCAGCCGACACCAATGCGCCTACTATCTTCCTTCCTGTTTTTGTTGTGGTTTTCATATGGTTTTCCTCCTTCGTATAAGTGTTAACCCATACTTGGATTTTAACCAAAACAAATAATATAAAAAGACTTTTACATTCTTGTTTACACACAATTTGCACGTGTTTAAACAATGGTAGAATCCCGTTAACAAAATGCTAACAAAATCAAGGGTTTTAAGGCTGTTGAAGCAACATCTCCGCTAATCCAGAAGGAGCAGAACAGATTACTTTCGCACCGTTGTCCACCAGGAACCCATGTGTTCTGAAGCCCCAGTCGACGCTGATACAGTCTATACCCGAAGCCGCCGCAGTCCTGATATCCACATCGGAATCACCTATATACACGGCATCTTCGGAAGACACACCGAGCTCTTTCATCGTCATAAAAACGAACGTAGGATCGGGCTTTACAGGCACATCCGGGACATTACCGTGAGTCACGGCAATCAAAGTACCGAAGTGCTCTTCTATCAGTTTTCGAGCAGGAAGGTCGGGCTTGTTCGTAACCACAGCACACTTCACGCCGGCGTCATTAAGCGCGCGAAGCATCTCAGGAACGCCGTCATACGGGAAGGTATCATAAGAGCAGTTATCCGCGTAGTACTGCTGGTAGTCGGAATACACTTTCGCGATCAGGGCAGGATCCGCATTCTCGCCGAGCGCTCTCTCGATAAGCTTACGGGTACCGTTGCCGACCATCGCCTGCACCTCGTCGCGGGATCTTTCAGGCAGACCGTTCATGGCAAGCGCGGCATTAACCGCGTGCGTCAGACCTCCGATAGTATTAAGGACAGTTCCGTCCAGATCGAATATCGCAAGCTTGTATCTCATATACCCTCTAGTAGTCTCTCAGTAATTTACGCCGCGCCTTATAGTCCGGCATCACATCCCCGACATGCTTCCAGAACCTGTCCGAGTGGTTCGCCTCAAGGAAGTGCGCGAGCTCATGCACGACCACGTACGCGATAAGCTCCTCCGGCGCCTCGAAAAGATTATAGTTGAACGTCACCTTCCCTGTCGACGGCGAGCACACGCCCCACCTCGAACTCATAGTGCGGTAAGACACGGCAGCTGGAGACTTTACACCCTTCTTCTCAAACATCGGTACATAGTACTCAAGCATCTCTTCTACCTTCGACTTGAGCATGCCCTTCTTCCACTTATCGTACAGACGCTCCGTCTTCTCGGGAGAATCCGAATTGATGTAGATGTCGGGATAGATATAGCGCACGCCTTTGAACGGGAATCCGGGACTTACGTGAAGCGTGCACATCTCGCCGTAAACCTTGACCTGCTCACCGTCTTCGTAGGAGCTCGGTCGTGCGGCGTTATCTATTCTGTAATTGACCTTGGCAAGACTTTTGAAGATGAACGCGGACTCCGCACGCATAAAAGACTCGACTGCCTCTACACTCGTACGATAGGGACACGAGACCTTTACCGATCCGTCGGGATTGATGCGCAGATTAATGTTTTTGACGCGCTTCTTTATCAGTTCGTATTCTACGAGCCTGCCTTCAAGGATTATCTGTCTTAGCATGGATCAGTCGGAAGCTCCGTTATAGAGCTCCTGTACCTTCGCGATGATGCCCGAAGGAGTCATAGGGCATCCGCCGTGATTACAGTGCTTGCCCTCTTTATCGATCGAGCAAAGCTTATAGTTCATGTGTCCGATAAACTCGTCCGACTCGACAGTGAAGAACTTCAATGTCTTCAGGTCGTGGGAGAAAAGATAGACGATATGTGCGCACAGCATAACAGACTCGGGCTTCGGCAGTGTCACGAAGCATCCGAAGGTGCCGTCTGTGAACTTAAAGCACTTGGTCGAGAACTCTTCTTCCTTATAAGGAAACTGCTCGCCCGTGCGTTCTATCAGGATCTTAAAAAGCTTGTAGAACGTGTTGTTGCCGGGCTCGAGAATACTCGCGATGACTTCCTTGGGCGTCTCATAGAAACGCTCGGGCAGACTTCTCTGCTCGATCTCATAGCGGGTACTGTAGATGTTCCGATTAAATGCCATATTTACATTATAAACACTTAATCCGCTGTTGTTTTTTACTATTGCTTGACAATACGGGGGGGGAGTATTCAGATAGTCTTGCGAAGCTGTCTGAAGTCCTTAACAGCCTTCCACCCGATCTTGAAGATGCGCTTCATGTTGATGGAATTCTTGCCGCCCTGTCTCGGTCTGAATGTGATAGGGACGAACTTGACGTTATCCTTGTTCTTTACAAGAAGCACGGACAAAAGCACATTCGACAGGAAGAAGTCCTTCGGGATCTTGGGAAGATATTTCTCGAGAGTCTTACGCGGCATAAGCCTGTAAGGCGTGTTGGCATCGGTTATGGTAACGCCGAAAGAAAGCTTGATAACGAGCTTGAGCACCTTGGTTACGATGATCCTCGAGAAGCCGTCCTCCCTGTGATTACGGTGTCCGATGATCGCATCGTAGAGCTTACGCTCCTCCCAGAAGGGGCCGAACTCGGATGGCAGAGTCTGTCCGTCGGAATCGGTCTGGAAGATATAGTCCGCCTTCTGCTCCACGGCATAGTTATATGCATAAAGCAAAGTAGCTCCGTGTCCGGAATTGGGCTTGGTCAGGGGCTCTAACTGCGGATATTTCTCTTTAAGCTCAAGAAGTTTCTGATATGTATTGTCTTTACTGCCGTCGTTAACGACCACCAGCTTGGATTCAGGTCCGACATTCGTTACAACTTCGTGCCATTCTTTGACAACTTCCTCGATATTTGCCTCTTCGTTATACGCGGGCATTACAATATAAAGACTATCTTCCATTATTGCTCCGTTTTTTCTTTTTTATATGTATAATTTTTCTGGGACTAGTTTACCACACATTATCAAAAACAATACGGACGGATGAAAAGGACCTATGATATCTGAACAGACCAAGAAGAAATTCGCGATTATATTCAGGAACATGACGCCCGATCAGCGCGCGACGCTTCAGGCGCATCTTTTGACCGCCACCGAAGATCAGAAGTGGGAGATCATAGAGAAGATAGTCGCGACCTATGAATCTAAAGCCAACAATCCGTTTGTCCAGTCTGAACTTAATCCGACCAACGAGATCGAATATACAGATGAAGAAGAGATCCCCTACGAACCGGAGATCACCGAGTTCGAAGAGACTTATGAAGAAGACGAAGAAGATGATGAGAAGCCCGCACGCACTCCCAAGCGCAGGCTCAAGAAGAGCGTTAAGAACACTCTCACGGGCTTTATCGTCGTTATACTTCTCCTGTCTATAGCTTTGCTGGTATTGAAGTTTAAAGAAACCATTTTCGCGAAGATATCAGAAGAGACTGAGCCCACGCAGCAGACCGAGATCATCGAGACCACGGTCGAGACGACACCGTCCCCTACCCCGACCGTCACGCCCACTCCGGCGCCGACTATCGTTCCCGTTGCGGCCAACCATCCTGACCTTACGGGTCTTACAGTAGTAATCGACCCCGGTCACCAGGAGACAACGGACTACGAGCAGGAGCTTTACGCTTCATGGCTGTCGGCTACCAAGCCCCGCTGTACATGCGGAACCACAGGTGTTGTTACCGAGACTCCCGAGTATGATCTGACGCTGCAGTATTCGCTCATAATCAGAGATTACCTTGAGCAGTGCGGCGCGAACGTAATCCTTACCCGTGACGCGAATGACGTAAATATCTCCAATCAGGAGCGCGCTCAGATCGCTAATGTGAACGGAGCTGACGTTTTCATAAGAATACATGCCGATGCCGCAGGTGATTCCGCTGCATCCGGAGTACGCGTTTACACACCTGACTCGGGCAGTTTCACGGATACTTCCCCGGAATATGCCGAGCAGCTCGCAGAACTTGTTGCAGAGGCGGAAGGTCTTGAAGTAAATGCCGTAAGAGCCACAAGCCTGTACACGGGTCTTAACTACGCGAATACATTGAGATCATTCCAGATAAGCCTCGGCTTCCTGTCAAACAGTGACGATGAGGCAGTTCTCGTTACAGAGGAGAACAGGGCGGCAGTTGCAGAAGCCATATCGGTTTTCTGCGAAGAATTTGTATAATAAAACAATAAGAATAACGGAGGATATTTAAATGGCTGACATCTACGATTGGTCAAGCAGCGATTCTTTATCTGTTAACGATATTGTTGATAACAAGATCAACAAGCTCGAGACACTGATCCACAGCATGTGGCTGCTCATGAAGAAGAACGGTTACACGAACGAGATGCTCGATGAAGCTATCGCCGAGGCGCTCGACATTGAGGCAGAAGGTCCCGCTTATCTCAAGGGTATGGTCTGCCCCAACTGCGGACGTAAAGCTCAGATCTCCGGTTTCTTCAAGATCAAGTGCATCTACTGCGGTATGGAATCCGTTATTAATCCTTATGAGGCAAGAGACATCGCCAATCAGTTTGACGAGGCACTTGCAGCACAGCAGGCTGAACAGGAGCAGAAAGAAAGATGGTCTTCAGCTGTTGAAAACAATCCTTACCAGCCCTACGATGTAAGCAAAGATCTGAACTTTGACGATTTTGACGATAACGGCACCATGTGATAAAGTGTGAGCACCCTTATTCGGGGGTGTACCGGTTTCGACGGGGTCGTTGATACTGAGAAAGCGGGTGGAGGATTCTCGTTGGCCTCCTTAAAAAACGGGAAACGCAAGTAATTGCAAACGACACACAGCTCGTAGCTGCTTAATTTAGCTACCGTCTTCTTCGGCCTTCTGCCACCTTAGAAAGACGTTGCCGGCAGACCTTACCCGGGAGAGGATAAACGGGACCACCTCATAGGCAAAGCTTTGAGCCTTTGTTGTATCCATGAAGCTACCGGCGGGCACGCCTGACAGCGGGCCCTGTCCAAAGGGAAGATCCTTAAACACTGTCTGCACCCGGAGACGTCTCAGAGGATACGGTTTCGGACAGGGGTTCAACTCCCCTCACCTCCACCAAATCACAACAAAAAGCACCGGTTGATCCCGGTGCTCTTTTATTTGTTCAATTAATGATCTTGTTAATTAAAGATCGTACTTGTCACATACAGCCTCGGACTCAGCGCTGTTAAGGAAAGCATCGATAACCTGGGTTCTTGTTGTACCTGCTGCAAGTGCTGCTGTCCAGTTGTTAAGCTCATCTGCAGAAGGAACTCTGTTGAACATAACTCTGTAAAGAACCATGATGAAAGCATCGTCGCTCAGGTCACGTGCCTCAAACTCTGCGGAGTTAAGGAAACCTCTTACTACTGTATCGATGTCCGCCTCACCTGTAAGGATCATGTTTACCCAGGAATTCTTGCCTGCGAAGTCGGAGTTTCTGTCAAGAGCGTTTACATAAAGGCTCTCTACGATCTGATCTACTACGAAAGCTCTGTTTCTCTCAGCACCGAGGACCTGACCTACGGGAGCGGAAGCTGCAGGTGCTGCTGCGGGAGCAGGTGTTGCAAGAGTCTCGGCTGCTGTCTCTGCAACGATCTCATCAGCTGCGATCTCGTTTTCGATAACTGTCTCTGGCTCGATCTCATCTTCAGGCTCACCTGTAAGTGTGAAAGAGTCCTGGGGATCGATCTCGAAGTCGGGTGTAATCGTGAAGGGATCCTGGGGATCAACTACGAACTCATCATCTGCCGTCTCCTCTGCAGGTGTCTGATCAGCCTGTGCTGCGGCATCAGCTGCATCGATAGCTGCATTGTAGTAATAATTAAGCTGAGCTGTCATCTCAACAACAGAGCTCTCGGGAAGCTCATCTGCGTATACTGCAACCTGCTCTGCGAACATAAGAGCATTCTGAAGTGCGAACAACTGACCCTCGGGAACCTCGCTGCCGAACACAGAGATAAACTGCTCTACTTCGTCACAAAGAGCGAAAAGTCTGTCAAGAGCCGTTACTTCATTAGTTTCAACGGGAGTCTCATCTTCAACAGGAGCTGAAGCGATGATGTTATTGATAAGATCAACTACGGAATCAAGTGCTGCCGAAGCTTCACTGTAATCAGAAGCATCAGCGTCCGGGTCTCTGATAACAAGGCTTACCGAATTAAAGATCGACCTGCACTGTTCATCTTCATCGGAAGTAAGAATGTCCTCCTTATCATAGAAGAAATTAACAACTGACGTGAAATAATCGATAAGCGTCTCGAGATCAGTCGTCTCTACGGGCTGTGCTGAGATATAAGCACCGTCATCATAATGATCTGTCTCACATGCCAGCGAATTCATCGTGCATACGGGAATTGCTGTAAGTACCATTGCTGCTGAGAGCACTGCTCCCACGATCTTGTTTCCGAAGTTTCTTGTAACCATTTTTCATTGCCTCCTGGTTTTTGTAAGTAGTTTGTTTCTGTTTGCATGACTATAAAACCACTCGGCAACACCGGAACCAATGAGTAATGTGAGACCGATTTGTCGCTTAAGCAACACATTGTGCCCCAAGTGTTGGAAAACCCATGAAAATACTGATCGGCATCGCCGCAACTATCATTCTTGTTATAACAAATGTTATAATTCTTTTATGGATATTCCGGTCGACAACAAAGAAGCAAGACCCATAACTTCTGAGGCTCACAAGTGTCCTTCGTGCGGCGGAAAACTGATCTTTAATCCCAAGATCCAGCTTCTCATCTGTAACTTCTGCGAGAACACCTACAGTCCCGGGAAGCTGGAAGTACTCGAGCAGATCCGCCCTGCCGATGAAGGCGCGGCCGACGAGGCGGAAGAGGACAAGAACGAAGTTGTCTGCGATAACTGCGGTGCCGTTCTGATCACTGATAATGACACGACCGCCACCTTCTGCGCTTTCTGCGGCTCCCCCGCCGTTATCACGAGAAGACTTTCGAATCAGTTCAGACCGGACTATATAATTCCTTTCAAGATCACCAAGGAAGAAGCGACAGAGAAATTCATTGAGTTCGCCAAGACCCGTAAGTACGTCCCGCACGATTACTATAACAAAGATAACCTGGGGAAGATCATAGGCATCTACGTCCCCTTCTGGACGGTAAGTTCGAGATGTAAAGTCAGCGTCAGAGGCGAAGGCTTCAGACGCAAGCTCGGGCACACAGATAAGTATGTGCTGATGTCGGACTTCGACGTTAAATACAACAACGTTCCTTTCGACGGGTCAGCCGAGATCGCTGATGATCTCATGGAAGCCGTCGAACCATACGACACAGCAGATAAGAAGCCTTTCAACACCTCTTATCTTCAAGGCTTCTACGCGCAGAAGTTTAACCTGACACCGGATAAACTTACCGACCGCATCATGCTCCGTATGGAGCGTTACGCGAAGGATACGGCGATCATGTCGCTTCATGAATACAGCTCGGTAGAGATCGGAGCATGCGGCGTAAAGCCGTATAACCTCGAGCAGTCCTATTCCCTGTATCCCGTCTGGTTCCTTAACTACAAGTACAACGGCGGCAATTACAGGATCGCGATCAACGGACAAACCGGCAAGGTCGACGGTTACCTGCCGGTAGACAAAGTCAAGCGAAACACACTTCTCGTGCTGCACAGGATCGTAGATGTACTGTGCTGGATTCTGGCTTTGGGAATCTTCGCGGGATTCCTGTTCGGATTATATAAACTGCTTAGAAGTCTCTCAAGCACGAGCAACGGGCTTATGCTTCTGATCATCGCCTGCATAGCCGTGCCTCTTGTCGGAATGAGCGTAATGCGTAACCGCATAACCTTCGACGTCGGCGGCAAAGTCGAGACATTATCGGAGATAATGACGCGCCCGATAACCAAGCTTCTTAACAGCAGACGCGACTCATACGAGAAGCTCAAGGAAAAGACCAACATGCTCGTCGGCAAGCGTCCGCCCGCATACGTGTATTACGACTCGAAAACCAAGATCGAGTTCGACAACGCCGAACTGTTCAGCAACACCGAGTTCATCGCGAAGTGAACGAATTTGTTCGCCGCAGTGACACCCTTGCCCGCTCGGGTTCCCTAACCCAAGCCCAATTTGACCACATATCGACACTAAGTTAGGGAATGAGTACCCCTTATTCCCTAACAAATAGTCAATTCAGGTCCGAATCGAGCACTCGTTAGGGAACACTATCAGGTGTCACTGAGGTTCCCAGCTGCCTTGTTGTCTTAATCCGGAATTAGCCGCTTGCTCGGTCAATATATCAACGTCTTTAGAATCAATCGTTACATCTATCGCGGCGGCAAGTTTCTTAACATGTGAGGGCTTAGTAACACCGACTATCGGATTCGCGCCCTTCGCCATTACCCAAAGGATCGGCACCTGTGAAGAATCGATGTTATATTTCGAGGCGACATCACGCATGGAAGCAAGCAGTCCTTCTATCTTCTTAAAGTTCTTCCTCGGAAACAGGAAGCTTCTGAAGGACAACGCCGGGAACGGATTGTCGTAGCTGTAGTGACCCGCGAGCGCGCCCTGCTCGAGCACCATATACGCGTAATACTTGATGCCGTTCGCATTGCAGTAATCGATGATCGGCTGCTGGTCGTTACGGATGATGCTGAAGTGATTCTGCACCGCGCCGAGCATCAGCCCTTCCTTAGCGAGCAGCTCCTGTGCAAGCTTGATGTGAGCCAAAGAAACATTCGACACGCCGAGCGACTTTATCCTGCCGTCCTTAATAAGCGGCACAGCCTCTGCAATATTCTTCTCAAGATTATTCGGAACATGTATCCAGAACAGATCAGCGCAGTTCCTTCCCAAGCGCGACATACTCTCATCAAACGACTTCACGAGCGCGCCCTTCTTATACTTCTTCGAAGGCATAAACTTCGTAGAGATAAACACCTCGGGGTGGCCCGCGATAAGCCCGCCTAAGAACTTCTCGCACGAACCCATGCCGTACACGGCCGCCGTATCCCAGTTAAGGAACCCGAGCTTGACCGCCTCGTCGAATGACTCCTTCAGCGCCTGCGGATCCTGCTTGTTACCGAACACCATCTTGGTTCCGTTCATTCCGGGCCCCCACGCCCATGTTCCGATCAATACATCTTTCATAACTGCCTCCTTATACCTCTTCTTTAAGTGAATTCTTTATTCTGCTGAGTGACTCGGGCTTGATTCCGAGATACGTCGCTATATACTGCTGCGGCACGCGCCCGATAAGGCTCGGGAACCGCTTACGGAAACTTAAATACCGCTCCGTCGCATTCTCCACGAGGAACCCGTTCTCCCTGTAAAGCTTGTAGCGCATACCGCTCTCGAGCAACTCTATCCAGATCGTCTTGATCTGCTCCGACGACATGATAAGTTTCTTCATGAGCCGCGCCTCGAACAACATCACCGTCGTCTCCTCCAGCGCCTCCCACATGGCTGCGTACTCCGGGTTGCCGATAAGACCGTCGTCCATGCACGCGTTCCCCTCACAAGCGAAAAACCTGGTCACGTCATTCCCGTCGCCATCGACATAGAAACACCTTGCAACGCCGTTCATGACGATGCCCGCATACGTCGAAGACTCGCCGATACGCGCGAGGATATCGCCTTTGTTATATACCTTGAACTCGGAGATGCTGATGACCTGATCGAGTATCTGCTCAGGTATATCAAGCTCATATGCAGCGGCAAGCTCCGCCAGCTGATTTATAAGATACGCCTTGTCCATACAGGTCTCCCTTCGTCTTCTGCTGTTACTATATCAGAAGCAAAGACCCGATAGCATTGACCTATGTTAATTATGCGTTAATCATTGATTCGTACAGCGCGGGACCTAAAGACATCACGAGCACCATCACCGACATGCTCATGTCGATCAGACCGTGTCCGATCATGATCGGCAGCGGATTTCTGTGCTTACGGTAATGCCAGCACAAAACGAGCGTCAGCGGCAGGAATGAGAAGAATCTGTACAGGATGTACTTTACGTCAAAGAACACGGGTATAAAGCAGTGCTGCACAGCGAAAAAGAATGCAGGAATTATAACTGCGAGCTTATCGTTCTTGATCCGGTTCACGCCGTACCCTAAGTACAGTCCGTCCTCTGCGAAAGGCACAGTCAGCGGGAACAGCAGGAAGTTGATCACCGCGAGCACAGCAGGTATGGGAGCCGCCATCTTAACCGCAGGTTCAGGCATCACAGTTCCGTACAGAAGGAAAGCCGTAAGATACATGAACCCCATGCCGAGGAGGAAGACGATTACGATCATGCCGATTACCTGTCGGATCTTAGTTACACCCTTCTTATAGTTAATTAGTTCTTTATACGTCTTTCCGCTGCGCTTAGCAGTAATAACAAGAAGCGCGATGGTGATCACATTCACGACAGTAACAACTACAGTCCACCAATTCGTGATCTCATCTACAGCCTTACCGGTCAACGCAGCACCGATAACAAATATAAGAAGAAACAATACAGATCGTACCGGCAGCAGCCAGGGCAGTTTATTCTTATCCATTTGAACCTGCTTTCAGCTGAAGAACGAAAGCTTCAGACGCACTCTTGATCAACGCCATAACCTGCTTCTCGGGCGCATTAAAAACACCTGTCGCGATCATAGTCGCGACTCCGTGCGAATACATGATCGTATTCTGAATAACCTTAAGAGTCTGTGAAGGTGTAAGTCCGGTCTGCTCACTTATGGCAGCGATCATCGCCTCCGAGTCGGCTTCACGTGAGATGCCGCTAAGCGTAAGAGGCTTCTCGATAGGACAACCGCCGAGATACAGGAACTTAAAAAGATTCGGCTCCTTCATCGCCATCCTGATGTAAGATCTTCCCATGAACTCGAATGCATCCGCGCCTTCCCTTTTACCCGGGTCTGCCTTACGCACCGCATACCCGCGGGCATAGACGGCGAGCGCCTTGCGGAGCCCTTCCATATTCTCGAAGTGCCAGACCAGAGGCTGCGACGAGCAGCCGATCTTCTCCGCAAGTGTCCTTATATTTATGGATTCGTATCCGTCAGCAATCAGCATCTGCAGTGCCGCTTCAAGGATAACGTCTTTACCGATAGTAGTCTTACGCGCCATCTTTACACCTCATTATATTAGTACATTTATATAATTGCACTTATATATTAGTGATGAGATGTCAAGATGTCAACTTACGCTCTTACCATCTCCTGCAGCGCTTCGATATACAGAGCTGCGAGTCTGGACGTCACGTTATTGGCAGGCTTAATAAATCCTATCTGCATATAATCGTCGACCGCGAGTGGCCTTGCCACGATATTCGGTCCGTTAAGATCTTCATTGATCACACCGCTGCAGATCGTATAACCGCTCATACCGATCAAGAGGTTAAACAGCGTCGCGCGGTCACGCACGATCAGCTCCTTATCGCAGTCGAGCGTACTTAAGATCTCCTCCGAGAAATAGAATGAGTTATGGCTTCCCTGCTCATACGAAAGTCTCGGGTACGGCTTAAGATCATCCAATTTGATCCTCTTTTTCGAAGCAAGCGGCGAATTCTTTCCCACAAAAACATGGGGCTTTGCCACGAACAGCTCATGGAATACAAGATCATTATCCTTAAGAGTCTTAGTAATAACAGTCTCATTGAACTTATTAAGATAAAGTATCCCGATCTCACTTCTTAACGTCGCCACGTCGTTAATAATGTCATACGTCTCGGTCTCCCTCATATGGAACTCATACTTATCGGGATCCAAGTCTTTCAGCAGCTTAACAAAAGCCTCTACCGCGAACGAGTAATGCTGCGAAGACACACAGAATCTGACCTTACCCTTATGCGCGCCGTTATATCTTTCTTCTATAAGGTTCGCCTGCTCGAGCACCTGCCGTGCGTAACCTAAGAACTCCTCGCCTTCCTTCGTGACTTCGATGCCCTTCTTGCTTCGGGTAAAGATCGTGACACCGTATTCGTTCTCGAGTTCGCGTATTGATGCCGTAAGGCTCGGTTGGGCCAGGAACAGCTTCTTCGAAGCCTCGGTAATACTGCCGGTCTCGGCTATGGTTACAGCATAATGCAATTGTTTAAGAGTCATCGTATACCTCACAGAAATCTATGTTCACATCCGTTCCATAGATTTTTCCTATATTTACACTCCAATTTTATGTATTTTACCCACTGTGTCAATAGGCATATACTCGGCACCATAGAAAATGCATTGAAACAAGGAGAAAACATATGAAGACATCAGTTATCGGTTATCCAAGAATCGGAAAGGACAGAGAGCTCAAGTTCGCCTCCGAGAAATACTTCAAGGGCGAGATCACAGAGAGCGAGCTTAACGAGACAGCAGCCGCTATCCGCGCAGACAATCTCAAGGCACAGAAGGATGCAGGCATCGACTTCATCTCTTCTAACGACTTCTCATTCTACGACAACGTTCTCGACACAGCCGTACTCTTTAACATCATCCCCGCAAGATACACAGAGCTCGGTCTGCCCTCTCTCGATACATATTTCGCGATGGCAAGAGGCTACCAGGGCGACAAGGGCAACGTTAAGGCCCTCGCCATGAAGAAGTGGTTCAACACGAACTACCACTACCTCGTACCCGAGATCTCCGACGATACGGAAGTTAAGCTCACCGGCACCAAGCCTGTCGACGAGTACAAGGAAGCCTCAGCGCTCGGCGTTAACACCAAGGTTGCTGTAACAGGTCCCTTCACTTTCTTAAAGCTTCTTCGCTACACCGGCTCGAAAACAATCGCAGACTACGCACCCGTTTTCGCCGCTGAATACGTTAAGCTCATAAATGCTGTTGCCAAAGCAGGCGCAGAGTGGATCGAGTTCGACGAACCTTACCTCGTACACGACTTGAGTGCTGAAGACAACAAGATCTTCAAGGATATCTACAACACCATCCTCGGCAGCAAGGGCAGCGTGAAGGTTCTCCTGCAGACATATTTCGGCGATATCAGAGATATCTACAGCGAAGTAACGGCGCTCGCATTCGACGGTATCGGCCTCGACTTCATCGAGGGCAAGAAGACGCTCGAGCTTGTTAAGAGCAACGGATTCCCGGCTGATAAGCTTCTTTTCGCAGGTGTCGTAAACGGCAAGAACATCTGGAAGAATAACTACGAGAAGACTCTCGGCATCATCGACGAGATCAAGGCTGCCGCAGGCGAAGACAACATCGTAGTAAACACTTCCTGCTCCCTCCTGCACGTGCCTTATACACTCGCAAGCGAGACGAAGCTTACGGATGAGTACAAGAAGCATTTCGCTTTTGCCGAGGAGAAGCTGCCCGAGCTCGTTCAGATCGCTTCCCTTGCAGTCAACAAGGACGAGGCTGTGCTCGAGGCTAACAGAAAGCTTCACGAGAGCCGTGTAAACGCTTACGACGCGAAGGTTCAGGAGAGAGTAAAGAACATCAAGGATTCCGACTACACAAGACTTCCCGAGTTTGCAGAGCGCGAGAAGATCCAGAAGGCGCGCTTTAATCTGCCGCTGTTTCCTACAACCACTATCGGTTCCTTCCCGCAGACCGCTGACGTAAGAAAGAACCGTCAGGACTTCAGAAAGGGCAACATCTCCGAGGAGGAGTACGTTAACTTCAACAAGAACAAGATCGCCGAGTGCATCAAGCTCCAGGAGGAGATCGGTCTCGACGTCCTCGTTCACGGCGAGTTCGAGCGTAACGACATGGTAGAGTATTTCGGCGAGCACCTCGAGGGATACCTGTTCACAGAGAAGGCATGGGTTCAGTCCTACGGTACAAGATGCGTTAAGCCTCCGTTCATCTGGGGTGACGTATCACGTAAGGAAGCGATCACGGTTAAGTGGTCCGCATTCGCGAAGAGCTGCACCGACAAGGAAGTAAAGGGCATGCTCACAGGTCCTGTTACGATCCTGAACTGGTCCTTCCACCGTGAAGACATCTCCATCAAGGAGAGCACACTGCAGATCGCACTTGCGATTCGCGATGAAGTACTCGACCTCGAGGCTAACGGCATCAACATCATCCAGATCGACGAGGCTGCACTCCGTGAAAAGCTTCCTTTGAGAAAGTCCGACTGGTACAGCGAGTATCTCGACTGGGCTATCCCAGCCTTCAGACTCGTTACTTCCGGCGTAAAGCCCGAGACTCAGATCCACACGCATATGTGCTACAGTGAGTTCACGGACATCATCCCCGCGATCGACGCGATGGATGCTGACGTCATCACATTCGAGGCTTCAAGATCTGACCTTCTCATCCTCGATTCGCTGAAGGAGAACAACTTCAAGACAGAGGTCGGCCCCGGCGTATACGACATCCACAGCCCCCGCGTTCCTTCCGTCGATGAGATCGTTACGGCTCTTACCAAGATGAGAGCCAAGATCGACGACAGCAAGCTCTGGGTCAACCCCGACTGCGGTCTTAAGACAAGAGGCAACGAAGAGACTGTAAAGAGCCTCAAGAATCTCGTAGAAGCAGCAAAGAAGTTAAGATGAAGATAACCGATCTTTACAAGGAAAATAAGAGAACTCTGTCGTTCGAGATCTTCCCTCCCAAGAGGGACGACGAACTTCGTAATATCGACGCGACACTCGAGGTCCTGTCCGAACTTAAGCCTGATTTCATCAGCGTCACGTTCGGCGCAGGCGGCTCGTCCAACTGCAACAGGACCATCGAGCTTGCCAAGAAGATCAAATACGAGTACGGAATCGAACCCGTGGTGCACCTTACATGTCTGCACTACGACAGACACGAGATCGATGAGTTCGCGCACGTACTGAAAGCGGAAGGCATCGAAAACATCCTCGCGCTCCGCGGGGATCCGAACCCCAACGCACCTGCCAAAGATGACTTCAAGAACTCATCGAATCTCATCTCTTACCTTAAAGACCGTAACGACTTCTGCTTCTTAGGTGCATGCTACCCGGAGAGACATCCCGAGTCTCCTGATACCATAAGCGAGATTCGAAGCCTCAAAAAGAAAGTCGACGCCGGCGCGGAAGTGCTGCTGTCACAGCTATTCTTCGACAACAGCATCTTCTACCACTTCCACGAGGAGTGCCGCATCGCCGACATAAATATTCCCATCATTCCCGGCATCATGCCGGTCATCAACGCCGCGCAGATCAAGCGCATGGTGACTCTATGCCACGCGTCTTTCCCCTTGAGATTCCAGAGGATCGTCAACCGCTACGAGGATAACAAAGCCGCGCTGTTCGACGCAGGTATGTCCTACTGCTTAAGCCAAATCATCGATCTGCTCGTGCACGACACGCGCGGGATTCATCTGTATACAATGAATAATCCCCTCGTAGCCCGTAGGATCTGCGAAGGTATTAGGAATATAGTGTAAGTATTAACACAAGCAATTCGCTGAGCGGACTTACGCACAAGCGAAGCGCGGAGTACGTAGCGAAGCAAGGGCTTGTGTTAATGCATGAGATCCCCGGTGGGCAGTCTGGTCCACGCGAGCGGCAGCAATTCGGCAATATCAGTCTTGATGATCTCGCCGTTCTCATCGGCGAGGATTACTTTTATATCAGGAGAATACTCCATCAGCATCTGTCGGCAATTGCCGCACGGTGAGAACAGGCCCGCAGGGCCGTCGGGATGAACAGAGACGATCGTATCAAAGTCATGGCAACCGTTCACCTTCGCGTTGCCGACTGCGATGAATTCGGCGCATGAGCCGTGTATGCAGTCGCAGTTAACGCCGTGGTACAGCGTGCCGTCCTTCGCCTTCAGGCAGCAGCCGACCGTATGGAAGAAATTGCCCGGAACCTGAGCCTTATGAAGCGCAGCGTACGCCTCATCGATAAGCTTCATATCATCGGGAGTTACTTCGTACTTACGCACGGGATCAATCCATGAACAGGCAGTACTTGCCGCCGCACTCGGCCACGTGCTCGTACCCTTCGAAAAGCTTCATAAAAGCATCATAGACGGCCGTCCATCTCATTACTTCGAGAGGATCTGTTCCGTCTACATAGAGCTTCTTCATATTAAGCTCATAAATCTTCTTATATTCGACACTGTAATGATCGAGTTCGATAAGGTCCTTGATCGGCGTATCAGCCTTATTCATTCTTCTTATGCGGTTCATAAGTTCAGCCATCTTAACGGCTCCGGAACCCGCGCTCATAAAGCTTGATACGATATTATCCTTAACCTCATAGATATTAAGTCTTATAAACGTCTTGGCGATATCATAGATAAGATCGGTGCATGCCTCCACTGCCATAACGATCTCAAGTATCATCATACAGTCAGGATCCCTGAACAAGCGGTTCTCCTGATAGTAATACTGAATCTCATGAATGATATTATCTGCTTCATCTTCAATTGAAGAGATATGTCTGACAACGGAATCAAAGTCCCCGTCATCGTCGATCAGCTCACACAGCACCTCCGCCTCTGATATTAAAGATTGGCACAGTCTGCTCAAGCTGGTAAATACATACTCGCGATCTGATTCTTTCATCCGTAGCCCCAAAGCAAAATAAGATAAATATATTTTAACATAAAAAAGCCGGGAAATTCATCCCGGCTTAATCAACCAATCTACTTACAGGATATTTCGTACTCTTATCAGAGTGCAGAAACCTTAGAAGCACCCTCTTCGCCAGCCTGGCTGTCTACGATGAGCTCAACCTGTCTGGGTGTGCAGACGAATGTTGTCTTAACGGGTGTAGGCTCGATCTTACCGTCGAGGGAGTAAACTGCACCGGAGATGTAGTCAACAACTCTCTGGTTGTTAGCGTTAGGTGTGAGGTTGCAGATTACGATATGGCCTTCACGGATATGATCACAAACGATCTGGGAAGTTCTGATGTCGTAAGGTGAGAGCATTACAACTGTAGCTGTAGAAGCTGATCTGACGGGAGTAGTTGTTGCAACAGGCTGCTGGATATATGTCTGTGTCTCGGGCTGCATATAAGGTACCTCTTCCTGGAAAGAATCATAAGATGCATCGTACTCTGACTCGCCTGCATCATCGTACTCTTCCATGTCGTAAGCGTTGTACTCGCCCTCTTCTACGTCCTCATAATCATAAAGCTTCTTCATGAAATCAGAAAACTTGCCCATACTTTTCGTTCCTCCTAAATTATTGTATTGTTACCACAAAACCCGCGTGGTTGATAAAAAGTATGGCTTGATAATACAAATTGAAAATCACTTGCACAAGTAATTTTGAGCGGTTGTAAGACTATGGAAAAATAAAGAAACTTTTCTGTAACATAGACCGTTTTCTATGTTACACAAGAAATCAAATTTGGCTCTGAAGTGCCTTTCTGTCGCCAAATATCGCGGTTCCAATTCTAACACAAGTGCTTCCCGCCGCAATAGCTTCTTTGTAATCGCCGCTCATGCCCATGGACAGCGTATCCCAGCAGGACGGATCTTTTACGGAAGTCTTAAGCTCTTCGAAAATATCGCGCGTCCTCTCGAAAACAGGTCTTGCCTGCCCCGGCGCAGTCTCGATCGGAGCCATTGTCATAAGGCCTCTCATGCGCACGCCTTCCATGGCAGACACAGCCTCCACGGCGCTCTTAAGCTCTTCGGGAGTAAAACCGTGCTTACTCTCCTCGCCCGAGATATTACCCTGCAGGAGTATGTCTGTAACGATTCCCGCTGCAGCAGATCTCTTCGATATCTCCTCGGCAAGCTCGAGTGTATTTACGGAATGTATAAGATAAGTCTTTCCTATAATATATTTAACTTTATTACGCTGAAGCGTACCGATCAGGTGCCAGCGGGGATCGAGCTTGTTAACAGCCAAAGTCTCGATCTTCGGAACGAGCTCCTGAACGCGGTTCTCTCCGAGATCATTAAGACCGCCCATAACGGCCGCAGCAGCATACTCGACAGGAAACACCTTGGATACACCGACCAGCGTAACCTCAGACGGATCGCGTCCCGCTTCCCTGCACGCTTCTGCAATATTAGTTCTTACCTTATCGGCATTAGCCTTGATTCTCTCTGTAAGCTCCTTGGTAACTTCCATCATCCCACCTGATCTCCCGGACTTACGGATTCCGGATTGGTAATATAAACAGTCTGAAGATTCGGAACGGAGCCGTCACCCATAGGAGTGATGATCGCGAACTCACGGTCATAGTCGACGATGAGTACTCCGAGCGAATTACAGAATCCCTGGTCATTGACATAGATAGTGGCAACGCCGCGGTCATAATCGGGATTAACAAGGCTCGATACGGGAACACGAAGACCTCTTGTCTCTGTGATAACGACCTCGATATCAACGGATCTAACATCGAGAAGATCCTCCACATAACGTGTCGTGGAGAATACTACAAGGTAATTGCCGTTACTCGTGGGCTGTATTCTCTGAACGATACACTTACCGATACTAAGTCCCTCGGAACCTACGATAATCGTATGCTGCGAACCAACCTCGAACGCAGCAGAAGGCGCATCCGATTCATTAAGGAAGCATGCGATATACTGATCCTGATTGCTCGCGATCCTCGCGACATTATCACCCGCCTCGACTGTGAGGTCAGACGTGATAACACCTACGGCATTATCGATATAATCTCTTATCGTTACGGCATCCGCATTAAGCAGCACCTCATAATTAAGCACAGTCTCGAGACCGTCGAGCTTGAAAGAAATGATGCCGGGCTCGGTCGCATTGACAACCGAAGCTCTGTTCTGAAGCTGCGACTCGTAACCTCTCTCGTCCGATCTTAAAGTACGGAGTCTCTCATCATCGAAGTCGAGATCCGCGAGCTCGAGTTCTCTTTGATTAAGAAGAACCGAGATCGAAGATGAATAAGAAGAAAGCTCCGACAGATTACCTTCAATGGAATCAATTCTTAACATATTAATAATAGGGTTCAGCGACTGATCGATATCGCTGTAGATAACGTCAGCTCCCTCGGCAAGTCCGTTCGCGATCAGCTCCTGCTGAACGTCTGAGATCTGTGACTGAGTGCTTCTCAAGTTCTCTACTACAGTCTGCATATCGTCGGGAACGACCATCGCGATCGACTGACCGGCTGCAACACGCGAACCCTCCGCAGCCTGCGTTACGAAGTCACCGCCGTGATCGGAAGCAATAACGCTCTCATTACGCACGATAATCGCCCTCGAACCGATAGTGTGCTCGATGGAACCGTTGGTAACGAACTCGAGGTTCGGCTTAACTGCAAAATAATCGAAAAGGTGATGCACAACGAACAGCAACACCAGAATGCCCGCCAACACAAGCGCGACGGCTAACGCGGAGCTTACAAGAGCCTTCTTACGTGAAGACTTCTTACGGATCTCATTGGGAGTAGGATTGCCGGGAGCGGTCTTCTCCTTGGAAGACTTGGGCTCAGGCTCGCCCTTCAGCGGGATCGCAGACTGAGGAATCGGCGTAGGCTCGCTTCTGCGCTTCTGCTCAAGCTTACGCTGCTCGGGCTTCTTGCCTTCAGGTCTTCCCTTACCGGAATCCGGCCTGCCGTCTTTACGGACGGCGTCAGCCTTAGGCTTGCCGCCCTGCTGAAGCCTCTGTCCCTGCTTATTCTGTGAAGGCTTGGGCTGACCCGGACGCGGCTGTCCCTGCCTTCCCTGTACGGGACGGTCGGACTTCGGCTGACCGGGCTTAGGCTGCTGAGGCTTCGGCGGATGCTTGCCCGCAGGAGCCTGGCCGCGCTGAGCGGAACGCTTCTTACGCGCTTCATCGGCGGGAGCCTTCGGAGCACCGGATGCGGGCTTCTTGCCGCCTGTCCTGCTTCTTCTTCTCTCGCGATCCTTATCGCTTTGCTCAAACCATTGTCTGTTCTCGTTATCCGACATAATCAACCGTAAGTCAGTTTATGACAAAGCCCTCATCACTGCAAGTTTGACCTGCTCATATACAAGTCCGCCCTGCATATATGCTATATACGGCGGCTTTATCGGGCCGTCGCAGGAGAATTCCGTCGTCGCGCCCGAGGTAAATGTACCGGCAGCCATAACGACCTGATCCTCATAACCCGGCATATCCCAGGGCTCGGGGGTAACGAACGAATCAACCGGCGAGCAGCTCTGTACCTTGCCGCAGAAATCAACAAGTTTATCGGAATCGTTGAAGATAATAGTCTGAACTATATCTCCGCGGTCCTCATTATAGGAAGGAGACGTCTTGATTCCCGCAAGCTCGAATGCAGCCGCAGCGAACACCGAGCCCTTGAGGCACTCGGCTACTACGTGAGGCGCCATGAAGATGCCCTGCGCGAGCTGTCTGTTAAATCCGAGTGAGGGTCCGACTTCGCTTCCCAATCCCGGCGCGCAGATATGTCTTGCGACCTTCTCAACAAGGTCTTCTCTTCCCGCGATATATCCGCCCGAAGGAGCGATACCGCCTCCCGGGTTCTTGATCATGGAACCTGCGCAGATATCGGCGCCGTAGGAACAGGGCTCCGCATCCTCCGTGAACTCGCCGTAGCAGTTATCCACCGCCACAATGATATCGGAACGCTTATTATGAACCGCATCGCAGATGTCCTTGATATCGTCCTTGCGAAGCGCGCGTCTGCCCGTGTAGCCTCTAGACTTCTGGATGAAGACCACCTTGACCCTATCCGTGATCTTGGACAGGAGCTCTTCGCGCTTGAAGGTTCCGTCCTCATTAAGCTCGACCTCGTCGTAGCCGATGCCGTACTGCTTCAAAGAGCCGTCGTATGTCTTCTCTGTAAGACCGAGCGTAGATGCGAGCGTATCGTAAGGCTTGCCCGTCGCGGACAGGATAACGTCGCCGGGGCGTGTGATGCCGTAGAGCATCGACGATATCGCCTGCGTGCCGGAACTTATCTGGATCCTGACATAAGCCTTGGGCGCGCCCATGATATCGGCGAAGATCTGCTCGATCTTCTCTCTGCCGATGTCGTCGTAGCCGTAGCCTGTCGTAAGGCCCATGTGGGGCTCGGAGAACTTAGCCGCACGAAAAGCTTCCATCACGCGGAGCTGATTCTTCTCGCGGGTCTCCTCTATCTTTCTGAATACAGGAAGAACAGCTTCCCCCGCCTTCAAGGCGAGCGAAGCTGCTTCGTCACTTACACCGTAAATACTGTAGGGGTTCGACATCAGATGCCGTATACCTCCTTATCATCAATAACAGGGATGTTATTCTGCTCGAAGATCTCCATAGTCTTAACTCTGTCATCGACTCTTAAGACTACTACGGCCTCCGTGGACAGACGTCCTACGAATGCGTAGAGATACTCGAGCTGGATACCGTTGTCGGAAAGAAGCTTGAGAACCTTATCGAGTGTACCGGGAACATCCTTAAGTGATACAGCGATAACGTGCGAGATACTTACCGTAAACCCCTTGCTCATAAGAACTATCTTAGCTTCATCAGGCTGATCGACGATCATTCGGAGCATACCGTATGTGGTCGAATCCGTAATATATACAGCCCTGATATCGATCTTAGCCTCAGAAAGTGCCGCTGTAACCTCAGCAAGTCTTCCGGGCTCGTTCTCTAGGAATACATTGATCTGCTTAACTGACATAATATGGACCCTCCCTATGAAGTTCTAAGATAATTATAACATTTATTTATTGATAATCAGAGCTTCATGTCGCCTTCTTTGATCCATCCGAGTTTTCTCATGATCTCGGAGAAAGCAAGAGAAAGCAGAGCAGGCGCGATAATGCATACGACTGCCATTCCGATCCACGCTTTGGCATCAAGAGTGCCGGAAGCGGACATGTCGGAGAAGCATCCGATGGGGCCTACGAGACCGCATGTACCCATACCTGCGGATACCTTAGAGCACTCGAGCTTGAATACGACCGTAGCAAGAGGACCTGTGATGGCAGCTGCCAAAGTAGCGGGAATCCAGATAACGGGCTTCTTGACGATGTTAGGCATCTGAAGCATCGATGTGCCGAGGCCCTGTGAGACAACGCCGCCCCACTGATTTTCGCGGAAGGATGCGACAGCGAAGCCGACCATCTGTGCGCAGCAGCCTGCAAGAGCAGCACCGCCCGCGATGCCTGCGATACCGATCGAAGCGCAGATAGCAGCACTTGATATAGGCAGAGTGAGGATGATACCTACTACTACCGAGATGATAATACCCATTACGAACGGGTGCATCGTAGTTGCATAGTTAATGAACTCGCCGAGCCAGTTCATGGCGATGGCGATGACCGGACACGTCAGATATGCGACAAGATATCCGATACCGAGCGATGTGATCGGAGTAACGAGGATATCCACCTTTGTCTCCTTGGATACCGCCTTACCGAACTCGACTGCAAAGATAACCGCGATAAATACGCCCAAAGGACCTGCAGCATAAGGCTGTCCCGGATATGCGTTCGCGAAGTAGCCTACTGCGGCAGCACACGCCGTAACAAGCATCGGAGCCTTCAGTGCAGCTGCGATACCTACGCCGATAGCAGCGCCTGCGATAGCGGAAGAAGCTGTACCCGCTTTCGCGATGAAGTGTGCGAAGCGCGCGAAAAAAGCTCCGTCGATCATTCCGATGTACTTGGCCACGGTCGAAAGGATCGTGCCTACGAGAAGCGATGCGAACAAGCCCTGCGCCATACCGCTCATGGCATCGACAAAGTACGTCTTCGCACTTATGTTGATGTCTTTTCTCTTGAGAAATTCCTGTGTCTTACCCATCTTTCTTTTATACCCTCCATAATAAGTTCAGACTTTATCAGCACCAATAAAGCGAGAACGAATTAACATTGTAATAGTGCGCCACCTCAAGATTGGCGAAATACTCGGAATAATCGATATACAGCGGGATATAAAGCACAGTCCCGGGAAGCACGGGCTCTGTCATGATGACATCAGTTCCGTCCTCTGCTTCATCGATCCTCGCATACATATCGGCCATCTGCCTCGATGCGATCTGCATCCTCTCGTTCTTAAGATCGTCGATGATCTTCATGGACATGCCGTTCTGATAGTTGATGATAAGCTGACCGGAGAACATGATCACGATGCCGATGACAAGGATGATCGACTTATAAGCCTGCTCCCTCGCGTTGATGTTGTTACGCTTGAGAAGATCCCTTACATAGAAAGCAATGAATGCCGTAAGAACGATGAAGCTTAAAGAGATAACGAGATCGAATGTGTAGATGATCCTCGAGCTTGATGCCCAAGCATCGATATTGTAGCTTCCGTAGCCGAGGATGACCGGGAAGATAGTTACCAGAGTAATAAAAAGTGTTCCGACTACCGCACCCGTGAGCATCTTACCCGTAACGACGGTCTTGGACACGGAACAGATACATACGAGGAAAACGATAAGAAGCACGAGCGGCAGCAGATAAGCCGTGAGCAGACCGCCTACGTGTGTGATGAGGTTATACCAGCTCGATGTGAACGCGGGAACAACAGAAAGACCGCTTGCCTCCATGGCGTCGTGTCTTTTGAAATTGCCGGGAGCAGCCGTGTTAAGGAGCGCACCCGCCACTGTGAAGACAAAAGGCAGAGCAAGGAAAAGTACTCTCTTGATATTCGCCTTGATATTCTTGATACCGATCGCATAGACAACGAGAAGCACAAGGAAAGCCGCGCATCCGAAGCCTACTACCTCGAGCGATCCGCCTGCACCGATGACGCCGAAGACGCCCGCAAGGATCGCATACACAAGCTTGCGGTCGAAATAACTTCTTATCGAGAACGCGAGACAGAACATTATGGCAACAAGCGGATATGTATAAACAGCGGCACCCGTGTACCATGAGAAAAGCTCGCCTGTAAGCGAGATATTAAATGCGATGAATTCTGCAAGAAGAGCTGCTGCCCATGCCTTGCCGGAAGACAGGTTAAAGAACTTGGTGCAGACAGTGTGAATAAGGTAAATAAGTGCGATTATAAAGAGTGCCACACAGGCGATCATGATAAGTCTGATGCCTCTGAACGATTCTCTTACGGAGGGCTCGAGACCCATGATGAGCTCGCCCGTATATGTTCCCTGCCATGACTGGTAAACATCTCTTGTATATAAGAAAGCCGATGAGAGAACGTTGTGGCTCTGCCTGTATACGGATACGGCGTTGGCACAGGAGAAATCATCTGCGCCCGGGATAGTGTATCTTGCCAATACAAAATGCGGATAACCGATAATAAAAGCTATAACGGCGAAGCCGATATTCTTAAGAACATCCTTGAGGAACGAACCCTTCTTATCCATATAAGCACCTTTTCCGTCAGAGTATTACGGCACAAAACCGAATAAATAATAACATAAAAAGACTGCGGTGGAATCCGCAGTCTCTTATTATTATTAAATATAGTTAATCTGACTTATCTTAAGATGCCGAAGCCTCCGCATGTCTGTGCCCACTGTACAGATTCGGTAGCCATAATGAAGATCTGCTCACGTGTTGTCGTACCGTTGTTAAGCATATCGAGACAAGCCTGAAAATCACCAGTTGGCTCTCTGTTAAGGATAGTCCTGTAAAGTCTTACGAGGAAGTCGTAGTTGCTCAGGCCGCTGATCTCATCGCTGAAGAAATACTGATGAGCAAGATCCGTACCGCCGTATCTGAAGTTAAGAAGGTCTGCGCCTACGCTCTCAGCTGTAGCTGTATCGATGCTTCTTGCATGTACGCCGTAGTAAAGCCATGTTACAAAGCCTGTGGATCCGTCCGTAGGAAGGATAGCGATCGAAGGTGTAGCATTAGATCCGGAAGGAAGTCCGTAGATAAGACACATATTAGCCCACTCTACAGAGCCCAGGAAGCCTTCGATAACAGACTGGCGGGACTGTCCGCTTGCAAGAGCTGCAGTCCACGTGGCAAGGCCGTCTGCGTCTGCTTCTCTGTCGAGGATGACTCTGTAAACGACCTTTACGAAGTCCTCGTTAGTTACATTCTTATCAAGGAACTCGGGTGAGAAAAGGATACCTCTTACAAGGTCTGCTCCCGTATATCCGTCGTAGATGATGTGGTTCATCCATGTGAATCTTCCGTCGGGATCAGTAGCTCTGCCGAGACCTGTGTAGTACAGTCTGTCGAGGAACTTATTAAGTCCGTCGATCCAGTACTGGTTCGTCTGCTCACGGTTAACATAGGTAACGTCAGCATAGACCTTGTTCTGCTTAAAAGGAACAGCAGCAAAGAACACTACAGCCACCAGAAGAACCGCAATTATCTTCTTAAACTTATTCATAAGTGCACCTCACTTTTACAAATATAATTAATTTTAACATTTAAATTGTAAAATTAATTAAAACTTTCGCCGTTAAAGTTTAAATATATAAACAGTAAGGTCACATTTGTTCGCGTAGAATAATGCTAAAGGAGTTCGACCGTGTTCAGTAATCTGCCTTTACGTGCTATGGAGATATTCGTCTACTGGTATCCTGCCGTCATGGGTATGCTGTGGATATTGGGATCATTGGTATTCTATTTTGCCAACGAGCGTAAGGGTTCGCTGCCGCTCGAGAAGACTCCGTTTGTCTCCATCCTGATGCCGGCACATAACGAGAGCCGTATCCTCTACCCTGTCGTCAAGGAGATGGTGGACCTCAACTACCCCGAGTATGAAGTCATACTCATAAATGACGGAAGCTCCGACGACACATCCGAGGTCCTTAAGGATCTCGCCATCAAGTACGACAGGGTCCGTGTAATAGACCTCAAGGAGAACTGCGGCAAGGCGAATGCCCTCTATCTCGGTCTCATCGCATCCAAAGGCGAGATACTTGTCGGTGTCGATGCAGACTCATATCTTGATAAGAATGCACTCCGCTATCTCGTCTCGCACTTCGTAAACAGGCACAACGGCGAGCGCGTCGGTGCCGTCACGGGCAACCCCAGAGTACGTAACAGAGGCACGCTCCTCGGCAAGCTTCAGCTGTGTGAATATGCGAGCATAATAAGCCTTATAAAGCGCACTCAGCGCGTCCTCGGCAAAGTCATGACGGTATCAGGCGTATGCGTCGCTTACCGTAAGCGCGCCCTCATGGAATGCGGCTTCTGGGACCGTGACATGATGACGGAGGATATCGCAGTCACCTGGAAACTCGAAAAGAATTTCTGGGACGTCCGCTACGAGCCCCGTGCCCTGTGCTGGATGCTTGTGCCTGAGACGATAAAGGGTCTGTGGCGTCAAAGAAGACGCTGGTCTGAAGGCGGACTTGAAGTTATCTTCAGGCACTGGGACATCTTCAAGAGCTGGAAGAGAAGAAGAATGGCGCCCATCTACCTCGAGCAGGTCCTCTCTTTCTTATGGTCCGTCTGCTGGCTGATTCTTACGATAATCCTTATCACGATGGAGATAAGAGGACACCACGTCATCACCGAATACATTTGGAAAAGCCAGTTCCTGTCCTTCATATGTCTGTTCCAGTTCCTCATCGCGATGTGGCTCGAATCAAGATACGACAAGAAGATCTTCGATAACTCCTGGTCAGTCATCTGGTACCCGATACTGTACTGGTACATAAACGTATTCATCGCACTCGCATCCATCTTCAAGGCGATACTTCCCAACAAGAAGCTCGCGACCTGGAAGAGCCCGGATCGGGGCGTAACGCAGACTATGAAGGAGCAGTCAGCGTCACCTGCGAAGAGCATTGATACAGAAGAGCTGGAGAATATGCTTTTCGAGCCGAAGCCGAAGGAGATTGAGATCGGCCTTGACGCCAAGGACAGCGAAGCGCTCATGAAGATAACGAGGCGTGAGCAGGCCTTAACCGGCAAGAGCACACCTGAGATGCCGCTTGTTGACGGCAGCCTCGAGAACCCCGTTATCGGCAAAGACACCGACAAACACATCGAATACGACACGAAGCAGGTGTGGTGGAAGCGGCTGATCGAAGTCATCCTCACAGTCTTAGGCTGGCTTTACATGGTCGTTTACTGGGCTTTCATGATGTACGGCATCTTCCGCGATGCGCTGGGCTACCCTGTAGGTAAGCTGTTCATCTACGACCTGGAGATGCTTAGGACCACCGAGCACTACTTCTACATCATGGGCATCGTCATCATGATCGAGCTCGCGGCGATCATCATCTGGAAGGAATACAACCGCAACAGGTTCGGCAAGAAGCGCCGCCGTACCTTCAAGCCCGACACTGAGGAGAGCGAGATAGACGATATCTTCGAGCTGTCGCCCGAGTTAAGCGACAGACTTCACCACCATAAGTATGTGGAGATCCTGCAAAACCCCATCCCCGAAGGCATGGGTCAGGGCCGCAAGGGCAAGAAGCATAAAAGATCAAAGACTTAAACGGGACCTTCTCTTATAGAGGATCACTTCAACGGCTGTCAGCACTATTCCGACCGCAGTTGATACAAGTCCCGCGTTAAACCACGGTGTGCGGTATGTAAGGACTATCTCATGCGAGCCCGCAGGGATCTGTATGCCGAGATATTTAATATCGGCATTCACGACCTCGGCAGACGCTCCGTCAATCTCGGCAGACCAGCCTTCAGAATAAGGAATTGTAAACACGAGCATCTGCGGCTCAGCCGATGTTACCGAGCAACTAATCTCATCGGTACCGATATAAACTGTTTCCGGCGCATTTTCCATAAGTTCGTCAATCAACTCAGAAGTTCCATCCATCGGTATACAGTTGACGGTAATGCTGTCATATGAGTAATCATCACTGCCTACAACACTTATAGCAACCCATGTAAGCGGTTCTTCGTTATACCCCAGATTAATAACAAAGTCATGTCTGCCGTTATAGTATTCGTATCCGTCTTCGTGCAATTCCAACGTCTTAATGACACCGGAACTCGACTGAACAACAAGTTCTGCATCAACGCTGTCATTCATCACAATACCATTGATCTGAATATGCGTTTCTGCACAGGGTACACCTTCGAATCGCAGAACAGTCAAGCCATCGGATTCGATCAGCTCACTTGTATAATCCGTCTGCAGCGTTCTAAGTTCAGGATGAATATCATTCAGTTCGGAAACAACCTCGTCCGATACCACAACACCGTGCAGTAATGCCTCTTCCCTTTGCGAAGGCGTAAGAGTATCCCAATAGGATCTTCTTATCAAAGAATCCGACGAAAAACACAGTCCGAGCGGATCTTCGTTTCTGTATATGTCATAACAATCAGAGGATTCATCGTCATATAAAATATATCCGTACGGCACTATTCCACCCTGTTCGGGAACAAAGTAATACATGACCGAAGACAAGTCAGTCATGATGGTTCTGTCATCATAATTCAGCCACTTATGAATAAAATAATTGCCCAAGCTCAAACTCTCGTTAAATGCAACCGTATACGGATTCGAGATAGTCCAGAAATACGCCGGCGATGATACCCCCTTATTCAAAGCCGAATTCATCTGCAGTTCACTGCCTGAATAGCGGTAGAAAGTCTCCTCCTCACCAAGAAGTTCAGAAGCGATAACTCCGTCATCGTTATAGTAATCCCTGATCTGTTCAACGGTCCTTAATTCAGGCAAGTAATTCCCGTACCTCGGACTGAAAAAGAAAAATGAAATAACCAATACAGAAAGGACCGTAAATCCGAATATAATGTATTCTTTCTTCTTCGACTTAACCTTGCCTGCCACCAGACCGAATACAGTCAACATAAGAAGACCTACAACGATGTCATTACTCATTACATCACCCGACGGTATAGACCACAGGAAAATAAGAACAACAAGATAAGGGATCTTCTTATACACATCAGACCGTTCTACCAGCTGATCATACTCGGAAGTAAGAATATAAGAGACCAGAAGCGAGATCGCAAAACACCATTTATTAGCCATATAAGCCATTCCGTTAAACATCTGCCCGAAGAACGGAACCAGAATAAAGATAAGACATATGACGGAAAGGATCTTAAGAGTTTTGTGCTCCCTCTTATGAATAAACAACATAATCAAAGAAGCAACCTGCGTAACGGTAAATGCCAAACAAAGCCAATAAGACTCTACCGGTCCGAAAAGAACGTGCGGAATCGAAAGATAATGGATCAACGGATAGATCAGTCTTATATTGTTTACGCCGGAATTTCTCGCATCATTCACGAATACATACAACACAGGCAACAAAACGACTCCCGCCGCCAGCACACCTGTAACCGAATAGATCAGCATATTTCTTACGGTTACAAGCCATTCCCTGACATTCTTACCATACATTACAACTGTTCTGACAGCAGTATAGATAACCGTCAGGATAACGATCATATAGAAGAAATAGAAACTACTTAATGCACACAAGAATACGGCCGTTACCAGAACAAAAGGATTCTGCTTTCTTATTACCTTCTCAGTGCCTGCAATTACAAGCGGCAGCAAGACAACCGGTATAAGAAACATAAAGTGACGGACACTGTTATACATACTCCAGAAACCGAACACATAAGCTATAGCGCCGATCAGAATACCGTTAGTATTCCTGACTCCGTTAGTCTTACAAAGATAAGCAAATGACAGTCCCGATAAATACAGACGGGCTATGACTATGATGCCGTACAGGACATACATATTATCCTCATTAAAGAACACAGATAAAGCACACAGCGGAGCACCTATCACATAATAGTGAAGAACCTGAAGTATATCCGCACCTTCACCAATAGAGAAACTCCACGAAGGAATATCAAGATTGTGATCGATAAATACCATCCTTAGGACAGTCCTTAAATGCTCACCGTAAAAGATCAGAGCATTATAGTGCTGCTCCAATCCGTCGGCATACCAGATAAAAGTATTCCCGGTAATAATCAGCCTTATAAATACAAGAACTGCAACAACAGCAAAAGCAAATGAATACTTCACAAGAAAAGGCAGATATGTATTACGCTTCAGGGTGCTGTTATCCATTTGAACTGATCTCTTCCCAATCTTCTTTTGTCATGAGGTTAACATGACCCGTGCGCTGTTCGTGCATAAGAGGCACATCCACGCCTTCAGAAGTCCACTGATACTTAAAGCCCAACTTCTCCTGCACGCGTTTTGACTTGCTGTTGCCGTCATAGTAACCGCACCACACCTTCTCGAATTCACAGTCCTCGAACGCGTGTCTTAACAGTTCTCTTCCCGCTTCGGGCATGATTCCCTGTCCCCAGTAAGGCTTGCCGAGCCAGTAGCCGAGTTCGCACTCGTCGAAGTTCTGCGCGAGGTCATTCATATTACCGCCGTATAATTTCAATTCGATACAGCCGATCGCCTTATTGTCTTCCTTGAGACAGATTGCATATGCCTCTGCACCTGAAAGTGCATTTCTGATGACAATTCTGCTCTCATCCGCATTCTGATGAGGAGGCCAGCCCGCGATGGGACCGATGTCGGGATCTTTGCACAGTTCGTACATACTTTCCGCATCGCTCTCCTCCCATTTTCTAAGCACAAGTCTTTCAGTATAAAGAGTCGCGTGAGTAAAGGAAGCGATCTCCTTTTCGAGCAGGCGGAATACGTTCGCGAGAAGAAAACCGTCCGCGACCGCATGGTTAAGACGCACTGTCACGGGCATCATAAGACGTCCGTTCTCCTCGCGGTACCTGCCCCAATTTACTATCGGAGGGAAATGCAGATACCCGTCGGGAAGCTCGATGTTAAGCGCATCGTACGACAGCCACGAGATGTAGGACGCATCGAACCAGTTCGGGTGTCTCTGTATGTCGAGCTTGTATTCGCGGGTTTTCTTGGCTTCCTCGAGATCATTCAGAGCATTGTCGTAGAAGGTCTTATAGTCCTCATAGTAAGTCGTGTACACCGGAGTACACGTCTCGGTATCCTCGTGGAAGCAGTACTGGATCGGATTGATCTGATCGTAGCAGATAAGCTCCTCGTCCTCCCACAGATAACCCATCTTATAGTCGTCGCGGGAGTTTAGTACCTTCGAGAGAACGTACAGGAAGTTGATGTAGAACTTGGTGCCGTTAACTTTCGAGTGCTGCACAAGACGCGTGACATCGATCCTGGCCGTCATGGAAGTCGAGCACTTGCAGTCCATCGTGAAGTGGTCGAATACGCCCTTGCGGTAATACTTGTCCTTGTCTACAACTCTGTAATTCATATCATTCTCCCGATTCTCTCATTATTGTCTTCTCTACGCGAAGGAAGATCATAATCGCTATCGCAGTATTGATCACGTCGGACGCAAGCTGCGACCACACAAGACCTTTAAGTCCGAATATGATATTCATAACGATCATTACAGGCAGGATCAGAACGAGATGCCTTATGACTGCGAGTACAAACGATACCTTGCCCTTACCTACCGCATTCATATAATGGACGATAAAGTTGCCGATGACCATAAAAGGCATCGCGAGAGCTCTTGCCTTAAGGAACGCAACGCCGTACCCGACCGTCGTCTCGTTCTTGATAAACTCCCACATGATCGGTCTCGCGAATACGACCATCAGCACCGTGCAGATTATCGAAGAGATAATGACCGCTCTTAATGCCGCAGCACTTACCTCCTTCATTCTCTCCATGTTGCCGGATCCGTAGTTATAAGCGATGAGCGGCACCATGCCGAGACAGATGCCGATACCGATATACATGGGAAGGCGCTCGACCTTGAGAACGATGCCCATGGCGGCAAGCGGGATATTGCCGTATTCGACGATCATCTTATTAAGAGCTATCGTCACCACATCGAAAAGGAATATCGCGAACGCAGCAGGTATGCCTACGGAGTACAAAGCTTTGGTATTCTCAGGTCCGATCTTCTCGATCCTCGTCGGGATGGACAGGACCGTCTTATCCTTAAGCTTGATAAACAGAACAACAAAGTAGACCATCGAGATAACATTCGACAGCATCGTCGCGATACCCGCGCCCAGGACCTCCTTGCCGTGAGGCAGGATAACGAACATGAACAGCGGATCCAAGACCACATTAAGCAGGCTTCCCATCGCGACACCGAATCCAGCCTGCCTGGCATAACCCGCATTACGAAGAAGTTGGGGCATGCACATGGAAAGCACAGTCGGAATGCCTCCGACAACCGAAGTCATCATGACATACTGTCTTGCGTATACGATCGTCGAATTATCGGCGCCGAGGAATCTCAGTAGAGGATTAAGAAAGATAAGTATCGACAATGAGAACACGAGTGTAC
Source organism: Clostridiales bacterium (assembly GCA_017940895.1). Classification (GTDB taxonomy): domain Bacteria; phylum Bacillota; class Clostridia; order Saccharofermentanales; family Saccharofermentanaceae; genus Saccharofermentans. The sequence continues at coordinate 105,074 of JAGAXM010000027.1, read as the reverse complement.
AGATCGCGGCTATCGCTACGCTGTAGGACGCGACCTTACGCGCATCCTCAGTCTTCTTCTCGCCTTCCAGTCTTGCCATCAGCGTTCCGCCTCCGACACCAAAGACGTTCGACAGCGCGACTACCGCAAGATATAAAGTAACGGCAAGCGAAGACGCGCCGACCATATCGGGATTGTTAGTGCGGCCGATATACCATGTATCGGCTATATTATATATGAGGACGATCATCTGACTTATGATCGTCGGCAGAGCCATTACCGCGAGCGCTTTCCCCGGGCGCTCCTCCTCAAACAGATAATTCCTATCAGTCATCATTGAATCTTAAAACATCTCATTGGTTATAACGAAAAAGGAGTCAGATCCTTCCAACTCCTTTATTCATGGTGTTCGCGAGCGGATTCGAACCGCTGGCCTACCGCTTAGGAGGCGGTCGCTCTATCCAGCTGAGCTACGCAAACATCAGCACGCCAAGGATTATATCACAAAACTCATCAGTGTTGTCTACACGAACAGACGGGATACGTCAGAATAACACGCCCCAATAACCTGAAATAACCTCTATAACCATAAACAACACCGCCGCCGTGATAAGTTCGAGAGGCATGCCCGCGGCGTACTCGCTCCTCGAAGACATGATAAGTCTCCTGTTGCGCGTATACATGAACGATGATACCAGCACGTCCGCCGCGGTCGCAAGGAGCGCGATCAGCACGAGGTCACCAATAGAAGTAACACGCGTCACACACAGCGCATAGATCGCCATAAGCTCAGTCGCGAACTGTATCCTGTGCTTAGACTGCCTTCCGCGGATAAACGCGAATGCGAATATAAGAAGCGCGGACAGCACATGCTTCATATAAGGGAAGCCAAGAGAGAACGCACTGTCAATTTGATCACATATCAGACACCCCACACCGATGATCACGATGCTTACAAAGAAGCGCGAGCGGCGAAGCAGGAAAGAACGAAGATGCTTATAAGTCGTAACCGGCAGCACACACGCGTCGCTCATCTCGCTCGATGAGAACAGGTAATCATTACCGCGGATCAAACTGATAACAAAAGATATAAACATCAGCACCAGCGCACTGATAACTAACGATAACCCCTTACCCTGCATATGCGAGAACCCGCGGAGAAACTCAGACAGCACCACGCCGCAGGCGGACGACCCACAAGCACATACCAAAGGCACCAGTACCTCGCCCGCGACATCCGCCTTGATGAACTCGGTGTACTTGACCATCTCGCCGCTTAAGAAATCGACGCCCGTGAATCCCGACTTATCCTTCTTCCCCGCCCGGCGGTCCTTCTCGTCGGCGGCCTCGAGGCTTAATGCCGTAAGTCCCGCGCCGAGGAACACAAGTCCGAATAATAACAGCTTATCGCCGAAGAACACATTAAGGAGCACTGCGGGTATGAGGTTCAGCACGATGGATACCGGCATCATCTCGGGATTCTCGAACAGCCTTAAAGTACAAGTCCAGAACAACACATACACGACCGCCGCGCCCACCGACCACAGCAGCGAGATCAATATAGAAGAAATACCCGAACCGCACGCAGGCGTCATGAGACACACCGCGGTCATTATGAACGCAGTGAAGATCGCGGCTCTCGTCGACAGACGGTCCGCGGGCTGCTCACGCTCCAAAGAAATCCCCTCGAAAGGATTCTCGGGAATATTCTCGAGATTCTTAAGATCATTGAACGGAGATTTCTCCAACGACTTGTCCGATGTGTCTATCATGCTCATAACTTATGCCATCCAGTTCAGATAATCCTTAAGGAATCTGTATACCGTATTTATCGCGGTGACTATGTCCGACGTGACCTGCAGCTGTCCTTCGAGGCCTTCAATATATGTCTTGATCTCAGACATCGGCAGCCCGTCGATACTGTCGGCATCGACCGATATGTCACCGGTACGTACGCCGTCCTCGTTGCCTCTGTAATCGCCTGTCAGCTCTTCGCCCGCATCTGCGGAAGCGGAATCGAAGTCAGAATAATCCGCCATGTCTCCAGTAATCCTCTGGCGCACATTCATCTGCGATCCGTCGGGACCCATGAAAGCACCGGGATACCCGTCGAAAGAGAACACGACGAAGCCGTCGTCGTTAACAACACCCAGGCTCTCGAAGTCGCCTTCGAACAGCCCGTCTACGATCTCCTGCAGACCTGCGATATACATCTCTTTATCGAACTGCGCACGGGAATTCTCGATACACTCTACACACAGATTAACGAACGTGCGGATGTTAACCGTAACGCCGTCGACGATATCCGTCGTACCGTCCGACTTCATAGCAAGCAGATCGGGATTCTGCACATCGATGAGCGCGTGGCACAGTATGTAAGACTGCGATGCCCAGTTAAGTCCCGATACTTCATATACACCGTCGAGCGAAGATTCGCGGCGGTTCTTGATATTCATGTCTGTATTGAAGGCATCCCACTGCACCATGGTGATGACGCCGTTTTCGATGCTCATCTCGACATAGTCGATGTAGCCCGTGCGGTCCGCAGAGAGCGTCTGCGCATAGTACACGCCGTCGTTAAGGCCTTCTAGCCTTAACTGCTCCGTCGAATCCGAAGCCTGGTCCTCGTTCTGCACTCCGTACGCGACCGGGATCTGATGCCCGTAAGTCTGCCCGAGGATTACCGCGATCTGCTCGTCAGTTATGGTCGACAGATGAAGGTCGTCGGGCGCCCTCATAAGCCCCGTCAGCTGCGCGGTATTGTAGTCGACGCCTACGAGCAGATTAAGAGGCTGCCCGTTCGCGTGATCCGTCACCTGCACCTCGACTACGAATCCGACAGGAGTGCCGTTCGCATCCACGCCCTCATATACCGCGTTCACGCCGCTGTAGCCTTCCATGAGGTTGCTCTGGATGCGGTCGTAAGAGTCGGCGTCGAGGACGTTGGAGAAGTTCGCCATATAGCTGTTCTGCACACGCTCATACTCGCTGCTGTTGGTAGCGAAGATGCCGAGCAGCATAACGATGACGCTCACTGCCGAGAGGAGCACCGCTTCGATCGTGAAACGCAGCAACTGCTTACGGTTTAACATGAAGCTTCTCCTCCCATGTTGATCTTATTACTCTCTCCGCATAGTCGAACACGCCCGTCATCACACCCGTCACTACGACAGGAACGACGATTACGTCTATACCCGAGGTCTTCACCGACACGAGTACGGTAAGTACCGCGCAGAAGAATGCCTGCACGATTGAGACCACGCCGTACTGCCTTACGGTCTCGTCGTCGGACAGCAGGTATGCCGAGGTAAACAGCACGCCCGAAGTAAGCAGGAACATCTTAGTATTGCTCGTATCAAGGTATGCATCCGCGATAAGCGACAGCATAACCGTCATGGCGATATACGCCAGCGGAATGTAGAACTTATACGCTTTCTTCGCGATAAGATAGATAAGTCCCGCGAGCATCATGAAGGCACATGCCGTGCCGAGGAAAGACGGGTATCTTCCCGTTATGAGCTCCGAAGGATAGTAATCGTTTATGTCGAATCCCGCGATGCCGCGCGAGCCGATAAGCAGGCTTCTTATATACGTCCTGCTCTGTCCGGGGAAAGACAGCGCGCACTCGTTATCGGGGAACACGATTCGTATAAAAAGCCTTGCCGCCGCTGCAGGATTTATAAGCGCCGATCCTCTTCCGCCCGACAACTGCCTTATGACGATCGAGCCGAACAGCACGCCCGCCAGCGCGATATAAAGCGGCGTATCCGGAGGCAGCAGCAGCGCGAACGCCGAGCCGTAGAACAGTGAACTTAAGTAACTGTCGTGGCGGTGATCCCTTACCCTCGTGCAGATATCATCCGACGCCGCGAACACACCCGCGCAGAACAGTATAAGAATAGCCGCGCGTACGCCGTAGTAAACGACTGCCACCGCCATAACGGGGATAAGCGATATCAAGTGAACGATCGAGATATACGAGTCGTTCATCTCCGTATGTATGAAAGGTGCGGAATGCTTCATGTTCATTCTGATTCCCACCCTTCGAAAGGCAACGTAAGCGAGTCGCTCTTCTGGATCTTTTTCTCGGCAGCCTTAACCGTATCCGCTGACAGCAGCGAGATGTCGTCGACCCACTGTCTGTCGCCTACTGCGGTATAAGGGAAGCTGCTCTTCTTGCGCTTGGCCGCGGCGAACATTCCTACCGCGTGACCCACGTTGATATTGGAAGGACAGATATAAGAGCACGCACTGCAGTTGATGCATCTTCCCGCATTGAACTTCACCGCCGCGCTCTCGTGCCCCTCGTTAATGAGGCGGTACAGCTTATCCGGCTCGAGCCCCACGGGACAGACGTCTGCGCATCTTCCGCATCCGATACACGGCGCGGTCGCATCCTGTATCTTCGTTATAAGGCACACGCCCGACGTCGTCTTGATGATCGGCGTGACATCGGGGTTGTCGATCTGAATTCCCGTGAAGCAGTTGCCCCACACTATCGTCTTGGACGTGGTCGAGATGCCGTTAACCGTGTCGAAAAGCTCGGACACCGGCGTTCCGATAGGAGCAATGACATTACGAAGAAGTCCGTCCTCCGTGCTGATGCTTACAGTCCTCGTACAAAGCGGCATACTCTCCGCGATCGCATTCCAGCATGCATATACGGTCGAGCAGTTGAACATAACCGCTCTGCATCTTCCCTCGAGTCCCTCTCCTTCGTCGAGGTTCACGCCGTACAGCGCGCGGGCGACCATTCTGTAGTAGCCCTGAGGAAACCTGGGCTTTAAGTAAATTAAGTTGAACGCATATCCCGAATACTTCGAGAACGTCCTCTCCATCGCGCTTCTTAATGCCGTGATCTCGTTCTTTCTGTCCTTTGAGATCAGGATATTGATTATCCTTACGCCGCATGCGCCCGCCATCGCGACGGCACCCATGATGACGTGATCCGCATATTCGCAGATCATGAGATAATCCGAGTCCGCATAAGGCTCGCTCTGAAGGCAGTTTACAAGAAGCTCCTTTACCTTGAACCTCTTCGCGCGGTTAAGCTTTACGATCGTGGGGATACCTTCACCGCCCATGCCGACGATACCGGCATCGCGAATGATTCCCATTACCGTCGCGGCACTGACGTTGACGTTGTTTCTGGGTCTTACCGAAGGATGGAATGTCCTCTTACGATCGCCCTCGATGAACACCGCCTTGCAGGTCGTATCGTCGGGCAAGACGATCGGTCTTATATCGGTTACCGTGCCTGAAATTCCGCTGTGAACAGGAACGGCCATTGTACCGGGAGCCGGAGCCCCGATACACTGGCCGATAGTTACAGTCTCACCGGGCTTAACGACCGGTACACACTCGTCTCCGTAATGCTGGCGCATCGGAAGGATAAGCCTTCGCGGGTACACTCTCTCGAGCATAACATCGCGATCAAAAGACGAACGCTTTGAGAAGTCCAAAGCGTTGTCTGAATGAAATCCTTTATAAAAAGAGTAATTGTGCCGGCCTGCGGACATAGGAAACCCTTAGTCCGTATAACCCTCAAGGCGCTTGGCATAAGAAGATCTTCCGAGCTTTCTTATGGACTTAGCCTCAATCTGTCTGATTCTCTCTCTTGTTACTCCGAGCGATCTTCCGACCTCCTCGAGAGTTCTCTGCTTATCGTCATCAAGACCGAATCTTAATCTGATTACCTTAGCCTCACGCTCTGTAAGAAGATCGAGTACCTTGATAAGGTCTTCCTTGAGAAGCTCCCTGCTAACCTCATCGTCAGGTGATACATACTCATCGGACGGGATGAAGTCAACGAGGTGCGAATCCTCTTCCTCACCGACAGGCTTGTCGATGGATACGGGATCCTGTGAGATCCTCTGGATGTCGCGGATCTTATCAACGGGCATGTTCATCTTCTCTGCGAGCTCATCGATGGTAGGCTCTCTTCCGAGGTCCTGAATGAGCTGGCGCTGAACACGTGTAAGCTTGTTGATCGTCTCTACCATGTGGACAGGGATTCTGATCGTTCTCGCCTGGTCTGCGATAGCTCTCGTGATAGCCTGTCTGATCCACCATGTAGCGTATGTGGAGAACTTAAAGCCCTTCTCATAATCGAACTTATCAACAGCCTTGATAAGACCGATGTTTCCTTCCTGTATAAGGTCGAGGAGGCTCAAGCCTCTGTTCATGTACTTCTTTGCAATTGATACAACGAGACGGAGGTTGGATTCCACGAGAGTATCCTTAGCATCCTTGTCACCTGCCTGCATCTTCTTTGCAAGCTCTCTTTCCTGCTCTGCATTCAGAAGCGGGATCTTACCGATCTCCTTGAGATACATACGGACGGAGTCGTCTACGTTGATCTCTTCGCTGGCGGAAACGGTAACGTCATCACCTGTATCATCCTCATCGTCATCAGTATCGGGAACGATCTTGATCTTCGAGGAAGCGAGCTTCGCGAGGATTATCTCAGTCTGCTCGGGAGTAACTTCCTTCTCCATCATGAGAAGGTCGAACTCACCCTCGGTAATGGACTTGTCCCTTCCCGAAGCCATGAGCTTGAGCTGGGCAATGATCGCGCTGATATCGTCGGTGATCTCAGTTGTATCAGGAGCGGGTGCAGTAACTGCTTTCTCTTCTGACACTTTCTCTGCTTTCTTTGTTTTCTTTGTCTTAGTCTCGGCGGGCTCGGACTTCTTTGCAGGAGCCTTTGCTGCAGTCTTCTTAGCGGGCTCAGCCTTCTTGGAAGCCTCCTTCTTAGCAGGAGCCTTTTCTGCCGCCTTTGTTGTCTTTGCTGTTTTGGTTGTCTTGGCTTCATTCTTAGCCGCAGCCTTCTTTGCAGGCTCGGACTTCTTCGCAGTCGTCTTCGAAGCCGCCTTAGCTGCAGTCTTCTTCGCGGGCTCAGCCTTCTTAGCAGGAGCCTTGGAAGCTACCTTTGTTGAAGCCTTTTTCGCAGGTTCAGCCTTCTTAGCTGCAGTCTTCTTCGCAGGCTCTGCCTTCTTTGCAGGCGCCTTAGCGGAAGTCTTGGAGCTCTTCTTGGGCTCTTCTGCCTTCTTGGAAGATGTCTTCTTGGACGAAGACGTCTTGGACTTGGTTGTTGTCGTCTTCTTGGCGGCAGTCTTCTTGTCTGCCGTTGCTGCCTTCTTAGTAGCCGTAGTCTTATTCCTCCGCTTCTGCATCTTCCGTGAACTGTACGTTCACATTGCCGTTCGCACCCGTAACAGTGTAATATCCGCCGCTGCAATAAATCTTTGTCTGCACGCCGTCATAGATATCAGCACTTCCGTCTGCGATCTTCTCTGCCCTGAGGGCACAATAATTATCGTAAATGGCTTCTGCGTCTTCCTCACTTAAATCTTCTGTAGTTACCGCATTCATGTACTGGCACGTCTGACCGAAGACCGAGAAACCATCATAATACTTACCTTCTTCGTCCGATGTCATTGCTACCGTAGCGATGCCGTCGAACACCTGACTCATATCAGCTTCGATATCTGCTCTTAAAGCAGTTCTGCTCTTATACATAGGGAACGCGATCGCAAGCACTACTGCAGTGATAAGAACCGCACCTGCGATAACGCCGATAACAAGAGACTTCGGAGCCTTAACGTCCTTAGCCTGTACCTCGAACTCATTCGTCTTAACGCCGCCTTCGCTGTTCTGCTTGCGAAGCTCTTCTCTTGCGATTGACTTCTCGAGACTCTCGGTAGAATAAACTCTTGTTACGTTATGCTTAACGGAGCTCGTGTTGGGCTCGTACTTCTCGTTCGGAAACTCTCTTCCCTCGGGATTGTTAAATATCTCTATCGCCTCTGCTGACGGGAAAACACAGTGACAGAATACGCACTCGCACTGCTCGTCCCTCTCGTCGAAAACTATAAGCGATCCGCAGTTCTTGCATATGCCTTGATTAGTAGCCATTATATCCGCCTTTACCTGTTAAGATCATGCGCCTTTAACGCCTCATAAGCCACAAAAGGGCATAGTACGGCATTAAAGTGCACATTACATTTTAGCGGAAATTTTCACAGAGTCAAGAACTTTTATCAGAAAATGTTCTTCTTTCTGAAAAGAGCATATCCTCCGCAGAAGTAAACGGCAACCCACAGAACCGACTTCAGGTTGTACTGAAGCTCCGCGACCTCGTAGTCCACGTATGCTCCCTCGATATCCTCGATATCGTCCTGACTGATGAAGTAACCCATGTTATTGCCCGAGAGCAAAGTCATATAGGAACTTACGAAGGATGTACGCGCGATCTTGTCAGGATACGAGAACAGGTCCTCTATATCCCCTGCCATGAAAATGTTGGAGAAATTCGCAACGAACTCATCGCCGAGACTTGCATTGGTAAGCACGAATATCGGGTGACCGATATACCAGCCGGCATTAAAATACGAATCCTTATCGAACTCTGCATCAACTTCGCCGTAGTACATGCTGTTACCGTCAAACCCGCCGAAATAGTCCTCGACCGCATCGTTATAGATATCCTCATACTCGTCGATCATCTTGTGTGTATAAGAGAAGTTCGTCGACAGCATCGAGAACAGACCCAGAGAGAAGATGAAAGCGATGCAGATGACGGTTGTACCTGCCCTGCTCTTGATAAGCAGTGAGATAACCGCGAACAGCACTGAAGTCGCAACAAGAGACAAAAGCATTGTGGCCGCTCTTCCCAACATCTCGCCGTGGTTAAGATCCACGCCGAAGCCCGTGCATGCCATGCCGATGAGGCCGAAGATGATGTAGATAAGGCTCAATGCAACTGTAAGAGAAACCTCCGTGATAACAACCGCAGAGAAGATCTCGATCCTCGTGTGACCTGCAGTGATCTTATTTCTGATGAAGCCGTCCTTGTAGTCTCTTCCGACGAACAGCGGCGTAAACAGTGCGATCGCGAGCGGGATTCTCTCATAGAAGTATGAGATGACATACCAGTTTAAGAACCTTACGTTGCTGTGTGTGAGGTTAAGATCGTCGATCTCGATGTCGCCCAGGTTAACAAGTAGCAGACGTATAGCGATGGCAACAAGCAAAGGAGCCAAAGCCGCGAGAGCCGCCATGACCCAGATAACCTTGCACTTTAATAATCTGTAGTATTCGAACTTCAATAACTCAAGCATTCTTATTACCTCCGACAACGCCTACATAGAATTCCTCGAGGTCTGTCTCGACGGTTCTAAGATCCGTGATCTTGATTCCCTCGTCCTTGGCAAGGATAACGACATCAGTGACATCAACCTCACCGTGGATGGTGACCTTATCGGGAGTGGTAACAGTCTCAGCCTTATAGCCCTTTGCCGTGAGTGCAGCAGCATACTCGGCGGGCTTGTCGACTGATATGATCATGAGCTTCTCGCCCGCGTGCTCGATATCGTACTCGGAGCACTCCTTGACGATATGTCCGTCATCGATGAAAGCGTATCTTGTAGCAAGCTTACTTAACTCTGAAAGAATGTGGCTCGAGATGATGATCGTGATGCCCTTCTCGCGGTTAAGTCTCATAAGAAGATCGCGCACGCCGATGATACCCTGGGGGTCGAGACCGTTGATAGGCTCATCGAGTACGAGCACTTCCGGATCTCCTACCATAGCCATGGCGATACCGAGTCTCTGACGCATACCGAGTGAGAACTTGCCCGCAGGCTTCTTGCCGGTGTTATCAAGTCCTACAAGACGGAGGATCTCATTTACCGAGTCATCGATCTTGAGGCCGAGGTTAAGATACTGGAACTTGATGTTCTCCTCGGCAGACTTATTCGCATAGATGGAAGGCAGCTCGACGAGCGCGCCGACAGAACCTAATCTCGATCTGTCAAAGCCGTACTCGACCTCGCCCTTCGTCGGAACCTGAAGTCCCGTGATAATACGCATGATAGTGGTCTTACCTGCACCGTTCTTTCCGACCAGACCGTAGATGTCGCCCTTGTTGATAGTGAAGTCAACATTATGAAGAACGGACTTCTTGCCGTAATCCTTGCAAAGCCCCGTGGCTTTTAAGATCATCTCTCCCATATTCTGTCTCCTATAAAAAATTTGACAGTTAAGTATAACACAAAAGGACCGCACCTAATGTGCGGTCCTTTGAAGATAATCTGTAAGAAAAATGTGTTACTTGGAAAGATCTATGCTTCTGACCTTGTCCCTCACCTTAAGCACCGAAGGCGGGGACACCGACAGCTCGTCGATACCCATCCGGAGGAACCGTTCCGTAAGCGAAGTATCCGCTCCGAGCTCGCCGCAGATGCCGATCCACTTGCCGTTATCATGCGCAGCCTTCGCCGCCATCTCGATCAGTCGAAGCACAGCTTCGTGATGAGTGTCGACGAATCTCTCGATCTTCGGATTCTGTCTGTCGCACGCGAGCGTATACTGCGTAAGGTCGTTGGTGCCGACCGAGAAGAAATCTACCATCGGCGCGAGCTTATCGCTTATCACTGCCGCGGCCGGAGTCTCGATCATGATGCCGAGCTCGATGTTATCCGCATACGGGATTCCCTGTGTATCGAGCTCCGCCTTGATGATGTCGCAGAAGCCCATGATCTCGGAGATCTCGCTCTCGGATGTGATCATCGGGAACATGATACCGAGATCGCCGTAAACTGATGCACGGAACAAAGCACGCAGCTGCGTCTTGAATATCTCGGGGCGCGTCAGGCAGATCCTTATCGCACGTATACCCATCGCGGGATTCTCTTCGTCGTCGAGATTAAAGTAATCGACCTTCTTATCCGCGCCGATATCGAGAGTTCTGATAATTACCTTCTTCCCCTTCATCGATTCGAGTACATTCTTATAAGCCTCGAACTGCTGCTCCTCCGACGGGAAATCCGAATTCTCAAGATACAGGAACTCGGACCTGAACAGACCGATACCGCCGCCGTCATTCTCGTTGACAAGAGGGATATCCTTGGGTCCTCCGATATTACAGAACACATTGATCTTAGTGCCGTCTATAGTCACGTTATCTTTACCGATAAGTTCCTTAAGACGGCTCTTCTTCTCGAGGTCCTCATCGCGCTTCTTCGTAAGTCTCGCCACAGTATCCTCATCCGGATTCACGAACACTTCTCCCATGTAGCCGTCGACGCAGATCTGCTGACCGTCGGCAATCCCCTCAAGGAACTCCTTGCCGAGTCCGATAACAGCGGGGATATTCATATTACGTGCGAGGATCGCAGTATGGGAATTGGATGATCCGTAAGCAGTCGCGAAGGCGAGCACCTTCGACTTATCAAGCGAGACCGTCTCGGAAGGCGCGAGATCGTCAGAACATACGACCATCTTATCGTCCGCAAGTTCGCTGCTTGCGCCGTTATCCGCAAGGCAGTTCAGAAGTCTGTCGGAGATATCCTTGATATCCGCGGCTCTTGCCTGGAAATAACTGTCATCCATGGCGGAGAACTGCGCCGCAAAAGTATCGCGCGCCGATGCCACAGCGAACTCCGCATTGACGAGCTCGCTGTCGATCATGTCATTGATCGCATCGTTATAGTCCTCGTCCTCGAGCATCATCATGTGAACCTCGAAGATCGCGGCTTCTTCCTCGCCTACCTCGGCAAGCGCTTTCTCATATATCGCCTGCAGCTGTTCGGTCGCTTTCTCCTTGGCTGCGGTGACACGCGCCTTCTCAGCCTCGGGGTCTGTTATGCGTACCTTTTCGACGCTCGCGGTCTGCCTTTTAAACACCGACACTTTGCCGATCGCCACGGCACCGTAAACGCCTTTACCCGTATACTTGATCATAGGTATCCTCCTTATCGAAGGTGATTATCTGATAATCAGAGATTCTCGTTCAGGAAAGCCTCGATGGCAGCTGCAGCCGCATCCTCGTCGCCGCCCTCGATCTTGATCGTAACGGTATCGCCGCACTTAACGCCGAGTCCCATCAGCGCCATAAGCTTAGTAGCCGCTGCGGACTTGTCGCCCTTCTCGATAGTTACGACCGTGCCTTCGAACTCCTTCGCCTTCTTGCCGAGAAGTCCGGCGGGACGTGCGTGAATACCTACGGGATCCTTGATCGTGTACTCGAACTGCTTCATTTTTTGTTGTCCTCCTATTTGTAAATATTCTTAAATTCCTGTAATGACGGGTACGACGGTATCGCCCCGGGCTTCGTGATCGTCACGGCGCAGTACCTGTTCGCGAATGCCGCCCCCTGCGTAAGCTCATCTTCGGTCAGCTCCGGCAGATCCTTCACGGTCACGCCTATGGACTTCAGGTACCACAGAAGCGATCCGATATAAGCATCTCCCGCGCCCGTCGTATCCACAGCCTTGGCCGCGACGCCTTCCGCCTGTCCCGAAGCGTTACGTGTCATGAGCATGGCACCGTCCTTGCCTCTCGTGTAAACGATAAGCTTCACGCCCTGTTCGAAAAGCTCATCCGCAGCATCCTTAATATCAGTCTTGCCCGTAATGAACTCTATCTCCTCATCAGACAGCTTCAGTATGTCGGCCTTTGGTATGAACTCCTTTACCGCCGCACGAAGATCCTCTTCGGTCTTCCACAGCGGGAATCGAAGATTCGGATCGAAGCTTATAAGCGCACCCTTGGCACGCGCCTTCTCTATTGCCCTCCTGTGCGCATCCTTCATCGGGAAATCGCCCAGGGACACGCTGCAGAAATGAAGTGCGAAAATGTCTTCGAACATATCGTCACGGATCTCGGAATCTTTAAGCAGCATATCCGCAGAAGGATTCCTGTAGAATGAGAAAGTCCTGTTGCCGTTTTCCTCAAGGCTTACGAATGCGAGCGCCGTATTCGCCTCATCGGTCTGTATAACATCGGATGTATCGATACCCGCTTCGCCGAGCTCCTTAAGAATCTTATCGCCGAACGGATCTTTACCCAACTTCGTTAAGATCGCGGACTTACCGGTAAGCCTCGAGAACGCGCCGCACACATTCGCGGGAGCGCCTCCGAGCTTTGGTGCGAACGCCGTGACCTGATCGAACGAACAACCTGTCTTATCGGGAATAAAATCGATAAGAGCCTCGCCGATCGCGACCAGCTTCATCGGCTTATCACCGAGCATATAGACGGTCGCCTTGGCATCACACTCGAATGTAACATCCGCATCCGGATAGAATCTCGAGCTTAAGACGAATCTGCCGCCGTTGATATAGATCTCGACCGAAGATGTATCGAGGATTATCCTCATATCGTTGAACTGACCGATACGGACCCTTCTTATATCACGCCCGTATCCCCAGCCTTTGCCCTCAACGAACTTAAGGACTGCGGCACCGTCACCGACAGTGATCTCGAAGCCTCCGAAGGATGCACGCGTGAAGTCCTGATCACGGATCACGATATCGCACGGCAAAGTAAGCTCCGTCTTCTGCCCTGCCGCACACCTGATGCGCGAAGAACGAAGATTAACCAACTCATCTATCGGGTTCTGGCAGATGCCGCCGTCATCAGCGACACTTAACACACGAGGCAAAGTAAGACAATGCTGCCACCCGAGTTCCGTCGTCGGATTACTGTAAGGAATATCACCTATTCCCATCCAGCCGATCAGAAGCCTTCTTCCGTCCGGCGTCTCGAATGTCTGCGGAGCATAGAAATCGAATCCGTGATCGAACTCCTCGAAGTCACTTAACTTATCTTCATTAAGCTTAAAGTAACCTGAACTGTAGACATTCTGATTAATAAACTCTTCATGCGGCAAACCCTGCGGCGACAGCCCGAGGAAACTTCTGCCCTCAACGAAGAACAGATCGGGACACTCCCACATGTATCCGAAGTCCGGGACCTCATAAGTCTTAACGAACTTGAAGTTCTCCGGTCCGTCTCCTTCATAGTAGAGAACGAGACCCTTGGAATCCCGGGTCCTCGCACCGAGCACCATCTTCCACACGCCGTCTTCGATCCACACCTTGGGATCTCTTACATGGCAGGAGCAGTAATCGGGATAATCGGGATTTCTAAGGATTATATTCTTCCCGTTAAGCACACGAGGATCGTCCGTCACCACGTGTATCTGGTTGGCTTCACGGCCCTCGTTGATATAATCATAATCTCCGGGCTTCTTAACGTTGCCCGTATAGAATATGTGAAGCTTTCCTTCATCAACTACGGCACATCCGGAATAGACACCATTACTGTCCTCCGGGATATCGGGCTCCATTACGATCCCCGTATATTCCCATGACAGAAGATCCGGTGACTCCATGTGACCCCAGCATTTCCTTCCCCCGCCGGAAGCGGAGTCGGGAGCATACTGGAAGTACACATGGTATTTGCCCGAATAGAAGCACAGACCGTTGGGATCGTTAAGCCATCCCTGCGGCGGCTCTATATGCAGTTTTTGTCTCCATTCACTCATTTGCTTACCTTGATAATATCCGTGAGTGCATCGATATCGCCGTCATCAGCGATCTTCTCTACGGAAGCATAATCATCAGTATTCGTGATGATGACGGGAGTCTCTGTCTTATAGCCTGCTTCCTTGATCTTATCGATGGAGAACTCGACCAGTTTCTGGCCCTTCTTGACCTTATCGCCTTCCTTGACGAAAGCCTCGAAGCCGTTGCCTTTCATCTCGACTGTATTGATACCTACATGCACGAGAATCTCCACGCCGTTCTCGAGTGTGATTCCGACTGCGTGCTTCGTGTCGAAAATGGAGCTTATCTCGCCGTCAGCGGGAGCGACCACCTTGCCCTCGGAAGGAATGACCGCAGCACCCTGACCCAATATGCCCTGCGCGAAAGTCTCGTCAGGAACATCCTCGAGTGCGATCAGCTTACCCTTAACGGGAGAAGCGATGATGAACTCGGACGCTTCGTTCTTCGCAGGAGCATCGCAAGCAGCGGGAGCCTGTGCAGGAGCAACAGGAGCCGGAGCATCGCCTGCAGAAGCCGCAGCCACAGCGAGCGCGGGCTCAGCCTTCTTGCCGCCGTTCTCGGCTTCCTCAGGAATTCCCATGAACCAGGACACAGCGAAAGCAACGCCTGCCGCCAGAACGAAATCAATAAGATAGCCGACCGTGCAGTCCATTGTGATCAGGAATCCGAATACGCCCGTAACACCGTATGCAGTCGCATATACATTCATGATGGAGCCTGCAGCCGCACCGACCGCGCCTCCGATCATACCTGCGATGAAAGGTCTTACGAATCTTACGTTAACGCCGAAGATGGCAGGCTCAGTGATACCGAGGAACGCGGAGAGCGAAGCCGGAAGAGCCATGGACTTGATCTTCTTATTCTTTGTCTTCAACGCTACTGCGAGAGCTGCAGCACCCTGTGCAACGTTTGCAGCAGTCGCGATAGGCATCCAGATATTCTGACCGTTATTCGCGATCATGGAAGCCTCGATCGCGTTATACATATGATGAACACCAGCTACTACCGTAGGAGCATAAGCCGCGCCCATCAGGAATGCACCGATACCGAACGGGATAGTGATAAGCCACTGTGCACCCATGAGTACCCAGGACTCGAGCTGTGCGAATATGGGACCGATTACAGTCAGAGTAAAGAAGCCCGTTACAAGTACAGTTACAAGCGGCGTTACGAACAGGTCGATCATCTCGGGAACGTGCTTATGCAGCCAGTTCTCGAGCTTACACATGAGCCATACCGCGATGACGACAGGGATAACATGTCCCTGATAACCTGTATTCTGAATATTCCAAAGTCCGAACCACGACCACAGGGTCGAAGTCTCCGCACCGGATGCCACCGTCCATGCGTTGACAAGGCTCGGGTGGATCATGATCATTCCTATAACAGCACCGAGATAGACATTACCTCTGAAGATCTTCGCAGCACTTACTGCGATAAGGATAGGCAGGAATGTCAAAGCCGCATTCGAGAACATATCAAGTAGCGCGTAGATATAATGATCCGTGATAGACGGGAATGCTCTCGAAAGACCTCCGAGCAGGCCGTTAAGAAGACCCGTGGCGACAATCGCCGGGATGATCGGTACGAATATATCACCTAACGTCTTGAGAATTCTCTTCCATACAGGAGCCTTCGAAGCGGCAGCCTGCTTAACATCTTCCTTGGACATAGCCTGGACACCTGCAAGGTCGATGAACTCGTCATAGACCTTATTAACGGTTCCGGTTCCGATAATTATCTGAATCTGTCCTGCTGATTCAAATACTCCTTTAACACCATCAATATTCTCAACAGTGTCTTTGCTCATCTTACTGTTATCGGCAATAACCAGTCGGAGTCGGGTCGCGCAGTGAGCCGCGCTTACAAGATTGCCTTTTCCCCCGATACCCGCCAGTATTTCCGAAGCGCATTTTCTGTAATCCATAAGCGTCACCTCGCAAATAAAATGGGCAGATCCGAACGGACCTGCCTCATTGTAAACTCAATTTGATAAACGCTTCTTACTTAACTCGTGAACATTCGGTAAATATTACCTTATGTCTCCACTACGATCTCGGGAACTTCAACATCGACATCGATGCCGTCGTCAAAGCTTTCCGCCATACTCTCGATGGTGTTGCGGATGTCCTCGAATCCGCCCTCGATCTTCTCTACGTCAGTTGCCATACCGATATTGGCTATGAACACGAAGATCGTAACGATCGCCAGAATCACGGAGATAACCAGTGAAGCGATACCGCAGATAATTAATTTGATCTCTGATTTCTTCATTGCTTTATCCTCCCTCAGATTCCGTTCTTCCAGATCTTCTTCATCGAATCGATGTACCACTTGGTTCCGAGTACGAAGTACTTGATGGCGAAGTACGTTACCGCGTATCCGAATACTCCGAAGAAGAGCAGTGCGAGTCCGAATAACAGACCGGATGCGAGGAACGGGCCGTAGAACCAGCAAGTGATAAGCAATGCGAGTGCTGCGGCAGCGACTGCGAGTTCACTGAGTACGATCCCGAGTATGATAAACAGGAGAGTGACCCATGCGGGGATCGCTACAAAAAGAGTGATAAGCAATACGAAGCATACTGTCTGTGATGTAGGCTCCTGTGCCTTGGGCGCGGCCGCTTTCTGCTCTTTCTTCTTCAGGATTGTGGGAAGTGTCATCCCCTCTTTGTAATCAGCTGCGAGCTCGGAAGGATCTCCCAACTGCGCTGCGGCTTCCTCTTCGGTCTTGCCCGCGATCTTACTCTCCTCGAAATGATTCTCTATATCGCTCAATATGTCTTTGACATCGTTGTAAGACATAGAACCGAGTTCCTTGGCGAGCTTGTCAAGATATTCCTTCTTTGTCATTTGTCCTCATCCTCCAATATTCCTTTTACCGCTTTGGTAAACTCATCCCATTCCTTCTTGTCCGCGTCAAGCTTCTGCCTGCCGAGATCCGTTAAGTGATAATACTTACGCGGTGGTCCGTTCTGTGATTCCTTGAGATAAGTGCTTACGTAACCGTCTGATGCTAATTTCCTTAATATCGGATATACCGTTCCGTCTGACATCTGGATCTTCCCGGAAAGAGTGTCAGCTACGTCATAGCCGTAGCTGTCACCTTTCGCCAGGATAGTAAGCACACACAAATCAAGCACACCTTTTTTGAACTGACTGTTCATATCTATCCCCCTGTTCTTGAAATTTGTGCGGGTCTTCCCTACGGTTCTGAATATAACACAGTATTATTCATTGTGCAATACCGAACTTAAAACAACACCGTGAGCATGGTAATACTCATTCTTACGCGTCTTTAAGCTCCATGGAGATATTAAGTATAATTCCGAACGAGATGTAGTTAACGAGCATGGCCGTACCGCCGTAGCTTACGAACGGCAGCGGGATACCCGTGATGGGAAGCAGTCCTACCGCCATACCCATGTTCTCGATGTAGTGGAAAGCAAACGAAGCCGTGAGACCTACGATCATATACGAATACGCCGGACGCGAAGCATGCGCCGCTACGAAAAGACAGCGACACAGGAAGAAGAACGCCAGCAGGATAAGCGCTGTCGTGCCGATGAAGCCCAGGTGCTCCGAAGTCGCGGAGAAGATAAAGTCACTCTCCTTAACCGGAACCTTAACGAGGATACCCGTGTGGTTGCCGGACAGACCTCCCGAAGCGATAGCCGCCTTTGACTGAACGAGGTTCCACTCTGACTCGGGGTCAGTACCCTCGAAGACGAGCGAGAGGATTCTCTTTTTCTGATAGTCCTTAAGGTAGAAATTCCAGATGAACGGAATGCCGAGAACGATAACGCCCGATGCCGCGAGAAGGAAGTATCTGTACTTAAGTCCCCATACGAAGACGATACATACGAACGAGAATACGATAACCATCGCCGTACCGAAGTCAGGCTGGCTTAAGATAAGGAGCATCGGCGGACCGTATGTGAGCGCCAATAAGCCCAGACCCTTAAGAAGCGATACCTTCTTGACGGATATCTGCTCGAATATATCCGCAGCCGCCATCGCAAGACCGATCTTCATAAGTTCGGACGGCTGGAAGTTACCGATAACAGGCAGGTTGAGCCAGGAGTCCGCGCCCCATTTCCACGACAGGTCGTAGCCGTCGATCGGGACCAGTATCAGCAGGAACAGCGACACGCCGTAGATCGCCCATCCGAAAGCACGGAGTATCTGCGTATCCATTACGCACAGGAAAGCCGTGATCGCCATGCCGACGATGGCAGCGCCTACCTGCCTGTAGAAGTTGTTCGGGTACGCTTCGAAGCCGTCGCTCAATACGTTGTTAAGAACGTAGAGACCTATGACAGTAATAAGGAAGATCGGCACTATAAGATAGTAGTCGACCTTACGAAAATACTGCGTATTGCGTAATTTCTCTATTCCTGATTTGCCCGGCATTATTTCTTGGACTTATTCTTCTCTTCCCTGCGGGCGAAAGCGTTCTCGGGAAGCGGGATTATCTCCCATTCCTTAAGGTGAGAAACGAGTATCAGCGCCAGGCCGCCGAAGACTAAGATCAGCGACAGAAGCTGTGATGTTCTGATGTTGGATGAGCCCAAATACAGAGAGTCCGTGCGAAGTCCCTCGATGAAGAATCTTGCGATTCCGTAGAGCACCATGTATACGCTCGCTGTCTCGAATCTTCTCTCGCTGTTCGGGCGTACAGCCAGAAGCAACACAAGGAAGATCGCCGTCGTGCACAGGGACTCATAAAGGAAAGTCGGATGCACGGGCATCGAAGAATCGAGGTCGGGACAGTATGTCTCGAGGTAATGTGAGATCTTGGATGATGTCATACCCCAGGGAAGCGTAGTCGTTGTACCGAATGCTTCCTGGTTAAAGAAGTTGCCCCAGCGGCCGATAGCCTGACCTAAGGGGATATAAACGATGCAGTAATCGAGTACTGTGGAGAAAGGGATCTTTCTTATCCTGCACATGATGTATGTACCGAGGACAGCACCGAGGATGCCGCCGTATACGGCAAGGCCGCCGGATCTTGTGTCGAATATGCGTCTTATATCCTGCGAATAGTATTCCCACTCACAGAAGACATAGTAAAGTCTTGCACCGATTATGGCAGAAGGCAGTGATACGAGCAGAACGTCATATACAAGATCTTCGGAGAACTTGTTGGACTTTGAATGACGGACAGCAAGCCATCCGCACAGTATCATCGCAGCGGCGATCAGGATGCCGTACCAGTAAACCTCGAATGTGCCTATCCTGAAAGCGACAGGATCGACCTGAATCGTGATGCCTATAAAAGGAAAACGTACTTCACACATATTTATACCTCGTTATACGAGGAAGATTATACTATTTTTTGCAAGCCATGTCTTTGCAGATTCTTTATCCTGCGCGACCCGGGCTGCGAGTTCATCCGTCGAAGAGAATTTTACTTCCGGTCTTACGAACGACAGAAGCTCCACTTTGATCCTCGCGCCGTAGATTTCCTCATCGAAGTCGAAGATGAAAGTCTCCGCGGTCTCGACCTTCTCGGTATCGTTGACGGTCGGTCTTAAGCCGACGTTGGTAACGCCGTAAAGCTTGCGGTTACCGAGCAGCACGCGCGACACATAGACGCCGCGGCGGACCTTAAACTTATCCTCCGGGATAATGAGATTCGCCGTCGGGAAACCCAATTGCCTTCCGAGCTGCTTGCCGTGTGCGACAAGTCCCGTGTATGAGAAGCACTTGCCTCCGCACAGCTTGGAATACAGTTCGACGTCTCCTTCGCCCGCCGCCTCGCGAAGCCAGGTCGAAGACAGGCGCCTTCCCTCTTCTCCGTATAGCTTATCTTCGAATATATTTACCTCTATCCCTTTCTGCATACCAAACGTCTTAAGAAGTTCGGCATCGCCCAAAGCCTTCTTACCGAACCTGAAGTCCGTGCCTGCGAGAAGAACTGAAGACGACATCTTCATCAAGATTATCTCGTTAAGAAAATCCTCCGCGGGTAAATCCCGGATCTCGTTAAAGTCGAGCACGAGAAGTTCATCGACTCCGAGCTGCGACAAAAGCTCGCGCTTCTCTTCGATAGTCGTCAGAAGCCCGCCCTCATTCTTGCAGAAATTGCTGAAAGTCATAACTGTCGAAGTCAGACCTTCGAGCGCCGCCGTCTTCACGGTCTGCCTTATGATCTGCTGATGCCCCATGTGGATCCCGTCGAAGAAACCCAATGCTGCCGCCCTACCCTTATGAAGGTAAGGCAGTGTATCAAGATAACAAACGGTCGTGATCGTATTATTCAACTGCGAGCATCCTTTCGATACGCATTATATCGTTATCCCTGTACATAACCGCGGTAAGTATTCCCTCGTGGAAAGCCGCGACCTTCTTTCCTTCTTCCAGCTCTGCGAAAAGTGCGGCTGATATCTTCTTACCGAGCCTTACCTCATCGTACTGGGAGCGGGTAAGCTCGATTCGCGTCATGCCGTCCATCGCCTTTTCGCGCGGTACGATGAAGCTGAAGTCTTCTTTCTGCGCCAGCTCGGACAACTGCTCCTCGGTATACGCATCCTTCACGTCGAAAGGACCCGCTTTGGTGCGGCGCAGTGTAAGCGCATGCGCATGGTAACCCGTGATCTTTCCCGCGTCATCGCAGATGGATCTTATGTATGTTCCTTTCGAGCATGCGATGCTTAAGTCGGCGTATATCCTGCCGTCTTCGTAGCGCATGTCGTTGATGTTAAGCGAGTATATCTTCACAGAGTGCGCGGGCATCTCAACTTCAATTCCCTTACGTGCGAGATCATATGCCTTCTGCCCGTCGATCTTCTTCGCGGAGAACACGGGCGGCACTTGCTCTGTGATAAGGGAGAGCTGCGCGAAAGCTTTACGAATATTCTCAAACTCTTCTTCCGAACCCGTGAGCGTCTTCGTCTCAATTACATCACCCTCGGGGTCCATCGTCGTCGTACTCATGCCGAATACACACGTGCAGTCGTAAGCCTTATCGTAGTCGTCGGTATAGCGCATGACCTTGAGAGCCTTGCCGGTAAATACGGGAAGCAGCCCTGTCGCGAAAGGATCGAGAGTGCCGCTGTGACCTACCTTGCGCGTACCCGCAAGGCGCTTGATGAAGTTATCCGAAGCCATCGATGTGATGCCCTTCTTCTTGTCGAGAAGGATGATACCGTCAGGGATCATAAGAACTTGGAAGCCTCTTTGATAATCTCGTCGGCAAGCTCGTCTATCTGCCTGCCCTTTATGCTGAAGCCTGCGGCTCTCTTGTGTCCGCCGCCGCCGTACTGCTCTGCGAATACCGAGCAGTCGAATGAAGTCTTGGATCTTAAGTTGCCTCTTATCGTGTCATTGCCGACTTCTCTTAGGACGCATGCGAATTCCACGCCGCCGACGTCTCTTAATCTCGAGACAACATCGGAGATCTCATCGTGATTTGCGCCGTGCTTGTTAAACATCTCGGTAGTAACCTTGACTATCGCAAGCCTGCCTTCGCAGAAGAATTCCGCAGAAGAACATGCCGCAGAAGAGATCGCGAACTCCGAAGGAGTCTTAAGGTCGAACAGGTTATAGCACACTTCTGTGATATCGCCCCCGAGCTCCATGAGAGAGCCCGCAGACTCGAGTGTCTCAGGTCTTGTATTCGTATAAGTAAATCTTCCCGTGTCGGTTACGATACCTGCCATAAGGCATTTCGCGCATCTTGTATCGATGACGTCCTTCAAGGTCTTGCCCAGGATCTCACTTATCCTTACGGCTGTGTAGAATACCATCTCACATGCGGATGAAGATCCGGGATCGATCCACTTATTCTCCGTTGCAAGATCCGTTACCTCATGGTGATCTATATCGAGCGCATCCTCATAGATCTCGAATATCCTGCAGTTAGTGTCACCCATGCGGTGACCTTCGGTGCAGTCTACCGAGAAAGGCTGATCGTAATGCTTGCCGTTAACAAGAAGATCGCCGTCAGCGAAGTCCTCCGAAGGATAGAACAGCAGGTCCTCTACATTAAGAAAACCCATATTCGAAGGAAGCTCCTCGGGCATGCAAACCCAAGCATTCACGCCGAGCATTCGCAGGATCGAGGTAACGGCACATGAAGAACCGATACAGTCTCCGTCCACGCTCTTATGCGGGAAAACGAGTACTGCACCGTCGTTCTTCTTAAGCTCCTCCGCCTTGGCGATGATGAGCTTTGCCATTCTCGATGCACCTTCGAAGTAACGTTCCTTCATGAACTTATCCTTCTTCTTCCGAACTGTCTTCCGAATCTTCTTCGGGCAGACCCAACTCTTCTCTCTTAGCCTTGTCTTCAGCCTTTACCCTGTCGATGATCGCATCCATACGTGCAGCCTCATCGAGGGTGTTGTCGATCTTGAAGTGAAGCTCGGGGGCAAGGCGGAGATTGATCCTCTTGCACATTTGGAAACGGATGAATCCGTTCGCGCCTTCGATGGCATCCAATGCTTCCTTCTTATCTTGATCGCTGCCAAACACTGAGATAAAAACGGTCGCATGAGACAGGTCACGGGTCATCTTGACCTGCGTGACCGAAGTCAGCAGGGGGACCCTGGGGTCCTTCAGCTCATTGCTGATGATATCCTGCATGACCTTTCTCATCTCATCGCCGACTATCTCGGCGCGGTTCCTACGCATCTCTGTCTACCTCTTGGCTTGTGAAGGCCTCGATGACGTCTCCTACCTTGATATCGTTGTAGTTCGCGACAGACAGACCGCACTCGAATCCGGAGTTAACTTCCTTAACGGAATCCTTAAGTCTCTGGAGGGAAGCAAGCTCGCCTGTGTGGATAACGATGTCGTTACGAAGGATTCTTACGCCGCAGTTTCTGATGATCTTACCGTCTGTTACATAACATCCGCCGATCGTACCTACGCCACTGACCTTGAACAGTTCACGGATCTCTGCGTGACCGAGAACAACCTCCTCGAACGTAGGCTCGAGCATACCCTTCATAGCCTTCTCGATATCTTCCGTAGCCTTATAGATGACGTCGTAGAGTCTGATATCTACGCCGGCTTCCTTAGCCTTCTCTGTGATGATCGCATTAGGACGAACGTTAAAGCCGATGATGATCGCGTTGGATACGTCAGCGAGAACGATATCGGACTCGTTGATGGCACCGACGGCACCGTGTACGACCTTAACACGTACTTCTTCGTTACTGAGCTTCTCGAAGGACTGTGTAACAGCCTCGACGGAGCCCTGGATATCTGCCTTAACGATGAGGTTGAGCTCCTTGACGTTACCCTCAGCCATCTGGGCTGCGAGGTTCTCAAGCGACATTCTGGAGCTCTTTCTGATCTTCTCCTCACGCTGCTTGATCTTTCTCTTCTCAACAAGCTGTCTTGCCATCTTCTCATCCTTAACTGCATAGAGAACCTCACCTGCAGAAGGAACCTCAGGGAGACCCAAGATCTCACAAGGGATGGAAGGACCGGCCTTCTTAAGAACTTCACCCTTATCGTCATACATAGCTCTGATGTTACCGATCATAGCGCCGCAGACTACGGAATCACCCTGCTTCAGAGTACCTCTCTGAACGAGTACTGTAGCTACAGGACCTCTGGACTTATCAAGCTGTGCCTCGATAACTGTACCCTTTGCCTGTCTCTTGGGATCAGCCTTGAGCTCGAGTACGTCTGCAACGAGGAGAACATTCTCAAGGAGGTCATCTATACCATCACCCTTCTTAGCGGATACGGGAACCATGATCGTTGATCCACCCCACTCCTCAGGGATAAGCTCGTACTGAGTCAGCTCCTGCTTAACCTTATCGGGATTTGCACCCGGCTTATCGATCTTGTTGATGGCAACTACGATCTCAGTGCCTGCAGCCTTGGCGTGGTTGATAGCCTCGATCGTCTGAGGCATGACGCCGTCATCTGCAGCTACAACGAGGATCGCGATATCCGTAACCTGAGCACCTCTTGCTCTCATCGTGGTAAACGCTTCGTGACCCGGTGTATCGAGGAATGTGATCTGCCTTCCCTTTACTCTTACCGTGTAAGCACCGATCTTCTGTGTGATACCGCCGGCCTCGCCCGTAGCTACGGAAGAAGCACGGATCTTATCAAGCAATGAAGTCTTACCGTGGTCAACGTGACCCATAACAACGACAACAGGAGGTCTTGTCTCCATGCCCTCTGTGATGAGCTCGTCATCATCGTCGAAAAGGATATCCTCCTCTGTCTTCTCCTCAAGGAGTGTCGCATTGATTCCGAAGCCGTCAGCGAGCAGACATGCCGTATCGAAGTCGAGCTCCTGGTTGATCGTAGCCATAACGCCGAGCTTGACCATGAGTTCCTTGATAACGTCGGAAGTCTTCTTACCGATACCTTCTGCGAAGTCCTTTACAGTGATGAAAGGAGGGATCTGAATATCAGTGATAGCCTGGACCTCAGCAGCAGACTCCTCGTAGGAATTCTTCTTCTTTTTCTTTCTGCCGTATGAATAATCATCATACTCGTCGTCACCCGAGGACATGCGTCCGTTGAACTGACCGCCTCTGTTCTTAAGGCGTCTGTCGGTGTTGCCGCCCTGTCTGTCGCGGTCTCTGTCATCATGCTTCTTATCAAATGCGGACTTCTCGGCATAAGAAGATCTGCTCTTCTTGATCTCTTCGATCGGAGCATCTGCCTTCGGCTTGGAAGGTCTTCTTGCTGCGGGATGTGCGTTGCCGCCCTCTTCGTCCTTATCCTTTCCGAATCCGCCGCCTGCAGGTCTGGGTCCGCCCGGTCTGTTAAAGCCACCACCCTGACCCTGGGGCCTCGGTCCTCTTCCGGGACCGCCTGCTCTGTTATAACCGCCACCCTGATAGCCGCCGTTTCTGTTGCCGTATCTCTTCTCGGGAATGATAGTAGATGTTCTTACCGTCTCAGGCATGGCAACTACAGCAGAAGAGATCTTTGTACGGTCGATAGCGGGAGCCTTCTCCTCCTTGGGTTCGGGCTTCTTCTCTTCCTTAGGCTCTTCCTTCTTCTCAGGCTCTGCCTTAGGCTCCTCGGCCTTGGGAGCTTCCTCGGCCTTAGGTTCTTCCTTCTTGGGCTCCTCAGCAGCCTTGGGTTCTTCCTTAAGCTCCTCTGTCTTGGCAGCTGCCTTTTTTGTAGTCTTCTTTACGGGCTCTTCGGCAGCAGGAGCTTCGGCTGCGGGTTCTTCTGCAGTCTTCTTTGCTCTTGTTGTCTTCTTAGGCTTCTCTTCAGCTGCGGGCTCTTCAGCCTTGGCAGCCTTTACAGTCTTCTTGGGAGCCTCAACAGCTTCGGGAGCCTTAACGGTCTCGACAGCCTTGGGAGCCTCCTTCTCAACTGTTTTCGCCGCTTCTGTCTCAGGCTCGGCCTTCTTCTTATGAACGCGTCTTACCTTGAGCTCCTTGGTACCCGAGACACCCTTGCTCGTTACCTGCGGCTTATTATCCTTCTCGGAATTCTCACTCATTAATGAATATCCTCCTAATTAATCTTCCTTCGACAGCATCGCGGAAAGCTTGTCCGCGAACCCCTCGTCCGTTACCGCCACTATGGCTCTGTCAGGCTTACCGATGGCTTTGCCCAACTGTTCCTTCGTAGCGAAGCTGTATGCATCCGGCATATCAACACCGCCTTTGACTCCGATATCAAGCAGCTGTGACAGCGTGTTCCTTGATATATCCTTCGACAGGATCAGAAGCTTCACATTACCCTTGCGTATAGCCGCTTCCACCTGATCAAAGCCCGATGTTACCTTTCCCGCCTTAGCCGCGAGACCTAAGAATCTTAAGATGTTCAGTTCGTCTGACAAAGTCTTAATATCTCCTCGGAAAGTGCAGTAAGCTCTTCTTCACTCATCGATGCTTTCAGGCCCTTCGATATGCGGTGTGCCTTAAGCTCGATCTTGATGCATTTCTCGTCTTTGCAAAGATATGCACCTCTTCCCGGAAGTTTACCGGTGGGGTCTGCCGTCAGAGTGCCGTCATCCTTCAGAGTGACTCTTACAAGATCTCTCTTGTCGCGTCTCGTTCTGCAGCTGACGCACATTCTCTGGGGCTGCTTCTTCGGGGCAGGGTTTGTCATACTTCGCCCTGATCCTCAGAAGCCGCAGCTTCCTCTACCTCGCTGCTGTCAGCGACCATGAACTTATCGATAACGGATCTTGTAGCCTCGGATGCATCCTCGGACTCTCTCTTGATATCGATCTTGTAGCCTGTGAGGTGAGCTGCAAGTCTTACGTTCTGACCGGATCTTCCGATAGCGAGGTTGAACTGCTGATCGGGAACGATTACCTTAGCATAACGCTCTACGTGACCGTCTTCCTTCTTTGTGATCTCGATGTCAACTCTTACTGCCTTTGCGGGCTGGAGTGCTTCACTGATGAACAGAGCGGGATCCTCGTTCCAGTCGATGATGTCAATCTTCTCGCCTGCGAGCTCATTCATGATCGTCTGAACTCTCTGTCCTCTGGGACCTACGCAGGAACCCTTGGCATCGATGTTCTCGTCTCTGGAGTAAACAGCGACCTTGGACCTGGAACCGGGCTCACGTGTGATGCCCTTGATGAGAACTTCGCCGGACTTGATCTCGGGGATCTCAAGCTCGAACAACTTCTCTACAAGCTCGGGAGCCGTTCTGGAGATTGTGATAGAAGGACGGTCGTTATGGTCCTCAACTCTCAATACGAGGAACTTCATAGTTTTGTTTGTATCGTAGGACTCGCCTCTCATCTGGCCGTTCTTGGGAAGAACTGCCTCTGCGTGTCCGATATCTACATATACGTTTCTTGCATCCTTACGGATGATAGTACCTGTTGTAAGCTCGCCGATCTTGCCGGAGAACTCTTCGCTGATCCTCTTGTGTTCAGCAGATCTTACCTTCTGGGAGATAGCACTCTTGGCAGCTGTAGCGGCAAGTCTTCCCAGGTCCTTAACGTCGAGACCGTACTCGAGTGAGTCGCCGAGCTCTACGTCGGGATCTGCAGCCTGTGCTTCCTCAAGGGAAACCTCGTTAGTGGGATCTTCCACCTCATCAACGACTTCCTTAAGCTGGTAAACATAGATCTCACCAGTCTCACGGTCGATCTCTGCACCTACAGTCTCGATGATACCGCCGGAGAACTCACGTCTGTAAGCTGTTACGATACCGTCTTCAACAGCCTTGATGAGCTCTTCTTCGTCAATGCCCCTTTCCTTCGCGAGCATCCTGATCGCGTCAAGAACGCTATCCTGAGGCTCCTCGTTAGTTTCCTTCTTCTTTGCCATTATACTTACCTCCCAAAATTAAAAATCAATGTGTCTTACGGCCTTGCTTATATCTGTTAAAGTAAGCTCGGCCTCGTTGCCGTCGTCCTTCGCGAAAAGGACTGTATCGTCATGGGCAGATACGATCGTGCCCGTGAACTTCTTTGATCCGCTGTCATCTGCCTTGAACAGACTGACATCAATCTTCTCGCCCTCGTATCTGATGTAGTCTTCGATCTCCTCCAAGGGCCTCGTAAGTCCGGGGGAACTTACCTCGAAGTAATCCGCATCACACTTGAGCTTCTCATCCAGAATGGGATCGATGACCTTGCTGAATGCCTCGCAGTCGTCGATCGAGATACCGCCCTTACGGTCTATAAAGAGCCTTAAGAACATATCCTGGCCCTCTTTCTTGTACTCGGCGTCCACGAGATCAAAACCTAACTTCTCCGCCTCGGGCTTAGCTATATCGTAAGCTTCCTGCGCGATCTTTGATCTTTTTGCCATCCGATCCTCCTTTCAATGTTTTTCCTATAAAGAAAAACGAGCTCGTACAAGCTCGTTTACTCCAATAAAGTAATCTGAACGCACTTATATTAACATAATGAGTATTATCAGTCAAAGACCTCCGGGACATAGGACTGAGAGGGCACATCGAACATTTCCTGCGTCAGGATCCTTAACTTAGGGATAACCGGCAGCGCCGTAAACGCCAGCGTCATGAACGGATCTATACCGGGCGTGCATCCCATATGCTTGGCCATGACCTTCATCTCGATGAGTTTATCCTCAGTCTCGACCGCGTCCTCCTCACACATGAGTCCCGCGATTGGAAGCGCCAGCGAGGCTTTGACCTTCCCGCCTTCGGTTATCGCAAGTCCGCCCCTGTTTCTTAATACTTCATTAGCCGCGACCGCCATGTCCTCATCATTGGTCCCTACCACGATGATGTTATGGGAGTCATGGGCAACACTTGATGCGATCGCGCCGCTTTTAAGTCCATAACCTCTTATGAAGCCTATACCGACATGGCCGGTCTTCTTATGCCTCTCGATTACCGCAATCTTTAATATGTCTTTATCGATCTCTATACCTGAAGGTTCTTTATCAAGATTGGAAGGAACTATGATCTCGTTCGTAAGAAGCTCGCCCTTAACGACCTCGAGCACACGCTTGCTGCTGCCGGTCTTCTTCAATCTCAGGTCTTCGGGCTTTACCGGATCCATATTAAAACTGTTATATATACGGGGGTAATCCTGCGGCTTCACTTTAGTTTCTATGTCCGCCGTAAGCACTCCGTCCTCGGCTACAAGACGACCGTCCTTAAACACCTTCTCAACCTTGAACAGATCGAATCCCGATACTACGATGATATCCGCTTTATATCCGGGAGCGACGGCTCCCCTTTTACCGAGGCCGAAATACATCGAAGGATTAAGGCTTGCCATCTTAACCGCATTGCTTGCCTTCTTGCCGCTTCTTACGGCTTTCCTTACAAGGTAATCCATATGTCCGAATTCGACGATATCACCCGGATGCTTGTCATCGGTAACTATCATGCAGCGGCCGCAGTAATCGTCGTCGAACAAAGGAAGGAGGTTGTCCATGTTTTTCGCAGCGGTACCTTCCCTTACCATGATCCACTGCCCGCGGCGAAGCTTCTCGAGTGCTTCCCCGATATCGGAGCATTCGTGGTCGGATTCCACGCCGGCAGTAATATATGCGTTGAGCTCATTTCCCTTAAGTCCCGGCGCGTGACCGTCTATGACCTTGCCCGCATTAACGGCACCCGCGATCTTATCTAAGATATCCTCATCTCCCCTGACGGTCCCGAAGGAATTCATCAGCTCCGCAAGACCTTTGACATTCTTCTCTTTATAGAATCTTTCAAGATCTCCGGCCATGAGCACGGCACCCGATTCGTCCATACCGGTAGCGGGCACGCAGGACGGGAGCATAAAGAAGATGTCGATAGGAAGATCTTTACTTGCCTCGAGCATATATTCGATACCTTCGGTTCCCGCGACATTGGCGATCTCATGAGGATCCGCGATGACTGCAGTAGTGCCGTGCGGAATAACCGCCTTGGCAAACTCTGCCGGAGAGAGCATGGAACTCTCGATATGGATATGACCGTCTATAAGTCCGGGACAGATGTACTTATCGGATACATCGATCTCTTCTTTACCCTTATACGAACCTATGCCGACGATGACCCCGTCCTTAACGGCCACGTCTCCCGACTCGATCTCACCCGTGAAAACATTCAGTATCTTACCGTTCTTTAAGACCAGATCCGACTCCGTGATACCGCGTGCTGCGTCGATCAGCTTCTTAAGTTGCTCTTTCACTTGAATTTCCTCTTAATCTTATATAAACAGAAAACGAGCTCGCCGAGCCCGTTTCCTGCTGATTCATACCTTTAATTAATTATCAAACGTAAGCCTTGACTGCTTCGGGAAGGTCTTCTACCTTGCCGCTGAGGATGATCGTTGCTGTTACAGGAGAATCCTTAAGGAATGCATCGAGCTTTGTGATGAAACTCTCGAGTGCGCCTGTATCAGTCTCATTAGCTACCTTGTAAATGCTGTCGATGTAGATATGAGTAAGATCATAATCCTTGGAACAGATACCGCCGATGAAAGCCAAGAGCTGATCAAATCCTTCTACCGGGTATTCCTTCATATTTACGAGTCTTACGTTGGGCTTAAGAAGCTGATCCAGTCTGCTGCCTCTCTCGATGCAGACGATGTTGTTATCCTGTCTTGCTACTGTGTTGATATCATCAACAAGCTTAGCTGTCTTTCCTGAACCCTTCTCACCCGCAATAATCTTAATCATATTGGTCTCTCCTTAAACGTTACTTGTTATCCGTTTCCGGATAAATATATTTTAGATTATTTACAGTTCTTTTTGAATAGATAAAAGTTAATAATGTGCTAATAATTCAAAAATACCTCAGGTCACCCCGAGGTATTTTCTATTTCTTCTTTTTCTTATCTTTTTTCTTTTTCTTGTCTTTGTCCTTATCCTTGTCCTTCTTCTTTTCGCGGCGGACAGGTTCTTCGGACTTGGGAGGCTTCACTGCAGGTGCTGCCTTTACCTCCCTTTCCTCGCACAGTGTGTCGAGCACAGCCTTGAGCTCTGCTACGGCAGACTTGTTGATCCGGTACTTCATGAACCTTCCCTGCTTTGTGGCAGTCACGAGGTCGTTCTCGAGAAGCACGCTCATGTGATGCGACAGGGTCGGCTGTGTGATATCGAAATGCCCGAGGATGTCACTTGCGCAGCATGTTCCCGCGGCGCTTATGATCGTCAGGATCTCAAGGCGCATCGGCTCACTTAATACTGCGAGCCTGCCTGCAAGCTTATCCATGCCTGCCATTTATGCGATCAACCTGTTCTTCAGAGCGGACTCGAACTCGACGAGGTTAGCACATGCGATGATCTCAGTGCTGTCCTCGAGGAGGATATCCTCATCGCCCTTAACAAGAACAGTCATAGGAACGCCCATCTTACGAAGGAGGATGAGCTGATAATCCTTGGAAGCCTCACGGGACAGATACTTGCACAGAAGTCTCAATACCTGCTTGGCATCCTCAAGGTAGAAGCCTGACAGCTTCATAAGATGATCTACGACATACATCGAGAAGACATCATTGAAGTCGAGCTTGTCCTTCATGGGGAATACGCTTGTGAAAGCCGTAACTGCAAGCTTGCTTACGAGATTAAGCTCGGAGAAGTCCTTCAAGGGGATCTTGAAGCTCTTAACATTCGCAGAGAAAAGCTCCTGCATCTGCTCGACCGTGAGCTCACTCTTAAGCTCCTTGATTCTCTCGATTCTTGTGATTACCTTCTCGCGGGGCAGATAAGTCGCCTGTCCTATATCCGTAGCCTTGTGAATAAACCAGCTCTCGGGGATAAGTCCCAGCCTCTTCCATCTGTAGAGTGTACCGTAAGAAATATGGGTTTCCTTCAGAAGATCTTTCTTGGAGATAAGTATTTCTTCCATAAGCGACACTGCCTCACTTTCAACTTTATAAGACCATTGTAGGATAACAATGTTACAAAGAAGTGGCACGATGGTGTTTTAACAGATACAAAAAGGACCGCAGGCAGTCCCGCGGTCCTCATTAAGTCAATTATATATAAGATCAGAGTCCGAATGCGCTTGCGATATCCGAGAAGAACTTCTCGAACGGCCAGATATAATCTGCGATGCTCTGTCCCATAACCAGAGTGATGACAAGCGCGAATACCAGCATGACGATGAAGAATATCAGATACCATGCAAGCAAAGCTCTTGCGAAATTCTTGAAGTTCTTATTACGCGGGATTAGCGCGAAGAGGATCGTGAAGACGATACCGATAACCGGAAGTACACACAGAAGTCCGCACCAGAAGAATACGCCTGTAGTAACGGGTCTGTAGTCCTTGGGGCACTGCTCGATCTTCGCCTGGAACTCGGCAGCCTGCTTAGCCTTCTTATCAATCTTAGCCTGCTTCTTCGCCTGTTCCTTCTCAGCCTTCTTTATTGCCTTCTGCTCGGCAGCGATCCTGTCGGCAGCAGTCTTATCTACAACCGGAGCCGCAGCTGCAGCGGGTGCAGATGCCTTGGGTTCTGCGGGTGCAGATACGAATTTCTCTTCAGCGGGTGCTTCCTTAACAGCCTCTTCCTTAACGGGTTCGGTCTTAACTGCAACCGGAGAAGACTCCTTGATCTGCTCGGGTGTAGGAGCGTTCTTGATCTCATTTTCCAAATCAGCCATATCCGTTACCTCCTGGACTGTAAATAATTATAACAAAATAAAAACGACCGCGGAGCAATCGTCCGCGGTCTTAACATAAATATCACAAACTCAATACTTACGCTTGATTACTGAGCCTCAACTACAGAAGTGATGTGAGGGTTAGCACCCTGATACCAGTAAAGGAAACCTGCTACGTCGATAGTGTCACCAACGTTCAAAGCCTCAACTGCCTGATAAACATCTGTGTCAGCACCTGTGAGGTAAGACTCAACTGTGAATGTCATTGTTGTCTCACCGTTGGAAACTGTGAAATAGAGGTCATCACCCTGTGAACCGGAACCATCCCAGCTGTAGAGGAACGCGTCGCCGTTATCACCGGAAGCCTCAACTGTGAGACCTGTCATAGTAAAGTTTCTGTTCTGGTAAGCGATAAGAGCATCATCGTTACCAAAATCAGCTGTAAGATCTACAGGCTCCATGGGATTCTCCTGAGCGAGATCTGTGAACTCGAATGTAGCATCTGTGATCTCGACTTCACCTTCCCACTCACTCTTATAACCTGTTACGAGGATTGTAGCGCCCTCAAAAAGTTCTTCAGAATCCTCTTCGGAGCAAGCCATGTTATAGATGAAATAAGCACCGTCACCGTCAAAAGCCTGAGCGTAAACAGTGATCTGGTCCTCCCACCATGACTGTGTAGCCATAACTGTGCAAAGAACTGTTACCTCTGTATCGAGAGCAGCTGCCTCATACTCAGCATAAGACATGTACTCGTAGTCAACAGCAGCCTGTGTCTCTTCCGAAGTTGTCTCAGCAGTATCAGCAGAGCAAGCGAAAACAGAAAGAGCCATTGCTGCAACAACTGCAAGGGATAAAACCTTCTTCATTGCCTTCATTGTAATACCCTTCTTTCTTAACGGAGCTTGGATATAGTTTATGCACCCGTTAACTTCGAAAGTATTATAAAGCAATTCTGTTCTTATTAAAGTACCGTCAGCTCTTTTTCCGCTTTTTGACCAAACCGTATGCGAAATACACCCCGATACCTATCCAAACTACACCAAGGGTGATAAGCAAAGCCTTGGATTCGGAAGGCAAAGGACCGAGCTCCGCGCGGCTGTCTTTGGACGCCGACAGCTGGTCGAGCCTGTACAGAGCCGTGACCTCTTCATACATATTCGCGAAGTATTCGTCATCGATGGTCTCGCGGCGTCTTACCGACTTAACGGTATTATTGATCAGCTGTGCCGCGGCATTACGCAGCGACGTCGATCCGTTAAATACAGGCGTTACGAAGGTGTTGCCGATATTCTCGAGGAACATATTCGTTACATCTATCTTGATGCTGTATTCCTCGGGATCGTTAAGATAGTCCTGATATTCCTGCGACTCCTGCGCCATGGTCGTAACGGGAACATATCCTTCCGTACCCGCATAAGCGATCTGAACATCATTCGTCAGAAGATACTGTGCGAAGAGCCATGAGGCCAGAACCTCCTGGGGATCCTCTTTATTGAAGACACATACCGACGGACCCTGCGACATCATAAGAGGATTCTCTGTATCATACTGGGGCACCGGTCTTACCACCATCTCGAAGTCGACGATATTGCTCTCGTGAATATCGGACAGAGGAGCGTGAGGTCCCATCCAGGTCGAGCCCGCGGTCGAGTCGACACCAAATATGCACTGACCGGCATTAAGGAAATTACCGGGATAGCCCGACACCGTAAATGTCGAGAAGGCACCGAGCGCCGTCTCATCTGCGACAGTTCGCAGAATGGAAGTCGTCGTATCGTTAAAGATATCGATATTGCCGTAATCGTCGGAATAACCTGCGCCGAGCTGGCGGAGCATCGTGATCATCATATTGTCGGACGACTTGTAGATGAAAGGTATCATGACATCCTGCCCGTTGATGGCATACGTGCCGTCGGGATTCTTCGCAGTCGCGGCATTGCTTACTTCCCAGATAAAGTCCCAAGTGACGATATCGGGGATCTCGTATCCCAAAGCTTCGACATAAGTCTTGTTGATATAAAGAGCCTCCGTCGATCTCATATACGGCATACAGTAATGGACGCCGTTGATCGTGCACTCGTCAAGGAACTGCGGCACGATCTGATCGACAGAAGGAGACTCGAACAGCAGCTCGGATCCGCCCAAGCCGTAGCGCTCGTCGGTAAAGAGATTATCGAGCGGCACGACAGTATTCTCGCCCGAGATATACGTCGCGATATGGTCGGGATATGTGATACAGACGTTAGGCGTCGTATCGGTCGCGATGTTCGTGATTACATCGTTGTAGATCTTGTTGTAATCGGTATACAGACGCAGGTTGACGCTGATATTCGGGTACAGTGCCTCGAAGTCCTCTATCGCCTGATTATAGATCCTGGTCTGATTGACATTGGTATCGTTCTTCGCCCAGAAGGTTATCTCGAACTGACGTGACGTATCGAAATACTCGGGCACGGTAAACTCATTACGGGTAACATTGCCGTGGCAGCCCGTCACGCCGAACACGGAGAACACGACGGACAAAGCTAGGACTGAAGATAAAGCTTTTCGAAGTGAGATCATCCTTTTATGCCCTCCCTCGAGACTCCTGCCATGATCTTTTTTCTGAAGATCAGGAAGAGGATTATAAGCGGCACGGATACGGCTACTACCGCTGCCATCATCGCAGGGATATTGTCGCGGCCGAAACCGTTCTCACGTATCTCCTGGATGCCGTTGCTGACAAGGTAGTAATTCGGGTCGTCCGTGATGAGTCTCGGCCACACGTACGAGTTCCAGCACTCGATTACCTTCAGGATGATGACCGTGATGATCGTGGGCTTGCAGATCGGCACCATGACCACGAACAGGTACTTAAGGTCGGAGGTGCCGTCTACCTTGGCGGCATAGTAAAGCTCGTCCGGCACCTGCTCGAAGTTCTGCTTAAGAAGGTAGATGTAGAACACCGACGTTACCGACGGCAGTATGAGACCGAGGAACGTGTTACGCATGTTAAGATCCGTGATCGTAACGAAGTTCGTGATGATAACAAGCTCGTTCGGTATCATCATGAGCGCGAGGAACCCTACGAAAAGCAGTTCTCTTCCCCTGAAATCGATACGCGCGAACGCATACGCCGCGAAGATGATGACGAGCACCATAAGTGCAGTCGTCGCGAGCGTGAATATCAATGTGTTGGCGAAGTATTTCGCGAGGGGAACCGCCGTAAATGCGGACTGATAGTTCTCGAACGTCGGAGACGTAGTAAAGAACTTCGGTATCCTCTCGCCCGCATATGAAGCGTAGCTCTTGATACTCGACAGAACCATCCAGTAGAACGGGAACAGTACGATGACCGCCCATACCGTAAGGAAGAAGTAGATTATGGCTTTCTTAACTCTCATAACGCCCTCCTTACGTAATGTCCGTAGCCTTGCGGCTTACGATCAGATTGATAACCGTTATCGTCAGAACTATCGCGAACAGAATGATAGCCGCAGACGAAGCGTAGGAAGGATATCCTCCGCCGTCTCCGTAGAGCATGTCATATACATAACCCACGATAGTATTCATACCCGCGGCATTCAGATTGACGCCGAAGATAGCGACCGCATCGGAATAAGCCTTGAAGGCGCCGATGAAGCCGGTGATGACGAGATAAACGATCATGGGAGAGATCATCGGGAGTGTGATCCTCCAGAACATTCTCCATGAAGACGTGCCGTCGATCCTCGCCGACTGATAGTAGACCTCGGGTACCGAAGCCAGAGCCGACGTGAGGATCAGGATCTTAAACGGCATAACGATCCAGATTACATAGATCGAGAGCACCAGCATCTTCGCCCAGTAAGGGCCGTCAATGAAGTCGACGGGGCTTATGCCGAACTTGCCGATGAGAGCATTCACGAGACCGTCCGAATAAGGCGTCTTCCTGAACAGGATCATGAATACGAGTCCTACCGCGAGCGTGTTCGTTACATACGGCAGGAAAAATACGGTCTGGAACAGATTCTTCAGCGCTCTTATCGAGTTTAATCCGAGTGCTATAAGAAGCGACAGGATGGTTGATGTCGGAACCGTGATGATTACCAGGATGAAAGTGTTCTTGACCGCCTTAAGAAAATACGGATCCCTTAAGACGTACTGATAGTTATAAAGTCCCACTCCGAACGAAGACTGGGATGCGGAATTATAGCCCTCCTCGAACGAATAGATGAATACATCGATCAGAGGATAGACCATGAATGCGATAAGGAAGATAAGAGCCGGAAGCAGATAGACCCAGCCTCTTATGTTGGTCGCGACGCCGTTGGTGCCGCTTAAGGTCTTCTTGCTCATGAGAATCTTATCCTTTCGTCTGTCTCGCGGTCGAAGATGAATGTCTTATGAGGCTTTACGTTGAACCTTACAGTCTGTGCGTCGCGGTCGACATCATTCTCGGCGCTTATGATCGCACGGATCACTTCATCATCAGCAGGGTGCGAGCATACAACACTTATATCTCTTCCCATTACATCGACGCCCTTAAGCGAGCATGTAAGCTTGCCGTCTTTCGCGATCTCGAAGCCCTCGGGACGGATTCCGATCCACACCTGCCTGTCGTCTATGCCATTAACATCAAGGATCTTCTCAGCCTTGTCGTCACTTCCGACATAAAGCCCGCCGTTCTTTACAAAACCCTTGAATATATTGATCTTGGGGGTTCCGAGGAAGGATGCGACGAACAGATTGACCGGATCGTCGTAGACCTCCTGCGGCTTGCCTAACTGATTAAGGATACCGTCCTTCATAACGACGATCATATCCGAGATACTCATAGCCTCTTCCTGATCGTGAGTAACGAAGATCGTGGTGATGCCCGTCTCCTTCTGAATTCTTCTTATCTCTTCTCTTGTATGAAGCCTGAGTCTCGCATCAAGGTTGGATAAAGGCTCGTCCATAAGAAGCACGTCGGGCATCTTCGCAAGTGCTCTTGCGATCGCGACTCTCTGCTGCTGTCCGCCGCTCATCTGTCCGGGCTTTCTGTCCATGAGGCCGTCGATCTGAACGAGCTTTGCTACCTCGAGCGCCCTCTTTTCCATATCTTCCTTACTGAGTCTCGCCTCGCCCTTAACGTTCTCGAGAGGGAACTTAATGATCTGTCTTACCGTAAGGTGCGGGTACAGCGCGTAGTTCTGAAATACGAGTCCCACTCCCCTTTTCTCGGGAGGGATATCGGTAACGTCCTTCTCGCCGAAGAAGATCTTGCCCGAAGTCGGATGCTCGAGTCCGCTTATCATGTAAAGAAGCGTGCTCTTGCCGCAGCCCGAGGGACCGAGCAGACACACGAGCTTGCCGTCGGGTATGTCCAGGGTAAATTCATCTACCGCCGTTACACCTTCGCTCTTTCTGTCTCTTCCGGGAAAGACCTTGGTAAGATTCTCGATCTTTACATTCATAACTTAACTCCTCCGCATCTTAGGGTTCCAGGAAATATTCGATCTTTATCTTGAACTCTCTTACATCCGTAAGCTCCGCAATCTCCGTGTAGTTCGGGAGCACATTATAATCACCGCTCTCGGGTGTTGTCTCAGGGCCGTAGAAGAACACGACGTCAAAGCCGTTGCCGACTGCGCTGTCGTACTTGATGCCGTCGAAGCCGTAGCCTCTTACATACTCCGCAACGAGCTGAGTCGCCACATATTCGATAGGCTTCGCGGTCTCATTGGGCTTGCCTACCTCTATCGCGAACCTTCTTAAGAAATCCTGGTACACGGCCATCTTCGGCGAGTACTTCTCGGAGAAGATATCGACAGCCTTCTCGTAGATGTTGACCTTGGTCCAGTCGATGACCGTGAGCTTCTTGATTGTCTTGAATCGCCCTATGAGAACGCGCTCATTCGCACGAAGTCTCCCTTCCTTAAGCGCGGTTGCCTCATCCTCGGCCACATAGAAATAATTGATGCCCTCGGGATTCATCCTTCCCGCCTGCGAATTGAGCTTATCGGCAGGTCCTATCGACGCCTCATCAAGGTCGTAGTCCCTTCCCCTTTTAAACTTGGAATCGATAACCCTCGCCCTGAAAAGCTCTGTCCCGGGTTCTATCTCCTCCTTAAGATTCTTAAGGCAGGTATCATACACCTTGGCAAGCATGTCAGTCCTTCTGTTGGTCTTGCCGGAGCCTCTGGGGGTTAAGTCGAAGAAGCGGTTGTAGTACTTGCAGTCGTGCTCGAAGTTACGCCATATCCTGTACTGCTCCTCGTCGTCGCCCTCGGACTCGAGCTTGAGCCTGTACACCTTCTTATCGACATCACATATCTTCTCGAACAGCTTCGCCGTAAGATCATGCTCCCTGTGGTTCTCCCATTCGAAGAGGATGACGCGGTCGTTCAATATCTCGAATACGGAAAGATTCGTCTCATCCTCCGCTCCCTTGTCATCGTAGGCGCGGTCTATGCCCTGCTTAATGAAAGCGCCGAGCTTATCCGTATCTATCTTTATGCCGGTCGGGCTTTTACAGTACGGACAAGTCTCGTCAGAGATGAACCCGTGCTCGCGGATAAAAGCATGGAACCTTTCACGCTTGGGGTTGAAACAGTTGCTGCAGCAGTAATCACTCATATCAGGCACCCGTAGTAAATGTCAGAACCATCATAATGCAGAAGAAAGTAAGAAACGACAGAGTTCCCTTATCCGAATGCTTCTCGGACTGCATCGAAGGTATATTCTCCTCGATTACGAGGAATGTTATCGCACCTCCGGACAATGCCATGATGAACGGAAGTATCGAGGGAAACAACATGCCGATTATTATCACTGCGATACCGAGTATCGGCTCGACTATTCCTGAGAGAACACCCATCAGGAAGGATGTGCTCTTAACTTCTCCGCTGTCGCGCAAAGGCGATGATACAAAAGCTCCTTCAGGGATATTCTGTATCGCTATACCTATCGTAAGAGCGGCAGCGGCGGGAAGCGTGACATAGACGGAAGAATCCAGGTACCCCGCGAACATAACACCAACAGCCATTCCCTCCGGCACGTGATGGATCATCTCAGACAGCATTATCTTATGTGAATTCTTAAGCCTGCTTGAAGGACCTTCCTCAGCCTCGAAATAAATATGCTTATGAGGGACCAGCTTATCAAGTCCGTACTGGAAGACGATACCGAGTGAGAAGCCCAAAGCAGCCGTCAGCACCATGCCGTTATGAATAGACGGATACAGTAATGTCCACACCGCACATGCGAGCATGATGCCGCCCGCCATACCGGTTAGGATCAGCTTGATACTCTCGCTGATCTTCTTCTCGATAACAAATACGAATGCCGAACCGATGATGGTTCCGAGGAACGGTATGAGCAGTCCGAACAGAACGTCGGAATTACTCATGAAGTCGAGAACACCGAAGCTCTCGAGCAAGACCTTCAATCCTATGAACAAAAGGATAAAACCGCCCGCCGCTTCGGCACCGGACTGATATCTGGTACCGAATGCATTACCCAGATGCACACCCGCGCATGCGAACAGGAATGTGATGCATGCGATCACGATACAACCGAATATGGTATTTAAGATCTCACCCGTCTCCCACACTTCTACGGGGACCGCTACCAGCGTAACGCCGACAGCCAGCGCATCGATAGATGTCGCTACGGCAAGGGGAAGCATGGTCTTGAAGTTAAAACCGGGCTTCGTCTCCTCTTCTTCAGCGGAGAAAGCTTCCCTTATCATGTTCACGCCCAGGAAACCGAGCAGCACGAATGCGACCCACGGAGCTACTTTATCGATAAAGAAAGAGAAATACGAACTTAAAAGATAGCCCGACATAGGCATAATGAAATGGAAACAGCCGAACCATATTCCGCAGGTGATAACCTGTTTTACCGTTGCCTTCTTCGTCTCGATACCCTTACAGATCGAGACCGCGAATACATCCATCGACATGCCTATCGCAAGAAGTATAAGTTCTACCAATCCCATGGAAAAGATTATACTCCTACGCACCTTAAATGTCGCCTTCAAGGCGACCACTCATACCCCGTTCTTCCCTATACTTGAATCATCAAACAAAGGGAGGATAAAACAATGAAGAAAAATCTTACGGAACTGGTATTTATCATGGACAGAAGCGGAAGCATGCACGGACTCGAGCAGGACACGATCGGCGGCTTCAACTCGATGATCGCCAAGCAGAAGACGGTCGACGGCGAGTGTCTTGTATCATGTGTGCTTTTCGACAACGAAAGCGAAGTCGTTTTCGACAGAGAAGACATTAACGGCATCCCCGAGATGACCGGTGATGACTACGTTCCCGGAGGCTGCACGGCACTCATAGACGCGCTCGGCGGCGCGATCAAGCACATCGGCAACGTCCACAAGTATATCCGCGACGAGGACGTTCCCGAGCACACGGTCTTCGTCATCATCACGGACGGTATGGAGAACGCGAGCCACAGGTTCAATTCGGCACGAGTCAAGAGCATGGTAAAGAAGATGGAGAAGGAACACGGCTGGGAGTTCCTGTATCTTGCCGCCAACATCGACGCGGTCAAGACCGGCGCCGGCATCGGCATCAGAGAAGACAGAGCCGTCAACTACAAGGCATCCGCCAAGGGTACTAAGAACCTTTATTACGCTGTGGGATGCGCACTCGAATCGGTAAGATGCAATAAGCAGATCGCGCAGGACTGCTTCGAGCAGCTCGAGGAGGACGCCCGTTCTTAAACGGGGTAATACTCTCCTATAAGCTCCTGGTCCATCGCGAAAAGGACTTCGTTCAGTTCATTGATATCGTAATTACCGTTACTGATGAAATACTCGACGACGAGGTCCCCGCAGTTCGAATCAGACAGGGCATAGCCCGCCTTCATCAGAAGCTCATCCGTCTCATCGAGGGTGAGCTTCAATGCTATGGCAAAGCCGAGCACCGTGGTCTTGCGCGGATGATACGAAGGATTGCTCCTGATCTTCGAGAACAGCTTCCTGTCAACGTTCGCTTTCTTATAGCACTCAACGTCTGTCATGCCCTTCTCGTCGATAAGGCGCAGAAGCATCTGTGAGAAGCTCTCATCAATATGGGACTTAACATAATCTTCGACTGAGCCCGCTGCCTCTTCATTAACAACGGCATCATTGCAGGCGCACTTCGCCGCAGCCGCAGAAGCAGGAGCATTGCCGAATGCAAGCAGACGGTTCTCCTTGAAGACCATCCTGCTCTTTACATAACGGTTAACTTCATCAAAAAGCCTGTTACGGTCAGGCTTATAGTCGCGTCTGTTGAAGATAACGATATAGACCGTCATATCCTCCTCGGAATCTGCGAGAAATTCGTTATCTCCGTGACGGCGACGTTCATGGCATCCTCAAAAGGATAACCGTAAACGCCCGCAGATATCATAGGGAAAGCAACGGATTCGCAGTTATGGGAATATGCAAGCTCTAAACTTTTCCTGTAGCAGGATCTTAAGAGCTTCTCTTCCCCTCTTCCTC
This sequence comes from Clostridiales bacterium, assembly GCA_017940895.1. Taxonomy (GTDB): domain Bacteria; phylum Bacillota; class Clostridia; order Saccharofermentanales; family Saccharofermentanaceae; genus Saccharofermentans. The sequence continues at coordinate 63,311 of JAGAXM010000027.1, read as the reverse complement.
CGCCGTGCCAGATCGGACCTACCGTATGGATAACATACTTGGCATCAAGCTTGTATCCTTTCGTGATCTTGGCGTCTCCCGTATCACAGCCGTGAAGATTTCTGCACTCTTCAAGAAGCTCGGGACCTGCGGCACAGTGGATCGCACCGTCTACTCCGCCTCCGCCGAGAAGCGAATTATTCGCGGCGTTAACGATCGCGTCGCACTTGAGTCTCGTTATATCTCCCTGAATGATAAAAAGCGGCATATTCTTTCCTTAAGGGTTGATACCTGCATAAGCGCAGATGCCTGCGAACTCGGCAGAACCCGAGAATCCGTAGAAGACTTCTGTTCTTGAGGCACCGTCAGCCATTCTTGTGAGCCAGTAGTTATAACCTGCAGGCTCCGGATCTCTTCCGAGGAATGTCTGATAGAGTCTCTGGATATACTGCTCATTTGAAAGATGTGCATTCTGGAATTCTGCACTGAAGAAGAATCCGTATGCTGCCTGCGTACCCGTGATCTGTCTTGAAGCAAGTCTGTTTGTCCAGTAATCGAGACCTGCCTGATCCGGTGTACGGTTAAGAGCTACAGAGTACAGCCTCGTAGCGAAGTTACGTACGAGCGTTCCGTCTCCGACTCTTATGGTAGCCGAATAAGTCACTCCGTTTAATTTACAGAATACATTAGCCATTCCCGGGCAGTGTCCCGTCGCATTACCGACATTATCAACAGTCATGAAGTTGGGAGTATTAGTCCAGAATGTCGTGGGAAGGATCCTGATACCCGAATAGGAATATCTCTTGCTGTAGCCCAATACACTGATAGTACCTACAGCAGCGACCTTATTAGTAGAGCCTACAAGGACAGAACCTGTAGGACAGATGATCGTAACTGCAGATACATTGATGGCATGTACCTCTGCAAGCTGGGAATTGTACTGGGATACATTTACCTTGCTCTCATCAAGTCCGGTCTGAGTCGTGAACTCGCCTGCCTGTGTGTTATTGAATCCTGCAATTCCGCAGTATGTATACGAAGGATTGATGATCTGTGCATAATGGCCGCTCGAGCTTGTCTGACCGGAACACCATGCGGACTTCTCGGAATACCACAGAGAAAGACCACCTGCCATATTGCTGCCCCACGCGAGGATCTCGCCGAAAGAAGCTACATCATAGCTTGAATTGTAGAAGTCCTCGCCTGTTGTCTTAAGGTGGTGGTTCGTATATGAAGCCTCAGCTGCACGAAGCATCGCCATCTCCTCAAGTCCGTGAGACCAGTGAAGCGGAACATAGTCTGCCATCGTAAGTCCCCTGCTCGGATTTCTCGGATCACGGTAACCGTTCTGGCATGCCTCGAGTCTGTAGCTGTTAAGCTGATTCAGGATAGCATCGCTCGAAGTAGTATCGAAGGTTCCGAACAGCTGTACAAAGACATTGCCCGATCTCGGAGCATTAACATTACATCTGTGAGCTCCGTTCGCCAAAGCATCCGCGATAATGGCAGCGGAATCGACAGTATCGTCAGCTCTTACCGCAGCGGGTGTGCCGAGTGCCGCAGGAATGATCGCCGCAGCAATTACGACCGCAATTATCTTCTTAAATCTGTTGATCAACATATGTCCCCCTTTATGCCCACGAATCCGAAGCGACCGGCACTCTGATATCTGCCAGCAGCATCTGATCTTCGACAAACCACTGATTCGTCGAAGGCTTATGTCTCATTCTTATCTCTCTGGGAGTATCGGCACCCGTAGACTTCATAAACAGTCTGCATCTGCCCTCCACCATGGAATCGTCTCTTCTCTGGATCTCCACCGTTGTAAGCGGCATTGACGGCTCATAGTTATTCTCGGGACTTGAGCCCTTGAAATAGGACTTAACCTTATAGAACTTGTTGTCCTGCATGCGGTCATTTATGAACTGCTTCGTAAAAGTGGAAAGACCTGCAGGACCGTATAAGAACTCAAGCATCTGCCAGGTCTGCTCCCTGTCCTTCTCATACATCATCATGGCTGCAAGGAATAAAGCCGCACCGTACTCGGGCTCATTAAGAGAAGCCGCGGGAAGAGCCTTAAGCTCCTCAAGGTTCTCGGGAAGTCTGTCGAAAACGATTTCCATAATATCCCCCTTGTAAATTACATACAGAACAATTATAGCATTGATTATTCTTATCACATAAAAACAGGCGGGAAATCCCGCCTGTCATTTACTTAGGTTAATATCTTCTATCAGAAATCGTAAGAAGATGTAGCCAGAGCTGCGAATGATGAGAGCATCGAACCGAGCGTATCGTCGACATAGTCGCAGATTGCCTGAGCGATCATTGCATTGGATTCAAGCTTGGAAGGGCTTGCGATACCGAGGTCGCCGCAGAACTCATCGAGGTAATCGGGAGCGTTGTTAACTCCTGCGCCCATAACGATTACCATGTTCTCGCCGCTGATATATACAGCAACACCAACACAGCCTTCGAGTCCTTCAACGTACTCTTCAACACCTGCATCCATCATCTCGAGATAACCGCATGTCTCGGACTCGAGGAAAGCAGCGATAAGATCTTCTGCATCGATATCAAACTTGAGGTAACCCTCGTTCTTGCCTGTGTAGTACTCATCAGATGAAAGATCGTCTACTTCAACATCGAGGTCATCCATCAGATCAGCAAGATTGCCCATGATCTCCTCTGCCATATCAGCCTCGGTCAAAGTGATGTGAACACCGATCACTGCATTAACCTCGAGTCCGGAGAGATCCTCGGCATCAGAGATATCATCAATGTTCTGATCCATCTTGACGAAAACTGTCATATCCTGCATATCCTCAGCCTCGATGACTGAATCAAAGTCAGGTGCTGACATGCCGTACATTCCGGAACTCGAAGAACTATCATACTGAGAGTACACATCTTCGATATCATCGCTGTCGAGAACGCAGTAAACACCGTCTTCAAGATCGGAATCTTCTACGTCGTTTGAATCGTCATAATCGACCTCTTCAGCGCCCATCTTGTCACATGCATTGACGAAGTCGTCGTGTGTGATCTTCTTAACCTTGGAGCATCCTGCAACTGAAGCCATAACGGAAACAGCCAGAACAGCAGCCATAATCTTCTTCATTTTCATAGTAATCTATCCTCCTGTTGATAAATCATGATAAATATACTTGACAACTATCTAAAAGTAAAGCGATATCAGAAGCCGTAAAGTGAATAGTCGGAACGTGCGGTGAACAAAGCTGCATAATCATCAAGAGTATCGATGATAGCCTCTGTTACAGCCTCGCTGCTCGGCATATCCGTAGGATCAGCAACGCCTGCCTCGCTGCAGAAGTCGCTTAAGAATGTAGGCTCACCGTTAACAGAACCTCCGAGAACGAACAGAATGTTGCCGTCGGAAACATAAACAGCAACGCTTATATCACCCGTGATATTCTGCAAAGCTTCATCAAGCTGCTCAACCTCATCGTCATTCGGAGCAGTCTCGATAAGTGCATCATAGAAATCAGACTCCAGCAAAGCAGCTGCGAAGTCCCAGACAGATACATGCACCTTAAGGAAGAGAGAATTCTTGCTAAGCTTATATTCATCGTCACTTAAGTCATCGATGTCGACGTTGATCTTACGAAGAAGATCATCAAGTCCGTCGGCGATATCATCGAGAACATCCTGATCATATTCATCAAGAGTTATCTGAGCGCCTCCGAACATATTAAGCTCGACATCCTCGAGGTCACTCGGCTCTTCCATATCCTCAAGCTCGTCAACACCTTCAAATCTTACGAAGATTGTAGCCTCTTCGACATTATCGATATCGATACCGATATCCAGACCCGTCATTCTGATATAAGGCATGATATCAGTGTATTTATCCTCTATAGTATCATGATCCAGAACCACATAGATTCCGTCTCTGAAATAGTCATCGTCGGGATCGGTGACATCTTCCATCTCATCCTGATCGACTTCCTCATACCCGAGTTCTTCCAAGGCATTAACAGCCTCTTCGCCGGTAATGGACTTTACCTTGGAGCAACCTGCCACGCCTGCCATAAGGGAAAGCACGAGCACTGACGCAACTGCTTTTTTCATCTTCATTTTTTATATCCTCCCTTTTTAAAATTGAATAACTTATTCGAACAGCGGAGTCGAGAAATATCTTTCCGCCGTATCGGGAAGAACAGTAACAACCGTCTTCCCCGCCCCGAGTTTCTTCGCAAGCTTAATGGCACCTGCCACATTCGTTCCGGAAGAGATACCGCACAGGATTCCCTCCTTGGAAGCCAGCTCCTTACTCATGGTAAGAGCTTCTTCATCCGTAATGATCGCGATGTCATTATAGATTGCCGTATCAAGTATAGCAGGAATCAGTCCGTCTCCGATACCCATTTGTATGTGGGTTCCGATAGAGCCGCCGGACAGGATCGCAGCATGCTCAGGCTCAGCCGCCCAGATGACTACATCAGGGTTAGCCTCTCTTAAAGCCTTGCCGATACCCGTGATCGTTCCGCCCGTTCCGATACCGGATACGAATCCGTCGACAGGCTTGCCGCATGCCTCCAGGATCTCGCGCGCCGTACTGGTATACTGAGCCTCTACGTTCGCGGGATTCTCGAACTGCTGCGGGATAAACACATGGGGATCTTCTTCCTTCATCTTATATGCGATATCGATGCACTCTTTGATCGCGCGTCCTATATCACCGTCATCATGTGTAAGAACAACTTCCGCCCCGTAATGCTCGACGAGCTTTCTTCTCTCGACGCTTACCGAGTCGGGCATGATGATCACCGTGCGGTATCCTCTTACTGCACCGATGAGTGCAAGTCCGATTCCCTGGTTGCCGGAAGTCGGCTCCACGATAACGCTGTCGGGCGTAAGTATACCTTCCTGCTCTGCCTTAACGATCATGTTAAGTGCTGTACGCGTCTTGATCGAACCTCCGACATTAAGACCTTCGAACTTAACAAGCACTTCTGCGCTCCCCTCGGGAACGAGCCTGTTAAGTCTGATAAGAGGTGTATTGCCTACTGCATCGAGAATTGTATTACAGATCATTATAAAGTTACCGATACCTTCAATAAGTCTTCGTCCTTCGAACTGTGACCTGCATAGATCACGAACTCTCCGGGTTCTATCACACGTGTCTCATCGGGACGCGTGATCATAAATGCTTCATCATCAAGCCTGATGCTGACCTCTTTACTCTCGCCGGGTTGAAGCTCTACACGTGAGAATCCCGCAAGATTCTTCACAGCTGTCATAACGGAACTAACGACGTCTTCGACATAGATCTGGACTACTTCCGTACCTGCCTTATCACCCGTATTCTTTACGTTAACGCTGACCGTCTTAGATGCAGCATCGAACTTCAGATCCGAATACTCATACCACGTATAAGAAAGGCCCTCGCCGAAAGCGAACAGCGGCTTCTCGGGGCAGTCGACATAACGTCCCTCATGCCATCCCGGGAACTGGTTGTAGTATACGGGCACCTGACCTGTCGTGTACGGGAATGATATGGGTAGTCTTCCCGAAGGATTGAGCTTACCGAAGATCGTCTCTGCCACAGCACGTCCGCCGTACATACCGCCGTTAAATGCGCAGATGACAGCATCGGACTTCTTTACCACCTCGGGAATCGCCAAAGGCTTGGACGATATAAGCACCGTTATAAGCGGAATATGAAGTGTGCTCAATACTCTGAACAACGCCTCCTGCATGCCTGACAGTCTTAAGTCCGCTCTGTCGTTATATTCACCGTGCTGGTTATAGTTATCTCCTAACGCGAGGATAATGATATCCGCGCTTCTTGCCATCGCCGCTGCCTCGTTGATATAAGGCATCTCCTTATAGCTGTCGTAGCGGTGCGCATTATCCTTATAGCACTGCTCCATGAACTCGGGGATACCGGCGAAGTTGCCCTTGTAGTAACCCATGCGGTTGACGCTGCATCCGTATGAATATTCCACCTTGATGCCCGTACTCTCTGTCTGCTCTCTGATTCCTTCGAGCAAAGTAACATAGGGGCGCTCCGGTTCCTTCTCGATGCCGGGCACGGGATGTGTAAAGTATGTCCAGTCACCGTACTGCGCACGGATGTCATCCGCATTCGGTCCGATGACCGCGATCTTTCTGATCTTCTTGCCGGGATCCAAAGGAAGGATTCCGTCGTTCTTAAGAAGGACGACCGACCCTCTTGCAGCCTCGAGTGCGGCCTCGTGGTGTTCGTCGCATCCGATGCTTCCGGGCTTACCTGTCTTAAGCGGCTTCTCCCATACTCCGAGACGGCACTTGACCGTAAGTATATGTCTTACCGCCTCATCGAGAACGGCTTCATCGAGTCTTCCCGACTTCACCTCTTCGATAACCGCATCGTAGTACTCCATAGTACACATGATCATATCGTTACCGGCATCAGCCGCGAGCCTCGAAGCATCGCCGTGGTTGCCGCATACTCTCTGTCTGGTGATCAATGCATTTACCGTATCCCAGTCGGTTACCGTGACACCGTCAAATCCCATCTCATCGCGAAGAATTCCGCGCAGAGCCTTCTTGTTGACCGTAAGCGGAGTGCCGTCTATTGAGCCGTACGCAGACATTACCGTGGCGCAGCCTGCGTCTATAGCCTTCCTGAAAGGCGGCAGGAACTCGTCTCTTATCTTGCGAAAAGTAATCTCCGTATCATAGGAGTCACGTGCACCCGTGGCTTCACCGTAACCGATAAAATGCTTCGCGCACGCAAGCACCGAAGTATCGTCACTTAAGTCGTCTCCCTGGTAGCCTTCGATCATCGCGGCGCCGAGCTCTCCTGCAAGATACTTATCCTCGCCGAAAGTCTCGTCCGTTCTTCCCCACCTCGGATCTCTTGCAAGACAGAGTACGGGAGAGAAGTTCCAGTGAATGCCGTCAGTCGCAACTTCCGTTGCAGTTACCTCGGCCGCCTTATGGGCAATGTCCTTGTTCCATGAAGCTGCCATCGCAAGCTGCGAAGGAAAGATCGTTGCCTTCCTGTTAAGACCATGACCGTGAACCGCATCGATACCGAAGATTACCGGAACCTTAAGTCTTGATTCCTCACAGGAGACCTTCTGCAACTCCTCCATCTCGGAGCCTAACGCATTAAGGAAAGAGCCTACGCCCTTTCTTGCCCATTCGCGCGCAGCATCCATGCCGACAACGGAGACGGGGACCTGCAGCATCTGGGCTGCCTTCTCCTCCACCGTCATCTGACTTATAAGATCATCTATGAATTTGTTCTGATCCATTAAAGAAGTATTCCCTTATTTAAAAAATAGCCGACACCCATTTTACACTAATGTCCGTCCCTGTGCATCGAGAATTTATCCATAGGATAGTTCTTCAGATTATCAAGAACACCTCTGCCGTCAGCCTTCTCGAGCAGTGATTCTCTTGCCTTCGTGATCTCGGCTTCCGTCTTGTGCTTGGACGGACCTCCGACGCATCCGCCGGGACAGATCATGCCCTCGATGAAGTCAGCCTGTATCCTGCCCGCCTTAAGAAGGAGCAGAGCCTTACGGCATTCGTCGCCGCCAGCGCAGCGCTCGAGTGTAATCGAATCCGTATCGATGCCTCGCTCGCGCATTACCTCCATAACTGCATTGGCAACACCGCCGCTCGTGGCAAACCTCTTGCCCCATACGGAAGCCTCCTGATACTCGTCGCCGACAGGCTGTATCTCCATGTCACGAGAGCGGATCAGGGCGCGAAGCTCACCGTAAGTAACGGCGTAGTCAGCAGTACCCGGAATAGTCTTGTCATTTGCCTCTGACTTCTTCGCGATGCACGGTCCTATGAAGACCGTCACGCAGCCGGGATGCATAAGCTTCAGGTAACGGCTGATGGCGACCATAGGCGATACCGTCTGTGACATATTCTCCTTATACTGATCGGGGAAGTGCTTCTTGAGCATGTACTTGAACGCAGGGCAGCATGACGTCGTCATCTTGCGTCCTTCCTTCAATGCCTCCGCCCATTCAAGAGCTTCGTAAGCCGCTGTCATATCTCCGCCGAGACCGACCTCGACCATATCCGCGAAGCCCATATCCATCAGAGTCTTGCGGATCGATGCCATAGTGATGTCGGGACCGAACTGCCCCTCTGTCGCGGGAGCCGCCATGGCGATGACTTCCTTGCCCGCGAGGATGTCCTGAATGATGTTTACAAGATATGTCTTGGAACCGATGGCACCGAACGGACAGCTGTGGATGCAGTGACCGCAGTGAATGCACTTGGTCTCGTCTATCTGGCACAGACCGAACTCATCGTAAGTGATGGCGCCTACCGGGCACACTCTCTTACAGGGACGGATCTGGTGGATGATCGCTTCATAAGGGCAGGCATTCGCACACTTGCCGCACTCCTTACACTTATGCGGATCGATATGCATGCGAAGCTCGCCCTTGGAGATCGCATCGAACTTACATGAATTAAGGCACGCTTTTCCCAGGCAGAATCTGCAGTTGTCGGTAACAACGAAAGACTGCAGAGGGCACGAGTCGCACGCAGGGTTAATTACCTGCACTACATTGTGGTGCTGCTTATCGGGCTCGGCCGTAGGACACAGACCCTTGGCAAGACGGATCCTCTGACGGTTGATCTCACGCTCCTTGTAGACACAGCAGCGGTACTCGGGCTTGGGTCCGGGACTTATCTTATATACGAGCTTCTCTTCGTTCTCGGGTGTAAGCTCATTCTTCCACGCGAGTCGGCATACCTCCTCGATGATATGGTGCTTAAGCTTTACTATGCCTTCGTCGTTCTTAACCATAACTTATGTAAACTCCTTTAACTCGGCAGTGCCGTCTTCGATCACGATGTAAGAGGGCTTGCTTCCCTCCTTAGGTATCGAAGGCGAACCGGGGTTCATGAATCTTATGCCGTTTATCTTGCAGTCCTTCGTGACATGCGTATGTCCCGAGATGAAGACCGTACCCTCGCTTATGAGCGCCGGCAGGTTCTCACTGTTATATGTGTGCCCGTGTGTAAAGAAAAAAGTAACGTCTCCGCTTACAAGGTAGATGTAGTCAGCCATGCACGGGAACTTTAAGACCATCTGGTCGACCTCCGCCTCGCAGTTGCCTCTTACGGCAAGGATCTTACCTGCAAGCGGATTAAGGATCTCTATCACCTTCTTGGGCCCGTAATGCGCCGGAAGATCATTACGGGGACCGTGGTACAGTATGTCGCCCAGAAGCACCAGCCTGTCCGCGCCCTCCTGCTCATAGACCTCTACTGCGCGCTGCGCCCAGTAACTGTCGCCGTGAATGTCGGAAACGACCAAAAACCTCATAAAACAAACTCCAATGCTTTTATCCATTGATTATACTATAATCGTTCTATGACTGACGCATGGAAAAAAACGATCCGCGATGTGATCATTATCCTTCTTATAGGCTTTGTATATTATCTGATCTACAGGTTCACCGGTTGGGGGATTCCCTGTGCCTTCCGTGAGATAACCGGTCTTCGCTGTCCTTCATGCGGTATATCACACATGATCATCGACCTTCTTCATCTTGATTTCGCGGGGGCTTACAAGGAGAACCAGTTCCTGTTTTTCACGTGGCCGCTGGTCGTATGCGAGATCATTTACATGCTTTACAGACACGAATCCGGCAAGGATATCCCGCGCGGAAATGTCATATTGATCAGTATCTTCGCAGTTCTTCTTTGCACATTCGGCGTTTTACGTATCCTGTTTTCATGGTAAACATCATTTATTTATGATATATTACAAATAATTTCATGGAAGGAGATTATTGTGCATGGATAACAATAATAACGAAGCACCCCAGTACTATCAGCAGCCGGAGCCTACATGGAACAACGACGCTCCCTCTTCTGATGCAGGTAACGGTCAGGCTACTGCAGCTTTGGTTACAGGTATCCTCGGCGTTGTCTGCTGCGGACCTTGCGCTGTTGCAGCTATCATCCTTGCTATCACAGCAAAGAACAAGGGCAATCAGTCCGGTAAGGCTACAGCAGGTTTGATCCTCGGTATCATCGGATGCATCATCTGGGTTATCGGTATCATCTACAATGCCATCAACCCTATCGACTACTCTCAGTTCCTCGGCTGATAGAAAGTCACAACAACAAATGAGAAAAGGGAACTTCGATCGAAGTTCCCTTTTTCTTATGTAGAATGCCTATATGTTAAAGAAATAAAACCAAATCCTTTAGGAGGTAATCATTGTGCGAGACCTAAGTCCCGTCACATCTTGCTCTTCGTACATCGGTCTCACCCCTTTCTCGTGACTTGTTTGTTTGATGGTTTTATCTTACCACCCGCACACGGGGGCATGTGTTACCTAAGATTTAATAAAGTTAGTTAAAACTGTGGCAAAGGATTCTTACAAAGAATCAACGAACTGTCTGGCCATCCTCGCAGACCTGCCGCCGCCTCTTATCGCGAACTGCTCCGCAGCGACAGACAGCTTATCCTCATCCATTGTAACTCCGCGAAGTCTCATAAGGCCCTTCACGATCTCAAGGTACGTATCCTTGTTAGGCTTATCGAACAGGATCCTGATACCGAATCTCTCGGACAGGCTCATCTGCTCTGCGATCGTATCAGATGTATGTATCTCATTCTCACGCGCGGAGAAAGTCTCCTTGATCATGTGACGCCTGTTGCTCGTCGCATAGATCGCGATGTTCTTACGCGCACCCGAAGCCGCACCCTCGATCACGGACTTAAGCGTACCTATCCTGTCGTCATCCGCGTCGAAAGAAACATCATCGATGAAAATGATGAACTTTAAAGGTATCTGCATCAGCATCTCGATTATCTCTGACAAGCCGTGAAGCTCAGTCTTCGGAACTTCAACAAGGCGCACGCCGGAATCAATAAACATTCGCGCTGCCGACTTGACCGTAGATGACTTGCCCGTACCCGCATCGCCGTACAGGAGCACATCCTCGAAAGGCTTTCCTTCCGAGAACTTTCTTGTATTCTCGATGACGCGTCCGCGCTGCTTCTCATAGCAGAACAGATCATCTACGCTGATCGGATCGGGAGACGTGACAGGAACAAGCTTTCCTTCCTTGATACGGAAGAAGTGATACTTCGCATAGATGCCGTATCCCTTCGACTCGATCTGATCCATCATTGTCATGTATCGTTTCTTAAAGTCAATATTCGATGTTCTGAAATCAGGAAGATATCCGTCATAGACCATCGCGTCCTTGAAGTCGAACGAAGTATATCCTCCGATCCTCGTAAGAAGATCGAGCTCCCGCTCTGCCGTAAGTCTCATAAGAGAACTTGCCTTCGGCGCCTCATCGGGACGTATTATGGAATCTATCCTGTGGCGAAGGTACGGGTTCATATCCTCCGACAGAGTATCCCAGATGGCAGCGGACAGATCCGCATCGGCTCTCATCTCATACAGCACGGATACGAAATGACCGTAGCTGTCGATCATCTCTTCCATCGAGAACCCGGGACCCATCTTAAGGAGGAAATCGCAAAGGCTTCTTAAGGGTTCCTTCTCCCTTACGTTACGGAACATCGCCAGAGAACATATCTCTCTTAATACGTCCGACATTATGTCTCCTCCTTTATGTGAAGTGCTTCTCGCACCTGCGCTCTTAAATACTCATAACGAAGTTTTTTCTCTTCCTTCGCGAAATGCACCTCGCGCAACTGCTCGGGGTTGCCTTCATAGACAAGGAGCGCCGCCTCTTCCCCGAACTGCTCAGAGGTCAGATCGAATACATGACCGTCAACATCGTTATAACAGTGGTAGTTCCCGCCGGGTCTTAATATGCCGTACACCTTGCCCCCGTAGATATCCTGCACGAGGAAAGCCGTTATCGAGCACTGCCCGAGCGTCTTGTTGTCTTCGCTCCACTCATCCTGCATTCTCGGGGCGCAGGTCTTCCTGCACCAGATACCGTCAAGAAGATCATAAAGATCACGGGGTGTACCCGCGTTTTTATATGCGGGATCGCAGGGATACACATCCGCATCCTGCCATCCGTAGAAGTTATAAATTCTCTTTTCAGTTATATCCGCCATAAGTATAATAAGTATGGCATTTTACTTACGTATGTCAATAATCCGGAGGGATAGAGGATGGATTATAAGAAGAATAAGGTGTTGCCGTGGGCTACACTTGCAGCGACTGTGCTGTTTTCCGTACTATATGTATTTTTTATCGTCGGCATGAGTATCGACATGGATATTACGCTGTTAAGAATAAGCGCCTTAACGGCATTGGTATTATCAATACTTGTTATAGTCCTCGCACTTGTTACGGCACGTGTTAACCGCATATACGATCCGATGACCGAGCGTGTCGAAGCCCTAAACTGCAGATACACGGGCTTTGTCGTTATCCTTGCGGTACTTCCGATCATCTTCGAGGTACTGCTTTACGCCTTTATCCCTGACTTTGAAAACTTCGCCGAGAACGATCCTGCGCGCGCTTCTTTCCTTGTCACAGTAGTAACGATCTACCTTACGGGCTTCCCGTTCCTTCTGCTGACACTGCGTAAAGTTCCCGTGATGAAGATCGAGAAAAGAAGGATGGGCTTTTCGTTCTTTATTCTCTGTCTTGCGGTAACAGCGGGTCTGTGTCTTGCGGGCGTCATTATAGGACTTCCTATCGAGATGCTCCTTACAGAGCCTTTCAAGAGCGCAGACTCGTCAGATCAGATCAACCACATCGCCGAGATCATGCAGAACTCTTCTTTTATTGACCGCGTGATCGTAGTAGGCGTACTCGCTCCCGTATTCGAAGAGCTTATATTCAGAAAGCTTCTTGTAAGCCGCACGATAAGATACGGCGAGACCTTCAGCATACTCCTGTCGGGATTCATGTTCGGTCTGTTCCACGGTAATTTCCAGCAGTTCTTTTTCGCAAGTTTTGTTGGCATGCTTTTCGCCTTCGTCTTCATAAGGACCGGCCGCGTGATCTACACGATTCTCATGCACATGACGGTCAACCTTACGACATCGGTCGTTACCACGACACTTTATATCAAGCTTCTGCCCTATATCGACGATGCCGATAATCTGACCGAAATGCCGTACGACATTCAGCTTCTGTTCCTGACATTGACTTTCTGGATGCTTCTGCTCGGTATGATCGCAGTAACGGGATTCATTCTTCTTATCGTCTTCCGTAAGAGATTCAAGCCGTATAAAAGTCCCGATGAACCTTCCTTGGGAAAGATCATCGGGAACTCATTAAGCTCTCCTTTGTTCTGGTGCTTTATCGTGATCCAGATGGGTCAGTTCGCTTCAAGCTACCTGCCGGATATTGTAGATTACCTCTTGTGATATCAGATCTTATCAGTAACGCCGGGACCGTATTCCGCACGTACCTTATCGGCAAAACCGTCATTCATCATCTCGATGATAACGGGAACAAGCTTCGGGTCGAACTGTGTTCCTGAGTTCTTCTTAAACTCCGCGATTATATCTTCATAGCCCATAGCCTTCTGATACATTCGATCGAGCGACATAACGTCGAAAGCATCCGCTACCGTCGCGATACGTGCGAACAGCGGGATCTGCTCTCCCTTGATGCCCTCGGGATAACCCTTGCCGTCATATCTCTCATGATGATAATGCGCACAGTCCGAGATATCGGGGATAGCCGTAAAGTGCTTAAGCATCTCTACGCCCTTCATGGGATGAGTCTTGATGATCTCATACTCCGCATCACTAAGACGTCCTTCATTACGTAAGATCTCATCGGGGATACCGATCTTGCCTACATCATGAAGCAGCGTACCGTAGTACAGATTCTGAAGATCCTCTTCCTGGAGACCGATCCTTCTTCCGATCTCCTTGGCATAGATAGCTACACGAACCGAGTGGTTACGCGTATATCTGTCCTTGGCGTCGATGAAGTATGTAAACGTCCTTATGGACTGGTTCAGGATCTCGATATCGTGATCTCTTTGCTTCTGGATCTTCTCAATCTTATTGTGCGACAGTATGTGCGCTCCGAGATAGATGAACCAGATAAGATACAGCGCGAAGATAACATAAGTGAGCGGCATCGTCTTCGGGTCGAGCGGCATCTTGCCCTCGATACGGTATCCCGTCACGTTAAGAAGATATCTCGAATAGATTACCGCACCGAAATAACTCTCGTCATCGACCTTAACAAGACTCATCTCCTGATCCGGAGTAAAGTACAGGCAGTTGCCGTCTACGGAATATTCACCGTTCCATGAAGAATCTATATCCAACGGAGCATCGAACTCGATACATACCGACCAGTCGGTAAGCTTCCTCTTATCGTAATTTGTTACTACAAAAGAATACTCGGCTCCGCACGGAAGTCCCGGATATCTGTAGATATCCTCCCATATCTTTCCTTCGGGGTTAGATACGGTCAATACGACTTCATCGGAACCGGATTCGAATACTCTTACCTTCTGGGAGCTTTTGCCGACATAAAGAAAGTAAGCTGCCGTCACAGCGATCAGCAATACAAGTGTCAATATCAGAACTCTGATTACGTTGTATTCTTTATTCTTCATCGGCTGATAAATCTCAATAATTTATTATAGCACCTTTATCGGCTGATGAGACCATCTTTGAATAACGTTTGAGATATCCTGTAAGCTCCGGCTTCTCAAGGAGCTTCATATTCTTCTTACGGTCCGCGAGTTCTTCGTCCGATACCTTAAGCTCGATCTTGTACTCGGGGATGTTGATGGAGATGATATCTCCGTCCTTAACGTAAGCGATGTTACCGCCTGATATGGCCTCGGGGCTTACGTGTCCGATAGACGCGCCTCTTGTAGCTCCTGAGAATCTTCCGTCAGTGATGAGCGCAACATCCTTATCAAGACCTGCACCTGCGATGGCTGATGTCGGAGAGAGCATCTCTCTCATTCCGGGGCCTCCTGCAGGACCTTCGTATCTTATTACGATAACGTCTCCTGCCTGAACCTTGCCCGAATAGATGAAGGCGATAGCCTCTTCCTCACTGTTGAAGCATCTTGCCGGACCTTCATGAACGAGCATCTCGGGAGCAACGGCAGATCTCTTAACTACGCAGCCGTCAGGTGCGAGATTGCCCTTCAGGATAGCAAGCCCGCCTTCCTTCATGAACGGGTTATCCAGAGGTCTTATAACTTCGGGATCCATAACCTTGCTGTACTGTACGTTCTCACGCAGGGTCTTGCCGGTTACCGTCATGACATTGCCGTAGAGCAGACCCTCATCGAGAAGCTCCTTCATTACGGCATAGATGCCGCCTGCCTCGTTCAGGTCTTCCATGTAAGTCGGGCCTGCAGGTGCGAGGTGGCAGATATTGGGAGTTCTCGCGGAAATCTCATTGATGTGGTCAAGGTCGATCTTAATGCCGCACTCGTTGGCGATTGCCGGGATATGAAGCATGGAGTTGGTCGAACAGCCGATAGCCATATCTGCTGCGATGGCATTCTCGAATGCCTCAGCCGTCATGATGTCTCTCGGACGGATATTATTCTTAACGCACTCCATTACCTGCATGCCTGCGTGCTTGGCAAGGATAAGTCTGTCGGAGTAAGCCGCGGGGATCGTACCGTTACCGGACAGAGCCATACCGAGAACCTCGGTAAGGCAGTTCATGGAATTAGCCGTGTACATACCTGAGCATGAACCGCAGGAAGGACAAACCTTGTTAACGAACTCCTCGAGCTTGTCGGCGTCCATCTTACCTGCCGCATAAGCGCCCGTAGCTTCGAACATCGCTGAGAGTGAACGCTTCTTGCCGTCTACCTTACCGGCGAGCATCGGACCGCCGCTTACGAAGACCGTAGGAATATTAAGTCTTGCAGAAGCCATGAGAAGACCCGGAACGTTCTTGTCGCAGTTAGGGATCATTACAAGGCCGTCGAAGCCGTGAGCCATTACCATGGACTCTGTCGAATCCGCGATCAGATCACGGGTAACGAGAGAATACTTCATACCGATGTGACCCATAGCGATACCGTCGCATACTGCGATAGCCGGGAACTCGATGGGAGTACCGCCTGCCATTCTTACGCCTGCCTTAACAGCCTCGACGATCTTATCGATGTTCATGTGACCCGGAACGATCTCGTTATATGAGTTTACGATTCCGATAAGAGGACGATCCATCTCCTCCTTGGTAAGTCCCAGTGCGTGATATAAGGATCTGTGAGGTGCATTTGCAAAACCGTCAACCAAAGTGTCTTTGATCATATGTGATTATCCTTCCTTTTAAGCGTAAAGGGCCGCACTTAAGATCGGTGCAGCCCTTCAACATATCTATAAGCCCGAACTTAATCAGTTGTTGATGAGCTTGTCCTCGTCGGACCAGCTGTAGAGCTTTCTGATCTCCTTACCGACTGTCTCGGCAGGATGCTCGGAAGCAAGCTTTCTCATAGCCTTGAAGTGAACCTGCTTGCCGGAATCGCTCATATCGAGGAGGAACTCCTTAGCGAACGAACCGTCCTGGATATCCTTGAGGACCTTCTTCATAGCCTTCTTTGTGTCTTCTGTAATGATCTTGGGACCTGTTACATAGTCACCGTACTCAGCTGTGTTGGAGATAGAATATCTCATGCCTGCGAAGCCGCTCTGGTAGATGAGGTCTACGATGAGCTTCATCTCGTGGATGCACTCGAAGTAAGCATTACGGGGATCGTAACCTGCCTCTACGAGTGTCTCGAAGCCTGCCTGCATCAGAGCTGTTACGCCGCCGCACAGAACTGCCTGCTCACCGAAGAGGTCTGTCTCTGTCTCTGTTCTGAATGTTGTCTCGAGAACGCCTGCTCTTGCGCCGCCGATACCTGCTGCATAAGCAAGACCGAGATCCCAAGCATCGCCTGTAGCATCCTGCTGTACAGCGATGAGGCAGGGTGTTCCCTTGCCGATCTGATACTCGGAACGTACTGTGTGTCCCGGAGCCTTAGGAGCGATCATGATAACGTTGATGTCAGCAGGAGGTGTGATGCATCCGAAGTGGATGTTGAAGCCGTGTGCGAAAGCGAGTGTCTTGCCTGCTGTGAGGTTAGGCTCGATGGACTTCTTGTACAGTGCAGCCTGCTTCTCGTCAGGGATAAGGATCATGATGATGTCAGCAGCCTTTGTAGCCTCTTCTACGGAAAGAACCTTAAGTCCCTGAGACTCAGCCTTAGCCTTGCTCTTGGAACCCTCGTAGAGACCTACAACTACGTTAACGCCCGAATCCTTAAGATTCAGTGCATGTGCATGTCCCTGTGAACCGTAACCGATGATGGCAACTGTCTTGCCGTCGAGCTTAGAAAGGTCGCAATCCTTCTCATAAAAAATCCTGTTGTCCTGTGCCATTTTAAATGTACCTCCAAATTGATTTACTTAATTGATCGTATCATTCAGACAGAATGCTGTCGGGACCGCGCTCTAACGCCACGATACCCGTACGGCACATCTCGATGATACCGAAAGGCTTCATGTTATCGATGAAAGCATCGATCTTGTTGGAATCGCCCGTAACCTCAAAGCACATAGCCTGTGACGAATAGTCGACTGTCTTGGCCTTGAATACGTTAACAGCATCCATGATCTGCGCGCGGTTATCAAGATCGTTCTTAACCTTGATAAGAAGAAGCTCTCTCTTGATCGCTTCCTCGTTCGACAGCACTTCAACCTTCTTGACATTATATAACTTGGTCAATTGACTAACAAGTTGCATGCGGTCCGTCCTGTCGCCCGACAGCGAGATCGTGATTCTCGAATACTCGGGAGACTCGGTCTCACCCACCGTCAGAGTGTCGATATTGAATCCGCGGCGTGTGAACATGCTTGTGACACGGGTAAGAACACCGTACTTATTCTCGACATAAACAGCGATAACGAAATTATTCTTACTCATGTCTGTTCTCCTCCTCTGTCGCAAGTATAAGTCTGTCGAAGGATCCGCCCGGCTTCATCATAGGCATAACCAGATCATCCTTGTCGATAGTAAGATCGATAACAACCGGTCCCTCTGCCTTATTCGCTTCTGCGAATGCTTCCTTGAACTCTTCGAGGTTCTCTGCCTTATAGCCCTTCGCGCCGAAGCTCTCGGCAAGCTTAACGAAGTCGGTCTTACGGTCGAGTGTCGTGTTCGAATAAGTCTTGTTATAGAACAGTGTCTGCCACTGTCTAACCATGCCGAGAACGCCGTTGTTAAACAGAACTACCGTTACGGGAACGTTGTAAGTAACAGCCGTGGCAAGCTCATTAAGATTCATGCCGAAGCTTCCGTCACCCGTGAAAAGAACCGTTCTCTTCTTACTGCCGTATGCTGCACCGATAGCGGCACCCATACCGAAGCCCATAGTTCCGAGACCGCCGGATGAGATCCATGTCCTCTTCTTCTTGAAGTCATAGTACTGGGCAACCCACATCTGATGCTGACCAACGTCTGTTACAACGTCCGTATCCTCATCATTAAGAGCTGCTGCAGCCATTACGGCATCTCTGGGAAGGAATCCCTGATACTCCTGGGCAGCCTCCTGCTCTCTTAACTTATCGATCTTTGTCATCCAGTTCGGATTACGCTTGTAGTCAACCGCATCGATGAGCTTTCTTAAGAAATCGCTGATATCGCATGCACATCCGAGCTCGAGATCAACGTTCTTGCCGAGCTCTGCGAAGTCTGCATCGATCTGGATCTTACGTGCGCCCTTGGAGAACTTCTCCGTGTCGCCTGTGGCACGGTCCGAGAATCTTACGCCTACACCGATGATGAGGTCAGCCTTAGCCATAGCCTTGGATGATGCGTAATGACCGTGCATTCCCTGCATGCCGAGGAATCTGTCAAGCTGTGTGGGAAGCTCGGACAAGCCCATCATTGAGCATCCGATGACTGCATCGATCTTGTCTGCAAGCTCAGAGATAAGTGCACCTGCACCTGCTCTTACGGCACCGCCTCCGAAATAGATATAAGGTCTGTTGGACTCTGCGATAAGAGCCGCAGCATCGTGAACGAGCTTATCATCGGCAGGCTTAAGCGCAGTCTTCTCTACGGGAGCCTTGTATGTGAATTCACAGGAAGCACCCTGAACATCCTTCGGGATATCAACGAGTACGGGGCCCGGACGGCCGGACTTCGCGATCCTGATAGCCTCTCTTATCGTATCTGCAAGATCTTCTACATCATGTACCAGGAAGTTGTGCTTCGTGATGGGAAGAGTGATACCCGTGATATCGATCTCCTGGAAACTGTCTCTTCCGATAAGGGTATTGGGAACGTTACCCGTTATGGCAAGAAGAGGTACGGAATCAAGATAAGCAGTAGCGATACCCGTGACGAGGTTCGTCGCTCCGGGACCTGATGTTGCGAGGACGACACCGATGTCACCTGTTGCTCTCGCATAACCGTCGGCTGCATGTGCCGCGCCCTGCTCATGTGCGGTAAGGACGTGATTGATACGGTCGCTCTTCTTATAAAGCTGATCATAAATATCGATTACGGTACCGCCCGGGTATCCGAAGATCGTCTTTATGTTCTGCTCGATAAGCGTCTCTACTACGATTTCCGCTCCTTTGAGTTTCATGACGTTCTCTCCTTTTCTGTAAAATAAAAGTCTCCTCTTCGCAGCAAGTTAACTTGCACGAAGAAGAGACGAAAAGACTTTATTTCCGCGGTACCACTCTTCTTAGGTCATGGACCTCACTCAGCGGTGTCTATCAACACCTTTCTCTGTAACGGGAGAACCCGATAAGACCTACTCGAATAAACTTTAAGTCTTATGGCTCCGGGATGACTTATCATTACGTTTCCTGTACCGTCTCGCACCAACCGCCGGCTCTCTTAACAGGGGACACGCATCTTTTTTCCCTTCAGCGCCTTTCCAATAATTAAAACACTTGTTTGGCTTTATGTCAATAAAACCTCATCAGCCGTAGCCTGCTAGGAACTCCTTTGTACGCTCCTGCTTAGGGTTGCTTATGATGTCGCTTCCCTGCTCCACGATCACGCCGCCATCCATGAATACGAGCTTATCCGCGACATCCCTCGCGAAAGCCATCTCATGCGTTACGATGACCATGGTCATCTTCTCCTCGGCAAGTTCCCTAATAACCTTCAGGACGCCTGCCGTAAGCTCAGGGTCAAGCGCGGAAGTCGGCTCATCGAAGAAAAGGATATCCGGATTAAGTGCGAGTGCTCTTGCTATGGATACTCTCTGTTGCTGTCCTCCCGAGAGGTTGCAGGGGTATGCGTCAGCCTTTTCGAGCATGTCGAGCTTTTTAAGGAGCTGGTCGCAGACGGCGTTCGCCTCCTCCTTGCTCTTCTTGTGCACGTGTATGAGCGACTCGGTGATGTTCCTTCTTACGGAGAAGTGCGGGAACAGGTTGAAGTTCTGGAAGACGAGTCCGAACTTGCTTCTTATCTCCTGTACCTTCTTCTTATCCGTGTACTGCGTAAGACCGGAGCGCGATGTGGATACCAGTGTCTCGCCCGCGATCTTTATCTCGCCCTTATCTATATGTTCGAGTGTTGTGGCGCATCTTAGAAGTGTTGACTTTCCGCCGCCGGAAGGCCCGATGATGCCTACTACCTCACCCTTCTTGACTTCGAGATCGATACCCTTAAGAACTTCAAGGGGTCCGAACGATTTATGTATGTCTTTCATCTCAAGTACGTTCATAAATACCCCTTACGAATAATATCTCATTGATTTCTCGACATGGTTCATGATGATCTCGATGACGCCGTTCATCACATAGTAGAAAACGCCCGCCGCGATGAAAGGCATTACGGACACCTGCGAGGACGCGAGGTTCTTTGCCATCGTGAACATCTCAGCTACGGCGAGCACCTGTGCAAGAGAAGTGTCCTTAACGAGTGTGATGACTTCGTTCGTCACAGACGGCAGGACGCGCTTGATAACCTGCGGCAGTATGATCCTGAAGAATGTCTGCATCTTCGAGAATCCGAGTATCTGCGCTGCTTCGTACTGACCTACAGGCATGGACTGGATGCCTCCCCTGAAGATCTCTGCGAAGTATGCAGCATAGTTTAACGAGAATCCGATGATAGTCGCGACAAATCTGTACTTGAACGGTCCTACATCAAGGTCCGCGAGCTTCACGCTGAAGATGTAATACGGGCCGAAATAAACGAGGAGCAGCTGAAGCATCAGCGGAGTGCCTCTCATTATCGAGATGTAGATACGTACGATGCCTGCGACGATCTTATTCTTAGACATACGCCCCCGGGCTACAATAAGCCCGAGGGGTATGGAAAAAAGCAATGTCAGAAAGAAGATCCCTAATGTGAATCTTAATCCGCTTGCAAGCTGACTTAATGTTGAAGCAAGTTCAGCCATTAATTATCCGATAGTTGTGATATCTTCGCCGAACCACTCGTTACTGATCTGAGCGAGTGTACCGTCTGCAGCCATCTCCTCGAGAGTAGCCTGAACCTGATCACGGAGAGCCTCGTTGCCGAGAGCGAATCCTACACCGTACTCCTCGGAAGCAACAGCCTCGTCAAGAACGATGAAATCTCTGCCGGACTGCTGGATCTCGTAACGAGCTACGATCTCGTCCATTACGATGGCATCGATAGCGCCGGACTCAAGCTCGAGCATTGCGTTCAAGTAGTCGTCAACCTGAACGAGCTCAGCGAAAGAACCCATAAGTTCTGTATTCTCCTCAAGAGCTGCAAGTCCGGAAGAATCCTTCTGAACTGCTACTACTGCACCCTCAAGGTCAGCAAGAGATGCGATAGAGGAATCGCTTCTTACAACAACTACCTGGTTGTTGTCCATATAAGCTTCTGTCCAAGCGTACTGGTCCTCACGACCGCTGATTGTAAAGCCGTTCCAGATGCAGTCGATGTTGCCGGAGTTAAGCTCCTGGTCCTTGGAATCCCAAGCAATAGGCTGAGCTACGAACTCGAGACCGAGTCTGTCAGCTACCTCAGCTGCGAGATCGAGGTCAAAACCCTTATACTCGCCGTCTTCCATAAATCCCATAGGAGGGAACTCAGCATCGAAGCCTACAACGAACTGTCCGTCGGATGCTGCAGCGCCGGTACTCTCTGCCTCACCTTCAGCAGCACATGCTGTAATGGGCATAACGAGCATTGCTGCTGCGAGAGCCAAAGTCAAAATTTTCTTCATGATAAAACCCTTCTTTCTATAACTGAATGTTATAAACACTCGGGTATTGTACCACGAATCTCTTTAGTGCGATAGAATCAGTCAGCTGACCTGCGAGACGAGCTCGAGCATAGCGTCTTCTGAGAGTATTTCAACAGTAGTAACGGAGTATGAATAACCGCCATGGATCCAGTATGCTACCGCATATCCTCTGTTATTGCCGGAAAGATTGACCGTTCCGATATCATCAACATCTACCCTGCGCTCTACGCTGAAGCAGTCGTCGCAGTCTGAGATATTTCTTTCTCCCTGAGCCTTTCTGATAACGCAGATAAGATTGCCGTCGTCGTCAAGGTACTGGACCTCGGCAATATTAAAGCCGTTGTCGTAAACATAATTGAAATAATTACAGGTTGTACTTCCGTCCACTTCCTCGGGCACACCGAAATCAAACTGTGCGGAATCCTCGAGATCATCAAGCGAGTCAAATACCAGGCGCATATAGTCACAAGTATCTGAATCCCGAAGACTTAATTCCCCTTCTTCGATCTCGGCAACAGCCGCTGTTGTACCCTGCGGGTCAGCAGAGCCGCCCTGTGCATAAGCATACGAATCACTCTGCTCTTCCCCTGCAACCGCATTATCCGAATAAGAATGGACCTCCATATTATGAGCTGCGGGTTCATAATCTGCCGATTCGGATTGAGTGCTTGAGGAGCTCATGAAGCGCATCAGTGCACCTCCGATAAACAACAGGATCGCAGCTGCAGCCACGACACCGATTATGCCGGAGTAACGGCGAAGCGATGTGGTAACCGCCCTGCGCGCAGGGGCAGAAGTCTCCATAGCCTCTTCTATATATTTGTCATCGACGTCGCTCATTGCACGGAGCAGACGCTTAACATTAACATTCTTATCCATTGTAACCTTCTTTCTTGAGAAGCACGCTCAAGCTGTCACGAGATCTCGACAGGCTCATCTTGACCTTGCTCTTGCCGAAGCCGAACCGCTCCGCGATCTCATTCACGGAATCTCCGAAGAAGTAACGTCTCATAAATATCTTTCTGGCATCCTGGGGAAGCGACTCGAGGAACTTGTTAAGTATCCTCTTGAGCTCTTCATCTTCAGTCTCATCATCCGTCGCTGTCGCACCCTGATCTGCGATGCACTCCTCGAGTTCCTCTATCATAATGGGAACCTCGCCTGCACCTCTCTTAGCCGCATGCATTTGGTCGTAGCGGTCAAGCGAGAGATTACGCGTGATCTTCGCCAGGAAAGCCTGAAGTGCCGCGGGTCTTGTCGGCGGGATAACGTTCCAGGTCTTAAGATATGTGTCATTCTCACACTCTTCGGAATCCTCGTGGCTCTTTAAGATGCCGTAAGCGATGCTTCTTAAGAGCCTGCCGTATTTATCCCGCGTACACGCGATGGCCTGCTCGTCCCTCGCGAAATACATATCGATAATGAGCTGATCTTCCATTCGATAAATCTATCCTTTGATGAATAACTGTATTCATTATAACACCCTCCTTACATCAATTAAGACGGTAGAGTGTCCGTTAAGGTCACATCAATCTATTCCCTCAACATAGAAATCCATGTAGCCGCGGATTACGTTATCCGACAGCGAAGGCGATCCCGCCTCGACGATGACATTGCCGCCCGCAGCGGTAAGATCCTGCGGGACCTGAGTCACGCTGACGTTGCCCGCATCACCTTCGAAAACAAGCGCCGTACCGGAGAATACATCCCACTGTCCCGACAACATGAGATCGTAAGCAAGAGCAATCGCCTCCGAAGCTTCGGGCGGACATGACTCAGACAGCGGTGCCCAAGATACATAGCCGTCAAAAAGACCTCCGTAAAAATCACCGCCCATGTTGCTTACAAACTCAGATGCGGATGCCTCGTACATGGAAGTGCTTATGGCAAGCTCATAGAAAGACTGAAGGTCCTCAACGGGGTATGTAAGCATATCCGACGTGTCGATAACGACAGGCTCTGCAGAAAGGGCTTCGGCAGTTTCTTCTGTAGATTCGGCATCGGGCTCGATTAACTGAAGATCGACTGTCGCATCAGGATTTACAGCCTGTGCACCGAGCGCGAAAGCATTTGCCATAGAATGAAGCTGAGAAGGTCCCGCGAACTCATAAGCCTCATATGCTATCTCATTATTACCGGAAGAAAGAGAACGGTATCCTTCTGCAATACCCGCAAGATAGGAAGCCTGATACATGCGACCGCTGTAGTTGATAAAGTTAGTCTCGTTATTAAAATATCCGCCGTACTGGCAGAACGCGATATCGGGGTACTCCTCTGCCGCATCCGCGAATGCACTCATGTGATCGAAGTCAATGTCGAAGATAATATCGCAGCCGTATTCCGCAAGATCTTCAACGGCATTTCTTACGGCAACATCGCCTTCGACTTCATCGGATATACGGACTGTCGATACACCGAGGCCGTCGGCAGCAGCCCTTACCGCCTCTATGTGAGCGGCATCGAAACCTTCAGTATCTCTTTTGTTGCCGTGACATATAACACCGACAATGAATTCACCCTGTGCAGCAACAGGGACGGTTACCTGAGGCACCTGCGTCTCTTCGGCAAACCCTTCACAGCCTGACATAAAACAGGCACAAAGCAACGATGATGCGATCAGGAGACTTACGGGTCTTCTCATGACTGTCCGTCATCCCTGAAGACGATCTGTCCGTCTTCCATGGAATCGATTATCGCGAGCGACTCTACCCTGATGCCCTCTTCTCTTAAGAGGTCTCCGCCCTGCTGATAACCCTTCTCGATCGCGATAAGAGCACCTGCAAGAGAGGCTCCGGACTGCTCCACGATATGGATAAGTCCATTCAACGCATTACCGAGAGCAAGGAAATCGTCGACGAGCAGTATGACATCGTCGGGCTTGATGTACTTCTTGCTTACTACGATATCGAATGTCTTCTTGTGTGTATAAGAATAGACGGACGTCTTGTATACCTCGGAGGATATATTAGTGCCGCCGTACTTCTTGGCATATACCATGGGAACGTGAAGATTGGAAGCGACAGCGAAAGCAACCGCTATGCCGGAAGCCTCGATGGTCAGCACCTTTGTGATGCCGGCATCCTTGTAGATCCTTGCACCCTCCTGACCGATAAGATTCATGAAGTCGGTATCGACCTGCTGGTTAAGGAAACTTCCTACTTTAAGGACGTCTCCTGTAAGCACCTCGCCTTCGGCACGAATCTTGTCTTCAAGAGCCTTCATCATTCACCTCAAGTCAGGTCTTCGTCGTCAAAACCGGCATCTTCTTTAGTCTCTGGTTCTTCGGAAGGAACGGAATCGGAAGGAGCGGGACTTGAAGATACAGCAGCCTTACCTGCTTCAACAGCGGCAGCTTCTTCAGCCTTCTCGGCAGCAGCGCGCTCTTCCTGAGCCTTACGGTATTCTGCCTTCTTCTGCTCAAGCAAAGTCTGGGACAGCTCGAGGTCTCCCTCGGCATCGTAGATTGCTTCGAACTCGGGACCGTCGACCTTATAAACCTCGATAAGTCTCTTGGCAAGGCCTTCTACTGTGCTTCTCTTCTCGAGAAGGATACGCTTGGTATCCTCATAGCACTCGGAGATGATTCTCTGAACTTCCTTATCGATCTCATAAGCAGTCGAATCGGAATAGCTCTGTACCTGACCGAATGACTGACCTACGAAGATCTCCTCGTTCTCATCGCCGAAGACCATATTTCTGAACTTTGGTGACAGACCGTATCTCTTAACCATCGCTGTGGCGATTCTGTTGCAGTGCTGGAGGTCGGATGAGGCGCCGGTAGATACTTCACCGAGGAAGATCTCTTCTGCGGCACGTCCGCCCAAAGACATTCTGATGTTGTCGAGGAGCATCTTCTCCGTATAGTAGTCGAGATCCTCGATTGGCTTGTAAGCCGTGAATCCGCCTGCCTGTCCTGCAGGAATGATAGTAACTCTGTCTACCTTCTCGATATCGGATGTGGCACGCAGAACGATAGCGTGACCTGCCTCATGGTAGGAAGTAAGTCTCTTGGCTCTGTCCGTAAGCTTCTTGGAATTCTTCTCGGGACCCATCATTACACGGAATGTAGCGTCGTTGATCTCAAGAGAAGTGATCTCCTTCTTGTCACGTCTTGCAGCAAGCAAAGCAGCTTCATTAAGAAGGTTCTCAAGGTCAGCACCCGTGAAGCCTACAGTAGTAAGTGCGATCTCTCTTAATACAACATCATGAGCGAGCGGCTTGTTCTTCGCATGGATCTTGAGGATAGCCTCACGCTCGTCGGCATCCGGAGGATTAACCATGATTCTTCTGTCGAATCTTCCGGGTCTTAACAGAGCGGGGTCAAGTACATCGACACGGTTTGTAGCAGCCATGACGATAACATTCGTATTAACATCAAAACCGTCCATCTCTACGAGGATCTGGTTCAGTGTCTGCTCACGCTCATCCTGTCCGCCTCCGAGACCTGCGCCTCTCTTACGGCCGACGGCATCGATCTCATCGATGAAGATAACGGCAGGAGCTGCCTTCTTCGCATCTGCGAAAAGGCTTCTTACACGGGAAGCACCGACACCGACGAGCATCTCTACGAAGTCGGAACCGGAGATATAGAAGAACGGGCAGTTAGCTTCACCCGCTACCGCTCTTGCAAGCAAAGTCTTACCTGTACCGGGAAGTCCGTGGAGCAGAACGCCCTTCGGGATCTTCGCACCGAGCGCCTTGTACTTCTTGGGAGACTTAAGGAAATCAACGATCTCGGAAAGCTCTTCCTTCTCCTCGACGGAACCTGCAACATCAGTGAACTTTACCTTGATCTCGTTCGGGCTTGTAAGTCTTGCTCTGTTATTACCGAATGAGAATACGCTGTTCTCGCCTCTTGTCTGTCTGTTCAGGTTAACGAAGATGATGACCGCGATGACGATCATTCCGATGATGGAAAGACCGTTAAGGATCATGCCCCAGTCAACAGGCTCGGTGTAGTTGTAGTTATCGATAAGTCCCTCGGACTTGTACTCATCGAGCTTATTGATGAGGTCATCAACGTACTCGTAAGGGATGTTCTGTGTAGTTGTCTGTGAAAGACCCTGAAGGTTCGTATACTCGATCGATACCGTAGTACCGTTGACATCTACAGACTTTACTTCATAATCGCTGTTCTCGATGATATCGACTACATCGGAAAGAGTAGTCTTGTCGGCACCGCCGTTACGGTTGCCGAACATCATCGTCGAGAATATAAGAAGCAGTGCGATCAGGCCGACATAGAAAAAGATTGCTGATCCGATCTTAGGCGGTCTGTTCGACGGAATCTTGGAAGGGTCGTTGTTCTCAGGGTTGTTGCTCATCATCTATCCTCACTATCTTTACATCTTTAAACTGGCGATACTCACCGTCATAATCCAGGCCGTAACCGACGACGAAGCTGTCCGGGATAGTAAAGCAGTTATAATCCGGTACGAGCTCCACCACTCTTCTGCTCGGCTTATCAAATGCGGTGCATATCTTTATTGACTTGGGTCCGCGCTCATTAAGCATCTGCCGAAGCTTAAGAAGCGTTCTTCCCGTATCTATAATGTCTTCAACTATCAGGACATTCTTACCCTTGATGTCGGTCGAGATGTCCTTCTTGATCTTAAGCTCACCTGTGGAAGTATCACCGATGTAGCTTGAGACCTGAACAAAATCTATGTTAACGGGCACGCTCATATTCCTTACAAGATCCGCACAGAATATAAAAGCACCGGTAAGAACGCCTATGACAGTCACAGGCTCGCCGTTATAGTCACGGCTGATCTGATCGGCTACTTCTTTGACTCTGTTGATGATCTCTTCTTCAGGGATCATTAGATCAAGCTTATCCACCCGTCTGTTCCTTTCTTAAGACTTCGAGCCTTATGAGTCTGCCCTTAGAGGCATTCCCCTCCTGCCCGAGCCATTTGTCCCGTGACTTCGAAGACACGAAGCCGTCGGTGTGACCGATCCCGGGCACCCACAGTATCTTCCCGCCGGAACTTACGGCTATCAGATGCTGTCTGGCATCCCTCGGCACCTTCAGGTCGCTCATTACCTTACGTATATCGGCATTGATCGGGCTTCCCGCCTTCCTGATGGTCCCTTCGGCCGGACTTACACCGATATCAAGGTCTTCTTCGGCGCAAATCCACGAATAAGTATTATATACTATAGCCTCGTTATTCTCAACGACAGACGCCTCTATAACAAGTTCGGAATCGGGCAAATCAAAGGTTCGCGCCCCGTTTAGAAGCTCATTTACGTTCACATGAAAGCCGAATCCTGACGGAACGGCAGGAAATCCCATATATGTGGCCATCGCACAGGCAAGCCCTGTTCCGTCGCCGCCGTCTGTGAACCCCAGCAGAGAGTTACATACCACAGCCGTCCTTCCGAAAGGCATATCCGCGCTTCTCGTGCCCGACTGTGAGCTTATAAGCCCCATAACGATGTCGACATGCTTCATCTCGAAGTCGGTAAGATTGCCGAACGTCTCTTCCCACAGAAGTCTTACGGCACGCGTGCCGAGCGCGGGATGAAGCGCACAGACTCGATCCGTCTTAAGGAAAACGTATCTGCCTTCCCTTACAGCGCATCTTCCGTAAGCCTCATTTGCCGCCCCGGTTATGAATTCCTCATCACGTGACAGCAGCCTGTATGTATCACACACGGCATCCTCGGGAGTCTTGACGGATACTTCCCCTATAATGGGAATGATCTCGTTACGCCACTTGTTACGCGTCACATCGGATTCAAGATTGGTCTCATCCACCGCATAGCAGATCCCGTTCTCCTTAAGGTACGAAAAGATCTCGTCCTTGCTTACATTAAGCAGCGGACGGATGATCCCGGAATCTGACGTCATCGCCGTAAGACCCTCAAGACCCGCTCCTCTGAACAGATTCATCATAAAGGTCTCCGTAAGATCCCCTTTATGGTGAGCGGTGGCTATCCTGACCGTATCGCGGCTTACACCGAGGCTGCCCGCCTCTTCTTCTGCACACTGTCCGAAGGTCTCATATCTTAATATGCGGCCGGTCTCTTCAAGTCCTCTTCCGAGCTTAGAAGCCTCCTGCCTTACGTCGTAACTGAACACCCTGCATGGAATCCCGAGCTTATCGCACAAAGACAATGCCAGGTATTCGTCATCGCCGGCGCTTTCCCTCAGGCCGTGGTTAACGTGAACGGCAAGCACCTTCGGGAAGTCACGCTTGTTCTGTGCGATCTCCGATAAAACACTTATAAGCGCCACGGAATCGGGACCTCCGGAAAGACCCGCTACAATACACGAAACACCGACAAAGAGACCTTTGTCGGTGCAGTATTCATAAACTTTGTCGGCAAACACGGACAGCGCCATCAATAATCGCCCGGCAGATCATCATGGACTTCGCCTTCACCGAAGAACTCATCGTTCTCGCTGTTGTCCATGAATCCGTCATCCTCTTCCGGCACAGGCTCCGGCTCATAAGATTCAGGTTCCGGCTCCGGTTCGAAATGGTAATCGCCCGCCGCACTGTCGGACGTGGTCGTCCTGGTGTAAGACGAACCCTGTCCGCCCTGGGGATCCTGAGGATCGCCTTTACGGTCAGGCTCGATAAACAAGGTCTTGGCGCCGTACCACTTAACATAAGCGGTATCCGTCTCACCGTGTCTGTTCTTGGCGACGATGAGCTGTGCATCCTCGAACATGGGCTTGTTCGTCGAATCCTTCTTCTTGTTATAGTAATCGGGTCTGTGAATAAAGATTACACAGTCGGCATCCTGCTCGATCGCACCCGAATCTCTGATGTTCGCCAGAGTAGGAATATGGTCGTCGTCATCTCCGTTCTCGGTACCTCTGTTGAGCTGTGACAGAGCAATTACCGGAACCTGAAGATCCTTGGCAAGCACCTTGAGTGCACGGGATATCGCAGCGATCTCATTCTGTCTTGAGCCGCTTTCCTTTCCTGGGTAAGTAAGAAGCTGCAGATAGTCGATAATAACAAGAGACAAAGGTCCCTCGGCGATCAGCTCCTTACACTTGGACATGATATCCAGAGGATTGGTATCCGTCTTCTCATCGATATAGATAGGCATGGGAGAGATACGCCCCAAAGTCTCCTCGAGATCAGCCTCGTCTTCCGGAGAGATATTGGCACGCTGTATCTTCTTGAAGTTCGTCTTGGACTGAGCGGCGAGAATACGGTTCGCGATCTCGCTCTTACTCATTTCGAGTGAGAAGATCGCTACCTTCTTACCGTAAATACCCGCTACATTGGTAGCGATATTAAGAACAAGTGCCGTCTTACCCATACCCGGTCTTGCCGCGATGACATTGATCGAGCCGGGCTTAAAACCGCCCGTAATGTTATCAAGATAAGAGAAACCGGTCTTAACGACGTTACGGTCTCCGCCGCCGTGCGCGGCTTCCTTGAGGTTATTGATGTTACGTTTAAGGATATCTGCCAGAGGCTCGAATCCGCTCGTATCGTCTTTGGTCTTAAGAAGATTGAGTCTTGCGACGCCCAGGTCGACGATATCGTTAACGGATGTCTTACGTTTCTTGGCCTCAGCCGTAAGCTCGTTAAGGGTCGCAAGGAGCTTTCTGGACTGTGCATTGGCCGTTACGGCGCTGACATATGTATCAAGAAGAGACATGACGCTGTCGCTGTAATTGGCGACGTCATAAACATACTTGTCTCCTCCCGCCTTATCGATAAGTCCTTCGGTTCGAAGCCACTCGCATACACCTACACGGTCTACACGCCTGTTATCCATATAGATGGAGGATATGGCCTTAAAGATAAGCTCATGTTTCGGATCAGTGAAATCTCCGGGGGCGACAGCCTTAACAACGGAACTGTCGAGAGCCTCTTTATTTCTCATGCAAAGAGAAAGGACTGCCTTCTCGGCCTCCAAAGCATTATAAGATGCAGCCTGTGAAGGCTGCTGGGGAATCTCATCTATGAGATTGTCCTGAAGATCCCGGTCAGACATTAAAGTGACTCAACCTCAACGTTGATCTGGCAGGATACCTTGGGGTGAAGCTTGACTCTAACACCGAATGTACCTACAGCCTTGATGGGAGCCTCGATAACTACCTGCTTCTTCTCTATATCGTAACCGTTCTTCTTAAGAAGATCGGAAATATCCGCATTTGTAACTGCGCCGTAGAGCTTTCCGCCCTCGCCGCTCTTCATCTTCAATGTGAAGCTCTTACCGCCCAGATCCTTGCTTAAGTCCTCGGCAGCCTGCAAAGCTCTCTTCTCGTGCTCTGCACGTGCACCCTGCTTGAGCTTTACTTCGTTCAAATTAGCAACGGAAGATTCCTTCGCGAGCTTCTTCTTCAACAGGAAATTTCTGCCGTATCCGTCACTTACTTCTACGACCTGGCCTTCCTTGCCGAGTCCCTTAACATCCTGTAAAAGAATTACCTTCATATATCCCTCCGAAAGTGTCTTAAAATTAAAAATCGGGCACCCCTTGAGGTGCCCGATAATTATATACCATCCGATAGGCTTTTTCTATCTGTCTATTAGCCTGCATCGTAAGGCAGAAGAGCGATCTGACGAGCACGCTTGATTGCTGTTGTGAGCTCTCTCTGGTGCTTAGCGCATGTTCCTGTCATTCTTCTGGGGAGGATCTTGCCTCTCTCAGAGATGTACTTGCCAAGACGTGTAGAATCGAGGAAATCGATCTGCTCTACCTTCTCAGCGCAGAATGAACAAGTCTTTCTTCTGTTTCTTCTGGGTCTCATCGGACTACCGCTGAATTCGCGGCCGGCCTTGGGTTCTCTAACATTGTTCTCAGCCATTTGTCTTTACTCCTTAAAAACTGATGTTACCCGCATCGTCGTCGATGGGGAATGGGAGACTTAACTCGTCATCGGATCCGGAGAATGAATCGTCACCGCCCATATCCGGATTGATCTGTCTGTTAGGTGCTACGGGAGCCTGTGCAGCTGTTCCGCTTGCAGGTGCATCATACGAAGATCTCTGATAACCGCCGTTGTTGTTATTGTAAGCAGGACGTGCTCCGGCATTACCTGTGCCGTTAGCTGCACCGTTCGCGGAATCTGCGAACTCTGCCTCGTCAACAACTACCTCGGTGACGTAACGCTTCTGACCGCTGTTATCGTCATAAGTTCTTGTCTGAATGCTTCCGACTACAGCGATCTTCGAGCCCTTATGGAAATAAGAACTGATGAAGTTTGCTGTCTGTCTCCAAGCAACACAACTGATGAAGTCTGCCTGGCGCTGACCGTTGTTATCCTTGAAACGTCTGTCAACGGCAATCGTGAATCTGCATACAGTAACCTGCGAAGCAGTATTCTTGACTTCAGGATCCTTAGTAAGTCTTCCGATTAAAATAACTTTGTTCATGTCTCTTCCTCCGTGATCGGGGTTTTACTCACCGACGCGGACAACTAAGAAACGAAGAACGCCTGCAGTGATCTTAAGAACACGCTCAAGCTCTCTGGGGAACTCAACGGGTGCTGTGAAAAGAACCTTGAAGTATGTTCCTTCCTTAGCATCATTGATCTCGTAAGCAAGCTTCTTTGTTCCGAGATTGTCGAGAGCATCAACTGTTCCAACCTTAGCGATCTTGGACTGAATGCTCTCGATAAGAGCGTTTACAGCCTCTTCGCCGGAAGCAGGATTGAGAACTACTACCAACTGATACTGATTTGCCATAAAATATTCACCTCCTTATGGTCATTCGGTCCGATATCTTAGTATCGAACAAGGATATGCGGCCGTCTTAAAAAACCGCAAGGGTGAGAATAGCACAGCAAAAGCCGTAAAGTCAAGTAAAATACTTAATCTGTTCTTTCTTAATCTCTCGTAGTCTTAGTAATCTGCGTCAAATCAAAAACCGTTTTGAGAACATTATAACGGCCAAAATGTCATTTGTCTACGATTTTCAAACAAACGTTTGTTACAATTTTCAGCAGAATCTCATCGCATTGAGATCTTTAAGGATATACGGGAAAAGTATCTCTATCCACGCCTTAAGCGCAAGCACCGTATGCTTATAAGTGAAGATATCCTCCCCCGACGGATCCGTAACGGCAACTGAAGCGATACGTCCGTCATCACCCTTCATTACAAGGCCCTTGGACGCCATGTAGGAGCTGAGCGAATATACTCTTCCCTGAAGCTCCGGAAATGAATTTAATATCTCATACGCCTGCGAATCGTTAATGGTCAGGATAAGGTCATTGCCGTCATAGACCGACACATCCGCTCTTCTGGACAGATGATGCGCGATCGTACCGTCCATGATCTGGGAGAATGCCTTGCACGCGGTCTCATCGGGACTGTTCCCCTCACCCGCATAAAGACCTGCGGACTCCGCATAGAGCTCGGCGCCGATCTTCTCGTTCTCGGCGCAGCAGAAAGGTCCTTTACGTCTCAGAAGATCCGTGAAAATGCCTTCCGTTATCGCTCCGAGGTTGCAGTCGTCGTCGCTTATGAACACGACGGACGCCGTGAACAGATCGTCGAAATGATCGAGCGGGATCTGCGAGATACCGTTCTCAAGCTCTTCGTAAGCCCTCGAAGGAACGTCGTCGCCCGACTTGCCCGCAGCTTTCGACAGACGGTTCATATACGCGACCTCGAGCCCGTCGCCCTTGAACCCCGCCGCAAGTATAATGTCTACCTCCTGCCTGTCGAGCAGCCTCAACCCGTCGAAAAGGCTGTGTGAAGCCGCTTCGACATCGCATGTATTTCCGTAGATATAGAAGTTTATGTGAGAATTCAGGATCTCGTCACCTGCCATATCGGCGAGTGCCTTGACCTCACTTCCCGCGAAGATACCGATACGGGCCGCAGGGTTTTCTTTAAGGATATCCTGAGCCTCGAGGATAAACGGAGACACTACGGCAAACAGCTTCTGCTTCTGCTCATCCGTCAACTTCTCATCGTGAGGATCGATCTGACCGATATTCTCCGGCAAAGTCAGGATCTTCACTTCGCAGCCGGGGGCGTAATGCCTGTACTTCATTCCCGGCGACGCGGGCACCTGACCTTTCGCAAGCGCACCCGCATATTCGGAATGAGTCTTGAGCGCTTCGTCTATCATGGCGGACGTGACGGCACCGGGTCTTAAGATAACGGGAACTTCTCCCGTGGCATCCACTACCGTGGATTCGAGACCGACCTGACATTCACCGCCGTCAATAACGGCACTTACGTAGCCGTCCATATCATTCATTACATGAAGGGCTGTCGTAGGAGAGGGACTTCCGGACAGATTTGCCGAAGGCGCCGCCACGGGGCAGCCGCACAGCTTAAGGAACTTATTGCAAAGAGAATGCGAAGGCATTCTGATACCGACCGTATCAAGACCTGCCGTCACTTCATCGGGAACGGCTTCCTTCTTCTTCATGATGACCGTGATCGGTCCGGGCATAAAAGCATCGATAAGTGCCTGTGCCGCAGGTGTGATCTCACTTACAAGATCGTTGATCTGTGACTTGTCCCATATATGGACGATCAGCGGATTATCACCGGGTCTTCCCTTCGCTTCGAATATCTTCGTTACGGCTCCGGCATTAAGAGCATCGGCTCCGAGTCCGTAGACGGTCTCGGTCGGAAAACCTACAACAAGGCCTTCGTTAATATATGAAGCCGCCTGCTTTAAGCCGTCTTCATCGCTGCCCTGTATAAACTTCGTGTCGTATATCTTACTGCGTTCCATTATGAGCCTTCCTGTTCCTTCTTAGCTGCCAGATCAACCGTAAGCGCATCCACGATCTCATCGAGATCTCCGCCCAGGATGTCATCAAGCTTATAAAGAGTCAAACCGATCCTGTGATCCGTTACTCTGCCGTCGTGATAATTATACGTCCTTATCCTCTCGGAGCGGTCGCCTGTTCCGACCTGCTCACGGCGGGTCTGGTCTTCGGCGTCCTTATCACCGGACTTCGCGATAGCCCACAGACGGCTCTGAAGAACGGCCATTGCCTTCTCCTTGTTCGCGAACTGGGATCTTTCATCCTGACACTGAACGACAAGTCCGGTCGGAAGATGCGTGATCCTTATGGCAGACGAGGTCTTATTGATGTGCTGGCCTCCTGCACCCGACGCTCTGTATCTGTCGATCTTCAGATCTTCGGGATTAATTACTACGTCGGTCGCATCAGCCTCGGGAAGAACGGCAACGGTCGCGGTGGAAGTATGTATCCTTCCTCCCGACTCTGTAACGGGAACTCTCTGTATCCTGTGCACGCCGCTTTCGAACTTCAGTCTGCTGTAAGCACCGTGTCCCTTAACTTCGTATACGATCTCCTTGTAACCTCCGAGCTCGGTGTCGTTGCAGTCAATGACGCTGATGTCGAATCCTCTGCGCGCGGCATAGCCCTGATACATCTTGTATATCGTCGCAGCGCACAAAGCAGCTTCCTCGCCGCCGGCGCCCGCTCTTATCTCCATGATTACGGATCTGTCGTCGCGGGGGTCTCTTTCCTGAAGCATCAGCACAAGCTCCTGCTCGCTGTCTTCAATAGTCTGCTTGCTTAATGTAAGCTGCTCGGAAGCAAGCTTCTTTATCTCTTCGTCGTTCTCCTTAAGGAGTTCGAGCGCCTCCTCCATCTCGGCTTTGGCATCGAAATACTTCTTAACGGCATCCGCCTTGGGTGTTATCTCGGCAAGTTCTTTGGACAGCTTAAGATATCTGTCCTGATCGGCCACGACGGAAGGATCGGACAGAGAAGACAACAGTTCATCATATCTGCTTGTTATCGCGAGGGCTTTGCTCTCATCAAGCGGCATCCGTTGTTTCCTCCGTAATTACAGTCTCATAGGTCTCCTGTGCCTGTGACGGATACGCTCCCGGTGTCACATAAACGACCGCAGGGTCCTCGAAGGTCTCGATTATACACGTAAGAAGCGCATCTGCATACTCTCTGCCGCCGGCAGCAACAACTTCCGGCGCTATCGGATCATCAACAGGAGCTTTGGTAATCTCGAAAAAGAAGGAAGAATTCTGATCGTAATCCTGATGTATAAGGATCAGATAATCCCTGAATGCCTGAATATTATTCTCTCCTACGATAAGTATCGGTACATGATTATTTACCGTGCAGTCCTGAAGCACCGCAAGGGTATCTTGAGACAGTTCATCCTGAGTATTTACTATTATCATCATATGATCTGCATAGTCTCTTTGCTCGGAATGACTGATCATATTACCGTCGGGATCATAGGCCGTAAAACTCAGACCGCCGTCAGTAACCGGAAGTACGGAACTGTTCGCCTGACCTGCAGTCATGAGCGTAACATGCTCACTTATCCCGTCCATGTACTCGGGCATCTGACCTATCCAATAAATCTCGTAATCATTCTCGTTAAGCGAAGCCGTCAGCTCTTCGGTCCTCTGCTCGGCCTGATTATTCCCGAGACTGTTGTCGATCTTACGCACGGCGTACATCATATAGAAGATGATCGCGCCCGCTATGACCAGAAGTATTATGACTATTGGGGCATTACGTCCGTTCATAGAATGGATCGGCGTCCTTTACCGCCTGCTTAACAAAGTCTTCGTCAGTTGAAGATACGATCGGTTCTATGTTCTGAAGATAAGGAGTGATGAACCTTTTGAAAGTATCGAGAAGGTACTGACGCTCTTCGCCCTGTGAAGATGTCTTCACACCGAGCAGCCATCTCATGGTATTTCCGTCAGGTGTAACCAGCAGTCTTACGAACACCTTCGAGATACGATCTTCATCACGGCAGAATTCTGCGATCATCTCTTTAAGCTTCGGAGGATATTCGGAAGGAGTCGCCACATGCATATCAAGAGTAGGTTCTTCTTCCTGCGGCGCCATCTGACCCTTGATTGACTCGATGAGTTCTTTGCCAAAGATAACCTCGGAAGCACCGGGGTTGATGATCACGCCGTCGAGTCTTAACCCCTTGGCGGTAACGACCTCCATCAAGTCCTCGAATGAAGACTTAACGCCCTTCGGATCTTCACTCTTCTCGGAAGTCATAAAAGATCCAGTGTCCGAATAAGCCACTATAAATCTTCTTCCCTTGTTATCGCCAACAGCATGGAAGCTGAATCCTCCGTCCGGCTTAACATCAACAGGTACGATAAAGGGAGAAGCGGCGGCTAGTTTAAGAACCTCGAGCATCTTCTCGGTGGTTCTTTCCTGCCTCATATCATGCATGAGCTTCAAAAGCTCATCGTTTCTTATCTCATCATGAACAAAGATATCCTGATCCATTCCTTCTCCTTAAGCCGACGTAAACGCAGTAAGACACAGCGCGATCATGAGCGGCAACGTGATTACCATGAACAGCAGTGTAAGCGATACGGTCCTTGCACAGAACTTGGGCGCGCAGTCATATCTTTCTGAGTAGATTACACTCATCGTTCCGGACGGGAGCGCTGTCATGATGATAAGCGTTATAAGAGTCGCCGGCAGCACCGCAACATAATTCTTAACAAGTATCATCGCGAGCGTCATAAGCGCCGGGAACAATATAAGTCTTAAAAAGCATACGACATAGGACTTACCGTCAGCGAAAAGTCTCTTCACATCGATCGTCGACAATGTCGATCCCATTATTATCATCGACAGCGGGAAGGTCATGTTGCCGACAAGGTCGATGGCATTGACTACCGCGGCAGGAGCTCTCCACGGGATAATAAACAAGGCTATAGCGAATACGGATGCAATGGATACCGGATTGAGATATTCACTTACGGAAGGTTTCTTTCCGGATAACAGATGAACTCCGTATGTGTAGAAGAATACGTTATATACGAGATTATAGATAGCGGCAAGAAGAAGTCCGGGATTGCCGAACAGAGAATACATGATAGGCATACCGACGAATCCCGTATTGGCAAAAACAGAAGTCGTGATAAAAACTCTCCTCTCGGCATCTGCGATCTTAGTTCTGAACACTACGATCCTTAAAACAATAAGAGTCAGCAGATAATAAAGGGCTGAACCCAGAGCCACGGCTCCTATCGAGCGCATCATGTCAGTCGAGAACTCATACTGACTCGAAGATATAATCGTGAAAGGCAGAACAGCCTTAAGAAGAAGGTCATTTAAAGTCTTCCTTCCCCTGTCGTCTATAACTTTTTGTTTGGCTAGAACGAATCCTATGAGAAGGACAACCGCCATTTCGAAGAAGACAATGTAGAGCTGACTCACGTACCTGCTTCCTTTCCGGAGGTAGCCTCGGAGGCCTTTACGGCGCTCTTATATTCCTCAAGAAGTTTACGTGCCTCATTCGATGACCTTGCAGGCTTATACACCTTGCTGCTCTTGTACAGGTCCAGAAGCTTCTCCTGCGATTCGTAGAAGCCGGACTGAAGTCCCGCGAGCATGCCTACACCCTTGGCCGTCATCTCATCTGACTTGGCTCTTGTTATCGTAATTCCGAGAAGATCCGCCTGCAGCTGCATAAGAAACTCGCATGCGCACACTCCTCCGTCGACCTTCATATGCGTCGATGTTATACCCGTATCACTCATCATGAGATCAACAAGCTCGGTTACCTGATATGCGATAGACTCGACCGCGGCTCTTACTATGTGAGCACGGCCCGTCCCTCCCGTGATACCTGTTATCGTACCGCGAAGGTCGGGGTTCCAGTAAGGAGCTCCGAGTCCCGAGAATGCAGGCACAAGATACACGCCGCCGTTATCTTCGATCGAAGCGCATACAGGATCGCATTCATCAGGTGCATCAATAAGCCCCATACTGTCCTTAAGCCATGTGATCACCGACCCTCCCTGGAAGACACTTCCTTCGAGGGCATAAACGGTCTTCCCGTCTATCGACCATGCAGCCGACGTAAGAAGTCCGTTATCGGAAAATCTCGGCTTATCGCCGATATTCATCAGAGTAAAGCAGCCGGTACCGTATGTGGTCTTGGCAGAGCCCTCTTCGAAGCACTCCTGCCCGAACAACGCCGCAGCCTGATCGCCTGCGACGGCATTGATATGTTTGCCGTTCAACGTGAGCAGAGCCTTGCACTCATCGTCGTTAAGCCCAAGCGCTTTAAGCTCCTTCTCGTCAAGAGCGATCCTGCCGAAGTCACTGCATGAAGGTACGGGATCCGCGAGAGTTATTCTCGGGATGCCGAACAGTTCAAGCATATCATCGGAATATTCAAGCTTATTGATATCGAACAGCATCGTTCTCGAGCAGTTGGAATAATCGCTTAAGAAGCTCTGCTTACCGGTAAGCATATACACAAGATATCCGTCTACGGTGCCGAACTTCAGTTCGCCCGACAGCGCAGCCTTCTCGGTACCCGGGACATTCTCCATGATCCATCTCATCTTCGTCGCGGAGAAATACGGATCGATACGAAGTCCCGTTATTCGGGAGATATCATCTCTTCGTGCGAGGATATTCTCTCTTCTGCAGATATCGGCTGTCCTTCTGCACTGCCATACAATGGCGTTGCAGTAAAGCTCACCCGTATCCTTATTAAATGCTATGGTCGTCTCACGCTGGTTGGTCAGAGCCACACAGTCGATATTGATGCAGGGATTATCAAGCAGAACATCCGCCATAGCCTTAAGCACTGACAGATATATCTCCTTCGCGTCGTGTTCGACAAAGCCGGGCGCAGGATAATGCTGCGTTAGAATCTGAGGACGGGACTTGATAAGATTCCCGTCCGAGCCGAGCAGGAACGCCTTGGTAGAAGTTGTTCCCTGATCAACGGCCAGTATGCATTCGTCCAACCCTATCACCTTCTGTAAAGCCTGTTAAGCTCCCTGTACCAATCATTATCGAGTGAATCCAGATCCTCCTTGGAGAATCTGACTCTCCAGTTGCCCTCGGGCGTGCCGGGAATATTCATTCTCGTGTCTCCGCCGTAGCCCAACATATCCTGTATAGGTATGATGACCGTATTGGCGCAGCTTGCCCAGAGCGTCTTAATAATAGCACGGCAGGACGCAGACTTCACGCCTCCGTCGCCCCAGTTATCACCTTCGAAGCCGCAGTACTTGAGACACTCGCGGCGCTCGTTGTCCTTAGCTTCCCAAAGCCAGCCGAGCAAAGTGTTGTTATCGTGTGTTCCCGTATAGGCAACACAATTCTGTACATAGTTATGAGGCAGATAAGAACTGTTGTCATCAGGGTTAAATGCAAACTGCATAACC
This sequence comes from Clostridiales bacterium, assembly GCA_017940895.1. Classification (GTDB taxonomy): domain Bacteria; phylum Bacillota; class Clostridia; order Saccharofermentanales; family Saccharofermentanaceae; genus Saccharofermentans. The sequence goes on along the minus strand of JAGAXM010000027.1, from coordinate 23,093 downwards.
TTCATTCTTGGAAGATCGACTTCCTCGAGGAAGCTCTCGAGATCGGCTGTTACCTCACCCAAATCTTCAGCGATAAGCTTGGATCTGTCACCGAATGTCTTGTCGAACACTTTGAAGAAATCCATCTTCGGACCGTCGACCCACTTACCTGTCTTAGCAGTCTTGGAGCCTGCAGGTACTTCCCAATAGGAAGAGAAAGCCCTGAAGTGGTCGATCCTGATGATGTCGTAGAGCTTGAAGTTCTCTCTTAATCTTTCCATCCACCAGGCATAACCCGTCTCCTTGTGCTTCTTCCAGTCGTAGATGGGGTTGCCCCACAGCTGACCGTCAGCAGAGAAGTAATCCGGAGGTACACCCGCGCCGCACTCGAAAACAATATCCTCATAGTCCTTATCAGGATCCTTGTCGGGATTCTCCTTGATCCATGCCTTACGTGCTGCCTTCTTCTGTGCTTCAGTAGCCATCTTGAACAGATCTCTTGCAGCCCATACATCAGCCGAATCGCCGGATACGTAGATAGGCATGTCGCCGATGATCTGAACGCCCTCGGCATTGATTTGGGATCTGATGTCAGTCCACTCCGTCATGAACAGATACTGAACGAAGCCGTGGAACTGATAATCTTCCGTTCCTCTTAACTTAGAAACTGCCTTCTCGTCATAAGAAGCAAGAGCCTTATCCTCCCACTGCCACCATGCCTTCTGGTCGAACTTATCCTTGGCAGCCTGATAAAGTGCTACATCATCTGCCCACTTATTGTCCTTGAGGAACTTATCAACTTTCTTAAGAAGCTCACTGTCTGCTCTGGAATAAGCCTTGCGCAAGAGTGCCTCACGGTCAACTCTAAGAAAATCGTAGTTTACTCTCCACTTATTCTCATTGTACTCAGCCTTAACGACATCTTCTGCTGTGAGGAGACCCATCTTCATGAGACTTCTGGGATCGATGAGAAGCCAGTTACCAGCGAATGCTGAGAAACTCTGATACGGGCTGTCTCCCATGCCGGGGTAAGACAAAGGCAGGATCTGCCAATACTTCATTCCCTGTTTCTTAAGCTGCTTGGCATAAGCCACAGCCTCCTCGCCCAACACTCCTATACCAAAGGGTCCGGGTAAAGATGCGATATGCATAAGTACTCCGCCGCCACGTTGCATAATTCAAACCTCCAAATGTGTCATAAGCGGGCATTTTTGCCCACTCGAAAATTATAACACTAATCAAAAGTGCACTTTTGAACAGGAAGTAAACAAAATTTGTTACTTGGAATGGATATTCTCGAAGCGAAGCTTCATCGCTTCGTTATGCTGTACGACCCAATCTATCGCCCACTCAGACTCGAACAGGACGACAGGCTCGTCATCACGGTCGAGAACGATCATGGATGTGGATGTAAGCGTAATATCCTTATAGTCGAATCCGCCTTCAGCATCAGACTTAACCCATCTTGCAAGATTGTAAGACAGAGGCTGTCTTACGATATCAACGCCGTACTCCGTCTTAAGTCTGTACTCGAGAACGTCGAGCTGGAGGATACCTACGACACCCATTACGAACGTCTCGGTACCGATATCAGGCTGCTTATAAAGCTGTACGGCACCTTCCTCGGACAGCTGCTCGATACCCTTCAGGAACTGCTTTCTCTTCATGGAATCCTTCGGGAAAACTTTCGCGAAGTTCTCGGGAGCGAATACAGGGATAGGATCGAACTCGAACTTTCTGTTAGTTGAGATCAGCGTGTCGCCGATCCTGAAGTGACCGGGATCGAAGATACCGATGATATCGCCAGCGAAGGCCTGCTCTACGATATTTCTGTCCTGAGCCATAAACTGCTGAGGCTGCGCAAGAGTGATCTTCTTGCCGAGTCTCATGTGGTTAACTGTCATGTTCTTCTCGTACTTACCCGAGCAGATACGCAGGAATGCCATTCTGTCTCTGTGGTTCGGGTCCATGTTAGCCTGAATCTTAAAGATGAATCCGGAGAACATCTCATCCGTCGGAAGCACGTCACCCTGATCATCAGAAACGTGATGAGGCGCAGGCTCCGGTGCGATCTCGAGGAACTTCTTAAGGAAAGGCTCTACACCGAAGTTCGTGATAGCAGATCCGAAGAATACGGGGGTGAGCTGTCCTGCAAGAACCTTCTCCAAGTCAAACTCGTCGCCAGCCATATCGAGGAGCTCAATGTCGTTTCTAAGCTGCTCGTAGTGGGCTGCCGTCATGTGATCCTTAAGAGTCGGGTCATCGATACCCGAGGTGGACTGCGTAACCATGGAAGCACCGTGGTCTCTGTTATCCGCGTCAAAGAGGAGAACCTCGCCGGTTGCTCTCTCGTACACGCCCTCGAAATTACCGTCAGTACCGATAGGCCAGTTAATAGGAGTGGATCTGATGCCGAGCACCTTCTCGAGCTCATCTACGAGGTCGAACGGATTCTTGGCGGCACGGTCCATCTTGTTGATGAATGTAAAGATCGGGATACCTCTCTTACGGCATACCTCGAACAGCTTGATCGTCTGTGCCTCGACACCCTTCGCGCCGTCAAGAAGCATGACAGCAGCATCGGCAGCGCACAGTGTACGGTATGTATCCTCGGAGAAGTCCTGGTGTCCGGGAGTATCGAGGATATTGATGCAGTATCCGTCGTACTCGAACTGCATTACGGAAGACGTAACGGAGATACCTCTCTGCTTCTCGATCTCCATCCAGTCTGATGTAGCGTGGCGTGAAGCTTTTCGCGCTTTAACGGAACCTGCGAGGTGGATGGCTCCTCCGTACAAAAGGAGCTTTTCAGTCATGGTCGTCTTACCCGCGTCAGGGTGCGATATGATCGCGAATGTTCTTCTTCTCTTTATCTGTTCGACGTCAGTCAAAGCCATTAATTATTACCTCAGAATCCAAATGATCTTACAAATTCGTATACTGTTCCGACATAAGCGGAGACAGAACTTCCGAAGAGTCTCTCTCCGGCACAAAGGCAGATTATAATACAAATCGACATAATTGGCACTACCGGCTTCTTGCGTCCGGTGATGAGCCAGATGATAAGTGTTGCCGCAAGTGCAGCTGCACCTTCCCAAAGTCCCGTATAAAGAAGATAAACGGCAGTAAGCTTTATGAGCTTGCCGTCTATCCCCGTCTTCTTCGCGGATGTTCTTGCATATGAGTAAATCATCATGCCGCCTGCGATAAGAACACAGGCGATAACGCCGTCAGCTGTGTACAGCTTCATCTCGGGAACAAAAGGCAGAGCGCCGATCCATACTGCGAGGATCGCCGTAGTAAATCCTTCGTGAACCACCTTGCCGTCGATATCGCAGAAGGAGATTCCCATCATGAGCATGGCAAGAAGAAGATTTCTTACCATGACGGCATCGATCATGCCGTGTGCAAGAACCACACCGACGAACACGACGCCGAGGAGCACTTCCGAGATCAGACATCTGATCGGCACCTTGGATCCGCAGTAACGGCACTTGCCTCCCAGAAGAACATAGGAGAAGATCGGGAAAAGGTCGAGAGCTCCCAACTGATGACCGCAGGTATCGCAGTGCGAATGCTCATTGATCCAATCCATACCCGCAAGAATTCTTCCTGCAGTACAGGTAATAAAGCTTGCAAGCACGGTTCCGAATATGAATGCGAGTACTATCGTAAATACCGCAATATATGTGATCTCGAATAACGGCACCTTCTTATCCTCCCTTTATCAGTCGAGATTAGGATCTTCTGCCAAAGCCTTGGCATTCTCTTCATTGATCTTGGGATCATAGGAGAGGATCGGCTCTGCAGTCTTATCTCCCTTGATCCTTCTTGCTACATAGCTGTTTGTGATCTTCATTACAAGCGGGCTCATCGCGATAACACCGATAAGGTTCGGGATCATCATCATACCGTTAAATGTATCGGAGATATCCCATGCGATGGAAGATGTCATGAGTGCGCCCGAGAGGATCAGGAGAACGAAGAGGATCCTGTATACTCTCGTTGCAATGGCAGCGTGCTTTCCCGCAAGATACTCTACAGCCTTGGAACCGTACTGGGACCAGCCGAGAACGGTTGTGAAAGCGAATACGAGGATCGCAAGAGCTACGAACATGCGGCCTGCGTCGACATCGCCGAACTTAAATACCGTATTAAATGCATCTGCAACGAGAAGCGCATCCGACTCTGTCTCGATAGCACCTGTCTCAAGATTGATAACGCCTGATGTAAGAACAACGAGAGCCGTCATTGTACATACGATGATCGTATCGGCAAACACCTCGAAGATACCCCACAGACCCTGCTTAACGGGCTCCTTAACGTTGGAATTACTGTGAACCATAACGGATGAACCGAGACCTGCCTCATTCGAGAACACGCCTCTCTTACATCCCTGTGTGATAATCGTCTTGAATGCAACACCGGTAGCGCCTCCCCATACTGCAGGAGCGTTGAATGCACCGGAGAAGATAGCATTGAATGCAGGTCCGATCGCGTCGAAGTTAACAAGGATGATCGTAAGCGATCCCGCAATGAAGATAAGTACCATGACCGGAACGATCTTCTCTGCTACAGTGGCAATTCTCTGAAGACCGCCGATAACTACTACGCCTACGAGTACCATAAGCACGATGCCTACGACCAGCATATAAAGCGTAATGTCGGTTCCGTTCGAAGTGTAAAGGATCTTGCTTGATAAAGGCTTGATATCGAAGGACGAAGTGAAGTTAAGAACGATCTTGTTTACCTGTCCCATGTTGCCGATACCGAATGAAGCGAGCACCGCGCAAATAGCGAAGATAACTGCGAGGACCTTACCGACGACCTTCATGCGAGGATAACTTCCGAGTCCGTCCTGAAGGTAGTACATAGCACCGCCGGACCACTCGTCAGCATGATTCTTACGTCTGAAATAGATACCGAGGATATTCTCGGAGTAGTTCGTCATCATACCGAAGATCGCTGCGAACCACATCCAGAATACTGCACCGGGGCCGCCTGTGATGATCGCTGCAGATACACCTGCGATATTACCTACACCGACCGTCGCAGCCAAAGCGGTACAAAGAGCCTGGAACTGCGATATTGTAGCCTTGTCTTCAGTGTGTCCGATAACATTCTTATTAAGTAACGAACCGATGGTCTTCTTCCACCAGTGTCCCATGTGTGTAAACTGGAATCCCTTGGTAAGTAACGTCATCAGGATACCCGTCGCGATCAGAAGCCAAACTCCCGTCTTTGTCCACACAAATGAATTAACGACATCGTTAATCCGCGCTAAAGCCTCAAGCATAAATGCCCCCTCTAATATTAATTGTTATGTATTCTCTTTAAGCAACTTCTTGTGCTCGTACATCAGGTTGTCCGCAGTCTTCTCCGCCTCGTCAAAAGAGTCATTACCCGGAACATAGACAGCCTTACCGTATGCGATGCACAGGGGAATGTGGAACTCATTCCTGTCATTTACTTCCTTTATCTTCTCTTCGAAAAGCTCAATCGCCTTGTCATAATCCTCTTCGCTGTGCTTGCCGTCGAGGATGGCAAAGAACTCATCTCCGCCTATGCGGTAACACTTGCCGTAACGACCGAATGTATCATTTATGAGTTCGGCAGCGGCAATTATAAATCTGTCACCTTCCGCATGTCCATAGTTATCGTTGACCTGCTTTAAGAAGTTTATATCCAGTTGGACAAGAACGTACTTGCCTGACTCCTTCTCTTTGATCCGGTTCTCTTCCTGAGTAAAAGCCAGACGGTTAAGAAGACCTGTAAGTCCGTCATTGTATGCAAGCTTCTCCATTACTTCAGTCTGAGCACTCTTCCTGATGATATTAAGGAACAGATTCAGCTCGTAGATGGTGAACAGGATAATAAAATACAGAAGTCCAAGCCTTGTAAAAAGAGACGCATCCGCAGCATTAAACAGATAGTATCTGATAATATCAAGGATTCCGGCAGCTATAAGCACAGAGAATCCAGCCACGATAACCTTCATGTTTTTACCGAACTTGCCGGATTTCTTATATGCACCTATCGTTAAATGAACAATGAACAGTACGCCGATACCGAGGATGATATGAGTGATGATCAGCACCTCGCTGTAGTCCCTGCCAAGTACAAGCACCCATACTACATTCAGGACCAGATTAAGACCGCAAAGCCCGATAAGGATCTTAGGCAGAATGGAATCCAGCTGCTTGGATACCGAAGCTATGAGGATTATTACCGGCACCGGAAGAAATATAAGACACATGTAGTCCATTACCCTTACCATCGCCGAATTCTCACTTATGATTTGAGGTATCCTCGAACCCGAGCTGGTCCACAGTGCAAGCACTATGGCCGTAGTTCCGAGTGAGATAGTCTCGATGACACTGTTGGGATCAGAAGTAAAAAGGAATCCGACAACGATCAGGACTACACCCAGGACCATGATAACAAAGCATTGCTGGTAATTAGCAAAATTCTCGGCAACAGTTACCTTGACGAATTCTGCCCCCTCCTGAATCTTCATTGAGTAGAAGGATGAAGTCAAAGCTTCATGCAGAGTCGTATAGGTTATTCTGATCTCTGAATTCTCTTCAATTGCCGGCAGATCTACCGTATGAATGCATTCGCCATAATAATTACCGTATATCCTGATAAGATCCGGATGAAAATCATAGACCGCAGTATCATTGATATAAACGGTGAAGAACAGGCTTCTGCTCTCGAAGCACAAATCTGCCCCGCTCACCTGCTCAGGTGAGACAGTTTTCGTAATCGTCCCCTCTTCAGGTGCATATCTCAGATTGGAGAAGTCAACAGGGGTGCCGTCTTCATAGGTCCATCCGTCTGAAAATTGCTCGTCCTTAGAATTCAGGTTCCCCCCGTCAAGTTTGTAAAGGAAGAGGAAAACTATGAATATTAGAAGAATGATGCAGATTGCAAGATTCAGATCGATCAGAAACCTATTTCTCATCACGACACCCCTAAATGATTACTCTCCTATCTCAGCGTGAAAGTCCTGAAGGGCCTTAACGCCGATATGATTATTGTTCTTGACTGCCTTGATTCCGTCAGCGGATGCCTTGGCCGCGGCCATCGTCGTGATATAAGGAACCTTATGTCTGATAGCTTCCTTACGGATGTAAGAGTCATCATAGACGGAAGTCTTACCCGCAGGAGTGTTGATGATAAGGTCGAGCTCACCGTTCGTGATCATATCGGAGATATTCGGACGGCCCTCATAGATCTTCTTAACCTTTGTTACGGGAATTCCGTCGGCATTGATCATGTCGTATGTTCCGCCAGTTGCAAAGATCTTGAATCCGATCTCGTTAAAGCCTCTTGCAACTTCGAGGAGGTCTCCCTTATCTCTGTCGCATACCGAGAGCAATACGTTGCCCTCAAGAGGAAGAACTGTCTGTGTTGCCTCCTGTGCCTTGTAGTAAGCTTCACCGACATTATCGGAAAGACCGAGAACCTCACCTGTGGATCTCATCTCAGGGCCGAGGACAGGGTCAACCTCCTGGAACATGTTGAACGGGAATACGGCTTCCTTAACACCGCAGTGATTGATCTTCTTATTCTTAAGATCCTTAACGGGTGAAGGTCTGCCTGTGATGGATCTTGTCATGATGTCAGTAGCGATTCTTACCATGTTAACCGATGTAACCTTGGATACGAGCGGTACTGTTCTTGATGCACGGGGGTTAGCCTCGAGAACATATACGACACCGTCTTCGATGGCGTACTGCATGTTCATGAGACCTACTACGTTCATCTCTACGGCAATCTTCTTCGTGTACTCTCTGATAGCAGCTACCTGCTCCTCTGTGAGGTTCTGTGAAGGCAGCATACAAGCGGAGTCACCGGAGTGAACGCCTGCGAGCTCGATATGCTCCATGACAGCAGGAACGAAGCAGTTCTCGCCGTCGGAAATAGCATCAGCCTCACACTCTGTAGCGTGGTGCAGGAATCTGTCGATGAGGATAGGTCTGTCAGGTGTAACACCCTCGGCAGCGGCCATGTAGATCCTCATCATGTCGTCATCGTGAACGACTTCCATTCCGCGTCCGCCCAATACATAGGAAGGTCTAACCATTACGGGATAGCCGATCTTATTAGCAATCTCAACTGCCTCTTCGACAGTGGAAGCCATACCTGCCTCAGGCATGGGGATCTGAAGCTTATCCATCATTGCACGGAACAGGTCTCTGTCCTCAGCAAGATCGATGGTCTCAGGTGAAGTACCGAGAATGTTTACGCCGTACTTCTTAAGGTCTGCAGCAAGATTCAGAGGTGTCTGGCCGCCGAATGAAGCGATAACGCCAAGGGGCTTCTCCTTCTCGTAGATAGCGAGTACATCCTCGAGTGTCAGAGGCTCGAAGTAGAGCTTGTCTGATGTGTCGTAGTCTGTGGAAACCGTCTCAGGGTTGCAGTTAACTATGATGGACTCGAAGCCGAGCTTCTTAAGAGCAAGTGCAGCATGTACGCAGCAGTAGTCGAACTCGATACCCTGACCGATTCTGTTGGGGCCGCCGCCAAGGATCATGACCTTCTTGTTTTTGGAAGAAGGAGACTTATCCTCAGGGATGTTATATGAGGAGTAGTAATAAGCAGCATCCTGTGTTCCGCTTACGTGTACACCCTCCCATGCTTCCTTGATACCGTACTCATAACGCTTGTTTCTGATATCCTCCTCGGATACTTCGAGGATCTTGGAAAGATACTTATCGGAGAAACCGTCACACTTAGCCTTGCGCAGGATATCCTCGGAGGGAACGCTGCCCTTCATGGCGATGAGTGCATTCTCCTCGTCGACGAGTTCCTTCATCTGCTCCAAGAACCAGTGCTTGATCTTGGTAAGTTCGAATATCTCGTCAATGGTAGCACCCTTTCGAAGTGCCTCGTAGATAACGAACTGTCTCTCAGATGTCGGGTAAACCAGCTTTGCAAGGAGCTCTTCCTTTGTAAGCTCGTTGAAGTTCTTCGCGAAGCCCAAGCCGTATCTGTCCTTCTCAAGGCTTCGGATCGCCTTCTGGAAAGCTTCCTTGTAAGTCTTACCGATGCTCATTACCTCACCTACGGCACGCATCTGTGTTCCGAGCTTGTCGGAAGCTCCCTTGAACTTCTCGAAAGCCCATCTCGCGAACTTGATAACTACATAGTCACCGTCGGGGACGTACTTGTCGAGTGTTCCGTACTTGCCGCAGGGAATCTCGTCTAATGTGAGACCGCATGCAAGAAGTGCAGATACGAAAGCTATCGGGAAACCTGTTGCCTTGGAAGCCAAAGCAGAAGATCTGGATGTTCTGGGATTGATCTCGATAACTACCGTTCTGTCGGATACGGGATCGTGTGCGAACTGGCAGTTACAACCACCGATAACCTGGATAGCCTCTACGATCTTGTAGGACTGCTCCTGAAGCTTCTGCTGAACATCATCGGAGATCGTGAGCATAGGTGCCGAACAGAATGAGTCACCTGTGTGAACGCCGATAGGATCGATGTTCTCGATGAAGCAGACTGTGATCTTGTTATTCTTGGCGTCTCTTACTACCTCGAGCTCGAGCTCTTCCCATCCTGCGATGGACTCTTCTACAAGAACCTGATGGATCAGTGAAGCCTGAAGACCTCTCTCGCAGACTACCTTGAGTTCTTCTACGTTATATACGAGACCGCCGCCGGCACCGCCCATGGTGTAAGCAGGTCTCAATACTACAGGGTAATGCAGCTCCTCAGCGATCTTGAGAGCTTCCTCGACTGAGTAAGCCTCGTGAGATCTCGGCATCTCGATTCCCAGGGAATTCATTGTATTCTTGAACTCGATACGGTCCTCACCTCTCTCGATGGCATCAACCTGTACGCCGATTACCTGTACGCCGTACTTGTCGAGTACACCCGCCTTGGAAAGCTCGGAGCAAAGGTTAAGACCTGACTGTCCGCCGAGGTTGGGAAGAAGAGCATCCGGCTTCTCCTTTGCGATGATCTGCTCGATCCTGTTGACGTTCAAAGGCTCGATGTAAGTTCTGTCGGCTACGTCGGGATCGGTCATGATCGTAGCGGGGTTGCTGTTTACGAGAACGATCTCGTATCCGAGCTTCCTCAGCGCCTTACAAGCCTGAGTTCCCGAATAGTCGAACTCACATGCCTGACCGATGATGATCGGGCCAGAACCGATGATAAGGATCTTGTTGATGTCTTCTCTCTTTGGCATTTGCGTTACCTCTTATATCTTAAAATTTATTACCCAAGCAGAATGCTTCTTACCTTAGATTCCATGTCTTCTTTCTCGATAACGTCCTTATGGAGGACAGGCTTACTGGAAAGATCTTTGATCGCCTCAGGAATCTGAAGGCCGCTCTCATCAGACAGCTCCTTGATTACTTCCTCTACGGACTTTCCTTCGGAGAAACCTTCTCCTCTTAACGCGTCCATAACGGAAGCAGAGAACTTGAACGGAGAAGCCGTAGAAGCAAATACGGTCTTCGTCTCGTCTCCGGATCTCTGGTGATAACGGTTATAGATATTGAAGCCGACGGCAGTATGCGTATCGACTACATTGTCTGTTCTGTCATAGACATCAAGTATCGTCTTAGCGACACCGGTCTCATCTGCGAAACCTCCGACGAAGAGTCTCTGCATCTCCTTTAATGTCTTATCGTCAACCTTGTAGACACCCTCTGTATTAAGAGCGTTCATCCACTCGCTGACCTGCTTATAATCGCCGCCCGTGATCTCGAACAGGAGTCGCTCAAGGTTAGAAGAGATAAGGATATCCATCGAAGGTGATGTCGTCTTATAGAACTCTCTGTTCCTGTCGTACTTACCGGACGAGAAGAAGTCGCACAGTACCTTGTTTCTGTTCGAAGCACAGATGAGCTTTCTTACGGGGATACCCATCTGCTTTGCAAACCATGCGGCAAGGATATTTCCGAAGTTACCCGTAGGAACTACGATATTGATGGACTCACCCTTCTCGATCTTCTCGGTTCTGAGAAGCTCGATGTAGGAATAAACATAGTAAGCGATCTGAGGAGCAAGACGGCCCCAGTTGATCGAGTTCGCTGAAGACAGCTTGATGCCGCCTGCGAGGAGTTCATCGTTAAATGCCTTATCGGCGAAGATATTCTTAACACCTGTCTGTGCATCATCGAAGCATCCGTTAACTGCGATAACATGCGTATTGTCGCCTGTTGTCGTTACCATCTGAAGCTTCTGAGCCTCGGAAACTCCGCCCGTGGGATAGAATACGATGATCTCTGTTCCGGGAAGATCCTTGAAGCCTTCAAGGGCTGCTTTACCCGTATCACCGGATGTAGCCGTAAGAATACAGATCTTCTTGTTCTCGCCTGTCTTCTTCATGGAAGCAGTCATAAGATGGGGAAGCATCTGCAAAGCAACATCCTTAAATGCACACGTAGGTCCGTGCCACAGCTCGAGGATGTACTCGCGCTCATTGTAGGAATTAAGCTGAACGAGAGGAACCGGATTTTCTCCCCACTTCTCCTCGCTGTAAGCCTCTCTTGCGAATCCGAGAAGCTCGTCCTCGGAGAAATCATCGAGATACTTAGAAAGGACTCTGGCAGAGATCTCGCAGAACTGCATATTCTTCATCTGCTCGATATCATCATCCGTAAGTACCGGAATAGACTCGGGAACGAAGAGACCCCCGTCGGGTGCGATACCCTTGATGATCGCTTCCTGTGCGGAGAACTTACCTTCAAATCCTCTTGTGCTTATGTATTTCATTGTGCTACCTCACTCTCAGCGGCTTCGGACTGTGTTGCTGCAGGCTGTGTCTCCTGAACTGTCTGCGCAGTACTTCCGGTTTCGCCGTAATTTGCTGCATATTGTTCGATTATATTCGCGACTTCCGGATCATTCTTGTTCTCGTCAAGCTTCTGGATCAGGAAATCAAGTCTGTCTGTAGTATCGGATGCGTTCTTGACGCTTGACCATGTCGGGATTATCACGAAGAAGATTAACGCGCATACGGCACCTGCGATCAGAACGCCTGTTATGATCTTAACCGCCAGACGCATATTATCCGCGGGAGTTCGTACATTCTCGACATTGATGTCGTCACTCATCTCGTCGCCGCCCGAGCTTGATCTCATCATGATATCGCGGCGCTCCCTCTCGGATGCCATCTTAAAGTCATTGGTACCCGAAGATGCGCGCATCAGGATCGGAGCCTGCATCGCGGTTCTGGCGGCAGGCTTATCTGTGCCTTCGCCTACCATGGAAGAAACACTCTTCTTTCCTCTTCGAACTTCGGGAATGGGATCGGGCTCATTCTCATCTGCCCTTATCATCTTGATAGCTTCCTGTGCTACCGTCAGATGCTGTTCGGAAGCAAGCGAATTATTTACCGCGTACTCGATCGCATCGGCAGCTCTCTTGAAAGATCTTTCTCTTGCAAGACAAAGACCGTAAACAAGAGCCGTGTCACCCCAAGTAGGATACTTGGTGATCAACGGCTTCAAAATAATCTGTGCGACGTCGGTTCCGTCTCTCTGGGCATTTAAAAGTGCACGGTTAAACTGCTTAACTACATGGGCTTTATCATCAGCACTCATATCATAGAGGATCAGGTCTTTCTCCTCTATGGGTCGGAGCATCAGCGCCAGTTGTCTGTAATCGTGCATAACTTACCTCTCACTTCGCCTATAAGGTAGAGGGAACCTGTTACCAATAACGGTATCCCGTCCTCTCTTGTCTTACGACAGGCTTCGGACACCGCTTCCTCGGCACTGTCACAGGATACAGGCATAATCGAGTTATTATACACTATTTTTATTAATAAAGAAAGATCATCGGGGGACATCGAGCGCGGATTATCCACCCTGACTGCATACACTTCGGCAGGATCGAGACCCATATCACGGTACGTCTCAATCATCCCCTGTACGTTCTTATCGGCCATGACGCCCATCACTACGCGGAATCTCATATCACCGAATCTGCCGGCACACATCTCCTTCAAGGCAGTCATGAGACTCTCGGCACACTGCACGTTATGCCCGCCGTCGAGTATCACCGCAGGATCATTACAAAGAAGCTCTGCCCTGCCCTTCCACCTTGCTTTCGAGATGCCCGCGGCTATCACGTCATCTTCAAGTCCGAAAACATCCTGCAGCACCCTTACGGCAAGAGCGGCATTAAGAACCTGATGGCGCCCCTGAAGTCTCGTCTCGTATTTCCTGCCGCAAGCTTCGAAAACCATCTTTCCGTCTTCCGTAAACACGGCACTGCCGGGATCTGCATTTACAAAGACAAGTCCCGCCGTTTCCTTTTCCGATGCGCACTTAAGCAGTGTCTGACGGATCTTCTCCTGCTCGGAACTTTCGATCAGCATCTGTGACGGTTCCGAGGAGAATGCGGGAACGCCCTTCTTGAAGATCCCAGCTTTCTCGGAAGTAATCTCCTCTATGGTGTTTCCGAGCCTGTCCTGGTGATCGAATCCGATCGAAGTTATGACAGTCGCAAGAGGCTTATCAAATACATTGGTGGAATCAAGTCTGCCGCCCAACCCAGTCTCAAGAACAACAATGTCCGTCTCCTGCTCCTTAAACCACAGATAGCCCAGAGCCGTCATCAGTTCGAACTCGGTAGGATGCTCGAAGCCGTCGGAAGTCATCTCGTTGCAGGCCTCCTCGACTCTTGCGGAGAGCCTGTTAAGATCATCGTCTTTGATCTCACCTTCGGTCTCATCCTGAAGCAGTCTGTCGAGGCCTTCCTTCCCGTCAATTATCCTCAGCCTTTCGGAGAATCTCTCGAGGAAAGGAGATGTATAGATACCTACCCTGTACCCTGCTTCGGCAAGACAGGTACTGATAAATGTTACCGTAGACCCCTTACCGTTGGTTCCCGCTATATGAACGACCTTAAGATCTTTCTCGGGATTGCCGAGAAGCCTGTCGAGCTCATCCATACGCTCAAGTCCGAGATTGATTCCGAACTTGGCAGAATCCTTTATAAATTCAGGCACATCAGTCTGTGACATCTTCAGCCGTTTTTCCTTTCCTGCGTGACGGATTCTTCGCCCTGAATACGATCCATTTACTCATTATGAAGTTAACGCTTATCAGGACAATATTGCTCACGATCTTAACGATATAAATGCAGGTAATATCGAATCCGATTATCGAGAACAGCACATCATGCTGATCGAGTCCGAGAAACGTATTCGACCACCTCACCATCAACGAGAATAATAATACTTCAATCGTTGCAAAAGTAAAAAGCCTTGCTGCCGCGAATCCCAGAAGCTCCAGAAAATAATTACCGTGCGATCTGAACACGAAGATACGGTTGGTAGAGTGAGCGGTAACTATCGTAACTACCCAGGATACGAACTGTTTAATTACAAGTGTCAGATCGTATTCAAAGCCGAACGGATGAATCATGACAGGATCCTTCAGAATGAAGTCAATGATCACGAATGACAGAAAATTGGCAAGCGCCGTGAATATACCGGCAAAAGGATACATTACCAACTGTCTTATATTCTCCTGTTTGGGTGTTAAGGTATCGCTTCCGAAGAATAACTCTCTGGCTGTCATTGTCAGACTCTCTTCGGTCTCGGATTGGCTCTGTTGTTGACTACCTTCCTGATAAGGTAGGTCATGACAACGATAAAGCCAGACTGCAATACGCTGAGTCCGAGGAACAGATAGAAGAGATTTCGGTAAACTCTCTCCGTCGTACGCTCAACGCTCTTGTATTCGTAGAAATGTTCATCGGCCGGATCATAATAATAGAAACTGCTGTTGCCCGTATCATCACGCATGTAGGCTATGAAGTTTCCGTCGTCGTTGATATATCCTTCCATCTCGTTATCACCGACAGTATACACACCGGCTTCAAATCCTCTCGGTATATGAACATCTTCAGGGACCTCAACGGTCGTTAACACACGACCTACGGATATAACCGTCGCTTCAGCCCTGTAGACTGTCGCCACGCCGGAGATCGGGTTATAGAAATAAAGCGCGGGCTCATCAGTTCCATTGTAAACATAGACCAGGACACTGACAACTCCGTCCTTAGCAAAGACAGGAACCGAGTATCCGTTGATAGTCCTCATGGTCTGGATAAACCCTTCCGGGATGACAAGGTTGGACGGGAAAGTCATGAAAGTAAATGTCACGCCTTGGGAATCTATAAAACCCGAACCTTCGGGGATATAGTTCTCCTGACGGTTAACGAAGATCCTGTACTCTCTCCATCTGATACCGTCCTGGGCAAGAACTCTTACCGATACGATATTCTCACCCGACGACAATTCGTCTGCACCGTCAACGGAGACAGATGCCTGCAGATTAGTCGGAACCGCATTAACCGATACGCTCTCCACGTCACGGCTTACGGTTGCCGAATACTCGAACACCTGAGGATCGAACGGAGGAGTCATCGTTATTCCTTCGATGGACAGCGCGGATAAAGTCGCATCTGTCGACACTCCGTGAGCTATGCTTACGGTAACGGGTTCTGCACTGTACGAACCTATCACGGTCCCGTCACTTCTTGTAAATGTTCCGGTCGAACTTATCCGGACAGAAGTATCACCTGAAGCATCGGATCTCGCTCTCAAGGAAACCTGGAACAGCATAGTCTCGACTTCGGAATGGAAAGGCTCTACATCAAGACCAGTCTCCTCATCAGTTACCTCAATAAAATCCGCCGTCACCGAGACTGTCCCCGCTTCCGAAGTATCATATTCAAATGCATATCCCGACAATACATCGGCATAAGTCACCGATACGAACTCGAACTGGTCGGCATCGTAGACGACATCGATCGGACCGAATTCAGACACATAATCGAATGTATCGCAGTTTACATTAAAGTTGATGATATCGCCGGGATTAACGGTTGAAGTCTGAGTGGTTAATGATATCAATACCGTGGTATCGGCAGAGAGCAAACCTGTAAACACGGAACAGACCGCGATCAAAGCCGATGCGGCAGCCAATGCTTTTACTTTTTTGCTCCTTCTTCCGATGCTCATGGATATCACCTTAAGGCATCTGTCCGAACGAATCAGGCAGTCCCGAATATACGGGGATTATGAATTCGAACGGCTCATCGAGCATTCCGTTCGCAGCATAGCTTCTGAAATATCTCTGACCTTCCATATATGCCATCGCCACATTCTGAGCGTACTGGTGGTTATACAGTCCGTCGTTGTTATTGATAACGTCAAACTTCTGGAAGTACAGCGTATTCTGGTCAACGGCGATGTAGCTCTGAGCTATCCACAGAGCACCTCCCGTTATGGCATCGCTTACATTATCCCAGGGAAGCAGCAGAGCCGCTTCGGCATCATCGATAGTCTCGAGGTCGGGAGACGATCCCCACATCGCATATCGAGCACCGTTGATCAGCGCTCCGTTCTCCACCGAAGGATCCGGTACCGATCCGATATTAAAGAAGTTGTAGTAGCCTTCATATCCCGGCAACGTACCGGAGCAAAGAGCAGACTGTCCGTTATATCCCATCTCCTGGATGATCCTGCTCGACAGAAGATACGGCGATACGCCTGCGGTCTGTCCTGCATTATAGATGATCTGGGCATAATCAAGATCATCCGTATCCATAAAGCTTCCCGCGATCATCGTACTTACACCGTCGATCGACTGCACGGCTCCGTTAAACGACAATGTCTCGAAAGAGAATATGTGAACCTGATCAAGATAGTTTCTCGGATCAAGGAAATACCTTACCGCCTCATTCGTAGCAGCATGCCATCCTCCGCCGTCATACTCGGGACTCGAAGAATCCGTCCATGACGGGTTGGAGTAGATATTGGCAAGGCTCCTCGAGCCGCTGTCCTCATAATCAAGAACAGTGTAGAAATCCATTCCGGTATTAAACGGAGTGAAGATATAATTCGGATGCAGTGAATGCAGAAGCCAAAGTCCGCTTCCGTAACTTACCGGGAACTGTGATAATGTGTCTTCACAGAATGTGCCGTCATCATCACCTACGAGCACATATAAGCTGTAGTTATTGGTAATACCGTCAAACGAATGAACGGAAACCGTCAATTTATTCTCACCGGGCTGTAACGAGAACGAGCTGCCGAGCGGCACATCAGAAGTTCCTGCCGATGTCTCGAGGATTGCCGTGACCGTCGCGAAGTTGCCTTCCCTCGAAGAAGCATTAAGAGTAAGGTCACTGATGCCGTCAACGGACATATAGCCGTAATTCATAAGCTTGGGCTCGAATGAAGGAACATATCCGAAGTCCATACCGGTACCCGTATATGTAACGGCAAAATCTTCAAGCACTCCGTTAAGCGGAATGAAGGACAGATCCTCATACCCTACGGTCATGATGTTATTGTTCATATCCTGGATATCGATCTCTTTGCCGTAGAAAGCAGGAGAACTGATATCGACAACGGATGCATTCGGATCATCGGAATCAGTATCTATAACCGCGACATACCCGCCGTCGTAATAAGCGACCTCTCGGCTCTGAACCATCGTATAACTTACCGCACCCGTATGGTCCTCATTAAGAGCACCGCGCTCGACCTTAACATAGAAAGTATTCGTCACTCCGGCAAGTCCGGTGTCTGCGGTTATTGCAGCCGTATCCTGCCTTAATGCCCTTAAGATCTCACAGTCCGTACCCTCAAGATCATTGCTTCCGATCAGGTTCCCGTAAGCATCAAAGATCGATACTTTGATATCTCCCGAGAGATTAACGAAGTTGATATATGCATTAGAATCACCTGCGTTAAGCACATACCAGGAAGCCTGACGGCTCTCGCCGATCGTTCCCGGCTGTACGTTGTTGTTTACAAGCGTCATCGTATCCGGAACGAAGATCTCGCCTCCGGTCAGTACTGTTCCTCTTCCGTCCGACGAACGAAGCAGGATAAGCACCTCATGACTTCCGGCGCTGACTCCTTCACTGTTCCACGCCATGACGAAATTCTTCGAGCCGTCGCCCGAATCGGTGATATTGATATTGCCCTGATAACAGATACCGTCGACAAAGAAGTCCGTTCTTATGCCGTCACCGGTCGTCACGAAGCTTCCCTGAACCTTTCTGATGCCGAGGGTGACTCCGTTATCGCCTTCCAAAGACGAAGTGAGGATACAATCTGTGAAGCTGTCGCCCGGCGTATCCGGAATACTCGAAGAAGCCTTAAGAGAGCGGTCTTCCGAAGCGAGCATCTCGTTAATTACATACATTCTCGAACTGCTCGAAAGCATCGATACCGCATCGTTGATCATCTGCTGATCGGGAGCACCGCTTATTACAGCCGACAGATCCGATGCGAATGCCGCATCATCTTTACCTGCTACGAGGTAATCGGAACTCGTAAAGATATTAAGTACATAGTCTCCTGCCGTATAAAAGCCGGATCCTACCCTGTGAAGCGCGATCCTGTTCGCATCTTCATTCGAGGTCAAAGCCGATGCCCTGAGTATTATGTCTTCTTCAGAAGAATCGGGTTCACCGTACGGAACCGACATTCCGGCAAGAGATATTCCGCCTAAGATAACGGCGATCACAGATACGATAAGCACCGCACCTGCAATGATGAGATATTCTTTTGTCTTCTTAACCGGTGCTGCCACTTTGTCCCCGTTATTTGTTAAGTTCATCCAAAGTCAGACCGAACGGAGGAATGAATTCATCCATAAAGATCTTGACCTCAGGTAAATCTATCTTATCAATAGTTTCCTTTAATGTCGCCATAGCCGACCCAAATTCGGTATTACCCGCCAGTTTCTCTCTTATGCACTTAATGTATGCAGTGATCTTATCTGCAGCTTTGACGATTCTCTTATAAAGATATCCCTCGTCTCCCTCATATACGGGCGACAGCAAAGACATGTAGTAATCCTGCATATAATCGGGAAGCTGTGATACCAGACTCTCGGCAGCTTCATGCTCCACTTCCCTGTATGCACTCTTGATCGTGCTGTTCCTGTACTTGATGGGAGTAGGCATATCGCCTGTAATGATCTCGGTACAGTCGTGATAAAGGCCGAGTGCCTGGATCTTATACGGATCGACCTTAACCGATGTCTTTCCCTCTTCGACCAGTCGGTTATGTATCACGGCCAAAGACTCAGCCACTACCGCAACGTCGAAGCTGTGTTCCTTGATATTCTCATAACGGCTGTTCCTCATAAGAGCCCAGCGGTTGATATACTGCATTCTGTCGAGCAAAGCAAAAAAAGCGTAATTCTTATCCATATTGATTCCCTCGTTATACTCTGTACAATTCATCGAAACATGCATTCGCATAAGTATCCGTCATACCCGCGATATAATCGACGACCTTCCTTACCGGAGCACAGCCCGGTTCCGGATGCTTGATATAGAAATTGGCAAAACTCTTAACGGCTTCATTCCGTGAAGCGGCAGCCTTCTCGATGTCATCAACGGCTTCCATGAACGCATCAAAGATAGCCTCGATCTGAAGCTTTACCATATCCTCGTAAGTCTTGATCTTCGGTGCAAGATAGATGCCGTGCAGATTGGCATTGAGATATTCGTTCATCGCCTCGAAGTTCTCTTTGCTCATGCTGATCTCGTCCTTGTTAAGACTGCTGTGAACAATATCACCTACCAGGATATTGATGATCTCGGCATTCGTGGTTCCGAGTCTCTTTGCCGCTTCGGAACTTACGTGATCGTTGCCTCCGATGATACCGGCTCTTCTTGCGTCCTCGATGTCTCTGCCGACGTAAGCGATCTTATCGGCAAATCTGACTACACATCCTTCGAGTGTCGCAGGTCTCGTCCTGTCCTTTGCAGGCTTATCCGAGACTTCCTTCTCCGTCTTGTCCCTGTACGGCGTAAGACGGTACTCATCGTAAGTCTCCCCGCAGTGTGAGACGATGCCGTCGCGCACCTCGAAAGTAAGGTTAAGACCATACTCTCCGGGTCTGTGCTCCTCGAGAACGTCAAGCACTCTTAAGCTGTGCACCTCATGTTCGAAATACAGATTCGGATCCACAGACTGTATGCACTTGTTAAGCACCCTCTCTCCCGTATGACCGTAAGGAGAATGTCCGATATCGTGGCCTAATGCGATCGCCTGAATGAGATCGATATTAAGATTAAGCGCGCGTCCTATGATCGTTGAGATGTAGTTAACGTAGATAACATGCTCTATTCTCGAGCAAATATGATCGTTAACAGGATTGAAGAATACCTGTGTCTTGTGACGGAGGCGTCTGAATGACTGGGAGAATATGATCCTTCCCAAGTCCCTCTCGTACGGGCTTCTGATGGTACAGGGTTCTTCGGCAGTCTTCCTTCCTCTGGAGTTCTCCGTTCTCATGGCAAAAGGAGACAGAGTCTTCTCCCTCTCCTGACGTATAAGTTCGATCTCCTTGAGATCCTTGTAATTATTAATGAGTTGAGGTTCTACCGGGAGATTCCCGAGAGCGTCACCGAACATGTCAAATAAAGTGTCCATCATTCCCTCCTCATCAATCCCGCGGAGTTCGCGAGCATATTCTTCTTCATGCCGTCAAAATCAACCGTAACAAGAGCATCTCCCGCGACAGGCTCAACCTTGATGATCACGCCGTCACCGAATCTCTTATGAGTTACATTCATACCTACCCTGAAAGCATCGGCAGACAGACCGGGATTACGCGCAGGCTTCTTCTCGAACGAAGACTTGAGCGCACTTGAGATCTCCTTCCTTGCCTTCTCTCTGGCAGGAGAAGAAACGGCAGCGGAAGTTGTATCTTTACGGACTTCCCTGGCTCCGCCGATCTTATACAGGTGCTCGGGATTGATCTCCTTAAGGAATCTCGAAGGCGGGAAGCACTGTGTCTGACCGAAGAGCATTCTCTGACGTGTCAGCACGATAAAAAGATCCCTCTTCGCTCTTGTTATGGCAACGTACATTAGTCTTCTCTCTTCTTCAAGAGCCGTTGAATCACTTATCGACTTATATCCCGGGAATATACCGTCTTCAACACCGATCATAAAGACCGCACCGAACTCAAGACCCTTGGCACTGTGGACAGTCATGAGCTTAACGAAGTCATCTCCTTCGTTGTACTCATCGCCTGCTGAGTACAGGGCAGCATTCTCAAGATAGATGGAAAGCAAACCCGAGAGAGTATCGGCCTTCTTAAGTTCTTCATCGAGATAGATGTCATCAGCATCGTCATTACGGGCATCTTCTTCCTGACCCGGAGTCGTACGGTGATTCTTCTCGAATTCACTCGCTTCAGACAAAAGCTCCTTCAGGTTCTCCACCCTGTCGGTAACTTCTCCCTTCTTCTCCCTCTGGTCGATGATCTCCTGGATAATACCGGACTCGTTCTCGACATAATCCACGAAATCCTTGAAGCTTTCATCTTCATTAAGGTGACTTCTGAATCTCTCGATAAGCGATGTAAATTCAAGAAGCTTACCTGAAGCGCGGGCAAGATCCGGATACTCTATGCTTCTGACGCTTACATCGTACATCGATGTGTTCTCATCTTGGGCAATCTGCCTTATCTTATCTACGGTCGTATCACCTATACCTCTCTTCGGTACATTGATGATCCTCTCGAATGCCAGATCGTCGCTGCCGTCATTGATAAGTCTTAAGTAAGCGATAACATCCTTGATCTCTTTACGGTCATAGAATCGCATTCCGCCGTAAACCTTAAACGGGATACGCTTCTCGCGGAGTGCCGACTCTATCGAACGGCTCAACGCATTGACTCTGTAAAGAACTGCACAGTCTTTGTAGCTGCATCTGCCCTTATCGACTATCCTCTTGATCGTATCCGCAGTCCACATAGCTTCGAGATTACCGTTATCGGCATTCATGACTACGATCTTATTGCCTTCGTCACCCTCGGTCCTTAAGACCTTGGACTTCCTGTGCTTATTGTTCGCGATAACCTCATTGGCAGCACTTAAAATCGTCTGTGTGGATCTGTAATTCTGCTCGAGCTTAATGACCTTCGCACCCGGAAAATCCTTCTCGAAGTTCAGGATCATATTGACATCCGCGCCTCTGAAAGCATATATCGACTGATCGTCGTCACCTACTACACACACATTGGTATGTGTCTTACCGAGGAGCATTACGGCCTCATACTGCGGCTTATTCGTATCCTGATACTCATCGACCATGATGTATCTGAACTTATTCCTGTAGAAATCCGCGATCTGCTCATGCTCGCGCAGAAGCTTAACGAAGTTCAGCAATATATCATCGAAGTCCATCGCATTAGTCTCAAGAAGACGTCTGTCATATGCCTCATACACCTTGGAAGCAAGACTCTTATAAGTATCGCCGCCCGCGAGAGCCTCATACTCCTTATGACCGATCATGTGATTCTTCGAATTGGTTATCTCATACAGGAAGTCTCTCGGCTTATAGGTCTTCTCGGAGATATCGTGCATCTCCATTACCTGCTTGACGATCTTAAGCTGATCGTCCGTATCGACGATCGTGAAGTTCTTCCCGTAGCCTATATCCTCCGCATGTCTTCGAAGTATCCTCGCGAAGATACTGTGGAAGGTTCCGCACCAGATATACTGGGACCTCTCGCCGACCAAAGCCGAGAGTCTCTCCTTCATCTCATTTGCAGCCTTGTTCGTAAAGGTGATCGCGAGTATGGATCCCGGAGCCACGTTAAAACGCTCCATCATATAAGCAATCCTGTAGGTGATAACGCGCGTCTTACCCGAACCCGCACCTGCGAGTATCAGCAAAGGTCCGTCAAGGTGCATTACCGCTTCCTTCTGCTCAGGATTAAGCTCATCGAGCAAAGCATCGGTACCCCTGTCAGGTTCATTACTTGTTAATTCATCTTCATACAGCGAATTGAGCTCATCGAACAGATCGAGCCCGTCTTCATTATTAAAACTATTCTCACTCACGCTAAAGCACTACTCCATATCTGAAACAGGTCAAAACTATTTTTATCATTATAACAGATGGAGTGTCCTATTAAAAGAACATTTATTTGTTTTTCGGGTCATCTGTTACTATTCACAGTTTCAAAGGTATCACAAACAAATTATACCATTTATCAGCAAAACACGTGACGATTTCTTGTGAGTGCAAAAAACCTCGAAAGCCTTGAAAAATAAGACTTTCTCTTCACAAAACACTTGACTTCTAT
>JAGAXM010000026.1 GCA_017940895.1 Clostridiales bacterium | reverse complement strand
CCCCCGTTTTTGCTATAGTCAGACTGTAAGTTTAGAATAGGTTTCACAAAATTATTCTAACAATAAACGGGCTCTTCGGAACCCGTTTTTTGTTGCCATAAATGAAAGGAGCTGTCTCATCGTTTTGAGACAGCCCCTTTAATTTGCCTTGAAGGAGGGAAAAACAATGAAAGACTTAATTACAACAAGACCCGGTAACATGAAGTGTGACGGCCTTTGGGAACTGTACAGCATGCTCGGTGCTCTCGAAAAGCCTTACCTTAAGTACCGTAAAGGAAAGGAAGAAAAGACAGGGTATATCGACGGAATGGATCTCATCATAGAAGAGACGAAGTACGGCTTTGATGACAGGATCGGTACGGAGGTGCCTTACTGCAAACCCGAGGTGTTAAAGATCAGGCTTAAGCGTATAGAGAACTATCAGCCGGTTACAGATGTATACAGGATTGAAGTTGAAGCTTTCTTCTACGGCAGACTTAATGCCGGTGAGTTTCTTGAGCGTGAGAATATCTCTATCCTGACTGATGAAGAGATCGGATCTTTGGAACTGCAGGACGGTTTACCTGTCTCCTTTTGCGAAGTTCATGCCAAGTCGATAGGCTTGACGGGTAAACAGAGGAGGTGTCTGTATTTCGTAAGACAGCTTACTTCTGACGTTAAGAGTAAGAATATTCCGTACAGTATCGGCATGGATGAAGGATCGGTAAGATACACAATGGCTTTAAGTGCTCCGAATTCTCCTGACGGATACGTGGAATGCTGCATATGGTTATTCGAAACGGAAGCCGAAGTAAGAGTCTACTATACTCAGACCGGCGCCGATATCTGCAGGATGAGCGAATACAGACATGAGCTGCTTCGATTCCTGAACTACGTTAATGCCAGAGTGTTCCCGAATCAGAGGGACGGAAGATACGGTCTGTACGACCCCCAGGTCTTCTTCATGCCCAGATTCTATATTACCGAGGATGAAAGCTTTGATATATCTGCTACGACGATCATGAATTACGAGATCATGGAGCGATTCTTATATCAGGGAAGCGATTATATAACGTCTTACTGTCCCGAATTCCTTGATATTCTCGCTCCATACATCTTCGGCATCCTTAACGGGGAATTAAGTGCCGGGGAGGCGATCACGGAGTTCGAAAGCCGGCACGAAAAGTAAATGGAAATTTACTATTAACTAATATAAAATAACGGATAGATTTTTTACCCCGGGGTGCAGTATATGGCTGATACGATCAAATGTCCTCATTGCGCCGCCAATCTGAAGTTCGCGGCGGGAGCACAGAAGCTCCAGTGCCCGTT
Organism: Clostridiales bacterium; assembly: GCA_017940895.1. GTDB lineage: Bacteria > Bacillota > Clostridia > Saccharofermentanales > Saccharofermentanaceae > Saccharofermentans. The sequence continues at coordinate 37,842 of JAGAXM010000026.1, read as the reverse complement.
CTGCGGCGGCACTTTCGCATTAGATGAGGTCGAATCAAAGGCAGTAGACGAGATGATGACTGAGAGCAAGCCTGTGGAGAAGCCTGCCGGGCAGACTTCTGAAGGCGCGCAGGAGCAGGCGGCCTCACAGGAACAGCCCGCTATGGAAAAGCGTGAGCTCGACCATCTCGAAGCTATAGAGAATGCATCAGAGCATTCATCCGATAATGTCGAGTTCGTATGTAACTCATGCGGAGGCAAGATCCTCTCGGATTCTTCCACGGCAGCTTCGTTCTGCCCGTTCTGCGGATCTCCTGCGTTGATCGGTCAGAGACTTAACGGGCAGTTCGAGCCCAAGTTTATCATCCCTTTCAAGTACGACAGGGAAGCCGCCGAGAAGGCTTTTCTCAAGTGGTGTAAGGGAGGAAAGTACACTCCGGTCAAGTTCGTATCCCAGGAGAATGTCGCGAAGCTTACGGGTCTGTATGTTCCTTTCTGGCTGTTCAACGTAAGCGGTGATGTGTCTGTCGACGGTACCGGTAAGACTTCCAGAACCTCAGGCGATTACACGATCATTACTGATTACAAGTTCAATATCGACGGTAACGTAAAGTGGGAGAAGATCCCGCTCGACGGAGAGACCCGTATCAATGATGAACTGATGGAGGCGATCGAGCCTTACAACTACAAGGATCTTGTGCCGTACGATTATAAGTATCTGCCGGGATTCTTCGCGGACAGATTCGACCAGTCCGAAGAAGACCTCCGCAAGAGAGCCGCGCAGAGAGCCAAGGATTATCTTGATAAGGAAATCAAGCAGCAGACTAAGAAGTACGACTCTCACAAGATCGAACACAATCAGACAAGATATCACGATATCAAGGCAGATTATGCGCTTCTTCCGGTATGGTTCATGCAGTATAAGTATCTGGGCAAGTCCTACTACTTCGCGATGAACGGACAGACCGGTGAAGTCGCAGGCAAGGCTCCCGTAAGTAAGGTTAAGCAGACTATGTTCTATTCTGTTTCTCTTGCGATCACGGCGGTCATCGCCAGGTTTATCGCCGGATTGATCATGGGAGGATTCGTAGGATGAGCAACAAGAAGACTAATAACAAACCTGCGAATAACAAGATCAGCCTTTTCGGCGAGATGAGCATGATGTCGGTCGCGGCGATCGTGTGCCTTATCATACTCGTCATAGGCTGTGTCGCGTTCTATCTTTATATGTCGTCTTCTCCCAAGAAGCATGTAGTGGTCGATGACGATGCACGCATATTTACTTCCGAGCAGGAAGATGAGCTCGAGGAATTGGCAGAGCGCCTCTCGAAAAACGAGGACATCAATGTCGTTATCGTAACGACGCGTGACAAGGAAAGAGGCTACACCAACTCCGATGAGGACTGCGCCGAGTTCGCAGCCGACTATTATGCGAAGACCTGCATTAAGACAAGCCTTGTAAACAACTCCGGTATCTGTATCCTTATCGATCTGACGTTGGACAGACCGGGAGAGAGATTCTTCTGGATATATACATACGGTACGGCTTACTTCGCGATCGGTGATGATGAGTGTACCTCGATGTTCCAAAGACAGAGAAACGAATTGTCCGAAGGCAATTACTACGAGGCTCTCGAGAATATCTTCGATGACCTCGAGGACTATGATTATGAGTCCGTGGCCGTAATGTCATTCTTCTGTCTTATTATCCCGGCAGTGCTGTCGCTGTTTATCACATGGTTGTGCACGACGCCTCTGGGTCTTGATAAGAAGCCCGAGTCCAAGCAGTATGAGATCCCCGGAAGCGGAATCAAACTGACTGATTCAGTCACCAGGACACGTAAGATCAAGCATGAGTCGTCTTCCGGCGGCGGAGGCTTCTCGGGCGGAGGCGGAGGCTTCTCGGGCGGAGGCGGTCACTCCGGCGGAGGCGGCGGACGTTTCTGATTTGCGTTTTTGATTGGGGTTATGTAAGTGTTAGGTAAGATTTTCCTTGTGGTTTATCTGATCGCTCAGGTCGGCGTATCTCTGGTAACGGAGTACGTCTGGGAGCGTAATGATCTGGTAAAGGATATCGGTAAGAAGACACGTGTCTTAAGGATCGCGATCTATACGATCCTGGCAATCATCCCGATGCTCGGCGCATACCTTCCGAGGTCATCGTTCAAGTATTACTGCCTGGGGATCGGAAACATCTGGTTCGCGTTCTTCATGTACTATGCTCCGTTAGTGCTGATCTTCAGCCTTATCGCAGTTATCATAGCGAAAGCAAGAAAGAAGACCAGATCGCGCCTGGTCGGTTTCTCGCTGTTCGCAGCTTTTGTTCCCGCTCTTTTGATGTCTGCATACGGACTTTATCACGGCCAGGAGATAAAGGTCGTTAATGAGCAGATCACAATAAATGCGGAAGATGACAGCCTCGAGGACTTAAGAGTTGTTCTTATAGCCGACCTTCATATCAGTGTCAATTCACGTCCCGCGCTTACCGAGCAGATGGTGGAGCTCGTTAACGAGCAGGATCCCGACCTTATTCTCGTGGCAGGTGATATCTTCACGAGCAATATGGGTATGACACATCCCGAGCTGTATACCGATGCCTTAAGTCAGATGCACTCGACTTACGGTGTTTATGCAGTAGGCGGCAACCACGATGTTGACGAGAATCTTTTCGGAGGGTTCTCGGTGTCCCCGATATCGGAGGCATTCCGTACGCAGGAGATGGATGACTTCCTTGATGCTGCAGGATTCACGATGCTGTACGATGAAGGCGTGACGCTCGCAGACGGACGCATCACGCTTCTCGGGCGCCTTGATGAGAGTAAGGCTGGCGACGGCACTTCCGACAGATTAAGCGTTGAGGATTTGCTTTCGGATGCAGATCAGAGCACACCGATATTTGTTATAGAGCATGAGCCCGTGGAGATGGACGAGCTGTCTGCAGCGGGCGCGGATGCTGTATTCTGCGGACATACCCACAACGGACAGATCTTTCCCGGCAATGTCATCGTGCCCATATTCAATGAGTACTGCTACGGCATCGAGGACGTTAACGGAATGTATGCGATCGTTACTGCAGGTGCAGGTTATTACGGTCCTCCGATGAGGATCGGAACCGATAACGAAGTAATGGTAATAGACATCACATTCAACTGAGGGGGAAAGATGAATGGATTCGGTTAACTGGAGTATAAAGCGCTTCTGGAAGGACTCTTTCAAGGTAGTTTTCCAAAGCGGAATCAAGGGATATATCGCTTTTGTTGCCGTTATATTCGTATTCTCGTTTCTGGGAATCACCAACCTTGCGGCTGTGGCGGATATTTATTCCGTGGACATGTATATGAGCACCGGCTGGGTGGAACCCGAACTTATAGATGAAGTCGTTGATTATGCACGCGGACTTAAAGTGATAAAAGCTCTTCCGGAAGAAGTGTCGGAAGGCGCTGTGCTGCCGATATTACGCGGTATTGCAGAGGATAACAGCAGACTTCTGGCGCTTCTTGAGACCAACAAAGCATATGTTCAGAGAAACCAGGGCGAAGTCTTTGTCTTCATAGTAATACTTACCGTACTTGCGTCGGCGATCCTCTACTTTATCAAGGAGGCGTTCTCGATAGGACAGTACCGTTATATTCTGGAGAGAATGTATCACAAGGATACGAAGCTAATGAGGATACTTGCACCCCTTTCGAAAAGCAGGTTCCGCCATGTCTGCGTCGTTATGGCGATCTATGATTTTGTAATGCTGCTGTGGACCTTAACGATAATAGGCGGCATCATTAAATATTATCAGTACTACTTCGTGCCGTTTATTATCGCGGAGAATCCTGATGTAACATGGAAAGAAGCGAAGAAGATGTCGTCTGAGATGACGCGCGGATATAAGTTTAAGATCTTCCTTACGGGTATGACATGCAGCCTGTTCGGACTTATCTCATTTATACCTTTCACGCCGCTGTTCGTTATCTCTCCCCTCGTATCTGCCATAGATGCCGATATGTATCTTACTCTTCGTAAGCGTCAGGATATTGACCGCTCTCTGTTTATCGAGAAAGGCTTTGATGACCCCAAGGAAGAATATGTGCTCGAGGACTTTGCCATCACGGGCTCATCGTTTAATGAGGCTGATAAGTATAAGTTTACAGACTTCGTTGCCATGTTCTTCCTGTTCTGTTTTGTAGGCTGGATCTGGGAGGTTGCATTGCACCTTGTAAGAGATCATGAGCTTCATAACCGAGGATTCATGTACGGACCGTGGCTTCCTATCTACGGCTTCGGAGGCGCGCTTATCATCATCTTCTTAAGCAGGTTCAAGGGCAATAAGCCGAAGTTGTTCGTATTAACGATGGTGCTGTGCGGAATACTCGAGTATATAACGAGCTTCCTGCTCGAATTCATCAATAACTCCCAGTACTGGAACTACGATGATATGTTCCTGAACCTTAACGGCAGAGTATGTATCGCGGGACTTCTTGCTTTCGCTGTCGGAGGCTTCCTCGGAGTTTATCTTCTCGGTCCCATGATCAAGAGCGGACTTAGAAAGCTCGGACAGAAAAAGACTTATATACTCTGCGGTGTTCTCGGAACGCTGTTCGCGATCGACCTTATCTGCTGTCTTATCTTCGGACCCAACTCGGGTGAAGGCGTAGGGCAGAAGTATGATGACGTACAGGAGACAGTGATCGAGTCGGCTATCGGGTCAGTGCAGGCTGAGTGATCACATATCCTCGAAGTTCTCTAAGCCTGCAAGCTGGTCTGCCTTTACGTCTCCGTGCTTTACCTGAGTCATTGTGATGAAGCTCAGAAGAGAGAATACAGTCGCGTATACGAACAGGATCTTATATGACACATTCTTCATAAGAAAGCCCGCAAGCGTAGGCGTTATAACCTGTCCTGCCATGGATGCCGTATAGTAAAGACCCGTGTATTTTCCTGCATCGGAACCCTTGCACATCTCGACTGCCATAGGCAGGGAGTTGACGCTTATGGATGCCCACGCGACGCCTACAAGAGCGAAAGTAATATACATGGGAACGGTTACGGAATCGGCCGTTGTCGTCAGCGTATAGCAAAGTGCGAAGGAAGCCGTCAGAAGCAATGTTCCGAAGTAGATCATCTTCTTTCTTCCCACGTGTGCAGCCATATAACCGATCGGAATATAAGAGACGATGGCGCCGACATTGGCGATGAGGAAGCATGTTGATGCTCCGCCCAAGCCTTCTCCCATAAGAACACTGATGTAAGTCGTAAACCATGTCGTTACGGCGTTATATCCGATATACCACAGCGCGATCGAAGCGAGCAGGAATATCATAGATCTCATGACATCAGCAGGAAGCTTGGCGTGTCCCGTTGTCTTGTCCTGCTCTGTAAGATCCCACTCGGGATGCTTCTTCTCGATCTGCTCGTTCTTATCCGACAGTTCGGGCTCGTTGATCGTAGCGTGCATAACGAGTACGCATACGACCATGAAGACCGACATGAAGATGAACAGCAGCTGATAGTTAACGTGCTCGAGTCCCTCGGTCTTCGACTTCGGGAACATAACTGCAGTGAATGCGAGGTAGATGATGCCGCCCGCAGCTCCCATAAGATTGATGATCGCATTCGCGCGTGCTCTTAAAGGCTTGGGCGTAACGTCCGGCATGAGAGCAACGGCAGGCGATCTGTATACGGACATCGCAAGCAGGATCATGCCGAGGACGATGACGAACATGGGAAGGCTGTAGAAGAACGAGACTTTACCTGCGAAAAATCCGTTGTCGATTATAGGCAGCAGGTTAAGAAGAAGTGCCGTTACAATCGTGCCTCCGAGTATGTAAGGCATTCTCTTGCCGATCCTTGTATGAGTCTTATCCGATATCTTTCCGAATAACGGAAGCATAAAGAGCGAGAGTATATTATCCAGGGACATTATGAATCCCGTGATGTCTTCGTCAAGGTGAAAGGTCTGTGTCAGAAGTACGGGGACTACGTTGTCATAAAGCTGCCAGAATGCGATTATCGACATGAATGCGAGTCCGACAAGACACGTGTTTTTGTAATTAAGTTTCATAACTGCTCCTGTCCGTAAAGCGGTTGATTATATGTAATGCAGAATAGACTACAAGAAGGACTAAAGCAAGCATGATGAGCACTCCGATAAGGTAGCCCGGATTTCCCATAAAGGACGCAAGCCATGCAAGAGGAGTGCCGCTTATCGGGCGCAGCAGGAACATGTAGTTCCGGTTGAGGACTTTATCCAGCATATATATCGGGATCGTCACCGCGATGAGGAATGCATACGGATACCAGATATGGCGGAAGACCGGCCTGCACCAGCCGTTCACATACATCATGACGGGAATGGCGACTACAAGCGTGTGCGTGAAGAAACACATGAGAGGCAGCCATGACAGCAGAGGTCTGTAATTCCAGTCGGGCGTGATGAGGGCGAATATCGAGCCCGGAGCTATGAGCACGAGCGACACCTCAGCGAAAAAACCGCGCACCTTTCCTCGCGTGAAGCTTGCGATGACATTAATGAAAAGCCCGAGATTACAAAGGTGCAGGGGGAGGTAATCGAGTATGTTGCCGCCTTCAATTGTGAGCAGAATATCCTGTAATCCCTCGCAGCAAAGGGCAAGGACCGAGAAGGCTCTTATAAGTCTGCCGGCGTTCTCTTTTGATAGTTTATGTGTCAGGTAAGCAAGTGCAGTTATGAATACCGGGATGATGCCGAGAATGATGAGATGACCCGTGCAAAAATGCTCGAATTCGTTCATGATATCAGGCTTTGATGCTGCGGATATTGCTTAATTTACGGAACAGGCAGGCAAATCCGAATGCGATCAGTGTGATGCAGATGAGGATGATAATGCCCACGGTCCAGCCCCAGCTTAAGAATGCGTAGAAATCATTGGTGTCGGGCCAGGGTCCGCCGATGCCGTTGATAAGGATATTAAGTGCATAGCCGATACCGTAGATGAGTGTAGGTACCGCCGCATATACAGCATATCTGAACGGGATAAAGTTCTTTCTTATAACAAGGAATTCGATGACTGCGACTACGGGTTCTATCAGATGGAAGTACAGGTTGCCGCCCTGATAGAACTGAATCCAGCCGTAGAGCGGGCCGAAAAAGAATGCGACTATTGAGAATGTGATGGTGGTCGCGCAGACAGCACCGAGCTTAAGAGGCGTAAGCTTAACCGTATCCTTCTTAAGAGCGGTTAAGATGAGCTGAATAAGGGCAACAATTCCGCAGAATACATTCGATAATACGGTATAGAACTTGAAGTTGCCGATCCCGGAAGCCTGTAAGGCTCCGTCTTCGGGAGATCTCGTAAACATAAGAATAATTCCGATAACGGTCAGAATGACCAGAACGGCATTAAGGATTATCTGTGCGTAGGATTTGTTTTCAGCGCTGTTCATAAATTAATTATAACATGCGGTATAATTAATAAGATATGAAGGGAGTTTAAGACATGAGAGATTTTACGAAGAAGATATTGGCTGCTGTTACGGGTGTTCTGACATTTGTTGCTATGACACCGACTGTTCTGGCGGATAATCCTCCCGCACGCGTTGTAACACCCCCGGTGCCGATCGAAGGTATTACAGACGACGGCTCTTATCATGATCTTGTTCATCCCGGCACGGCCGAGGGTGGATTCATGCAGTACTCCCTTGACGGCGTTACATGGTTTGCCACATTGCCCGGCGCGAATACCGTCGGCGTTTATACGGTCTATTACAGAGCGGCAGGAGATGCCAACCACAGCATTTCCGAGGTAGGCACGGTAACGGCAAGAGTCAACCGTCCCGACGGCGCAGCTTTCGCAGAGTGGATCTATTGGAATGCACTCGGAAGACACGCAGACGATGCGGTGAAGACGGATTTCAATGCTTCCCTTAATGCAGGCGGCAATCCGGCTGACTTCGTAAGAACTGTTTTCGCAAGCGGCGAATTCCAGAACCGAGGTTTAAGTAACGAAGCTTTCGTTGATCTTGTTTATGCTACACTCGGCAGAAGAACTGCCGATTCTGCCGGCAGAAACACATGGCTCACGGCTCTTGCCAACGGCACTTCCCGTATGAGCATGGTAGAAGAGTTCATCAATTCCTATGAGTTCGCTGATACATGCCTTCTTTACGGTCTTTCAAGAGGAGGCAACGATCAGCCTAATGTCACTGTCGATTCCGCATCCAAGGTAAGATCATTCGTAGGAAGACTGTACAGACTCTGTCTTGGAAGAACTCCCGATTACTCCGGTCAGAACTACTGGTCAAGCCAGCTTCAGAATCACGCTATCTCAGGCACGAACTGCGCTTACGGATTCTTCTTCAGCTCAGAATTCCTCAATGTACATTATTCCAATACCGAATACGTAACAAGACTTTATAAGGTCCTCCTCGGAAGAGACCCCGATGCACAGGGTCTTGCCAACTGGGTGGACGCATTAAACCGCGGCGTCTCAAGACAGGACGTCTTCTACGGTTTTGCTCATTCGGCTGAATTTACGCGTATCTGTTCTGAATACGGTATCGTAAGAGGATGACGTTCCTTAACGGCGGTGTCCTGATGAAGAGTAATAATAGGAATTGACGTTGCCTGCGATCAGAATAATGATCGTGAGTATGATGGCAATCGCAGATATGATTATGCCTGCGACCGCAAGTCCCGAGCCCTTCTTGCCGTTGGTCTTTGTTCTGACAAGACCGACGATGCAGAGTATAAGACCTACTACAGCGGGGATACCGCAGCAGAATAATCCGGTCACAGAACAGATGAATCCCGCGATACACATGCTGTCGAATTCCATTCCTGAAGTTGTCGCAGGATTTGGATTATAGGTGTACTCGGGAGGAATGTACTCTCCTGACTGAACGGGTTCGGACTGATAAGAACCCTGTGATGACGAATAATCCGAAGTACTTGTAACGGGCTCCGGTGCGGGTTCGCTTGAGAAGCCGTCGGCTGCATCAGTCTTAACATCAGTCGAATCGGATACTGTCGACAGAACGGAACCGCATCCTTCACAGTAGATGGCGTAGTTCGAATTTTCGCGTCCGCAACAGTTACATTTGATCATTTTTCTATCTCCTTTTCCAAAACCTTATGCTCTGATTCTAATGCAAAACTCTTTTTCTGCATAGACAGACTCTCGAATACCTGTGATACGACTATCGCCAGGAACATAACGGCGCAGCCTGCGATCTCACGTCCGGACAGCGTCTCGTGCAGAAGTATCCAGCCTGCGATCGCGGCAAATACTGACTCGAGACACATAAGCAGGGAAGCAACTACGGGGCTCGCGTATTTCTGGCCTATGATCTGCAGGGTATAGGCGATGCCGCAGCTCATGACGCCCGAATACAAAAGCGCGGGAGCTGCTGCTTTGATCCCTTCTATCGTCGGGTGCTCAAATATGAACATCATTACCGCGGTAAGCACGGCTGCGGTGAAGAACTCGAGGAACGACAGCTTGATGCCGTTGATATTCTCTCCCGTGAACTTATCTATAAGCATGATCTGCACGGCGTATACGGCACCGCATGAGACTGCGAGTATATCTCCGCGGTTGATCGAGGAGAAGTCGGTCGGATCGACGCACAGCAGGAACATTCCGATCAGTGCCATGAAGATCGCGATCCATGTTACAAAGGATATCTTTTTGCCGAGGATGAGACCTAAAAGCGGCACGAAAAACATATAGAACGCCGTCAGGAACGCGATCTTACCCGAGGTAGAGTAGTAGAAAGCAAACTGCTGCAAGTTCTGCGCGACGGCGAAAACGATTCCTAAGGTTACGCCGGCTTTGACCGTCTTCTTTTCGAACAGGGAGCGGATGCCGCCGCCGAAGATCATTACTACGGGAAGCAGCACGAGCGTGCCCAGAGTTGTTCTTACCGCCATGAATGTGAAGGCATCGACAGACTTGATGCCGACGCTCTGCGCGACAAAAGACGAGCCCCATATCAGTGCCGTCAGAAGAAGCAGTATTATTCCCTTGGGTGTAGTCTTTCTCATCCTTCTCCGTAATATCCCCATGCGGATTGGTCGTAGATGTCGCCGCTCGACGGATCGTAAGTGAACCATTGACCGGGCAGGAATGTGTTGCCGTTGTTATCGCTTACGTTATGTGCACTTGATGCAAAGTACCGGAAATTAATGCTGTCGTTTAACTGAGATACGATGGGATTGCCCGTAAAAGGATTTGTAGGATTGTCTATGAGTCCGTTGCATGATAAGACAGGAATTTCCGCATTTGTAATAAAGTCGTTCGAGAAGGTGAACCCGGTCTGACCGAAATCCTTAACCATAACCAAACAGTTGAAATTAAGGATTCCGAGGTTGTTGCCGTCTCTGTCATAAGTGTTTCCAAACAGATAGTACTGCGCACCGTGATCGGAAACGATTATTATTCTGGTATTATCATAGACTCCCTGTGCTCTTAAGTAATCAAACCAGTTTCCGAGTAATCTGAATGCTGCAGCCTGTATCTGATATTGTCCCATTTCTTCCGGACAGTATAATTCCAAAGTTCTTCCGTTAAGAAAGAACCTGTCCGAATGATTATTATCATAATCAGAATTGTCGATATCCCGTGATACGGTGTATGAAGGTTCTTCGAGAATTGTAGGATCATGCGTGATTTCATTGTTGATAACAACTAATGAACCTTCATTACCATCAGACGTTATATCAGTTATAGCAGGAAGGTTAAGAAGGGAATAGTATGAGTTAAGGAATTCATAATTAGTTCCTACAGCGTGAGAATTATCGGAAGCATGCTGAAAATATGATGTGTTTGATAACCGCAGATTCAGGTCATTATAATAGCCGTCATCGTAAAGAAGTTCTCTTATGCATATCGGACTTGCATATCTGAAACTGTATGCAAATAGGGTTCGTTCAAATACATCTGACCAGTCATCGATCATATCATCAAACAACGGATTAAGTATCTCGTCAGAGATATATGCGTCTATATAAGGATAGTCATCAAAGATTGACAGGTCGGGTACTTCTCTGTAATTTGCCAACGGAGGATTAAGTACGGTTACATTGTAATCGTTCTCTCCGAATAATACCGGAAGCATCAGTAAAGCTTCGTTGTGTTTGTTCATTAATGATACATCGGGACGATTGTTGAGTTGCTCGGGTGTGTATTCATAGCCTCCGTAGACAGCAGACATTGCCATATTGGTGTGCTGACCGAATGACAGTGAATTGTTATAGTAAGTAAAACCGTCGAACTGTTCCTCGAGTTCCGGAAGCTCGTTCATGATATAAGGTGTTATACGTCCGATGGCACGGTCAAGCATTATAATTATGACATTGGGTTTGTCTGCGGACAGCGTAATCTCCGGATATTCACGTTGATTGTTTATGAATGAATATGCCGAGTTGATCTCGTAGATCTTCTTGATGTTAACTGCCGAGACTGCGGTGATGGCAACGATTGCCGGAATTACAAGATACTTGTAAATATTAGGTTTATTCTTGAGAATTATTACTAACAGAGTTGCGGTAAGTGCAAGGATTAACAGATTAAATATCATGTCAGAGAATGAATCATTAAAATAAGTATTAATATGGAAATATCTGTTAAGGTCTCCGTTGTTCCTGAAGAATGCGAAGTAATCAAGAAGGGCAAATGCAGTTAAGCAGATCATTATGCCCGTAATGATCTTCCTGTTTTTCATGACATAGAAGTAAATGCCTCCCCATACCATAAAGAACCCGAGACTTATAAAGAAAGCGATCCATATGTAATGTGGAACGTTGATCGCACGGTAGTTAGTCATAAAATCGGGGGCAGATCGGGAAAGAATATCCGAAGGGATCAACAGTCCGATAAGTGTACTGAGAACAAAAGAATACAAACAGAATGTAATAGTGTCATTCCTGTCTTTTTTGATAGGTTTTTCAGAATGAGTACTGTGTGCAGGGAAGAGCTTCATAACGACATTTTTAAGAAGCGAGAAGACGTTGTTCAACGTCCAATACAGTACAAGTCCCGAAGGTGATCCATACAGGAGGACAAGGAATACAAGTGCGGTGATATACAGCTGAAGCTTGGGTTTTATTCCCATGCCTCTGGTGTAGATCGTTCCCGATAAGATGTTGATCGCAGTCATTAATACAGGCAGCAGGTTGATCGCGAACGATCCGATCCTGATAAGCCCGTCCGGCGCTCCGAGATCGCTGATGGGACCGAATGATGTGCCGGCGAGTGCGACGGAAGAAGAGAGCATTCTGTATGCCGCGATGAAGAAGGGAATCTGCAGAAGAAGGGAAATAGAGGATCGAAGCATCATGAGCGGATGATAATGATTCTCCCGGTAATATGCCTGGAGCATCATTACCTGCTCGTCACCCTTGAATGATTTCTTGATCTTTGTTTTCCATGCCTTAAGCTTGTTCTCGACTTCGTTGGACTCAGCCTGCAGAGCATCTGCTCTTGTGTACAAGGGAAGACAGAGCAGACCGACGGTAATGCTCAAGAAGACTATTGACAGCACGGGACTTCCGGTCAGCTTGTAGCTTACCGAGAAGATGAACTCGTAAATGAGCTCGAGAGGTCTTATCAGAAGACAGTAAAGAACGGAAATGATACTCACGTGTCCTGATCAGCTTCCTTCTTTGCTTTTTTGGACAGGATATACATCTCTTCCGCGGCAAGTCTTGTCTTCGCGACGATATTGGCCTGCTTCGGGAAGCAGAAATACAGGCAGTCGTTCGTTCCTACGGAAACTATATCGCCTATCTCATACCAGAAGTAGTCGGAGTTGACGCTGTAGCTTGATGACGGAGACTGCTCGTAGTGGAGCTTACCGTCGCAGCCGTCGATTACGAAGCCGTTGCTGTCGTGGCGAAGCTTACCCTGACCTACCATATAAAGTGCTTTGGTATCTTTAAGTATCGCGATGTCGCATTCTGTATCAAGAAGATAAGTGCCGTCGATAATCTCCTGACGCGTCTGTTCTCTTTCCCAGGCGAACCAGTCGGGAATGTGTGTGAACTTCGTCTCTTTGTTGGTCGACTTGAGCTTACCCAATTCGTCCATCTCGTACTCGGCGCCGCACTCGTGACAAGTCCACTTGATACCCTTGCCTTCGGTTCTGCCCTCCGTCATGCAGTGGGGACATTTGTACAGGATCCTGTGAAGACCGTCCGCGCGAAAAGCTTCCGTCACGCGTACATTATTTTCTTCCTGCCACTTAAAGTAGTCGAGATCAAATGCATTCTCTATGATCTCATCGATCTGACGTATCTTCATCGACTCGACTTCATCCTGACTGAGAAGACATTTCACCGTCGCCGATACTTTTACGTTTCTTTTCTGAAGATTGTTGTACAGAGGATCACGGGTAAAAGCTCCGGAAGCCGTGATCATGACCACGGGTGCCTTGAGTCTCTTAACGAGTATGCCGATCCTCTTGGGGATTCTGGTGGTAGTGCCGTCAAGAGAATAACCCGCTTCCGGGTACATAAGTACGCTTGCATTATTCTTGTGAAGAGCATGATCCATATCCGCGATGAGAGTCATGTCGGATACGAACTTCCTTGTGGGAATGCATCCCAATGTTCTCATCAGCCATTCCTTGCCGACGAGAGCGTCGGATGTACAGACTATGCTGAAGGGGTGACCTTTAAGTACCTCGAAGGCGATTGACAGATCGGTAAAACTTGAGTGGTTCATAAGCACGAGCCACGGTCCGTTTCCTGCCTTGTCCATATCGATCTTCTCGTATGAGAAATCAGTCTTCTTAAGTTCGCCTGCAAGCAACAGACGTGCAATTCCTGCAAGAAGTCCTGACGGCTTGTGAGGCTTTATGTGTTCCGCGGGGGGGAGAGCGGAAACTTCATCATAACTTAAGGTCTTGGTCTTAATCTTCATAAGGAAGATTATAACATCATATGCATGCAAAAAGCGGACAGAATAACCTGTCCGCTTAATAGTTCCTGTTTATCTGGCGAATTACTTAACGATGATGAACTTGTCGCCGATGAGGGGGATTGTGAACTGCTGATCCTGTGCAGCTGCTACGATACCCATGATAGCGAATACAAGAACTGCGATAGAAGCGATCCATCCGATTACGGGGATGATTCCGCATACAACGCCGCAGATAGAAAGAACGATGCCGTTGTTAACGTGATTCTTTACATAAGGGTCGTTCTTCTCGGGCTCTGCAAGAAGTCCGATGAGCCAAAGGGGGCAGATGTAGCTCAGGATAGCATAGAGCTTGCCATTGCCGGAAGGCGCAGAAGGATTGTTATCGATAACGGGTCCCTGGTTGTTAATGTTCTCATTCTCCATTTTCCAATGTACCTCCAAGATAATATAGACAATATTAACAATACTGCGGAGGTATTACAAATTAATTTGAAAAAATGAAATGAAAGTGTCAAGAATTCTCGTGGTGGCGCTTCTTGACTTCATACATCGAGGCATCTGATTCCTTGATGCAGGTGTTGAAATCTTCCTTGTCACTGCCCATGGTATAGGAGCCTACGGACATGCGCAGAGTGACTCCCTTGACCTCGTTCTCGGAAAGTCTGCTCTCGATGATCTGCAACAGCTCGGATGCTTTCGAGGCGGGCATATCGGGAGCAAGTGCCGTGAATTCGTCTCCGCCCATTCGGAATATCTGCGATCCTTCGGGAAGACAGTCTCTGAATACATAGCAGCATTTCTTAATATACTCATCTCCCGTGAGATGGCCGAAAGTATCGTTTATATATTTAAGCTTGTCGCAGTCAGCCGAGAAGACGGTGACGGGGAACTTCATATCGGCAAGGTCATTCATAACGAAGTTGTCGAACTTGGTCCTGTTATACACTCCGGTGAGGGTATCGGTAATCGATATCCTGGTGAGTTCCTGTCTGAGAGTCTCCTGCTCGGTAACGTCATTGATGAGTGCGATGATACCCATGACATGACCGTCCTCGTGACACAGAGGTTCCTTGATTAGCTGGAGATACTGATCTTTGCCGTCGGGACCGGTCTCTTTGATTATGTAAGACGTACCCTTGCCGGACTCGAGCATCTTCTGATCCGACTTCATCGCGAGCTCTGCGTTGTGCTTATCCTTGCGGATATCAAGATCCGTCTTACCTCTTATGGTCCAGTCCGGATCACCGCCTGTGTCAACGTGGTTCCATATCTGCGAACAGAATACATAGCGGCCTTTGTTGTCCTTAAGATATATGTTCGAGGGGAGTGCCTTAAGCATCTTCGCGAATCCGTCGAAGGACATCGAGTCGAACTGCTTTAGGATTACCTTAAGTCTGTTGCTGACGATGGCGGGGACGAACGGCCTTACCATAACGTCGGCTACGGGGCCTCCCAGAAACTCCGAGTCCTGAAACTTCTTCTCCTGGGAAGTCAGTATGAGGATGGGTGTGTTAAAGATGGAGTGGTTATACTTGTCAACGAAGTTTATCAGTTTCTGCGCGTCTGGCGTCTCGGAAGGGTAATCGATCATTACCAGCTCTATATCAGAGTCGTTCGACAGGAACTGAACCGCATCGTCATACGAAAAGACATTAATAAGAGTGTACGAATACCCGAGGACCTCGATAAGAGTGTCCCTCGCATCTGCATCAGGTTTGGAATAAAGCAGTATCTCATTCTTCTTCATAATGTAGATTATAGAACTCTGCCCTTATATAAAGAATCATTAGTTCGTTAAAAATGTATTAATTGTTCCTTGACTCGCGGCCGCGTTAAGTGTTAGAAAACAACATATGAAAGTTGCAAGTTACAAGAAAGAAAGTGATATCACATATTCTCTCGGCGCCACCGTCACCATGGAGTACCTGAATGTGTGCCCCGAGGTACTCGAGGGGGTCATCCTCCATCCGAAGTTCGATTCAGCCGATACGATCGCTAAGATAAATGAGATCTGCGGCAGGCACGGCATTCCCGTGGAGACTTCCGAGAAGCCGTTCAACATCCTGTCCAAGAAGGGCAACTGCTTCGTCATCGGCGTGATCAGAAAGCAGGCCGAGATGATCTCTTCCGGCTCGCATGTAGTTCTCGTGAACCCGTCTGACGCGGGTAACATGGGCACCATCATCAGAACCTGCGCTGGCTTCGGCATCATGGACATCGCGGTCATTACTCCTGCTGTAGATACTTTTGACCCCAGGACCGTAAGGGCTTCCATGGGGGCGAGAGCACGTGTGAAGATGGAGCTTTTCGATGATTTCGCCGGGTACGAGGAGCGTTTCCCCGAGAACAAGCTGTACCCGTTTATGCTTGACGGCAGCACTTTGCTGCAGGAGACGAAGATAGAAGGCCCCTTTGCGCTGATATTCGGCAACGAGGCCACGGGTCTTCCGGCTTCCTTCCAGCACAAAGGGCAGCCCGTAAGGATAGAGCACACACATAATATCGACAGCCTGAATCTGCCTACAGCCGTCGGAATTGCCATATACGAGGCCACTAAATCGGCTTTCGGGGCAGAAAATGCACAAAAATAAGCTATTGCGCCTTAAAACACTTCATGTTAAAATCTTGCGGTGATTTAAGGAACATCCATTTTTTACGGAGGAAATAATTAATATGCCTAACATCAAGTCTGCGATCAAGCGCGTTGAAGTTACAAAGAAGAAGACAGTTGCTAACAAGACAAAGAAGACAGCTATCAGAACTGTTATCAAGAACTCCAAGGCTGCTGTTGCTGCAGGTTCTGTTGATGCAGAGTATGTACAGAAGACACAGAAGTCTCTTGATCAGGCTGCTGCTAAGGGACACATCAGCAAGCAGGCTGCTGCAAGAGCTAAGTCCAGAGTAGCTAAGGCTGCAAACAAGTAATTTAGCCTTTTGTAACATTGTTAAATAGAACTGCCCTGAGTTTTCAGGGCAGTTTTTTCGCGTTCTTGAGCAGTTTTTTCAGATTTACTTTACCTTGATCGGGGGGATCTTCCACTCGTAGCCCTGCCCCATCGATGAGTAGCGGGCGTAGATGTCGTTGGCCAGAAGGTCGAGTTCAAACTGCGCCTTCAGCCTGGGCTTTTCCGAGTACAGCTCGAGTGCGTCGGAGGCGTTGCTTATGATAGGGAGCCTCGCGCACTTGCCCATGATCTTAAGACAGTATTTGCCTTCGTTATTAAATCCCAGCACACGTATATACTGGACATGCTTTTCCTGCTCTACGTAGGAAGCCTTCTGACCTGTCATGAGTGAAGCGATGGCGCGGCGTATCCTCGGCATCGTGAAATGCTTTGTCTGAAGGCCCTTGTCTATGTTGTTTCTGATAAATCCGTCGAGCCCGTCTGTCATGTAGGCGTAAGGCTTCATGTCGTCCGTTCTTCTTACCAGAAGTGATGCGTCGGTCATGTAGGCGTCAAGGTCGGGTATCGTAAACTCCCTGCACGAAATGGAAGATAGCATTACCGACAGAGCCTTGTCAGGAAGGATGCCGTTAAGAGCGTCAGCAATTGATGCAGTGCTTCCTGTGTCAGCTTTGTATATCAGCTCGCGCGCAGAAGTTGCCGAAGGGCCTTCCTGCCTCGGGATCATGTGTATCTTAAAGCCTGTGTTCATGCTGTTTACGGCTCTTATATAGTCGAGCGCCAGGATGGAGTTCGGTTGCCTTAAGGTGTCGGATATGAGCTCCTTGTCGGCATCGCCTTCGTACGCCGCAATGAGTGCCTCAGCTCTGGCGGCGGGGTATGACTTGCCTTGGCTTAAGGCTTCCTTGAGTACATTTTCGTCAGGCTCGAGTCCCGCAAGTTCCTTCAGAAGGGAAGGGTCCTTGCAGTCCACGCCGAAAGCGAGATCAGTAACGACTCCTGTCCTGTACAGAAGCTCCACGGCGCCTGTCGCAAATCTCTCGGAAGGCGCGCAGGCAAAGGTGAAAGGCAGCTCAAGTGCAACGTCAACGCCGCTCACGAGGGCTTCTTTCGCTCTTACGTGCTTCGGTGACAGCGCAAGTGTGCCCCTCTGTGTAAAAGGTCCGCTCATGACCGTCATGGTAACGGCACGCGGATCCCCCACGAGACGCTTGGCCTCCTGTATCAGGTATTCATGTCCCTTGTGAAAAGGATTAAACTCAGCGATTATTCCGATAACTCTCATAATGATGATTATACAGGATTTTATTAGCTATCAAACTGCCAAACGAGTTTGTTAAGTGTACCGAGCGGTGATAATCTATAATTGGTGATTGAAGTACAGAATATTGTACTTTATAATATGGTAAAAAGTTAAAGGGGACGTAAATCATGATTGCTGTTAATTACACACAATTTAGAAGTGAAATGAAGAGTCATCTTGATCTTGTGACTGACGATTATGAGACTATGGTTGTAACGCGTAAAGAGAATAAAAATGTTGTAGTCATTTCTGAAGAGAGTTATAACAATCTGCTTGAGAATATTCATGTAATGGGCAATAAGTCAAATTACGATTGGCTCATGGAATCCAAGCGTCAATTAGAAGATAGAAAGGTAGCTTCCCATGATCTGATAGAGGTTGAAGATGAATAAACTCTTCACCGATAACGGTTGGGCTGATTACGTTTATTGGCAAACAGAGGATCGTAAGACCCTTAAACGTATAAACCTTTTGATTAATGATGTTTGTAGAAACGGCAATGCCGGTTTGGGTAAACCGGAGCCGTTGCTCGGCGATCTTTCAGGATACTGGAGTCGAAGAATTAACGACAAGGATAGATTGGTATATAAGATAGAAGGAGATGATCTATGTATCATTTCCTGCCGTTATCATTACGATAAGTGATCTTTCATAAGAACGCGGGTGAAGTGCCCGCGCTCTTATATATTGCTCGAAAAGTGCTGATATCCTACGAATATCAGTTAAGTCCTTGTACAGCAAGGACTTAATGATTTTAAAAAAATATCTAAGATAAATGAACTTTATCATTCTCTCATTCGTCCTTATAGATATAAAGCAAAAAACGGAGGTTGTTTATGAAGATTGTAAAGAGGGTTTTGGCGGTATTAGTATGCTTATCGTGTGTTGTTCTGTTTTTTATGTTCTTTCAGAAGTCATTTCTTGTCGAGTCATCTTTTACGGATGATCCGATATATGTTTGGCCATTAAACAGTATATTCGGTTATGCGTGGAATAATCCTGTGATGGATAAAGCGGAAATGCTGTTAAGCGGAAATCCTTTGATAGTCCTTATGGGTATTATACCGCTGGCATTATTGTTTATTTGGATTAATCGATGGAGTTCAGATAAGAAGAATCTTTGGATGCATGCGCTTTCTATTGCGGGGATTGTCGGCGATTATTTTCTGCTTGAATCCTTAAAGAGTAGTGCATCGACCATAGCAGACCTTTTATATGGTGAAGTGTCAGCAACTATGATCGGTTATACGCTTACTCGAATAATACTGATAGTTATGACCGTATTGGTTATACTGCATGCGGTTACATCGTACATGGTAAAGAATAATGGTTCGGTCGGCCAGTATAAGGAATCAGATGGTGCAAAACCTGCAAAAAAGAATTCGGGATTCAAAGTAATTGTATCAGTTCTTTGCATTGTAGCAATAGCTTTGTTTATTCTCTTGGGTTTGTTTGGAGCGGCAGTAAGATTTTTGGCGAATGCACATCCGGCAGAACGAGTTTACACGCCCGAACAGCAGAGTTATCTGGAATTACAGAATCGTGATGCTCAGGAGGCAAGATCATGAGTGACAATAACAATAATTCTATCAGGCCCGATTATTCACTTGTTAAACGCTTGTCGGATAAGCTCAGTACCGAAAGCACAATATGGATAGTTATAGCTATATTTCAGATTCTGAGTTGTGTTGGTCTTCCGATGGGTATTTATAATATTGTTGTTAGTATTCAACAAAAGAAATATTCCCAAAAGATCTTGAACGATCCTCGTGGGATATGTGCTACATTTGAACCTCTTTCGGGAAGCATTATTACTTTGATATTCAACATGTTCTTCGGTGCATTGATCGGAGTAGCAGGTTCTCTGTACCACATAATCGGTATAAGAGGATTCGTAATGGATCATCGAGATGAATTTGAAAGAATTGAGCTTGATTTTAACGGCTCCGGTGTACCAACTAATGTGCCGACGACAAATCCTCAATACTATGTAAATAAGACCTCATCAAAAAGCTCGGGAATGTCGTCTCTAAGCATAATTATATTAGTTTTCCTTGGAGTTGGTTTGATTGCCGGGATTATGAGCTTCTTAATTATATCTCGCAGGAAGTCTGTATCCACCGATAACGTGCGTCAGACCAGTGTATTTGTACGGGAGCAGACTTCATATACGCATGTATATAATAATGACTCGAGTTCTGCTGTCACTACATCAACTTCGGCAAGTGTTCCTGTCTCATATGAAGAGATCTGCAGCGTTGATCCTTCAAATGTAGTAACGTTTACAGGTGAGATTAACGAGAACCTTACAAGTATGTACTTTGATTATACTGCTCCTCGAGACGGGCTTTATGAGTTTGTTATCCAGGAAGACAACGATTTTAGATATGATGTTGTAGTTACTGATATTTATGGTAATCGTGCTCTTAGTTATTCTTTTACGGGGGTTCAGCGTGTTAATTTAAGTGAAGGAATGGATTATCAGATCGAGTGTACGAATTACTATGATCCGATCAGTTTTACTTTGATGATCATTGAGCAGAAGGAGACAGCTGTTTTTACACAGCCGGGAATAATAAATGATTCGTTTGAGTTTGAGGGTCAGGTAAATAATTATACCTTTACACCGGAGCAGAGCGGTGAATATACTTTGCAGATAAACAGTGATACGGTATATGCCGAAGTTGAAATAACTGATATATACAGTAACAGCATAGCATCCTATAGAACAGCTTCCTATGACGATTATTCAGTTACGTTAAGTGCCGGCAGTGAATACTCAATAAGTGTGACAGATACAATCGGAGTAGGTGATTATGAATTCATGATAGTAGAGGCGAATTAATATGGATCAGGATACTGTCTTTTATGAAGAGTGTGCCGACTTGGTCGCCAAGTTTAATTCCGGCGACGAGTCAGCGTATGAAGAGTTATATGAGAAAACACAAAGGATGGTTTATTCCATCTGCCTCGGTATTCTCAGGGATGAAGACGATGCATTCGATGCGATGCAGGATACATATCTTACTGTATACAGGAAGATAGAATCTCTAGAAGATAATAAGACGTTTATCTCATGGCTCAAGAGAATCGCAACTACCAAGTCTCTTGACCTGTATAGGAGAAGGAAGGGTGATGTATCCTACGATGATACAGTAGCAACGGATGAAAGTCTGCAGCTCGATGATAATCTCGAGAGTCTTCCTGATTCCTATATTATGGAGAAGACTAAGAGAGAAGCTCTGGATAAGATCATCAGGGAAGAACTTACCGATGTTCAGTATCAGACGATACATATGCATTACTATAGTGAGCTGCCTGTAGAGACTATCGCAGAGTTGATGAATTGTCCTGTCGGAACGGTCAAGACGAGACTGATGACATCAAGAGCTAAGATCAAGGAAGGCGTCAAGAAATACGAGAAGGACAACAAGGACGCATTCGCAGCAGCACCCGGCATACCGTTCCTCACAAGGTTCTTCAATACTGCTTCTGAGAATCTTCGAGTACCTACTATTGATATATCTTCATTGATTGGTGACGGAGCAATAACTGCTGCAAAGGAAACCGCAAAAGTTGTGGCTAGTACAGCGGTAAAGGATACTGTAAAAGCCGGGTTTCTTACTACAGTCGGCGGAAAGATAATTGCGGCGGTAGTGGCTTTTGCCGTTATAGGAGCGGCTGCGATTACTGCTAAAGTAATCAAAGATAATAAAAAAGCGGTAATCGAGCCTGCGGAAGAAATAATAGAAACAGTTGATATCGAACTGACGGAGATTTCCAATACAAATATAGTAGATGTTGATGTTAATGTGCTTAATATGAACGGCCATTCATATGCTTGTTATTACGGCTGTGATACTTGGGAAGAAGCAAGTGAATTCTGTAAGTCTTTGGGCGGTTATCTGGCAGTAATAGATTCTCTAGAAGAAAATGATGCCTTATATGCATTCGCAACATCACAAGGTTATGACAATACATATATAGGGTATTTTGATAGCGTAACCGAAGGTGTTTGGGAATGGGTCAACGGAGAACCTTCAGTTTATACCAATTGGAATGCCGGTGAGCCTAATGCCTTTACGGATTCTGAAAACTATGCTGTGTTCTCTGCAGATGGTACTTGGAATGACGGAGATTTTACACCCCGTATCGAGAACGGACTGGTTTGTTTCATCTGTGAATGGGATTTCTATGTAACCGGGATTACAAATATAGAACCTAATTCATTGGAAAACGAAACAGATAGTGATTCGACGATCTCGTTTGATAGAGATACTATAATTGTAGATACTGTGGTACATTCAACCTTTGACGGTCAAGAGTGGGAACATCATCTGCCTCAAATTGGTGAAGATACTGAAGATGCTATTACTATCAACAGTATTATCATGGATGATTATAATTCTAACGAATTTACTTATATTAACTATGTTGTCTTGTGGGTTAATGACGAAGTATTTTCTCTTTTAATAGATTATAGTTATTATGGATGGGCTGGTCACTATAAAGCTTATACATTTAATGCTTCTACCGGTCATTGGCTGTCAAATACTGAAATACTAGAGCTTGCAGATATGGATGAGACAACGTTCTGTGATAGAGCATTCACGGTAACAGCAGATTATTTAAATGCTAATCCGATGCCAGGTGGGGATATTCCGGTAATAATAGATGGAGGTATTAATCCGGCGTGGGTTGATTCATTGAATTTTGAAGTGTACGGAGACTGGGATGAGAATCAATACTACGTAGATATGGTTACGAATTGCATTACTATAAGTCCCGATATGGATATGTTTATAAATCAAGAAGGTCATATAATGATTTGGAGATGCATTTGGCCGGTGGCAGACCCTCATGATTGTGATACCTTTCTGGATGTGGTGACAGGGGAATCCTATTCCTCAATTGCTGATATCTGATAATGCGGACAAAGTCGCCAAATGTGGGTTAAACACTGAGATTTGGCGACTTTGTGTTTTCTGTAATTGAGCAAAGATGGTATCCTCACCACAGAATGCGTTTGCCGATAAATTATTTCTGATTAGAATGAACCTTCGGTTCTTTGGGGGCGTCTTATAGGTATAAAGAGTTTAAACCGAAGGAGGAAACCCAAGTGAAAAAACTATCAAGACTTACCAGATTAGGTGCATCGGCAGTGCTCGCGTTAACAATTCTTGTGACTCCGGTAGTTACTGCCAGGGCGGATGATGAAGTCCCCGAGGACAATTCCGCTGCCATAATCGCGGCTGCTGTCGCGGACGGTGCGCACGCCTGCAATACGGATATGCCGGAAGACGGAACGCTGTTTGTCCGTTTGGACGGAACATTCGCGTCGGATCGTCAGAATGAATGGCTTAATTTGGTTAACAGCTACAGGCGAGAAGCATGCGAGAACGGATATCCTGACCCAAGAGATCCTTCGCGAAGACTTACACCTAATGACTATGCACCCATGATATGGTCTTCGGACCTGGAGCAGTCGGCGATGCTTCGTGCTGCGGAAGCGAGTCTGACAATGTATCATTACTCGCTGACTCCGGTTCTGGTGGTCGGACATGACAGAGCGATATGGGAAAGAAGTTATGGCGCAAGTTACGGAAATGAGACGATAGCGTGGTCATCTAATCCGGTTGCGTCGTGGTATGGTGAGAGGAATGCATGGGTGAACGGCAGTGGCGGAGAGACCGGTCACTATACCGCAATGATTGATCCGTCTAGTCTGTGCATCGGTATTGCCGGGTTCAACGGAACTTATGTCGGTCTGTATGGCGGGACGGAATATATTTTGGATGAGAATCGATATGTTATTGGTTCTTATGTTCCGGGTGGTGATCCTATCAATACGTCAGCTTATAATTCCCAAATCGCGGAGATATACGATGATTGGATCGCAAATGTCAATGTAACCTGTGAGGGAGGTTTCGTCGTTATCGGTAATGAAACCGATTTGAAAGCTCTTGCAACGATTAAGGTTGTCAGACTATCAGGGGATAGTCAATTCTCCGATATCGAGGTGCTTCCGCCTTCGTGGGGTTGTGAAGATCCGGATATTCTTTCCGTCGATGGTGTGGGAAATGCAGTTGCCGTTGCGCCCGGAACTGCTCATGTATATTGCTATATCAACGGCATAAGATATAACGGTACTGTTAACGTGCTCGAAAGGGCTTCGGAAGCCTCTCCGTCGCAGACACTTTCATCATCTTCGTCAACTCCGGCATCCGATTCCGGTTATTCCGGTTATTCAGCTCCCGCCGCAGGCGGAGGGACGGTCGGCGGTTCTTTTGTACCTTCAGCCTCGGGCTCCGGCATCGAGGGCTTCGTTGACAGACTTTATACTGTAGCGTTGGGAAGAAATTGTGATCCGATCGGAAGAGATTACTGGTTATCCCGCGTCAGAACCGGCGGAGCCACCGGCTCGGACCTTGCAAGAGGATTCCTGTTTTCGCAGGAGTTTCTCGGAAAGAATATGAGCAACGAGGCTTTTGTCGATACGCTTTACGCGACATTCTTCAACAGAACTCCCGATGCTCTGGGAAGATCATACTGGCTTAACAGACTTAATAACGGCGAATCAAGACAGAACGTAATCAGCGGATTCACAAATTCGATTGAATGGCACGTGCTCTGTACATCATACGGTGTTGTATCTGGCAGTGCGGCAGCTACTTGATAACATAAAATAGCGAATAATTATTATAAAACTTATCTCCCTTGGTGTTTGCCAAGGGAGAGGGTTATTATAAATGAGTACTAACGAGGGAGTTTATTATGGATAATGATCTGTTTGAAAACTATGCCGAACTGGTTGCCAAGTTTAAATCCGGCGATGAATCAGCATATGAAGAACTGTATACCAAGACACAGAGGATGGTGTATTCCATCTGCCTGGGTATTCTCAGAAATGAAGATGATGCCTTCGATGCAATGCAGGATACCTATCTTACGGTATACAGGAAGATAGGCAGTCTTGAAGATGATAAGACATTCATTTCTTGGCTTAAGAGGATAGCTACAACCAAGTCCCTTGATCTGTATAAGAAGAGAAAGGGAGATGTTTCTTACGATGATGCAGTAGCAGCGGATGAAAGTCTTCAGCTTGACGATGACCTTGAGAGCCTTCCTGACTCATACATTATGGAGAAGACTAAGAGGGAAGCCCTGGATAAGATCATCAAGGACTCCTTGTCAGATGTTCAGTATCAGACGATACATATGCATTACTACAGTGAACTTCCTGTAGAGACAATAGCAGAATTAATGAATTGTCCTGTCGGAACAGTTAAGACAAGACTGATGACCTCCAGGGCAAAGATCAAGGAAGGCGTCAAAAAGTACGAAAAGGACAACAAGGATGCATTCGCAGGCGCACCTGCTGTACCGTTCCTTACAAGATTCTTCAATGCAAATTCGGATAATCTTAAGGTGCCGAATATCAATATCTCAACACTGATCGGAGAACAGGCATCGAACGTTGCTCCAACTATAGCAGATGCAGTAACACAGCTTGCATCAAATGAACAGGTAAAGGATGTGGCAAAGGGAGGATTCCTGACAACTACAGCTGCAAAGATCATTGTCGGAACGTTGGCGGTAGCTGTTCCGACGGCGGCTGCTCTCGGGATCAAGTCTTATGTTGATAAGAACCAAGTGATTGAAGAAACAGTGCCTGCTGTAATTGAAACTACGGTTGAGCCTACTGCTACACCTACACCGATACCAACAAATACACCGACACCTACGCCGATCCCGACCATTGAATTATCAGCTTCTGAGTATTATACAGATTATCCTATTATTAATAATATTCATGTCTATTGGTCTGAGGGTAGCGGCGTTGCCGAAGAATGTGTTCTTGACGACTTGGGATATTCAGTTTATGTGCACAGAATAGAAGGAACTGATATTAGTACATCAGGGTTTATTGATTGGCTGACAAATGACATTACTGATCCTAATGAGGAATATAACTTATCTTTCGATGAGTATTATAGTTTATATGGGTCAGATTTACACATAGAGCCTAATAACGGTATTGTAGACAGTTATGGTTATTCTTATTCTGGTTCTATAAGTGTAGAAATGTTCAATGACGATAGATATTATTACATTACATATCAATCTGAAACAGGGGAATTATACCTCGAAGACGGGGACGGTAATGTTAATCCTTACGAACTGGTATGTGTATCAGAGAATGGTCATCGTATATATAGATGCAGTGCTTATAATTTAAGATATATCTCGCCAATAGATGATACGTATTATATTTCGTGGTCGTTTACAGGTGGAAATGATGACACCTATCATGAAGATTATATCGATGATATGGATTATGTAGTGGTTGAAGACGGTTATGAGGTTGAAGTAGTACCTTAATTAGGGTTTGTTGCAGATTGAAAATTATATTCAGGGCCCGAGAAGAGTTTCTCGGGCTTTTTAAATAATCTCAATTTTAAATGAACCCTGGGCCATTCAGTGTCGTCCTATAGGTATAACAACAAAATGTGACATATAGGAGGTCATTATGAAAAAGCCATTATTTATCGGAGCAGTAATCTTTTCGCTTTGCGTTGCAGGATGCAGCGTACTGAAGCCGGAACCACAGGAGATCAATCTTAATGATTATCTGACCTATGAGATTTCCGGATATGATGGTGACGGACGAGTCGAGTATAGCCTTGATTATGAGGAAATCATTGATGATTATGAGAATATGGAAGATTGTAATATCTATACTCTTAAAAATCTCATAGATGGTTCGTGGACTCAAAACTACGATTTATCAAACGGCGATAAGATAAGTTTTATATGGGAAGTGTATCCGACCTCGATAGAAGAAGAGTATAACGTTGTTTTTGATTATGATGATGTTGAAGTTACTGTTGATCATCTGGAGGCTAAGCCGGTATTTGATCCGTTTGATTATATGGAAGTAAGCTATTCCGGTATAGCACCAAACGGTACTATCAGTATATCTTCCTCAGCTTCTCCGATAGGAACTATTAATTATTCGGCATCCTCGTCTTACGGATTAAGAAACGGTGATGTGATTACTGTTACCGCTTATAACAGTACAAACGGAGATCTTGAATATTTGGCAGACGATTACGGTTATCAGCTTACAAGCGATACTATCGAATATACAGTCGAGGGTTTTGATGAGTACATAACGACTATGTCGGATATCACAGACGAGGCGCTGAGTATGCTTCAGGAGCAGGCCGTAAATGCTTTCTATGCAAGTATAAACTATGGTAGCGATGAGACAGTTAATTCTATTACTTATGACGGAATGTACTTTATGTGCAAGAGAGCAGAATCAACAAGTTGGGGAGCTAATAACAGATGCTATATTATACTTAAAATCAACGCATCGAACTCCAATATTGCCAACTTTGAGTATTACTACTTCGTAAGTTACGAGGATCTCGTCCTTCTTAATGATGGTACGGTAACTGTGAATACTTCCTTATATAATGTTCCTTACGGTTCGTCTTTCTTTGGCGTTACGGGTGCAGCTTTTCAGGTGGATAACGACCATTATTATGTCGGTTATCAGGATCTTAACGGTATCTTCATGAACGAAGTTCAGAATAATCTTGTTGATTATACCTATGAGACAACATATGAGGGATAAACAGTAGCATTTAATTCAGATAATGGAGGGAGCTATGAATTGTTCAAAAGAAGATATGCGTAAGCTTACGTTTCTTACAAGATTTTTCAGATCCTAAACACTAATACCGGCGCTACTTGTACATCAATTAGTTATATTGAATGATCATTTTGCAATAGATATCTGCTTGCAAATGCTTGCGTATGCAAGTATAGTGTATTTGAAGGACGGTGATCATTATGGCAAATACATCTGCAGTATATGCGAGAATTGATTCAGAATTAAAGAACGATGCTGAAGGAATCCTTGCTCAGTTGGGGATAACGCCTTCAAGTGCTATTCAGATGTTATATAGTCAGATTGTACTTCAGCGAGGAATGCCCTTCGAAGCAAAGCTTCCTGAATCCAGACCGGTTGCTATTGGATCTATGTCTCGTGAAGAAATCGATGCCGAACTTTTAAAAGGAATAAAATCCTTGGATGCTGGCAAGACATATACAGTTGATGAGATAGACGAAGAGTTGGCAAAAGCATTCAATATATGAAAACCGAATATTCAGTAGTTTATTCGCAGTATGCTAAAGAGGATCTGTTTAGCATATATCAATATATTGCATTCGATTTGGTTGAACCCGAAGTGGCAGAGAAACAAGTAAATCGTATACGCAACGCTGTAAGAAAATTAAGTGTTTTTCCGTTGAAGCATCCGGCTGTTGAATGGGAGCCGTGGAAAAGTGTAGGCGTGAGAAAATTGCCTGTAGATAACTACGTTGTTTACTATCATGTGAATGGTGTCAGCAAGCAGATTTCGGTAGTTAGAATATTCTATGGTGGTCAGGATATCAGTCGCCAATTTATAGATAAAGATTTTTTAAAAAAGTGAACCTGCGGTTCGTTGAGATCGTCCTATAGGTATAACAAGCAAATTGAATGCTTATAGGAGGTCTTTATGAAACTGTTTATCAAAAGATTAATTTCAACAGCGGTTGCACTCGCAGTTGTTTGCGGGAGCGGTATCGGTATAACTGCAAGGTCAGTGCTTGCATACAATGCCGGAATCGAGACATTCGTTAACAGTCTGTATGAAGATTGTCTCGGAAGAAGCGCGGATCCGACAGGGATCAACGACTGGTGTAATAAGCTTGCTTCCGGTCAGATAACAGGAAAACAGGCAGCTTACGGATTCTTTTTCAGTCCGGAGTTCATAGACAGGGTGTTTACTCCGGATACTTTAATCAATACGTACTACAAAGTCTTCTTAAACAGAACTCCCGATCAGGCCGGAAAGGCATATTGGCTGAGTCGGATCAACGTCAATATGGATTTTACGGCATCTGATGCGATACTTTTTACTGGATTTGCTGACAGTGTTGAGTTTGCTGAGAAGTGTGCGTCTTATGGGATAATTGCGGGCAACAGCATTGATGTTTCTTCTATTGCTGCGAATGCTTTTGTAAACAGTAATACAAATAATGTCGAAGCTAATAGCGGACTGGGAGTGCCAGCTGAATCTGTAGAAGCTCTTGATGCTTATTGGCATGGACAGGGATATGAGACTTACTATATCGATTTGGGAAATGGTAATACACTTAAGTGCTATGCGCTCTTCTATGATATGTCATCCCATTATGCTCAGGTTAATTCCTATCGTGCTTCATTTGGTCTTCCGGCATACAGTAATCCGACTGATCCTAATGATCCGAGAGTACAGTGGGCAAGGATGCGAGCTGTAGAGTGTGCTTTCTGTTTTTCACACAAATCTCCATATTCGTATTTAACCAATTCCATGTCTGATCCTCGTTTCCCTCAGGGCGTAGGAAGCGGCGGTGAGAATATTTACGGCGGAATGGTTTATGGGGCTAATAATAGCCAGGCCGCTTTTGAAGCCTGGAGAACTTCTTCCTTGCATAATGCTGCTATGCTTGATGGTGCGCCGCCGGAAGTTAGCGGTGGAGTTGCGATAAGCAGTGCTGAACACGGTGCCCAGGTTTATAACAGTGCAGAAGCGGTTTTCCGTGATTATCCTCAGTGGCGCAGTAACCCTAATTTTCACTGGGGTGCAGGTTATACCGCAATGACGGCTGCTTCTTGCTCTATAAGGGTTGTTGCAGCTGATGGCCTGAGTATTGCATATGGTGATGTTAGTTATAACGCTAATTACTATCTCGGAAAGAGATTTACTGCAACGAATACAAGAGCAGAGGAGTTCGGTGTTCCGGTAGGAAGCGGCAGAGCAACTGTTCAGTGCTACTGGGGTTGATTGAATAGCGATTATTAGTATAGGAGCGAGTTTTATGAACGGATCAAGTGAATTCGAATGTAAGCTTCCGTTTCTTACAAGGTTTTTCAGAGCGGTAGCGAAGGAAATGGTTATCCCTAAAATTGGTAATTCTAAAGTGATATGCAAAGAAGAACACAAATGTGATACAAATGATAGTTAAGGAGAATAATATGTTGTTTGAAGACTACGCAGAATTGGTTGCCAAGTTTAAATCCGGCGATGAGTCGGCATATGAAGAACTGTATACCAAGACACAGAGGATGGTGTATTTCATCTGCCTGGGTATTCTCAGAAATGAAGATGATGCCTTCGATGCAATGCAGGATACCTATCTTACGGTATACAGGAAGATAGGCAGTCTTGAAGATGATAAGACATTCATTTCCTGGCTTAAGAGGATAGCTACAACCAAGTCCCTTGATCTGTATAAGAAGAGAAAGGGAGATGTTTCTTACGATGATGCTGTAGCGGCAGATGAAAGTCTTCAGCTTGACGATGACCTTGAGAGTCTTCCAGACACCTACATTATGGAGAAGACAAAGAGGGAAGCTTTGGATAAGATCATCAAGGACTCCTTGTCGGATGTTCAGTATCAGACGATACATATGCATTACTACAGTGAACTGCCTGTAGAGACGATTGCAGAATTAATGAATTGTCCTGTTGGAACAGTTAAGACAAGACTGATGACCTCCAGGGCAAAGATCAAGGAAGGCGTTAAGAAGTACGAGAAGGACAACAAGGATGCATTCGCAGGTGCACCTGCTGTACCGTTCCTTACAAGATTCTTCAATGCAAATTCGGATAATCTTAAGGTGCCGAATATCAATATCTCAACATTGATCGGAGATCAGGCTTCGAACGTTGCGCCCGCTATAGTGGATGCTGTAACACAGCTAGCCTCAAATGACACGGTTAAAGATGTAGCTAAAGGAGGATTCCTTACAACTACAGCAGCGAAGATAATAGCCGGAGTGTTAGTTGTTGCTATTCCTACTGCTGCAGTAATAGGTGTTAAAGGATATCTGGACAGAAATGCAGTTGCTGAGGAATCAGTAGCTGTTGTGATAGAAACAACAGCGGCCCCAACGGCTACTCCTACACCGCTGCCCACAGATACCCCGACACCTACGCCAATACCGATCATAGAACTGTCGGCATCTGAATATTGGACGGATTATCCGATTGTTAATGAATTGAATCTTATTTGGGTGCCCGATCCGGATGATCCGGATAATGGTTATATAAATGATGGACATACCTTGGAGTCTATCGGGTATTCTGTGTATGCCAGAATTATTGAAGGAACACGCTTTTCTACCAGTCTAATGTGTAACTGGAATGAGTATAATGCTTTGGCACCTGACCAGCAGTTTGATCTGAGTTTTGATGAGTATTATAACTTGTTTGAAGATTGTGTGAGCATAGAGTCTGATGATGGTCAAATGACCTCTTGGGGATCCTTGTTAACTGGTTCTGTACAGGTTGGTTCTTTTAATTATGATAGTTATATTCAACCTTATTCTGAAGTTACTCGAATATCAGAGGATGGTAGTGTTTATATTGAGACTTGGGAAGGAAATATATATCCTTATGAGTTAGTTGCTACTTCATCCAATGGGCACAACATTTATAGGTCGACTGAATCCCCGTGTTTGTTATACATTTCACCTATAGACAATAATCATTTTGTTAGTTGGACTTTCTTTGGGGGCGAGGAGGATACATATTATCAAAACTATATTGATGATATGGATTATGTAGTAGTTGAAGACGGATATGAGGTTGAAGTAGTGCCTTGAGAGCGATTGTTTGGTCTGATATTATGTTGCAAATGACTATCTTTACTTATCATTGATTTATCTATGAAGAAACGGATTACCATCATCATTATCTGTGCGCTTGCCGCACTCATACTCGGAGGCGGGTATCTTCTGTACCAGAGATACTACGGCGGTGCGGTTAAGTTTGATATCGAGACGGCGCCTATTGTCGACTTCGAGCACAGATCCGTCGCTTCGGATCACGGGATCGTATCCGATTATCTGTGGATGAGGACGAAGCAGCTCATGGTCGGAGTCGATGATGAATCTATGCTGATCCCGTCTTCGTATATGATCGCAGGCAGACTTTCCTATCAGGATGCCGAGTCGAGTGGCGAGTACAGACTCGAGGATCAGGCTTTACTCCTGATGATGTACGTAAGAAGCGGCGACAGGATCAAAGCCATGCAGCTTAAAGAGCAGATATTGGGGTACTTTGATTTTGAAGCGGTGTCCAATACGGATCTTGCCGCATTCCTTGATGCATACATTAACTACTACACGGTCTACGGCAGCGTTAAGGACGGGGAGAAGATAGAGGAGCTGGTTCATGTGCTTTTCGACGAGGAGGGCAACATGAGGCCGGAAGCTTTGAGTGTTGCCTCTTATGAGCAGGGCTCGTTCTACTCTCTTGATGATCCCTCGGAGGGAGACGGAAGCTATTCTTCTCTAGAGCAGATCGGGGAGGAGCATCCCGTGGAGTACTCCTCTCTTACAGGCATACGGATATCCTCGATAGACTTAAGGCTCATAAGAAATCTCGAAAACAACGGGCTTCTTCCTGCGGGATCGTATGAGAAAAACCTTGCTCTTGTTCTCGGAGCTCAGGTATCGGATGACATCCCGCTGTTCGCATATGCTTATGCTGACGGTATTTATGTGTATTCCCATAATGTTGCTGCGGCGGTCGATGTCGAAGAGTCTGTCGTAACAATGAGGCACTTGTCGGAGACGGGAGATCTTCCTTCGGATTCGTACAACTGGCTTAAGATGCAGATATTAAATTACGGTCTTGTCAGGCAGCAGTATTACTATTCGTACGGCAGCACCCAGGGTTCGGAGGCCGTCGGTATTTATTCGGATATTATGCACATCGCACTCGAGATTGACGATATGGATATGTACGAGCGCGCATGTATCCTCGAGGGTTCTCGTGTCGCGACTTATTCGAGCAGTCCCGCGCTGTCTATGATATACAGGGAAGAGGACGGAAGATTCGTCTTTTATGCCCGTGAGAATTTGGACGTTTGCCTTGCCGTGACTTAACCTTGGGGGTATACTTCTTTATTGTAAATAATAAAGACAGGAGATATACGTCTATGGCAATTATTGATGATATCAAGGCTAAGGCAAAGTCAGACAAGCAGACTATCGTACTTCCCGAGTCAATGGACAAGAGAACGTTCGAGGCAGCAGAGAAGATTCTTAAAGAGAATCTCGCTAACCTCATTATCATAGGAACACCCGAAGAGATCGAGAAGAACGGCGCAGGTTTTGATATCAGCGGCGCTACTATCGTAGATCCTTTCAATGATCCCAATAAGCAGAAGTACCTCGATAAGTTCCTTGAACTCAGAGGTGTAGATACAATGGTTGCCGCTGCTAAGGCTAAGGCAGAGAAGAAGGGCCTCTCCGCAGAGGAGACAGAGGCTGCGATCGCAAGCGCTACAAAGAAGGGCGTTACGGCTGAGAAGGCTCAGCAGCTCATGGAGACTGACTACATGTTCTATGCCTGCCTCATGTGCAAGTGCGGCGATGCTGACGGTGCCGTTTCCGGTGCATGCCACTCCACAGGCAATACAATCCGCCCTGCTCTTCAGCTTCTCAAGATGAAGAAGGGCGTTTCTTCTGTTTCCGGCTTCTTCCTTATGGAAGTTCCTAACTGCGACCTCGGCGATAACGGTACATTCGTATTCGCTGACTGCGCTGTAAACACAGACTTCGATTCTCCCAAGCTCGCTGAGATCGCTAAGCTCTCTGCAGAGTCTTTCGAGCAGTTCACGGGACACCAGGCTAAGGTTGCAATGCTTTCTTACTCCACAATGGGTTCTGCAAAGCACGATGACGTTACAAAGGTTGCCGAGGCAGTTAAGATCGCACACGAGAACTGGCCCGAGCTCATCGTTGACGGTGAGCTCCAGCTCGATGCTGCTCTTGATGAGACAGTAGGTAAGTTGAAGGCTCCCGAGAGCAAGGTTGCAGGTCATGCAAACACTCTCGTATTCCCGTCTCTCGAGGCTGGTAACATCGGCTACAAGCTTGTTCAGAGACTTGCTAAGGCTAACGCTTACGGTCCTGTTCTCCAGGGTCTCGCAATGCCTGTTAACGACCTGTCCAGAGGCTGCTATGCTGACGATATCGTAGGAACAGTTGCCATCACCGCTGTTCAGGCTCAGGCTGCTAAGGCTAACGGCTAATAACTGATTACTATTTAAGGAGTTTAAATATGAAGATTTTAGTTATCAACTGCGGAAGTTCTTCCTGTAAGTTCCAGCTTTTCGACATGGAGACAGGTACTGTTCTTGCTAAGGGTAATGCCGACAGAATCGGTATCGACGGAAAGCTTTCTTACAAGAGTTCAAAGGGCGTTGAGCTTGAGAAGGATGTTGAGCTTCCTAACCATAAGGTAGCCGTAAAACTCGTTCTCTCGCAGCTTACAGATCCCGAGACAGGAGTTATCTCTGATGTTTCCGAGATCTCTGCCGTAGGCCACAGAGTTCTCCACGGCGGTAAGTACTACAGCGAGTCTGTCATTGTAAATGACGATGTTAAGAGAGTAATTAAGGAGTGCTTCCCTCTGGGACCTCTCCACAATCCCGCAAACCTCACAGGTATCGAGGCATGCGAGTCTGTTCTTCCTGCAGGTACTCCCCAGGTTGCAGTATTCGATACAGCATTCCATCAGACAATGCCCGCTAAGGCTTACACATATGCTCTTCCTTATGAGATCTCCGAGAAGTATGATATCCGCCGTTACGGTTTCCACGGAACATCTCACAGATATGTAAGCCACAGAGTTGCCGAGTTCCTCGGCAAGCCCTATGAGGATCTTAAGATCGTCACATGCCACCTCGGTAACGGATCTTCCTTCGCAGCTGTCAAGGACGGCAAGTGCCAGGATACATCCATGGGTCTTACTCCTCTTGCAGGTATCTGCATGGGAACAAGAACAGGTGATATCGATCCTGCGATCGTACCTTTCCTTATGCAGAGAGAAGGTCTTGCACCTGAGGAGATCGATACTCTTCTCAACAAGAAGAGCGGTGTTCTCGGTGTATCCGGTGTAAGCTCCGACTTCCGTGATCTTGCCAAGGCTGAGAGCGAGGGCAATGAGAGAGCTCATCTCGCACTCGAAATGTTCGCATATCAGGGAAAGAAGATCATCGGTTCCTATGCTGCTGCAATGGGCGGCGTTGACGTAATCGTCTTCACGGCAGGTATCGGTGAGAATACGGATACTATGAGATCTGCTATGTGTAAGGATCTCGAGTTCCTGGGTGTAGAGTTCGACGAAGAGAAGAACGCAGGCCTGAGAGGCAAGGAAGCTATCATCAGCAAGCCTTCTTCAAAGGTAACAGTCTGTGTCATCCCTACAAACGAGGAGCTCGCTATCGCGAAGGAGACAGAGGAGCTAGTAAAGAGCTGATATCTTCCGGAGTGATAACCGGTTATAAAATTTAAGTATAATAGCCGGCGGCATTTTCCGCCGGTTATTTATTGACCTGGGTACAGGGCGGATATAT
Organism: Clostridiales bacterium; assembly: GCA_017940895.1. Classification (GTDB taxonomy): domain Bacteria; phylum Bacillota; class Clostridia; order Saccharofermentanales; family Saccharofermentanaceae; genus Saccharofermentans. The sequence continues at coordinate 2,296 of JAGAXM010000026.1, read as the reverse complement.
AATTCCTATCACTTGAATATGTAAAAGAGGTGATCATTATGAGTAACAATGTTCCAAAGCTAAGAAAGGTGGCCATCTGCGGACTCATGGCAGCTTTTGTATTTGTTGCTACACAGATCAGAATCCCCACTGCGATAGGGTATATTAACCTGGGTGATCCCGTTATCCTGATCAGTTCTTTTATCCTCGGCCCCATAGCATTTTTTCCTGCGGCCATCGGTTCTGCTCTTTCGGATCTTTTAGCAGGTTATGCGCAGTATATTATCCCCACGTTCATCATTAAGGGACTGATGGGTTATGTTGCAGGTGTGAGCCTTCGAAAGTTCAAGATTACTGTTCTTAAGAAGATCATCATCGGAGTTATCGCAGAGATCATCATGATCGCAGGTTACTTCATATTCGAGGCTCTGCCTTTCATGTACGGTCCCGAGGCTGCCGCAGGATCTTTGTTCTTCAACATGATCCAGGGGGTTGCCGCTGTCGTCATCTTCGTTCCCGTCACATCGATCCCTGCGATTAAGAAAAGTTCTGTTATATAATCTTCTATGGAAGTGAGTGATCACTTCAGAGGAGAGGTTTAACAGATGGCGTTCATCTTAAGCGAGACCGGAATAAGATACAGCAAGTTCTTAAAGTCCGTGATGCTGCCTTTTAATGAGATCAGGAGCATCATCATAACGGAACAGGGTACTTCGATAACTACCCGAACCGGTGAGAATTATATGCAGAAAGAGTCGACGCCTGTAAGCGTTGACGATGAATTCTGTAATTACGTGGTGAAATATAACATCGAGTACCGTAACGATACCGAGTGTATTGAAGGAACAAGACCTTATTCGCGGGAGGAACTGGATCCTGTTATAGAGCGTGTTGTCAGTGCTTCCGGGTCTTATGCAGATACTGTCATCAAAGAAAAGCTCGGGTCTGAATACGGCTGCAGGATCATCTTCAAGGAAGACATAAGATGGGGGAACATCTATTTCTGCCTGACGAAGAACGGCGACATCTTCGATATTCCCGAAGACTACAAGGTAGATATTGATGAAGAGGTACCTGAATCCTACGATAATATGCTTCTGTTCTTCATGACCGAATGGAGCCCGGTAAATCAGAGAGGCTACTATGCCGTAACTGAAGATGTAGTTCAGGAAGATCTTCTTAAGTCATATGTGGAAGAATGGAGCAGATCCATGTGTACAGAATACCTGGATTATCTCGATGAAGAAACATGAAGACCATAGGCGAATTTGTCGGTAAATATATGGCTTTGATAATCCTGGCAGTCTCGGTGCTTGCACTGTTTGTGCCGGGATCCTGTCTTTGGGTACAGACTTCATGGATCAATTATCTTCTGATGGCCGTTATGTTCGGCATGGGCCTTACGCTTAAACCCGTTGATTTCGCGGTGGTATTTAAACACCCGAAAGACATCATCATCGGTTGCTTTGCACAGTTTACGGTCATGCCGCTGCTGGCTTTCGGACTTGGAAAGCTTTTCGGGCTGGAAGCGGGACTTCTGGCGGGCGTTATCCTTGTCGGCACATGCCCCGGCGGCACCGCAAGCAATGTCATCACTTATTTAAGTAAAGGCGACGTCGCGCTTTCGGTAGGCATGACGGCAATAAATACGCTCTTGGCTCCCGTGCTTACACCCGCGATCACATACGTTTTCTTAAGGACTACGGTGCAGGTCGATGTCCTGTCCATGTTCCTGTCTATCGTCAAAGTGGTCATCGTTCCTATCGTACTCGGCTTTATTATTAACCGTTTCTTGGGCAAGTTTACTTCACGGGCAGCAGGCATTCTGCCCGTTATCTCCGTTGCCGCCATCGCGCTTATAGTGGCTTCCGTTGTCTCCCACAATTCGCAGAAGATAATGGAGACGGGCGCTGTCGTCTTTGCCGTGGTGGTGCTCCATAATGTGCTGGGCTACGCTGCGGGATTCCTTCTCGGTATTGTGCTTAAGCTGCCTGCGGCAAAGAAAAAGGCTCTTTCGGTCGAGATCGGTATGCAGAATTCGGGTCTTGCGACTTCACTTGCGGGTACGGCTTTCCCGGATCTTTCCCTCGCGACGGTGCCGGGAGCGATCTTCTCGGTATGGCATAACATCTCCGGAGCCATCCTTGCGGGCATCTTAAGAAGGATAGAAGATGACCGTTACTATTCACAGTCCCCAGAACTCAGGACCTCATCAAGTGAATAAGGATTTCCAGCCATAAGTCTTGAGAGCGCGTCAAAAGGGCTTATGCCGTTGCGGGAACAAGTCTCTGTGTAAGTTCTTATATCGGCAAAGTAT
>JAGAXM010000001.1 GCA_017940895.1 Clostridiales bacterium | reverse complement strand
TTTGATTTTCATGTAGTACCTCCTTGGAATCAGTTATTCCTAATTCCAAGGGCCTCTTTGAATCTTCAATTTAAGGATTCAAAGAGGCCACACACATGGACTTGCATGTCAACCCCTAAATGCAAAAATCACACAAAAAAAGACCCCCATACTCTTTGAGGTATGAGGATCTTTGAAGAGACCGTCTTAACTTAATGACATTGCTCACATTCGAGACAGCCTCTTTTTTCACTTATGCGCATGCTTTCGTCACCAAATTCCTATTTTCGAGAATTCGGTTACCAAAAACAGCAGTATTTCGTAACCTTTTTTCTGATTTAGAAATTCCGTGACCTAAATGAGTTAAATCTCGTAACGGAATTCTCATTTTGAAGATTCGGTGACCAAAATACGCTCAAATCCGTCACCAAATTCCTATTTTCAAGAATTCGGTGACGAGCAACCTGTTATTTCTCCAAAAACTGTAGGAAGTGAATTAATGATCTTCGTATACCACGATGTTCTTGCCGTGCTGCTTGCCGTAATACATACGCTCGTCGGCTACCTTGATGACATCCTCGGGCTCCTTGTAGATCTCACTGTTCTGGGCGACTCCGATAGTGATGGTCACATACAGCACCTTGTTAAAGAAGATCGTCGGCGTTACCTCAATGCTGTTACGTAAGTGCTCCATCTTCTCGCGCGCTTCATCGATATCGAGATCCTTCATAAGGATAACTATCTCTTCTCCGCCCCACCTGCACACTTCGCTGCCGTTCATCTCTTTTCGAATAAGAAGCGTGATATGCTTGAGTACTTCGTCGCCCGCCTCGTGACCGTAGGCGTCGTTTATATGCTTGAAGTTATCAATGTCGCAGAAAGCGACGCTGAACTTACTTGAGCTCTCGTCCTTCATAAGCGAATCGACTATCGGCAGGAATCCTCTTCTGTTAAGAAGGCTCGTCAGCGCATCCTCCGATGCATCCGTCGACAGCTGCTTGTTCTTCTGCTCAAGAGACGTAACCTCGTGCTCACTTGTGTAGATGTACATCGCGTTGTAGAAAATTACCGAGAACACCATCGCGAACGCCGAATAGATCACAATGAACAGCCTCGCGGCGGGAGACAGATCGTAGATCGGTTCCGAATTTCCGAATCTCAGATAAAGAGCGATAAAGACAGCAAAATTCAGCAGGAGCATAATCGCGATGCTGAGCCTCTTCGTTCCCTTAAAAAGATAACTTCCGAAATAAATGATTATCGGAATTATCGAGAACAGGAAGCAGTATGTGCCGCACTTCAAGCCGATATAGTAAGTGGAGATGACGGTGTAGATCGTTACTTCCAGGACAATACTTACATACGCCGGCATGATGAGTCTGAAGTTACACAGGATAAAGCAGAAGATATAAACGACAACACTCAAGATATTAAAGAAGAACAGCGGCATTACGCCCGTCGCTCCCATAAATATCAGCAATCCGGCATGCACAAGACACATAACTCCTACCGTAAACGAGAAGCTGTTCTTGATCAGAAATTCGAATACTCTACTAAATGTATCCAGTCGTTGTTGAATTGCCGTGTTGTTCATATTTCTAATTATACACAGCAAAATTGACATATTTGGAAACATATGTTAAATTCCCCGTGTAATTCCCATGGGGGAGTAGTGAGCGCTTAATGCGTAGCAAGTCAACATCCTGACCTGACCCGTCTGGCTTGTTTTAAATCGCGAGACTCATGTATAGCTTAACGAACTATACATGATGTTATATTTTTTGATGATTATGACCCAAGTGTAGTTCGGCTGTGCTTGGGTCTTTTGTTTGGAAAGATTCAGGGAATTCAAGAAAAATAATGCCGGGAGGAGAAAAAAATGGCAGAAAATTTCTTGGAGATCAAAGACTTACGGAAGAGCTTCGGTACAGGCGAAGCAAGACAGGACGTCCTTCGGGGCATGGACTTCACCGTCGGCAAGGGTGAGTTCTGCGTACTGTTAGGACCGTCGGGATCTGGCAAGTCGACCCTTCTTAACATCATCGGGGGAATCGACACACCGGATTCGGGCTACGTCAGCATCGCAGGAGACAAGCTCGAAGACATGGACGAGAAGCAGCTTACGACTTATCGAAGGAAGCATCTCGGTTATGTCTTCCAGATGTACAACCTGATCCCCAACCTGAATGTTAAAGAGAACATCGAGGTCGGCGCATATCTTTCGGACAACCCGCTCGATGTTGAAGAAGTATTGACCACCCTGGGACTTCAGGACCACAAGTACAAGTATCCCAATCAGCTCTCGGGCGGACAGCAGCAGAGAGTATCCATCGGAAGAGCTGTCGTTAAGAATCCCGATATCCTGATGTGCGATGAGCCTACAGGTGCGTTGGACTATAAGACAAGTAAGGAGATCCTCGCGCTTATCGAAGACTGTAATCAGAAGTACGGCACGACGATCATCATGGTTACGCACAACGAAGCCATCAAGTACATGGCAGATCACGTAGTCAAATTAAGAGACGGTGTCGTCCGTCACAACGACATCAACGACAAGAAGATACCCGCTTCCGAGCTCGAGTGGTAAGGGGGTGTCATCATGAGAAATCCCCTTGTAAAAAGAATCCCCAAAGAACTCGCGGCGGATTGGCATAAGTATGCGGTAATAATCCTGTTCATGGTGCTCATGATCGGAGTCATCTCCGGTATGTACGTCGGTCACGACAGCATGCTCTACTCTATCGAAAAGGGACGCACGGACCTGAACCTCGAAGACGGTTCTTTCGAGCTTTCGCATGAGGCTTCTCCCGAGTTGCTGGCAGCTTTAAGCACGGGCGAGAAGGCTGACGTGCGTCAGTACTTTATCGACGAAGGAATGGAAGAGGCTGACGCCGAGGTTGCCGATGCGATCGAGGAAGAGCTGAACAATCAGGTCGCTGCCGGTATCGAAGATGCTGTACGCGAGCAGTGTGAGGCTTACGGCATCACAGACGAAGAGATGATACAGGCGCAGATCGACACTGCGATGGAAGAGAACTTCGAGGATGCACTTGAAGAAGCGCGTAACTCGGATGAGTTTGCCGAGGCTGTCGAGGAGGCATATGCGGAGGCTCATGATGCAGTAATCGAGGCTGTAGACGAAGAGTGGGACGATATCGCGGAAGAATACAATCTTAACGATGAGAGCTTCACTCCCGTTCCCGTAACGATCTTCGAGAACTTCTATCACAACGAGCCCGAGGACCACAATAATGACGGTGAAGAAGACGGCACAGTAAGGATCTTCAGAAGCGACTCTACAGTCGATATGGCGTCCTTCATCGAAGGCCGTGCACCTGAGACTTCTTCGGAGATCGCGATCGACAGAATGCACGCAGATAATGTCGGCGTTACTATCGGCGACACGATCACTGTAGGCGGACGCGAGTATGAGATCACGGGTCTTCTTTCCTACTGTAATTACCTGACATTGCACGAGTCCAACACGGATCTGATGTTCGACGCATTCGGCTTTGACGTCGCGATGCTTACACCGGACGCTTTTGAGGCACTGACATCGAGAACCCACTACAGCTACGCTTTCTTCTATGAGACCAAGCCCGCTGACAAGGTCGAGGCTGCCGATTTCTCCGACAGCTTCCTTAAGAGCCTGATCACACAGACTCTCGTAGACGACAACGAGATTGACGATTACCTTCCGGAGTACTTGAGACAGGCCAGCAATTTCGCTCCTTCCGATATTGAAGGTGACTCAACAGGAACAAGTATCCTGTGCTACATCCTGATCGCAGTTATCGCATTCATCTTCGCGATCACGATCAGCAACACGATCGACAAAGAAGCTTCCGTTATCGGTACTCTCCGTGCATCGGGTTACAGCAAAGACGAGCTTGTGGTGCACTATATGACGATGCCGCTTATCGTTACTTTCGTGGGCGCCATCGTCGGCAACATCCTCGGCTATACCGCTTTCAGAGATGTGGCAGTAAATCTGTACTACCAGAGCTACAGCCTGCCTACACCGAAGCTGACGTGGAGTTCCATCGCGCTTGTAAAGACGACGGTAATCCCGCTGCTTCTGATGTTCTGCATCAACCTTTTCGTTATCGTTAAGAAGCTGCAGTTAAGCCCGCTCAAGTTCCTTCGCCACGATCTGACGAAGAGCAAACGTTCCAAGGCAAGAAGGATCCCCGCGTGGTCTTTCATGAAGCGCTTCAGAATAAGGATACTGTTCCAGAACATGCCTAACTACGCAGTTCTCATCTTCGGTGTAATCCTCATCGAGCTCATGATGTGTTTCGCATTCGGTCTGCCGGATTCGCTTGACAATTATGGCGAGAAGGCGCCCGAGATGATATTCGCGGATTACCAGTATATGCTGATGGGTTATAAGGACTCTGACGGCAATATCATAACGACTTCAGAGGAAACAGCAGAAGAATTCTCATCAACAACACTTTTGTATCCCAAGAACCACAACGATTCGGTAAGATCCGGTATGGGAAGCGGCGGAGACGAGAGCGTGACTGTATACGGTATAGTTGATGACAGCGCATACGTCAGCATCCCCGCAGATATGGATGAATATCACCTCTATGCCTCAAGTGCATTCGCGACTAAGTTCGGGCTTAAAGCCGGCGATGTGATCACACTTAACGAAGAGTACGAGAACAAGTCTTATGAGTTCATCGTAGACGGCATCGTCGATTACGACGGCGGCATCGCGGTATTCATGAACAACGGCAACTTCAATTCAGTCTTCGGCAACAAGGCGGATGAGTTCTCGGGCTTCTTCTCCCGTAACGAGATCACCGATATCGATGATGAGGATATCGCAGTCGTCATCACCGTCGAAGATATAACGAAAGTAACAGCTCAGCTGAATCACTCGATGGGCGGCATCATAGACGTCTTCAAGTATGTCCTGATCGTACTTGCAGCAGCGCTGATCTATCTTCTCGCGAAGATCATCATCGAGCGTAACGAGCACTCGATCTCGATGGTTAAGATCTTAGGATTCAGAAACTCTGAGATCGGCTCACTGTATATCATTCCGACAGCCATCGTGGTTACCATCGTGGCTTTGATAAGCTTCGTCGTCGGTTACTTCCTGATGATCTGGATCTTCAAGGTATTCGTGCTTCAGATGGACGGTTACTTCGCCTTCTATATGTCGCCTCTGTCGATGGTTCTGTCCGTTGTATATCTGCTTATCGGATATGCGTTCGTATCAATCATAGACTTCTTCAGGATAAAAAAGATCCCGATGGATGTAGCCCTCAAGAACGTGGAATAAGAATTTGCCCGGCGGTCGGTCTCTTTAACGGGATCGCCGCCGGGATTTTTTGATCACCCAAGACAATACGATAATCCACCGGTCCCGTTGTCTGAATTGTTGGCTAATTTCAAATTTAGCCAGTAAATTTGGCAATAGGAGCCCTCTATTGTCTGAAACGTTGGCTGATTTCAATTTTAGCCAATGATTTTGGCAATGGATTTCTGATAGAATTCTTTTGGAATATCTAAGGAGAGATTGTCATGGATAGATTGGTTATATTAGGTTGGTATGCTCTGCTCGCAGCGCTGGTGTTTTTCGCGCTGTTTGTAATGTCTGATAAGGAAGAGTTCACGGGCACTGCCGTCAACAACGAAGGCCTGTGGCAGCGCCTGAATCCCGTCTTAATGTACCTGCCGCTCGTGCTTGTTTCCTTAAAACAGATACTGCAGGCTTAACTTTACCCCAGCGCCACGTCGAGCGCCATCATTATCGTGAAACCTATCGCGAAACATATCGTTCCGATGTTCGAGTGCTCACCTTCACTCATCTCCGGGATCAACTCCTCCACTACAACGTAGATCATCGCGCCTGCAGCGAAGCTCAGAAAATACGGCATTACCGGCACGAAAACACTTGCTGCGAGTATAACCGCGAGAGCACCCACAGGCTCTACCGCGCCCGACAGCACACCATACAGGAATGTCTTACCCTTGGACATGCCTTCCGCACGAAGCGGCATGGACACGATCGCGCCCTCGGGGAAATTCTGTATCGCGATACCAGCAGACAAAGCGATCGCACCCGCGAGCGTGATGCCCGAGTTGCCGTACATCCAGCCTGCATATATAACGCCTACTGCCATGCCCTCAGGGATATTGTGAATAGTAACTGCGAGTATGAGTTTGGTCGTCTTCTTAAGCCCGCTTCTCACACCCTCTTCAATGTTATCCATATGTGTATGCGGAACGAGTTTATCGAGTACGAGCAGGAAGAGCATTCCGATCATGAAGCCTATACCTGCGGGGGCGAATCCCCATCTGCCCATATCACTGCTCTGTTCGATCGCGGGGAGCAGCAAACTGAAGAATGACGCAGACACCATAACGCCTGAAGCGAAGCCCTGCAGAGCCTTCTCGGTCTTAGTGCTTATCGCATTCTTAAGAAAGAACACGCATGCGGCACCGAGCGAGGTGCCTATGAACGGTATGAGTATTCCTTGTATAACTGCAAAATCCATTTTTGTCTCCCCCAAATGATTATAACACCGCAGTTAGTCTTATCTAACTTGCACGATTAAACAAATCTTAAATCATCCGCCGCGCTTATACTGTTATACTCTAACTAATCTGAGATTGGGATGGATTCTGTTATGAATATAAAGAAAGTAATTACCGTACTGATGGTACCGGCATTGGCATTAAGCTTTACGGCTTGCCGTGCGAGAGAGCGTTATCTGAATGCCGAGGAAAGCAGGATAGCGGAAACGCCGCTGGTATGCGACGAAGCCTTCGGGCACTATTACTTCTCACCCGGTTGGACCGAGATCGGTTCGGGTCATTCGCATACTCATTCTTACTGTCTTAAGACAGATCTCGACAATCCTGACCGACCTTACAGCGTGACAGTAACTCACGAGACTAATGAGTATTCGCATGAAGAAGGCTACTCGTTCGCCAACATCGAGTATCCCATCCTCACGGAGGAATATGGAGAAGATGCGGTTACAATGACAGGCATGGGCGGAATCAATGACACCGGTTTCGCTTCGTTCGAGATTCAGACAGAAGATACTCATATCTATCAGTGGTACATATTGGGCGACTATGAGCAGGTGCTGTTCGAATTAACAGTCGAAGATGAGGACTATGCTCAGGAGAACTGCATATACGATGATGTGGACAACACAACAGTTACTTTCTATTTTGACTGATAAAGGAGAACGATATGATCTACGATAAAGTACAGCATTGTGATCTGGTTTACAGCGAGAATCAGGAGGTTGGGCGTTATAATTCCGACTTCACCCGTGAGTATATGTTAAGACGAAGCGAGCAGGTGCGCGAGGCAAACAACGGCAAGCCTGTCGTCATGGTAAACAACCTTAAAGAATTCGGCATCGGAGCATTGGGCCTTATCATCTCACTGATAATCGCATTTGTCCTTACCCGCGTGCTGCCGTGCGGAAGACACCTGGTCTTTCATATGGGCGCTGCTTTCCTGTGCGGCTACATCGGATTAATGAAGATCAGAAGCAACAAGTCTTACGATAAATTCAGCTACACCAAAGACAAACTTGCAGAAACAATCGCAGGTGTCCTCCTTATTGCAGAAGCCATCGCGATCCCCGTTATGTGGTTTAACCTGCCTTTCGCGACGGACTGGGAGTGCTCATTTTTTATGGCAGGCATCTTTTTGCTCGTCATGGCTGCTTATAAAGCAGTAAGGCTCGTTTTGTTCCTTACAAGAAGCATCAGAATTTACACAAGAGAAATCGAAGCCGAGTGCATCGGTTATGTCAGATTAAGAACCGAATCCACTGATAACGATAACCACACACATATCCACTGGCATCACTCGCCCGTCTTCAAGTACATGATCGACGGTCAGCAGATGATCGCATTCTACGACACGCTCGCTGCCGGTATTGATTCTAAGATCGCAAGAGGTCCGGTTACTATCCGTGTCAACAAAAATAATCCCGGCTCGATAATGAATCCGTCTTTAAGAGGAACATTTGGCTCTATCGTATTAATCGCGGTCTTCCTTCTTATCGGCACTTTCTTCGTCTACGGAGTCCTTCACGGCAGCGTACACGGCTCCAGCATAGGTATATGATCAGACTTTAGATCTCTTTTTGTATCCGCAGTCGCAGTAAGGACCGCCGGATGCGAGTGTATATTCGCGCACGAACGTTGACGCGCCGCCCATGTCACTCATGACATAATCGAGGTGGCACATCGCGGGCACGAGATCAAAGAAGCCGTATTCTCTCATGAGAGTGCAGATGCCGCAGGTATAGAACCTCGCCTCATATCCGCTGCCGTCCTCATACGGAATGTAATCCATGTTCCAAGAATACTTATTCCGGTCACCGGCGCGCATCGCCGCTGTTGCTTTCTGCGCTTCGGTATCCTTGGGAGTAAACTTGGATCTCCCTGCCTTCCTGCAGAACATCCTCGTAAAAGGATTCGTCATCGCCTTCTCGTAGAATACGGTCAGGTCCTCCACAGACGGGCGCCTGCTCATGTTCTTCAGGAACGCGACAAGAAGCGCGCAGTTAACGATGTTCGTGACGAATCTGTCGCCCTTCTCGAACTCCGGGATCTTATTTATTATCGCCTTGTAGTCGGGACCCGCAGCTTTCGCTATCGTCTTTGCTTCTTCTGCCGTGAACCCCAAGTAAGACACAAGTCCTTCCCGAAAAGGCTTCTTATACAGCATCCACATTCCCGCAGGCAAACCCGAGTATTTCATGACTTCTCCACACCTTTCAAATTGATTAACAGACCGCCGAATGTCCATATACTGCCGAGGCTGATCCAGCCTGTAGACAGAGCGTTAGTAAACGGATAGTTGCCGATAATCTTCATGATAATTATCACCATGAGCCCCGATACGATCGAGAAGACAGCACACCACTTGGGAAACGGTGTAAGCCCCTTCGAGAAAACAATAATCTGCGTTACGACAGCAAGCAGGAAGAATACGAAGAAGATACCCGTAACAGGCACAAGGAAATACAATGCAAACTTTATCGCACTGTCAGCCGCTGCCTCAGGATTCAAAGCATATATCGATTTGAAGTGATAAATAACTGCACAGCATACAACATGAACGAACCCTCCGAACGCGAGCATTCCGAGAATGCCGCTTCTGTATAAGTGTGCGTATTTCTCAGACTTAACCGCTATGCAGCGGTAAACACCAAAGTAACAGAGACTCTCGAGCGGGATACCTATAAGACCGAGGACTGCCGACCAGACAATTCGTGCATTAGATACTTCAAGATAACGCGAGAAATACTGATCCGCGCCGGATAATGATCCGTCTGCAGTTCCCCAACCGAGGATCATGTCTCCGATAAGTACCATAACGGCAGCCACTATACCGATCTTAAACAGATGCGCGATACGCGCCTTATCGAATTCACTGCTGATGCCTATAGTATTAAACCCGCTCATGCTTATGCCCCTCTGAGCATTTATTATAGCACCGCCTGTTACCCTATGCTAACTTTATGTTGACATCGCGGTTAGCTCGTGCTAACTTACTTGTGACCGTTCTGCGATTTTGGTCACAAGGAGCAAACATGCCGAAGAGAATATTTACGGGAAATGAGAAGGAGCAGCTCAGGCTGATCATGCTTGAAGCAGGCTTCCCGCTGATCAAAGAATACGGGATGACACACACCACGATCTCCAAGATCACCGAGGCTGCAGACATTGCCAAGGGAACTTTCTATCACTTCTGGAAAAATAAAGAGGAATACATTGCAGATCTTATCATGTACAGAAGAATGATCATGATTCCTCAGCTTATCGATAAAGATGTCATGGAAGGCAGAAGAAGGCTCGGGCGTGAGGATGCAAGAAACTACTTCAAGGCGCTCATCGACGCGGAGATCAGCATCTACCCTCACATGACACTCGAGGACGAGGGACAGCTTATACACAAGACAGAGGCCTTTATCCCGGACGCCGAGAAGGAAGGTGCAATAACCGCAGGTCTGCTTCAACACCTCGACGGCGTAAGAGAAGATGTGGATCTGCTCCTTGTCGCGAACCTGAGCAAGATCCTGGTCATCACATCACAGGCAAGAGAAGAACTGCACGAAGCGGTATATGAGAAGACTATAGACACCATTATCGAGAGCATACTCGATCAGATATTCAAGGAGTAAGATCATGAAGAAGATAAAGGAAACAGACAAAGGGTTTTATGGATGTTACTGGCCTTATGAAGGAGGGTCTTCAGAGTGTGCGGTAATCGCGATGTTGGGCGACGACTGCGAAGACTATATCGCCAAGTGCGGAGCAAAATGGCTTCATAAGAAGTTCGGTGTAAACGTACTGACCCTCTCCCCTGCGCATAAGGATTACGGACATCATAATCTTCCGGTCGAACGCATCGGAGCCTCGATCGATTACTTGAAGTCAAAGGGGAACAAAAAGTTCGCGCTTGCAGGTGCATCAACTACCGCGATGTTCTCACTCATCGCAGCGTCTTTCTATCCCGAGATAACTCTTACCATTGCTATGAGTCCGTCCGACTTCGTCATGGAAGGCTTCTACAGAGGCAAAAGGGACGGCTACGAAGAGTGGCCGGGAGAAGGCGAATCCACGGTCTCCCGGCAGGGCAAGCCGCTTCCTTATCTTCCATTCGCATACCGACACCCCGAGTACGGCATGAGAATAAAGGAAGAGTCGAAAGCAGGCGGAGATTTCTGTGCCTCGCGTAAACTCTTCGACGAGTCAGAGAGACTTCATCCTCTGCAGGAAGAAGAAATGATCAAAGTCGAGAACATCAAGGGCAAGCTGCTCCTGATCGGCGCCGAGGATGATGTGCTTTGGGATACAGCGAGATACATAAGAAGAATACAGACGAGACTTGAGAACAAACCGCACGAGTGTGAACCAGAATTCATGGTATACGAGCACGGAACGCATTTCGTTTTTCCAGAGAGCATGATGAAGACGATACTTCCCGTAGGAAGCACGCTGTTCGTAGGGCTCTTCAAGGCCGGAAAAGAACACAAAGAAGAGTGCCGTCAGACACGCATCGACATAGACAACAAGGTGTGTGCAGCCATAGAAGGGTGGGCAAAAGGAGCGTAAACATGTCACATATCAGCATAAAAAACATCTCAAAGATATACGGCTCCGGATCATCCGAACTCAAGGCTTTGGATGACGTTTCTCTCGACATAGAGAAGGGTGAGATATGCGTTATCTTAGGACCTTCCGGTTCCGGCAAGAGCACGCTTCTTAATATGATCGGCGGACTCGACCGCGTGGATAAGGGAACGATCACGGTCGAAGGCGAGGACATCACTTCCTATAACAAAAAGAAGATGACCGAATACAGGCGGGACAAGCTCGGAATGGTATTCCAGGCATATAACCTTATTCCCGAACTCAACGTCGTTGAGAATGTGCGGGTGGTAAAAGACATCGCGGAAGATCCTCTGGATGAACACGAACTTCTACACCTGTTGGGACTTGATGAACACAAGAATCATTTCCCGTCCGAGCTTTCAGGAGGGCAGCAGCAAAGGTGTTCCATCGCGCGTGCTCTTATCAAGAACCCGGCTCTCCTTCTGTGCGACGAGCTTACGGGAGCCCTGGATTCGTCATCTGCTAAAGAAGTTCTGAAAATGCTCGATGAAGTTAACGGGCAGTACGGCACCACTATTATTATGATCACTCACGATGAGAGGATCGCCGGTATGGCGGACAGGCTTATAAGGATCAAGAACGGAAAGATAACCGAAAACACCGTCAAAGCAAGAACAAAAGTCGGGGATCTGGGACTATGACATTAAGCCGTAAAGTTCTCCGTTCACTCGGAAAGAAACTCTCTTTCAACATCGTCACGACCGTACTTACGGGAATAACCGTAACGGTGCTTATCGGCGCGCTGACGACAGCGGATACACTGCAGGATAAGACAGAGGACATCTTCGGTAATCTTAATGTCGAACATGCGCAGTTTCTGCCTGTAAGACCGATCGATGAAGAGGATCTTGAATACTATCAGAACAGTTACAACCTTATTCTCGAGCCTCAATACTGCGAGGACATAACAGAGGGCGAAGACACGATCAGAGTATTCGCAGATAACAATAAGATCAACCTGACATGGATATTCGAGACGGCATCGGGAACACAGACCGAAGTTTATTCCTCGCAGGCCCAAGACGGAGAGGTCTATATATGTCGTAAATATGCCGAGGCGCATGATCTCAATATCGGAGATACGATTACGGCAGGCGGCGCAGAACTTGTGATCGCAGGTTATGCGCTGCGTCCCGATTATCTCAATACGCTCAAAGATTATACGGAGAGCATCGGCGACTACGAACACTTCTCGACCGCGATAGTAAGCATGAATACATACGTGGATGTGTTTGGAGAAGAAACCGCGCCTGCTTACTACAGCGTGGTGTATAACGATGAATCTTCAATAAATGCTTTTCGAGCCGATCTTTACGAATCGTATACGCCGCTTGAGTACTTCAATTCAGATGCCAACTCCAGGATATCTCTTGTAAAGGGCGAAGTTCCGATGCTTCGGGGAGAGTTCTCTTCTTACAGCATGATCCTGTTCACACTCGTCGTGATCATCGTTGCTTTCATGCTGTCGAGGATCATCGCTGCAGAAGGAAGAAATATCGGCACCCTGAAGGCACTCGGATACAGGAAGAAAGAACTCATCACTCACTATATTCTTTATGCGCTGATCCCGACTGCCGCAGGATGCCTTATCGGTATCATCGGGAGCGTACCGTTCGCGGGCGCATTCTCGGCGTTTTTCTTTAATGATCTGGATTCTTTTCCGTATGATGTCAGCATCAATCCGCTGTATATGATCCTCGCGGCGCTGATACCGGTCGTTCTTAATTCTTCAGTCACCGCGATCGTAACCTCGCGTCTTCTTAACAAAGAGGCGATCGCACTTATGAAGAATAATAATGACGCACGTAAGATCAACCACGCTTTCAACGGAAGTAATATGAGATTCCGCACACTGTATATGATGAGAGTGCTTCTCGGTAACCCCGTAAGAACGCTGGTCTTCATTATCGGCATGACCGTCGCCTGCATGATCATCCTTCTCGGCGGCATATGTCAGGATTCACAGAAGAATGTCATAGATCATGTGCTCCCTGATCTAATGGGAGATGCGAGATATGAGACCGGACTTAATTCTTTCCATACGGGGCAGGTCGCAAACGGGCAGACACTGATCGACGTCATGTTCGAAGTCGAGGGCGATCCAGTCGCTTTTAATCTCGTCGGATATGATGAGGACAACACACTTCTTGAGCGCGAAACGGTCTCCGGAGAAGAGACCGTGTACGGCGAATACTATCTTACAAGCTGCGCCGCGAATTACTACGGAATCGAACCCGGCGACGAGTTTACTTTTGTGCACCGGATAACGGGTCAGAAGACTACAGTAACCATCTCGGACATCATCTATAACAACGGTCTCCGCCTTCTCATCACGAGCAAGGACAAAGCAGCCGCCATCGTCGGCGTATCGCCTGATGAATACAACAACATATTAAGCGAAGTTCCCGTAGACGTCCCCGAGCATGATATCTATAAGATCGCCGACTTCGACACTTACAAGGATTCATTCGAACAGATGATGGCGACGACCAAAGCCGTATATGCGATCCTTCTTACTGTCGGGATCATCGTATGTGTACTGATAGTAAATCTTCTGTCCGGAATGATAATCGACGAGAACTCAAGGAACATATCCATGCTTAAAGTACTTGGTTACCGGGACAATGAGATCAGAGATGTGATCCTTCGCATGAATCACCTTCTCCTTCCCTGCTGCTTCCTTCTGTCTATCCCCCTTACCTGTTATATGGCAAAGCTTTTGATGGCAGACTCCGTCGCGACTTCCGGCATATGGATCGATGTAGTGGTCAAACCCGAAACATTGCTTATCTACTTCGCAGTGGTCCTCGCGGCATACGTAATATCGCTTTTCCTTTCCCGCCGTAAACTCGACAAAGTCGATATGGCACAGAGTCTGAAACAGGAAGACTGACGAATATCATATAACGCCGTTATATTTTCCTTGACATGCAACTCGTGTGTTGGTATATTCCTATCGGTTAGCATATGCTAACCGTGAAAGAGGAAAAGCAAAATGTTCGAAGAGATGATGGTCAGAAATTGTGCGCCTACACTGGCGGGCATCAAGGTCGGAAGTCTCTTTAACTGTACCTGTTTATCGGGTCGCGACGTCTTCGACAGAATCAGATCTCTTAACAACAGACTTCTGTCGCACGGGATAAGGATCATCCCGCTGTCGTCAACCGAGCGTTCGACACTCGTCTATGTCTACAGACCCGACCAGCTCGATGAGTATCTGTCACAAGATAACGTAAAGTCCATTCTCGACGACTTGAATTATCCGACAGAAGATTCGGACCTGTGTGTAAGAGAACTCGTTGACCGTCTGTACGAACAGGACGTCTTCCCTCACGAGATCGGACTCTTCTTAGGCTACCCCGCGGCTGACGTAAAAGGCTTTATGGAACATCACGCCAAGGGCTGCAAGTGCACAGGTTGCTGGAAGGTCTACGGAGACGAGAATGAAGCACAGAAGCTTTTCGCAAGATACAAGAAGTGCACCGACATCTACTGCAGGCTCTATGGCAGAGGACGCAGTCTGGAGAAGTTAACAATGACGGCATGACCGCCAATAAGAAAGGAAACGATATATGAAGGCAGCAGTTGTTTACTGGAGCGGCACGGGCAACACCGAGGCAATGGCAAATGCAATAGCAGAAGGAATCAAGGGAAAGGGCGCTGAGGTTACGGTCTTCACCGCATCAGAGTTCGGCGCAGATAAGGTCGCGGAATTCGATGTACTTGCATTCGGATGTCCCGCGATGGGTGCCGAGGTGCTCGAGGAAGACGAATTCGAGCCCATGTTCACTGAAGTTGAAGGTTCACTCAAGGACAAAAAGGTAGCACTGTTCGGCTCTTACGGCTGGGGTGACGGCGAGTGGATGAGGAACTGGGAAGAAAGATGCATCAACGGAGGCATCACTCTTGCTGCAGACTGCCTCATGATCAACGAGACACCTGACGAAGACGGACTTATCAAGTGCAACGCATTCGGCGCAGCTCTTATCTGAGCAGAAAGGAAACAACATGAGTTACAGGATCGTACTTATCAGACACGGTGAATCCGAGTGGAACAAGGCAAACCTCTTCACAGGCTGGACGGATGTGGATCTGTCTGACGCAGGCAGAGAGGAAGCAAAGAACGGCGGCCGTCTTCTTAAGGAAGAGGGCATCTCATTCGACATCTGCTTCACGTCGGTTCTTAAGAGAGCCATCCATACGGCTAATCTCGTTCTCGACGAGATGGACGAGATCTATATTCCGCAGATCAAGTCGTGGAAGCTCAACGAGCGTCATTACGGCGCACTGCAGGGACTTAACAAATCTGAGACTGCTGAGAAATACGGCGAGGATCAGGTTAAGATCTGGAGACGTTCATTTGATGTATGCCCTCCGGCACTCGAGGAGAACGATGACAGAAATCCTGCGAACCAGCCTCAGTACAAGGACGTTAACAAGTACTTCCTGCCCCTGACGGAGAGCCTCGCGATCACTATCGACCGCGTTATCCCCTACTACCTCGAGACTATCGTTCCCGAGATCAAGGCTGGCAAGTCCGTCCTTATCGCAGCTCACGGCAACTCGCTTAGAGCTCTCGTTAAATATCTTGATGATATCTCCGACGAAGACATTCTCGGACTTAATATACCCACAGGTACCCCCCTCGTGTACGAATTGGGGGATGACTTCAAGGCGATATCGCACAGGTACTTAGGTGACCAGGCCGCCATCGAGGCGAAGATGAAGGCTGTAGCCAACCAAGGTGCCAAGAAGGGCTGATCTTCTGTTTTATTCACCCATAAACCCTTCTGACCGGTGCCGGCTTGATTGTCGGTACCGGTTTTTCTCTACGAACAGATAACGCACACTTAAGGAGGCAGGCAACATGGATATAATGCATCCCGCAGCAGTAATAGGAACGAACGCATGGGGCAGCAAGGCATACAGTAAAGCCATGAGAGGAAGTTACGTCAGTGATGACATACTTATCGAGGCTATCGGAGAGTCTAAGAAGCAGGATATACAAGTCTTCGATATGGCAAGAGATTACGGGCTTGGTAAAGCGCAGAGGATGCTTGGTCAGTTCGGTACTCAGGATATCATCATCTCTGCCAAGTACACGCCTTTCACGCACTACAAGAAAGGCTGCGTCCGTAAGTCCCTTATGAAGGATCTCGATGACTTTAAGCGTGAGTTTGTAGAGGTTTACTGGCTGCACCTGCCGACCGATATAAAGGAGCACCTGGAGGAGATCGTCGAACTATATAACGAAGGTCTGATCAAGCATATAGGCGTATCTAACTTCACCCTCGAGGAATGCAAGCGCTCCAAGGATATTCTTGAATCACACGGCATCCCGCTCTACGGCGTTCAGAACCACTACAGCATCATTTGCCGTGACTGGGAGAAGAACGGACTTCTTAAGTGGTGTCAGGATAACGGCATTCTCTTCTGGGGCTGGGCAGTACTTGAGGAAGGACTTCTCGTCGACCCGCGCATCAGAAAGAAATCCCCTATGAAATTCACCTTCAACAGCAAGGTAAAAAAGCTCGCTCCTCTTTACGAAGTCATGATCGATATCTCGAACTTAAGAGGCATAAAAGTCCCGCAGACAGCAATGGCCTTCTGCGCCTCCAAAGGTGTAATACCCATGGTCGGCTGCAGAAAGCCATCACAAGTAAAAGATCTCGCCGAAGCCTCAAGGATCGTGCTTACGGAAGAAGAGATCCTGAGACTTGAGCGTGCAGCGGATGAAGCGGATGTTAAGATAATGGGAGCTGACTTATTCAGACCATTCGTTCTTAAGGAGAGAAAATAACTCCATCCGCCGAATCTTTACATCTTCCAGTTCGCTGAGATCAGCTGCTGCTCCTTCATGTGCCTGTAGATGCTGTCCTTAGAGTCAAGCTCCTTGGGACTTCCCTGCTCTGCGACCACGCCGTCCTTAAGAACGACGATGTGATCCGCATTCGCTACAGTACGCATTCTGTGCGCAATGATAAGCACTGTCTTGTCCTTGATAAGTCTCGACAGCGCCTCCTGTATAACGGACTCATTCTCGGCGTCGAGAGAAGCTGTAGCCTCATCGAGAAGTATGATCGGCGCATCCTTAAGGAACGCACGCGCGATCGATATTCTCTGGCGCTCACCGCCTGACAGTTCGCTTCCGTTCTCGCCGATATAGGTGTTGTATCCGTCGGGAAGTTTACCCACGAACTCCTCGCAGTTGGCAAGCCTTGCCGCCTCCATTATCTCCTCGTCCGTCGCGCCTTCCTTACCGATCCTGATATTCTCCATGACCGTGTTGTTAAAGAGTGTGACGTTCTGGAATACGATCGAATAATTCTTAAGAAGAGTCTCGGGATCGATTCCGGATATATCCGTTCCGCCCAAGAGGATCTTACCTTCATTGACATCCCAGAATCTGGACGCGAGTCTCGTGACTGTGGTCTTACCGCCGCCGGAAGGTCCGATAAGAGCGGTAACCTCACCCTGCTTTGCCGTGAAGGAAACATCCTTCAATACATCCGTACCGTCAGAATACTTAAAGCCTACATGA
The DNA here is from genome assembly GCA_017940895.1 of Clostridiales bacterium. Classification (GTDB taxonomy): domain Bacteria; phylum Bacillota; class Clostridia; order Saccharofermentanales; family Saccharofermentanaceae; genus Saccharofermentans. The sequence goes on along the minus strand of JAGAXM010000001.1, from coordinate 45,163 downwards.
TCGAAAACAATATCACATCCGTCGTTCTCCATAACTTCCGTTCCCGTCTGAAGCTCGTGCGACAGCACTTCATCAAGACGCTCACACTGCACATCCGTCGCGATGATAGCAGCGAAATTCTGCAGTGTGATCTGCATAGGATCGTACAGTCTCGACACTACCATCAGGAACATAAAGAATGTAAGCAGATCGATCTCTCCCCTTGCGAAAAGCATGCCTCCGACTACAGCCGTCGTTCCTATACCAAGCTTCAATACTACAGCCGCAGAGTTAACATATACAGCCATCTTAAGCTCTGTGAAAAGTGCCATCTTCTCGACATTTTTGATCTTCACATCAAGTTCTTCCATGTATGAGTCTTCTGCGTTATTCGCACGCAGGTCTCTGATTGACTCGAGGCACTCCTGAACGCCGTCGGTCATTGTCATCTTGACCGCATGATTCTTACGGGCAGCTCTCTTCTCAGCACCGGAGCAGGTTGTAACGATAAGGAATGCAACCGGGATTACCCAGAAGCTTGCAAGTGCCATCCTCCAGTCGAAGAAGATGAACATACTGATGCCTACGAGAGTTGTCGATATGATCGCGCCGATCATCTCAGGGATCCAGTGGCTCGATGCAGTCTCGATCATGGCGCAGTCACCCATGATGTTGGTCGTAAGATCCGCAAGGTTCTTCTTATCGAAGTAGGACAAAGGGAGTTTACGAAGCCTCTCTGCGATCGTCGCTCTTCTTACGCCGCTCTCCTTATATGTCGACAGGAACGTTGAATTATACTGAATGAATTCCGTGACCGCGATGAGCAGAATTATCACAGCACTCATAACCGCATATACAGGAATGCGTTCGCTTGCCAGATTATCGTTCAGCAGATCCTCGATGAGGATATAAAGAACTGTTGCAGTCATCATAAGCGCCATGTTGGTACAGGTAACGCTTATGCACGCCTTAATCATGTCTATGGCACCCTCTCGTGAGAGTGCGAATTTATGTCTTAATTTTTCTATCATCTTATGCACCGACCTTCCATTCAACAGATCTTGTGTATTCGTCAAACATCTTCTTATAAAGACCGTCCGTGTTCATGAGATCCTTATGCGTACCGTATTCTGTAAGTCGTCCGTCATCGAGAACATAGATCTTATCCGCATTCATTACGGTACTTAATCTGTGGGCGATCATGACGACAGTCTTATCCCTCGACAATTCATCAAAAGCAGCCTGTACCTTCGTCTCGTTATCCGGATCCGCGAAAGCTGTCGCTTCATCGAGGATAAGAATAGGAGCATCCTTAAGAACTGCTCTTGCGATCGTAATTCTCTGCTGCTCACCGCCTGACAGATATGTACCCTTCTCGCCGATAACTGTATGTATGCCGTCAGGAAGCTTATCTATGATATCCATGCACTGCGCCTTGGTAAGCGCTGCGATTACTTCCTCTTCCGTCGCATCGGGCTTACTGAGTCTTACATTCTCGAAGATGGACTTCTTGATAAGTCTGCTATCCTGGAATACGAATGAGATCTTCTTCATAAGTACATCAGGATCGATATCTTTGACATCAGCACCTCCGACGAGGATCTGTCCGTTATCGACATCGAAGAATCTGACCATCAATTCCGCGAGCGTAGTCTTACCGGATCCGGAAGGACCTACCAACGCTATATGCTCGCCAGGCTCGATCCTTAAAGACACACCGTTTACCGCATCGCGTGTCGCATCCTTATAGCGGTATGTGACGTCCTTGAGCTCGATGCTGTTGTCTGCAGGCACAAGGCGCTTCGCGCTTACGGGCAGAGGCTCAATCTCCATGATGCTGTCGACTCTCTTCAGAGCATCGATGAGCGTCATCTCAGCTTCACCCGAGTACGCGATCTTGGTGAGCGCTACCGTAATGAGCGGCGTTACGATGATGTAGTACATGATGTTAAGAATGTCGGCTGCTGCGACTCCGTCTCTCGTTACCCCGTATGCAGCGATAACGATGAAAAGGAAGATCGAATTAACGCATGTCATGAATCCGATCATAGGAAGTCTCAACTGTAGCGTATAGTCAGTTGTCCACTTGCCGTAGCCGTCGATGGACGACTTGAATCTCTTGAACGAATTGATTGTCTGACCGAATGTCTTAACGATCGGGATACCGCGGACATATTCCGTCGCCTCAGAGCTCATGACATCAAGAGCATTCTGATACTCCTTCATCTTCTCCTGCATGCCCTTGCCCATCATGGACATCATGCAGGCAAAACCGATCACAGCAGGGATCATGCAGATGAGACCGATCTTCCAGTTGAATGCAAAGATCAGAACGAGCAGACCCACGGGCGTTACTGCAGCGACTGTCTTGTCAGGCAGATTATGTGCGATGTAAGTCTCGGTAGCGGCGGTAGAATCATTAACTGTCCTTCTGATCTTACCTGTGCCGTCCTCATCGAAGACTCCGAGAGGAAGTGTTATGATCCTCCTCATAAGTGAGCTTCTCATATTAGCCTGCACCCTGAACGCCGCGATGTGTGTGCACAGGAGTGCGACGATATACACAAGCAAAGATGCGATCGTTATGATCACCGCCTGCCATGCGTAGTGGCTGATCCTGCCTGTGTCTTCCCCGTTAACCGCGATGCTTATGATCTTCCAAAGATCATAGTAAGGCACCAGCGCCATGACGGCACTTATGCCTGCGATAGTTCTTCCGAGCGGGATCAGCACCTTATGCCCTCCCGCGTACTGTCTGATCAGTTTCATGTGATCATACTTCTCTGCTTTTGCCAATTTCTTTTCCTCCTTCTTTCTCGGTTAGCTATCGCTAACTGACAAACGATAACTAACGTAAATAAAAAAGAGCCCGAAGGCTCTTTAGTTCTCGATTCCCATTATCTTCATCCACCCCGGCATGAAGAAATCCTGTAGTGTATTCAGGTATTGATCCGTCTTTTCCGCATCGTAGTCGTGCAGGATCGGCTCGAAGCACGCCGTCAGATATGCCGACAGCAGCATGTGCAGCTCCTCTTCCTCTATAACCTTCACGGGATACCCGTTCTTCTTCAGGTGCACCAGCGCCTTCACAAAAGCCTTCTGGTTCTCCTCAACATAGTCGTGAATGAAGTTCTCGTATTTTGTGCCCGCGGAACATGCGAAAAGCAGACGGAACTCATCTTTCTTAGGCAGGATAACATCTCTTACAAGATCCACGAAAGACTCGCCGAAGAGGTCGTCTCCCTTTACCTTCCCGCTGCTCAATTCATGATTCTTGCTGATGTGATGCTCAGTCCACTTCCTGATATCAGAAATCAGAGGCTCGACCATCGCGTCGAACATGTCTTCCTTGTCCTTGTAGTGTCTGTAAAGACCAGCGGAAGTCATGCCTGCCCTTGCCCCGATGCTTCTGATCGACGCGCCCTCGAAGCCCTTCTCAAGGAATTCGGCCTTGATAGCTTCGTTGACTTTTATATGACTGTATGTCTTATCTCTGGGCATAGTAAAAGATAGCAACCTTCGTTAGTTATCGTTGATAGCTAACAAAGATTACTATCTTGATTTGACAATGTCAAGTGGTATGGTTTTATCCCCTTACCCTATCAGCGTGCAGATCCATGAGAGCAGCGCGCACGCAGGGAAGAAACATATTACATGAGTAATGTGATCCTTCTTGTTATATCCGAACAGACTTCTGTTGTAGACAGCGCCGACCTGCGGATAGTAATGCGTGAAGAAACCGAAGCCCTGATTACAAAGAAGCACCCAGTCGAAGAAGATGACATCGAAGACCTTCAGCGCCAGCAGCATGATCATGAATCTTACGAAGAATTGCCAGAAAGTAAATCCGTTGCTGATGCCGTTCCACGCGCCGATCACCACAGCGCCTCCCATGAGCGCGAAAGCAACTGTAACCATCGCATAGCCCACTGCATACTGACCCTTGAAGCGCTCGGGCATTCTGTCCGGAACGACCGCCAGTGCTTCTTTCGGCGCAGATGACATAAACTTCTTATCCTGAATAAATCCGACGCCGCCCCACAAAAGCAGGAACAAGCCCGCCATCATCATGAGTGAAAGTAAAACTGTAACTAACATATCTATAACCTCCTATCCGAAGAAGATTATAGCACCATTGGTTAGCCTGTGCTAACTGTTATTCTATCTTCCTGCTGACCAGAAAGCCGTTCTCGTCCTTTTCGATGCGATACTCCTTCGCGAGGGGATTCCTGTTGCCAACTACACAGTAGTCACAAATGTCGCTGTTACCGCAGGTACCGCAGCGAATGAGTGTTCCGTGAATCTGTTCTATCCCGAAGAAATCCGAGTTACACATCAATGGCAGCACATGAAGCAGATCGTGCGCCTTCGCGAACTCCGCATTGGGGCACTGCGTGAAATGATATCGCGCGATATGGTTTACCTCGTCATACGGTTCATCTACATTTATGAACCCCGCCGGATACTTTACGATGTCGCGTCTGTCGCCGTCGCCCGACTTCTTGAAGATCTTATTTATCAGCCGCATATCACGCGGACGGTTAAGATTGAATATCTTGCCAAGCGTTACAAAGGGTCCCATGAACAGATTCGAAACAAAGTCCTGTAACTCAGCTACCGGCGGCTGATCCGGAAGAACCGGATACAGCACAAATATCAGCAGTCCGCCGTAAATAGCCATAGCATGCCCGTTCTTCTTACCGCCGTAATCGGGAAGGTCTTTAAGATATTCGTTATATTGATCTTCCGTCTTCTTCCAGATCTCGGCAGCCTGCTGCTCGCCGTACCTTTCACAAAGCCATTTCTTAACGGGCTTTCTGTAGGACAGTTTATTGATTGGAATGTGATTATCGACCATAGTCCGACCTTCCTTAAACCAGCATTATCAAACCAAAAAACATAAGTGCATTAGCAATGTTACCTTTTGCAGGAATCTTGGTAGGAATCATAACAAGAAACAGCGGGAGAGTATTGAAGATGCACGCCCATCGGGGAAGATCGGTCTTACCGGCAACAACAAAGACGAAAAGAATCACAGCAAAGATCAGTAATCCGATATAAGCAACTGCGACAAATGCTGTCTTCTTGAAAAACTCAAGCACTGTTATTCTCGCGTCTTCCGTCATACCGAGTTTTATATAGAACCATTCGACAGCACCACACAATACATGATGAGCAGATATAAGCACGATAAAGAACATCGAAGAAACCAACATGACGCATCCCCATATTTCGGACACGTCACCTATCTTCTGACTTACCGCAATATAACCGAAGCTACTCAAAAAGAGCGCTACCACGCCCATCATCATAGCCAATTCAATTTGTTTCGAAGACATAGTAGAGAAGACTTTTCTCATATTCTCATTGTCCTTCGCATCTGAGAACTCGAATCTGCCGCTTCTCGAATAAGCCATCATACAGTCGGTAATTCCACAAACAATGTGCCCCATGCAAGCAATCAACAATACTACTTTAATCATTCATATTCACCATATTAGTTTTATTGTCCTTTTGGAAACCACGGGATGCATCTGTTAACCCGCATCATATATTCGTTATACGCCTGTCCGTAAAGATCAAGCAGCCATTTCTCCTCCGTGTTCTTAAGTACTATGGTCATGATGATCCAGTCTATGAAAAATAGAGGAAGAATATAAATGTTGTGCCACATAAGACTTATTCCCGAGATCAGGAACCAAACTCCACTATACATTGGGTTTCTTACCCATGCATAAACGCCGGTTGTCTTGAGCTTGTTCTCGGCGATGTTGTTATCCATATCGGAACCGAGCGCGCCCTTGTACCAGATGAAGATTCCAAGCGGCATCAACAATATCCCAACAATTCTTAATACCCAGATCCATGCACCTTCCAAGATGCCGATCTTTAACACATACCCAAACAACACTATGGCAATAATATTAAGCAGGACCATCGAATATACAAGGTACGGACCAATTCCGTACAAAGGAAGTTTCTGTCCTTCTTTTACAAAGTTTTTCAGCATCTGTCCTCTCCCTTAACAAACATCAGTCTTACGAACCACACGAGCATACCGCCGTTCATACAGAAGGTGTAAAGTCCTTTCGAGAAAGGGCTTGCGGGAAGCAGCAGTGCGACCACACCTATAACAACGATCCAAGTAAGCGGCGTGAAGAAAGCCTCACGGCGTTTAAGAATCGTTCTGCCTCTTGCTGTCACTATAACGAGATCTATAAGTGCAACTGCCGCAATGAAATAAGCCAAATACAGACACAGCGCGAAAACCTTATTCATACCGGCAGAAAGCAATGCAGCCTGCTCGCTCCCGTAAGCTCTGCACGCGTATGAATAACCCCACACATTCGCGGCAACAACAAAGTGAATTATGAGCCAGCCAAACGTCATAAAAGTGAACACCCTCCGAGCTCCCATTCTGTCCTTATCATCGTTCATATGGTCCGCCACATGAACGAATCCCTGCTGAAGAAATAGAACGCCTATAACTGCCGCAGCAAGTGTAACCGTAATCTTCCAATCAGCAAATGCTGCACCGTGACCTGCACTTATAAAGTAGAACGTATCGCCATCAATCTTCCCGGGATCTACAAAACCCAAAAGCCAGTCCCCGAGGCCGAACAGCAGACATCCTATGATACCCTGAACGGCATACTTCCTATCCATACTTTCAACTCTCCGCTTTTCTGTTCTTAACGCATATGATACCATCAAAGTTAGTTATTGCTAACCCTGTATTAGAAAGTGTTCATAACAATGGATTGGTCAAGGATAATCTTAGACGGACTGGCGATGAGCCTGTTTTTCAACTTCTCAGTAGGTATGTTCTCATTCATACTTCCGCAAGCTTACAGCACGATGTTTCCAAAAGAGATAAAAGAAGCAGCTGCGCCTTATGTAGTAAAGAAAGACGTACATAAGATGTATGTGATACTTCTCGCGATCTACCTGTTCGTATTCATCTACTTCGGAGTAAGCACATACTGTTCCGGCGTTACCGGATTTATGAATCTGTTCTGGACAGGCTACATCGAGATGCTCTTCGTAAACTTCGGTGACCTGCTGATCCTTGACTGTCTCCTTCGTACAGTCTGCAAGAACAAGAAGGATGTAGTTAAAGGCGCAGAGAACTGCAAAGCTTGGGAACTTAAAGGCTGGATGAAGTCCGCACTGCCCGAGCACCTGATTGTCTGGGAGCTCACCTTCTGCCCCGTCGCCGGGCTCATCGTCGCCGGGATCGTCAAGTTGTTGAAGTAAACCCTGTTATGCAGTCTCTTTCCACTCGGTGTCAGGCTTGATCTTTTTTGTTGCGCAGTGATTAAGATACATATTGATCAAAGTCTGATACGGGATCATAGTCTCTTCGGAAAGATCTTTAAAATACTCGATCACTATCGTGTCCAGATTTATCGTCACACGGCTCTTCTTCAGCTTCTTCGCATAAGGATTCTTTATACCGGCAGAAAAATCATACTCATCTCTCATTTGATTCACCCCTCGTCCCATTCGAATGTCATATGCATATTATATATGCATGTTATGCATACTTCAATCATGCATATTGGTTCGACGTCTCTAAACTATGCACCAAATAAGGGCACTTTGGTAATTCTGTGGAGACTTTAAGCCTTTAGTCTCTAGAAATTAACCAAAGTGGACCCAAATCGTACAGTTAATGGAGACTTCTGAGCCGCCATCAACAGATCACGACGCTTTAACCAGCTCCACGAGTTGCTTCCAGCCTTCTTTGGCTTCCTTAACTATCGGGATCACCGGGTAGCAGTGGTACATACCCTCGCCGACTATCATCTCGTACTCTACTCCATACTTCTTCATCGCCTTCTCGAACGATGGCGCGCAGCCGTACAAGGTCTCGTCCGATCCGTACATGAATGTCACACGCGGGCAATTCGTAAAGTCGGCACTTTGCAACCACATCATATAGTGAGGAACCGAATCATCTCCGTGCCTCATGATCTCAACAGCCGTTTTCATGTAACTTGCAGGTATCGCGACATCCTTTTTCTCCAGTTCAAGCAGACGCTGCCACTCCTCGTCATTCTCGACGCACGTTCCCGGAGACAGCGCAAAGATGTGTCCGGGCATAGGCGTATCACCATGACCGTCATTAATGTACGGCACCATACCCAGCGCGAGATTTCCGCCCGATGAAGAACCTATAACCGATATATAAGAAGCATCGTAATCAGAAAGCATCACCTTATATGTCTCGTGTATCATCTCGTATGCCTTCGTCAGCGGATAGTCCGTACACAGAGGATAATACGGCACAAAGACATCGACACCCGCTTCCTTCGCAAGCTTTAACGCCTGCTTAACCTCGAAAGGACTCGGCGCGCTCACCATACCGCCTCCGATGATAAACAGATTCGCGCGCTGCACACGGACCTTGTGCACAATCTTAACGACGGTAAACCCCATTACGGAAACCTGAGTTACATCAAAGTCAGGATCCTTAAGCGCCGGTATCTTGTTCTTGGCGTTCGCTTGTCTTTTCTTCGCGATAAGATCCTCGGCGCTCGCGCCTTCCCACATACGCTTCAGACCGATGAGCTTAACAAACCCCTTCAGAAACTCGTACTTGAGACTCATATTACAGGCACTTTCTTGCAAGGCTGCCCATCGGGTCCCACGGCTTCAGCACGATCGGATCCTGCGCGAAAGCTTCACGCTGCGCATCAGAGAAATACTTCCTTTTAAGCAGGATCTGGAAAGCGAATTCGCCGAACCACTTATCATCCATAACATAGAAACCCTTCTCGCCGTAGTCTTCACCCCAGCTGTTCTCGACCTTCCATCTTAAAGGCTTACCTGTATCATCAAGATCAACGCCTGTGATTACCATCGCATGAGTCATCATGCTGTCGCCGTAATCGAGACGCTCTTCTTTGGACATACCGAATTCAGTATTAAACAACTCAGCGACATTAAGAACATCTGATGTAAGATATCCGCCTTTGCGGTCAGAGAACTGACCGACATCGCTTCCGAACCAGACAGCCTTGCCGTCCTTAAGCTGCTTGATAGTAAGGTCGCGCAGATCATCCATAGGAAGATTAAGATACTTAACAGGATATGCACCGTCCACAACGTTACCGAGGTACTGCACCGTATACGTCTTGCCATAAGGCTTATCCTTGGTAGGAGCATTAATTACTGTTACATACTCATCCAGATCCCAGCCGACATAATCCCTGAAGAAATCCTGCGGCGTAATATCAACAACACGGATGAACTTCTTATCCTTGTCTCGGGTCTCCCATGTGAATCTTACGGGCGGCTTGCCAAGAGCTATCACGAGCATACGATAGATTGTCTGCATCATGTCTTTCTTGTCTTCTCTTAACTCTTCGACCGACACGCCAGCTGCATGCTTCTTACGGAATACAGATACGAATTCACGAAGTTTCTTCGTCAGATAAGTATCGAGTTCTTTTGTGTTGCTCGATACATTAGTCTCCGGCATAACTTCCTTGGGAACGACACCGTACTTATACACAAGACTTCTGAACATATCCCACTGTCCGCCGTCGCCCATAGGGTCGGACAGAAGGAATGCAACCTCACGTCTGTCAAGCGGAGCATCGATCAGTTCGAGCATATTCTCAAGGAAGTGATTCGCCTTCTCGAGTTTGTCGTAGAACAGCGGATAGTTCTGGCTTAACTCCATATTCTCGAGATTAAGCTTCTTCATGATCTCAAGTCTCATGACGTTGTAGGACGCGAACATCCAGCATCTTCCCGACTGCTTCTGATCACACGCCTTACCGGCTTCGACTTCGACCGAGAACCCGAACTGGTTACGAGCCTTTGCTTCCGGATTCTTCGCCGAAGCATTGATGCCGTTGGATGTGACCGCATTCATCGCGAGGATATTGGCGCGGTCCTTGTCGAATGCCTCCTCGAATTCCTTCAGATCTGCAAATACTATATCTCTATTCATTTTGAACAACTCCTTTTCGTCAGGTTAGCATCATCTAACCTTAAGGATTATATCACAGCCGTTACTCCCTGTTCTTCAGAACCTCTGCGGGATCCATCTTCCTGATGCGCGCCACGAGGACTGTGTTGATAAGAAGATACAGCACAATGATGGCCGCGAAGATCGCCACATAGAGTGCGGGCGAGTATGTAGGTCTGATACCGACTGAGACATTGGCGATAAGATACCTCGGATAGATGTAATCCATAACCGCCTTATCGATCGGGATCGCGAGCAGCGCACCTACCGCGACGATATACAGGTTGCCGTCAAGGTACATCTGCCTTACCTCGCGATTTCTGAATCCGAATATCTTCACAAGCGAGATGTTAAACGACGATCTGTCGAGCATCATCTTCATCATAAGATACAGAACTACTACGAACATGACCGCCGACGCGACCGACATGATGATAATCATAGACATCATCTGATCGACGTAGATTCCGCCCGCCTTAACGAGGTCGCTTCGAGACAGCGTGGAATACAGCCTTCCGCTCTCGATATCTAGCGCGTGATCCGAGAACACTACGTTATAGTAATCATCATCTTCGCCGAACATCTCGCGGCAGTCGTCGATGTCCATAAAGACCATATTCGACACCGAGTAATTAACTATACTTGCGATACGGAAAGCATAGAGTCTCTCGCCGTTCTTGTCGCTCAAGTTAAACTCATCACCGACTTCCAGATTGTACTTAACTGCGAACGAAGAACTTACAGCGACATTGGTGCTGTCGAGTGTGACATCCCCGATATCGAAGAACGGATTATCTTCCGTAATGCCAACCACAGCCACATCATAGGTATAACCATAGATGGACTTCTTAAGATCCTCCATCACGGCCTCGTATCCGCCCTCGGGCACTTCCTCGTCCGGGTACTTATATGTGTACATATACTCATACTTAGTCTCATCCGCATAATTCGACTTAACCTTCAGACAGTACACGCAAGTATTAAGCGCGATGAATGCGATCAGCAGCGTCAGGAACAAGCCGAGTACTACAGTAAGAGTGCTTCTTCCTTCTCTTACCATCTGGCGCACTCTGAACATGTCGATAAAGCGCAGTCCGCGGATGTTGAACTTCTTGCCCTGCGCCGCCTTCTTTTCGCTTCGAAGTAGCGACAGCGGTGTTGCCTTGAGACGCTTTCTTATGACGAGCACGTTGATTATGAACGCAGTCACGGGCGGGATCAGCAGACCGTAGGCGATGATAAAGGGTGACACTTTAATCTCCATCACCGGCATCGAAAAGTAATTCAGCGTGTCCTGCAGCTGCGACGGTATACCCCAGGGTGTGTAGAATGCCACTAACGAACCGACGATACCCGCAAGGAAGCACACGAGAACCGGCACCGCGACATAACTTAATGTAAGAGTTCTTCTCTTCACGCCCATCGAGTACAGCGCGCCGATAACGGGACTTTCCTTATCGATCGTGTGCACGATGAAGACCGAGATTACATATGCGAACAGCATGATCAGAAGCACGCCGAAGATAATGCTCGCGGAAAGGTTTATCTGAACATCATCAGCTGCTGCATCAACACGCGGATTCTCGGCCGCTGCAATGAATGAGATCAGGTTATCCGTATCGACATTGAAGATATCGTCGATCATGTCATTGGCATCGTCTGAGAATTCATTAATACCGTCGTAAAGCTCATTGACCCCGTCGTAGAGTTCAGAAGTGCCGTCAGACAATTCTTCAGCACCGTCTCTTAACTCGACGGATCCGTCATAGAGCTCATCGACTCCGTCTTCCAGTTCACTGGCAGCATCAGATAATTCCTGAGTGCCGTCATACAGAGCCTCGGCACCTGATTCCAGTGCATCGCCGCCGGCACTTATCGCACCGAAGCCTGCAGTCATAGCCTGCTGGTCAACAGGAATACCCGCAAGCGCCGCACCCTGAGCAAGTTCCTGCGCACTTCCGGCAGCCTGATCGACTGCATCGGTATATTCCTGCACACCTGTATATAATTCGGAAGCGCCTTCACTAAGATCATCTATACCGTCAGCGAACTCGGGAACATTATCATGCAATTCCGTTATACCGTCGTGCAATTCATTGACACCGTCATATAATTCCGAAGCGCCGTCGTTAAGATCCGAGGCTCCGTCGCGAAGTTCAGAAACTCCGTCAACCAACTCATCTATCCCTTCAGTCAACTCATCTCTCTGACTGGTCATCCTCTCCCAGTATTCGGTAAAGAATTCATCCCGGATGTCCTGCGGGTCGATCTCATATTCTTCGAGCAATTCTCTTAATTCATCATCTGTCATCGCATCATTCAGAAGATACGCATAGCAGTACTCTTCGGTAGATAAGTAGTTACCTGCTTCAAGCATTTGTCCGTACTTTGATTCCGTTACGAACAGCACACCGAATGATGCACTGTCGACTACCGCATCTGAGAAGTTTCTTAATACTGTATTGTAGTCCGGAGTAGCACCGATACCGCTTACTGTCAGGTTCTCACCACCGACTGTGATCACATCTCCCACATTGATGTTGTTGACCTCAGCAAATCTTCTCTCAAGTAATGCTTCATTATCATTGATGGGAAGATTACCGTTTATGATCGACATCTGATTAAGATTGTCTCTGACCTTATATACTCTTAAGACCTTATCTGCATTCATCTCGCAGTCGATATAGAACATCGGATCGATCGTTACACCCGTGTTCTCGATCTGATCTATCTCGGCATCAGTCAGAGGAATGAAGACAGTAAATTCTCCGTCTTCGCGCTTACATTCTTCGTCCTTTATCTTCGTATAATCAATAACCGTGAGTGCCGACCCCATAAGACTTAAGACAATGAACATCGAGAACCCGATAAGCAAAGAGAGCGCCAGATATCTCGATGCGCCTGCCTTAAGGTCACGCACCGCTCTTCTTAAGAAAACCTTTCCCATATTAAAGATCCTCCAGATCCTTCGCAGGTACTTTCACTTCATTGAAGTAATCCTTGTGGACAAGACCGTCCTTAAGATAGATAACGTGATCTACCATATTTTTGATAGAGTTGTTATGCGTGACGATGAGCATCGTTGTTCCGTACTGCTTATTGATTCTCTCGAGAAGCATCAGGATATCTCTTGAAGTATTTGAGTCAAGCGCACCCGTCGGCTCATCGCACAGCAGGACCTTCGGATTCTTGATAAGCGCCCTGGCGATCGCGCATCTTTGCTGCTGGCCGCCGGACAACTGTGACGGGAACTTATCCTTGTGCTCGGACAAGCCCAATACGTCCAACAATTCATCCATATCAAGCGGAGACTTCGTCAGATACTCGCACACCTGTATATTCTCTTTTACCGTAAGATTCGGAACGAGATTATAGAACTGGAAGATAAATCCGAGGTTGTTTCTTCTGTAGTCAGAAAGCTTCTCTCCCTTAAGCCCTTCGATACTTGTTCCTGCGACAGTTACATTACCCGAGTCGATCGTATCAAGTCCGCCGATACAGTTAAGAAGTGTCGACTTTCCTGAGCCTGACGTACCCTGAATAACGCACATCTCGCCGTTGTTGATCCCGATATCCACGCCCTTTAAGACCTGCACATACGAGCCGCCCTCACCGTAACTTTTCTTCAATCCTTTTGTCTCAATATACATAACGACCTCCGTCTTTTTATTAACAACTTCACTCCCTCGCTCAACATAACACCGTTATGTTGAAGGCAAAAAAATATAATCGGTCACATACCCATAACCGCGAACCAGCCTCCGCGCATGTGCTTAATGATATACGGCAGCTCCTTAAGCGCCTCATCGATATCCTTGGAATGCGTAAGAAGATAGATGAACGATTCGACCTGCATGTGCGTAAGATAATGCAGCGTATAGTCGTCAACCTTCTTGCAGCCCCTTGCCTCCGCGATCTTGTCCGTCGTGACTCTGTAACTTCCTTCAAGCCTCTCGATAAATGAATCCTTCGCGAACTCGAGCGACGAACCGGAAGACTTGGTAAGCAGCAGAACGCATTCGTCTTTGTACTTGAACATGATCTCGACTATCTTCTTGGAAACTTCTGTATCAGGACCTTCGCTGGACTCTTCATCATAACCTTCGCTGTACTCCTGCTCCTCGAACTCAAGGTGTGCTCCGAGCGCCTCACGTATCGCGAACAGCGGCTTGCTTACGACCTCAGCGAAAAGCTCATCTTTGTCCTTAAAGAAGAAATACAGCGCACCGGTAGTGACACCCGCATCCTTGCAGATGGCTCTCAAAGAAGCATTCATGTAACCCTTGTCAATGAACTCTTTCCTTGCCGCTTTAAGAAGCTTATTACGTGTCTCTCCGTCTGTAGCCGTCATAAAGAACCTTTTCGGGATGAATTTACATAACAGTGTTATGTTCCCAGAAAATATACTTTATGCGGGCAATGTTGTCAAGGATTTTTCTTCCAGTAGAAGTAAGCCATGAGATACATCAGACCTTCGCCTAAGCTCTCGCATGCGCCCCACGCATTACCGATCAGCGTATCCTTGAAGACGATCTTCCAGATAACGCCCAATGTGATCGCACCGATAGGTTCCATAAGAACGAACCATCTCGAAAGCCCGCTTTTGCCGCCAAGAAGCATGATGACGAGCACAAGCGCCTGCACGAAGATCGCGATGATAATAAGAAGATCGATAGGAGTTACCCAAGGGATGATCGCCTGGCACGCCTGATCCGCAAGCTCGGGATCGATACCGACAGACAGCATTGCTTTATAAGTGAAGGGCATCAGGCATCCGAGATTAAAGTGCGCAAGTGTCGTTCCTCCGACGCCTGCAGCGCCGATGAGCAGAATCTTGGGAAGCACGTTCCCGCAAACCTTCTTCGTCATGCCGTACAGGCTCTGGAATCCGAACAGCATCAGCGCCATGCCGATAAAGCCGCACAGGGCAGAACCCGTAAACCTCCACACGGGCATATCCGCGAACACGGGATCCACATCAAGATCCGGATTTCTTCCGGGAAACATATAAAGCAGAAAGTCTCCGATCATGAAGATGACGCCTCCGATAAATCCGATTATCGCATTCCTTCTCTGACTTACATTATCCATTTTTATCTCCCTGTCCTTCATGTTGAAGTCTTCATGCTTCATTAAGCCAAACCCTCATCGCGTCCCACACAGGCATGAATGATCTTCCGTGTTCTGCACGATACGCCTCGAACTTCGAGTCGAGATACTTCATCTCGGCCACGGCATTCTTGCAGTGATCCGCTACCATGAGGTCGCCTAAGACAGTGCGTGACATCAGGCGGTACAGAAGGTACATGGAATATGTTTTCGCGCCGCCGTCATAGTATGCTTCCTCGCCCTCGGGCATGACGGGTATCCCCTGCAGCCTTAAGTAATCGAAACACTCTTTTGTCGCGCTCATGATCTTTTTGATGTCTGACCTTGTAGCGCGCTTCAGGTCGCAGCCGACATGGTAACAAACATAACAGTACGGCATTACCTCGGCGAAATGGTACATGTAGTATCCGTACATGCTGCTGACGGGAGTTACCTTGTATCCCTTGGTATTTAAAGCTGCCTTTATCAGCAAAACATCTTCCTGTGACGCAGGCTCATGAAGGCCTCCGACGGTAAGATCCGTCGCGGGCAGTCTTCCTACTACAGCAACGCCGTTCTCCCGGTGTCCTGCGGAGCCCTGAAAACCGTACACATGGCGTCTGTTCTTGAGTATCTCTTCGCACTTATCCGTCTCCATATTGTTGCCGACAAGTACGATCAGATCCGCATCGACAGCCGACAGCACAGGCAGCAGAGCCACCTGCTGCTGTCCCTGCATCACCGAGAAAACTATATCGTAATGAGTGCCGTCATATTCTTTCAGTATGTGCGGACGATCGACCGTCGTTTTCTTCTGAAGATGATGTCTTATCACGAGACCGTTCTTGTTCAACTCATCATATGTGGAGCGCGCGATTACAGTAACGTCATTTCCCGCTTCGCACAGGAAGTGCGTCATGAGCGAGCCTATCGCACCGACACCGAATACCAGGACTTTCATAAACACCTTTCTTTCCATTCGAAACCCCGCACCGGAAGGAGAGTGATGCGGGGTTGGCAATTGTATATATATGGAGGTACTTAACTTATTTCTTTACGTGAAAAGCCTTCATTCCCGGATATACAGCAGCATCGCCCAACTGCTCTTCGATACGGAGGAGCTGGTTGTACTTCGCAACTCTCTCGGAACGGCTCGGAGCACCTGTCTTGATCTGGCATGTATTAAGTGCAACTGCGAGATCAGCGATAGTCGTGTCTGCCGTCTCACCGGAACGGTGTGAGGAGATTGCTGTGTATCCTGCATTGTGAGCCATCTTGATAGCCTCGAGTGTCTCGGAAACGGAACCGATCTGGTTAAGCTTGATAAGGATGGAGTTACCTGCACCGAGCTCGATACCCTTGGAAAGTCTCTCTGTGTTGGTTACGAACAGGTCGTCGCCTACGAGCTGAACCTTGCTGCCGATCTTGGCTGTCATCTTCTGCCAGCCTTCCCAGTCTTCCTCATCGAGACCGTCTTCGATCGAGATGATCGGGTACTTATCAACAAGGGACTCCCAGTGAGCGATGAGCTCATCGGATGTAAATTCCTTACCTGACTTAGGCTGCTTGTAGAAGCCCTTGCCCTTCTCGGACTTCCACTCGGAAGATGCTGCGTCCATTGCGATCATGAAGTCCTTGCCGGGCTCGTAGCCTGCCGCCTTGATAGCCTCGAGGATCTTCTCGATAGCCTCTTCGTCACTCTTAAGTGAGTTGGGAGCGAATCCGCCCTCGTCACCTACTGCAGTAACGTCGCCCATCTCCTTAAGAAGCTTCTTTAAGCTGTGGAATACTTCTGCACACCATCTCAATGCTTCCTTGAATGAAGGAGCACCTACAGGCATGATCATGAACTCCTGTGTATCAACAGCGCTGTCTGCGTGAGCACCGCCGTTCAGGATGTTCATCATGGGAACAGGAAGTCTGTTAGCATTGGAGCCGCCCAAGAATCTGTAAAGCGGAATATCGAGAGCCTTTGCTGCTGCTCTTGCCGTCGCGATGGATACAGCGAGGATAGCGTTCGCACCGAGCTTGGACTTGTCCTTTGTGCCGTCAGCTTCGATCATCGCCTTATCTACTGCATATGTGTCGAAAGCATCAAGTCCGATGATGGCATCAGCGATAACTGTATTGATGTTCTCTACAGCCTTTGTTACGCCCTTGCCGAGATATCTGGACTTGTCGCCGTCGCGGAGCTCGAGAGCCTCGAACTCACCTGTAGATGCACCGGAAGGTGCCGTACCTGTAGCGACTGTACCGTCAATGAGTGTTACCTCAGCCTCTACTGTAGGATTGCCTCTGGAATCCAGTATCTCTCTGCCTATTACGTTCTCGATAATTAATTCTGTCATTGGTATTACTCCTTCTGTTCATTCTTCCGCCGGGGCGCAGGCTTTCCGATTCAGAACCCCGGCGGATGAACAAGATCTATTCTACGGTTAGCATATGCTAACCGCTAATGTTATATCACAGGTGCGCGTGCATTTCAATCAATGATCTCCCACATTACCCCCATGTTCTTGAAGCCGCCGTCCGGCACGCAGCCGGGGCAGGTCTTGTGACCTTCCCCGGTTGAACACCAGGAACAGTTGCCGCACATAGAGAACTCGATCCTCTTAAGTACCCCCGAACGTTCGAGAAACTCTATGTCTCTTTCCACCTGTTCCACAGACATATTTAAGTCCGCGGCGATCATTGTTATGGAGCGGGACTTCCCGTCTTTAAGTAATTCGATCAGTTCCTGCATATCTTTACCAGATGAGCAAACCTACGTGGTAAGCGATACCTGCAAGGACAAGTGCAGTTGCTGTGTAGTAACCCGCGATGATGGATGTCCATTTCGCAGAGTGTGTCTCCTGATATGTGGCAGCAAGAGCCACGATGCAGGGCATGTTGAATGTTATTGCGAAGATGAAAGCCAAAGCTTCCGGCTTGGATATATTTGCAATAAGAAGATCATTAAGATTAGCTGCAACAGCGGCGCCCTTCATAGAGCCGACGGTAATCGTACCGACTCCTGAATAGATCGTACTGAGAACACCGAGTGCACCTTCCTTACCGAGCGACGATGCTATGAAGGCAGTAAAGGTCTGCCACTTCATACCAAAGAGCATGGTAACGGGCTCTATAGCCTGACCTGCCTTGAAAAGTATCGAACCCGCAGCGTCACCGGATGCCGTATATGACAGAAGCCAGAATACAAAAGCAACGATGAGCACTACCTTAAACGATCTCAGGAAAGTCTCTTTTGTTCTGCCGAGCACATATCTGAACAGAGCGCCCCACTTCGGCTTGTGATAAGGAGGAAGCTCCATGATCATACCGCATCTGTTCTCGGGCTTAACAAGCGATCTGCCGAAGATCTTGGCGGTGAGCCACATATGCAGGATCATGACGACCAGTATCACTGCGATTATCGCAGCCGCTCCGGGACCGAAGAAAAGAGTTGAAAGCATCGGAACAACAGCCCATGCCGCACCGCAGGGAATAGCCCACGCGAGTGCGATCGTAAGAACCTTCTGTCCCCAGTTATCGATTACTCTTGTACCCGCAGCGCCGCCCATCGTGCAGCCGAAGCTTATGAGGAAAGGCATAACCGACTTACCCTGAAGCCCAAGCTTAGCCATAGTGTTGTCGAAGACATAAGATATCCTTGCCATAACGCCGATCTCTTCAAGCAAACCGAAGACAAGCGTGACACCGAACACAAAGCCCAGCATCTGAATAACGAAGCTAAAGCAGGTAATGAGCACGTCACACAGAATCGCTGCAATGAATCCGGGGCAGCCTATGCTGATGAGATAATCATTCAGAGGCGCAGGGATCATGCCGATTGCAGAGCCGATTCCCATGAACGGGAGCGCAGGAATGAATGATGCTATAAGGCCCAAAAGGATAGTGATTACTACGACAGCCTTACCCCAGAATTTGTGAGTTATAAGTCTGTCGAACTTACCCATCTCGACTGACTTCTTCTTCGTGTCAACCGAGCCTTCGATGACTTCATCGATCCACGCGAACTTGCACTCACCTGTCTTAACGACACCCTTATCTATGCTGTTTACAGCCTGCTCGAATTCCGTTCTCTTAGAAGAGTCGAGCTTCGCCTTTACCTGTGCGATAACGGGAGCATCGCCTTCAACAGACTTAACTGCAAGCCACATGGAAGATCTGTGCTCATCATTAAGATCTCCGATAATCTGCTTGATGTTTACATACTCGGGAAGCTGCTTGTATTTCGCCTCGAGACCATCCCTTTTAAGCTTCGTCTGTCCTTCGATGGCAGCTGTCAGCGCTGTATAGAAAGGCTTGTAGTCCTTCTTATCCGTAGCGGAGAACAGAACAACCGGAATGCCGAGTCTGCTCTCGATATCTGCGGGCTTTATAAGCTTGCCCTGATCCTTGGCAACATCGCTCATGTTAAGGATAAGGAAGCACGGTACCTCGATACCTGCGAAATCAGAAAGCATATAGAGGCTTCGCTCAAGCTGTGAGCTGTCTGCGAGGATACATACGACATCAGCCTTACCTGAAGCGATGTAATCTCTTGTGATCATCTCCTCGTCGGAGTTAGCGGAGAGTGAATATGTTCCGGGGAGGTCTGCTACGACATACTTCTTTCCTTCGTATTCGAATGTACCTTCCTTCTGCTCTACAGTCTTCCCCGGCCAGTTACCCACATGCTGCTTCAAGCCTGTAAGCGCGTTGAAGAGTGTCGATTTACCGGAGTTAGGCTGACTTAATAAAGCTATTACAGTCTCATTCTTATCAGTCATATTAAGATCCCTCCTGAACTTCGATGTTGTTACATTCCTTCTCGTTAAGAGCGATCATCGTGTCTCTTGTGTAGACGATGACAGGTCTGTTCTTGTCGTTCTTCACGATGCTTATAGTGCATCCCGGAGTGATCCCGATCGAGGTGATCCTGCTCATGTAACGGGCATCACCGTTGATCGCAGTAACGACGCCGGTCTGCCCCTGCTTCATTTGCGCCAGCTTCTTCATTAAAGCCTCCTCATATTGATTAATGTGTATCCTGCTTCGGTAACTATCGATCTGCACTGATCTTCCGATAATTCCCGCTTGCTCCTTAACTCAACACGCTTCTGACTTATATCGGTGCGTGCCCATAATCCGTCGTTCCTGTTAAATGCATTCTCGATGCGCCTTGCGCAGTTCGCGCAGTGCATGCCGTCGACGCTTAATTCATATATGTAGTAGTAGTGACTTTTGTTGGTATCGGAGACCTTAACTTTCTTAGGCGCAGGATCATGCTCACCGCAGCAGGAAGATCCGTGTCTTATCCTTCTTACGGTGCCCCAAATGGCACCGCCGATAACGATAGCCAGAATAATGTAGATAACGATATTGCCCATAATGACCTCTTTAAATCAACCGAAGTTAGTCGTGCCTAACCGCGTGCGATTATATATCATCACCCGAAAGTTAGCAATAACTAACCGTTATGAAGAATAAACAAATATCGTTCTTGCTTCAAATCAACTTTTTGATGGCAGACACGTTATCTAAAGCAAACTCACTGAGTTTGTAAGATCTTACTCTCTGATTTACCAATATCGGCTCTACGAAGCCGTTTTTGGCGAGGACAGACAGTCTGTTAATAAGAGTCCTGTTGGAAATGCCTGTCTCACGGCTTATCTCGATCGGCGTAAACTCTATTTTATGTTTGTTGATCAGATGAAGCAGCAACTCCTTCTCTTTCGTTTTAAGATAAGAGATACTACCTTCGATATCTTCTCCATTCGAGCTTTCCGATAATTCGCACACTCTGCCGGAATACAGAAGAACCATACGCAGGAAATAATTGATCCATATCTCAGGATGAGGCGGATCATTTCTTCCCGAATAATAAAGAACCGGCAATCCCATCTGGATCGAGTTGTAGTATTCGTTGATATCGTAAGCAAAATACTCTTCCAAAGATCCGATACCGTTAAAGCCATAGCCATTTATATCAAGTATGTATCCGGATATAAGTCTCGCGGTTCTTCCGTTACCGTCTTCGAAAGGATGTATCGTTACCAATTGATAATGAACAATAGCGGCAACGAGCAGCGGATGATCGTCAGTAGTATTTACATACTCGATCAATTCGTCAAGAAGACCGGGGATATCACTATACTCAGGCGGTATATATTCCGGATTGCCAGTCTGTGAATCATAAACAGCAAACAGAACACCAGGCGGCATAGGACCTCTGAGTCCTATCTTTTCTTTTGATGCCCCCTTTTCGACAAGCTTCTGTACAGCGAGTATCAGTTTCTTAGATAGTTTCTCTTTTGATTTCGCTTTTTCTTCCAGATACTCAAGTGCAAGAAAGTAATTACGCACTTCCTGCTCAGGCTTAAGGAAATGCTTATGCTCGTCGCGCTCGATTACTTCATCGACCTGCTGCTCCGACAAGGGGTTGCCTTCGATCTTATTAGAAGCATAAGAGCTCTTCTTCTTCGAATTCTTGCGCAGCTTATTAGCCACAGATCTTGATAGTTTTACTGACGAGACCTGATATCTGTTCTTATCGATTTCAGTGATATATTTTACGATTTCATTAGTAAGAACGCTTCTGATCATAATAGATTTCCCTCATCTATATTATAATCTCCGCGCTCTGTTTTTTCACTATTTTTTCACTATTTTTTCACTATTTTCCTTATCAGGACTTGCGGAAGAAGTGGAAATCGCAGCAGTCGCCGCCGGTGCCGAGGGTCTTCGTGCGCGTAAAGCCCAAGTGCTTCAGACCGCCGTAAGTAATATCATCCACCTCGCAGAAGCACACGCACAGTTCAGGACAACCGAACTCGACGCATGCGTTATGCCACAGGCAGTCAGTGATGGTGATGTCGTAGTAGTCCTTGCCTTCATACTGCGTGCTGACCTGAAGATCCGTAGTTCTCATGATCTTAAGGAAAGTCCTGCTGTAGATCTTATAGAAGCCCGGGATCTTATCCAGGAAAGCAGTACTCTGATGCTTCTGACGGCCTATGACTTCGATCATGTATTTACGAACAAGATCATACGCACGCGGCGCATATTCAGCATCATCTTGAAAAGCCTTATACAGCGCCACCCTCGGGAGTATCGTTCCCGTCAGAGTCTTCATCTGATTCGGGGTCTTGCCCGTAAGAGAAGAAACGCATTCATGAAAAATCTTCTCCTGAGCAGAGAATATCCGCTCAGAAGAAGACATGCCTAATTCAGATATAAGCCATTTTCTAAGTTGCTTTTGTTGATCCATTTTTACCAGCTTTATAGTGACAGGTACCGGCCATGGCACAGTGACCGCAGTTACAGCCGCAGGACGATTTCCCCTGACGCTTGTCTTTGATTATACCTCGTATGATCCCTGCGACAACGGCTATGAGAACAAGAGAGATTATTAGGTTGCCGAGATTGTCTGCCAGCCACTGCACCATAGTAGTAAAACCTGTGATTTAAGAAACCTTGGTAAGCTTATCAGCTTCCTTGTATTTCTTAATGAACAGCATGTAGATAATGAATCCGAGCGCCGCTACTGCGAAGATCAGACCGATAACATTTACGTCACCTGTGAACAGACCGCCGAACTGGTTGATCATGAGAGAGATCACATAAGCGAATCCGCACTGATAAGCGATCGCGAACCATGTCCACTTAGCGTTATTCATCTCACGCTTGATGGCACCTATAGCAGCAAAGCAGGGTGCGCAGAGGAGATTGAATACGAGGAAGGACATACCTGTTACACCGTTGAAGTTCTGAGCAAGTGTCTGCCATGCAGTAAGCTCTCCGCCGCCGTAGAGGATACCCATAGTACCTACGATATTCTCCTTAGCAACAAGACCTGTGATGGATGCGACAGTTGCCTGCCAGTTCCCCCAGCCCAGAGGAATGAAGATCCATGCGATGGCGTTACCGATAGTAGCGAGCAGGGAAAGATCGAGCTCGTCCTCGGAAAGCATACGGAAGCCGTCGTCAGTGAAGCCGAAGAATGATGTGAACCATACAACGATAGTTGAGAGAAGGATGATCGTACCGGCCTTCTTAATGAAGGACCAGCCGCGCTCCCACATCGATCTCAGTACGTTGCCGAGAGTAGGCATGTGGTAAGCAGGAAGCTCCATTACGAAAGGAGCAGGCTGACCGGAGAACATCTTTGTCTTCTTAAGCATGATACCGGAGATGATGATCGCTGCCATACCGATGAAGTAAGCGGAAGCGGAGATCCAAGCATTGCCGCCGAAGATCGCACCTACGACCATTCCGATGAAAGGAAGCTTAGCGCCGCAGGGAATGAATGTTGTTGTCATGATAGTCATTCTTCTGTCGCGCTCATTCTCGATAGTACGGCTCGCCATGATACCCGGAACGCCGCAGCCGACGCCTACGAGCATAGGGATGAAGGACTTACCGGAAAGACCGAACTTTCTGAAGATACGGTCAAGTACGAATGCGATACGAGCCATGTAACCGCAAGCCTCGAGGAAGGCGAGCATCAGGAAGAGTACGAGCATCTGGGGAACGAAGCCCAGAACTGCGCCGACGCCTGCTACGATACCGTCAAGAATAAGACCCTTGAGCCAGTCGGAAGCGTTTGCCTTATCAAGACCGCTCTCTACGAGTGCAGGGATACTCGGGATCCAAGTGCCGTAATCTGCAGGATCAGGCTCGTCGCCGATCTCATCGAGGAAAGCAGCAGCCTCCTCATACTCTGCGATTGTTGCAGTCTCTTCTGTTATCTCGAGAGTCTCCTCGTCTTCTACTTCATATGTGAACTCAGCTACGGGAGCCTCACCGTTCTCCTCTACATAAGCATCGTAGCCGTCAACGATAGCGGACGCACCCGCATACTCGTCTGCGATGTCAGCATATCCGCCGTCCATGCCGAAAAGGTGGAATCCGTCACCGAAGATACAGTCATTAGTAAAGTCTGTTGCGGCAGCACCGACGCCTACCATCGCGATCCAGTAAACAAGGAACATGATTACTGCGAAGATAGGAAGACCGAGCCATCTGTTGGTTACGATCTTATCGATCTTATCAGATGTTGTAAGTCCGCCGACATTTTTCTTCTTGTAGCATGACTTGATAACCTCTGCGATATAGATATAACGCTCGTTTGTGATGATACTCTCTGCATCGTCATCGAGCTCCTTCTCGGCTGCAGCGATGTCATGCTCGATGTGCTGCATTGTGGAAGGATCGATATTAAGCTGCTCAAGAACCTTATCATCTCTCTCGAAGATCTTTATCGCATACCATCTCTGTCTCTCTTCAGGAAGTCCGTGAACTGTAGCTTCCTCGATATGAGCGATCGCATGCTCTACGGGACCTGAGAATGTATGCATAGGAACCGTCTTGCCGTTCTTCGCAGCTTCGATGGCAGCCTCTGCAGCAGAGATAACGCCGTCGCCCTTAAGCGCAGAAATGTTAACTACCTTGCAGCCTAACTGTCTTGAAAGTTCTTCTGTATTGATCTTGTCGCCGTTCTTCTCCACGATATCCATCATGTTGACTGCAACTACAACAGGGATGCCGAGCTCGGTCAACTGTGTTGTCAGGTAAAGGTTTCTCTCGAGGTTCGTACCGTCGATGATGTTAAGGATCGCATCGGGACGCTCGTTGATGAGGTAGTTTCTTGCTACAACTTCCTCGAGTGTATAAGGGGAAAGTGAATAGATACCCGGAAGGTCTGTGATGGTTACATCTTCGTGCTTCTTAAGCTTACCTTCCTTCTTCTCTACCGTTACACCGGGCCAGTTACCTACGAACTGGTTGGAACCGGTCAGCGCATTGAACAGGGTCGTCTTACCGCTGTTCGGGTTACCTGCTAAGGCTATTACTGTACTCATTACTCCAATTCCTTTCCTTCATTACTCGACTTCGATCATCTCGGCATCAGCCTTACGAAGCGAAAGCTCATAGTTTCTTACCGTTACTTCGACCGGGTCTCCCAGAGGAGCTACCTTGCGCACATATACCGATGTGCCCTTGGTGATGCCCATGTCCATGATGCGGCGCTTAACTGCACCTTCACCGTGAAGCTTGACGACCTTAACGGTCTGACCGATCTTTACGTCCTTCAGTGTTTTCATTTATTTCCCTCCTGTTTTTCAGATCATGATCTTTCTGGCAAGCTCTTCGCTTACCGCTACACGGCTCTCCTTGACCTTGACGATAAGGTTGCCGTTCAACATGTTAACGATGCTGATCTCTCCCCCGACATTGAATCCCATGTCCTCGAGATGCTTCTTTACATCAGGGCTTCCGCCGATCTTCTTAATGATCTGAGGCTGTCCGATATCTGCGAGATTAAGCGGCATCATTGTATCTCCGTTCCGTTAGCGTGCGCTAACTCGTATTTATATTTTATAGTTAGACGAGGCTAACCGCGCACATTATAGTTACCGCCCGCTAACTTGTCAATAGATATTTTTATATAGCGCTTACTGACCTGTTGTGATATGCTAACCCTTATAATAATTATTAATAAGGGAGACGAACTTATGCAGGAATCCGGTGAGATGTATCTTGAGACCATTTATGTCCTTTCCAAGGAAAATCCTAACGTTCGTGCAATAGATGTAGGCAATCACATGGGCTTCAGCAAGCCCTCCGTCAGCCGTGCACTCGGCATTCTCAAGGAGGAAGACCTTGTCAAAGTAGAGGCAGACGGCTCACTCAAGCTCACACGTAAAGGATCTGCCAAGGCCAAGAAGATCTACGAGCGTCACGTAGTACTTACGGAGATGCTCATGAGCATCGGCGTAGACGAGAAGACAGCCTCCGAAGACGCATGCCGCATCGAACACTACATAAGCGATAAGACCTTCAATGCGATCAAGGCGCATCAGGCAGAACACAAGAAGTAATCATGAAACTTAATTCCCTACACCCCGGTCAGTCCGCCCGGATAACGGAAGTCGGCGGAGAAGGCGCTCTGCGTCAGCATTTTCTCGATATGGGTATGATCCCCGGAGCTGAAGTCACAGTGATCAAGTTAGCCCCCTTGGGCGACCCCATGGAACTTCGCATACACGGATATGAATTGACATTAAGACTTGCAGAAGCAGAGCAGATCACGATCGAACAGATCGAGCCGGGCGAAGAATCAGAGAAGCAGGTAAACAAGAAGACCCTGTCCGGACGTAAGACCAATGAACACCCGGGTCTCGGTGAGGAAGGTAAATTCCACCGCGAAGGTGACGGTGATCCGCTCCCCGACGGTACACTTCTGACATTCGCGCTGGTAGGGAACCAGAACTGCGGTAAGACAACGCTTTTTAATCAGCTCACAGGCTCCAACCAGCATGTCGGTAACTTCCCCGGAGTTACGGTCGACCGCAAGGACGGTCAGATCAGAGGTCAGGAGAACACCCTGATCACAGACCTTCCGGGCATCTACTCGATGTCACCTTTCTCAAGCGAGGAGATGGTATCACGTAACTTCGTACTGAACGAGAAGCCCAAGGCTATCATCAACATCGTAGACGCAACCAACATCGAGCGTAATCTGTATCTTACGATGCAGCTCCTCGAGATGAACGTCCCGATGGTAGTCGCACTTAACATGATGGACGAGCTTCGCGGCAACGGCGGCACAGTCGACGTTAACTCAATGGAGGCTATGCTCGGTGTTCCTGTAGTCCCGATCTCCGCTGCCAAGAACGAAGGTGTAGACGAGTTAGTCCGTCACGCGATCCATATCGCCAAGTATCAGGAGCGCCCCGTAAGATACGACTACTGCGACCCCGAAGATCACGGCGGCGCAGTACACAGAGCATTCCATGCGGTCAGCCACCTTATCGAGGACCACGGAAAGCGCGAAGGCATCCCCTTCAGATTCGCGGCAGCGAAACTTCTCGAAGGCGACATGTCTTTCGTAGATATCCTTAAACTCGACAAGAACGAGCAGGAGATGCTCGAACACATAATCATTCAGATGGAGAACGAGAGAGGTCTCGACCACAGCGCAGCGATGGCTGAGATGAGATTCGACTTCATACAGAAGCTGTGCGATGAGTGCGTCATCAAGCCTCACGAGAGCCGCGAACACATAAGGAGCCGTAAGATCGACAACATTCTTACAGGCAAATTCACCGCGATTCCGATGTTCATCATCATCATGGGACTCGTTTTCTATCTGACATTCTTCCTTATAGGACCGTTCTTCCAGGATCTGATAGCAGAAGGCATCGAAGCCCTGAGCACCCTCGTACAGAAAGGCATGGAAGCCGCGAATGTCACCGAAGCGATCCAAAGCCTCATACTTGAAGGTATTTTCGAAGGTGTCGGAACTGTCGTCAGCTTCCTTCCTATCGTTATCCTGCTGTTCTTCTTCCTTTCGCTGCTTGAAGACAGCGGATATATCGCGCGCGTCGCTTTCGTTATGGATAAGCTCCTTCGTAAGATCGGTCTGTCCGGCAGAAGTATCGTACCGATGCTCATCGGCTTCGGTTGCACGGTACCCGCAGTAATGTCCACAAGAACGCTCCCTTCCGACCGCGACCGTAAGATGACGATCCTTCTTACGCCTTTCATGTCGTGCACGGCGAAGCTCCCTATCTACGGCTTCTTCGTAAGCGTCTTCTTCCCTCGTTACAGCTGGCTTGTGATCACGCTTATTTACCTACTCGGCATCGTGACGGGAATAGTCGCGGCGACAGGCTTCAAGCACACGATCTTCAAGGGCGAGGCAGTGCCGTTTGTAATGGAACTTCCGAACTACCGTCTGCCCGGCGTGCGTAATGTCGCGCAGCTCATGTGGGAGAAGAGCAAAGACTTCATCCAGCGCGCCTTCTCCATCATCCTTATCGCAACTATCGTAGTCTGGTTCCTGTCGCACTTCGACTTCGGTCTCAACCTGACTTCCGACACGCAGAACAGCATGCTCGCGAGCATCGCCGGCATCCTTGAGCCCGTCATGGCACCGATAGGTCTCGGCGACTGGCGCATCATCACGTCGCTCATCTCCGGCTTCATGGCGAAAGAAAGCGTAGTCTCCGTCATGTCGACCATGTTCGGCGAGAGCGTCTCCTCCCTCGGCACACTTACCGCGGTCTCGATGCTCGTATTCTCACTGATCTACACACCCTGCGTCGCAGCCGTCGCTGCCATCCGCCGCGAAATGGGTCGCAAGTGGGCATTATCAGTCGTCATCTGGCAGTGCACTCTCGCATGGGTAATGGCTTTCATCGCCCGCCTGATCGGCTCGCTCTGCGGACTGTCTTAATCTCTCATGAACATCTGGGATTACATCATCATCGGTATAATTGCTGTCTGCGTAGTACTTGCAGTATTAAGCATTGTACGCAACAAGAAGAAAGGCGGCTGTCACAGTTCGTGCTCTTCATGTCCTTACTGTGATTCGTGCACGACAAAAGATCAGTAGATCTTCTTCAGCTCATCCACGCCGTAAGTGCGCTTGAAGAGCTCAAGATCTGCGGGGGATTTGATAAGCATAACATCGCGGTATTTATTGGTCTCAAGGTTAAGAAAGCCCGCGGTCTGCTCGCCTGTGCAGATGCTGCTTTTAAGGGCCGGGACCTCATGTTCTTTGTCATATGAGGGCGTTTTGTCTTTCTTCTTGCCGAAAATCACAGAAACTCCCTCCTTAATGTGCCGACGAGATCCTCGTCATCAAGCACTTCGAAGTCGGGCATCGGGCCGTCAACGGAGATACTCCGGCGGTTAAGCCATACCGCATGCCAGCCGGCATCAAGCGCGCCTTTGATATCGTGCTTGTATGAGTCGCCGATCATCCACATATCGGAAGCCTCAAGCCCGAGCCGTTCCTCCATCAGGCGGAATATCTTCACATCGGGCTTGCTCACGCCCACATCGCCAGCCACGATTATATTCGCGCGCTGGATCCAAGTACACACCCCCAGCATATCGACCTTATTCCACTGATGTGCCGACTCGCCTGCCGTGAGCACGCCGAGCAGGATGTCTTCACGCGAGGCAAGAGCAGAAAGCAGCGCCTTCATGTCCTCCGTAAGGCTCATGTGGCTTTGAAGTTCAAGGTAAGCATCAGCAGCAAGCACTCCGTCGCCGGGAGCAAAGGGCAGTCCCATTTCGATGAAAGTCTCCTCGAACCTCCACCCGTTGCACTCGCGGGTGGTGATGAACCCCGCCTCAAGCTCGGCGGTATTAAGATCGCTCTTGGCATAGAAGATGCGCACAAACTCGCGCGGATCCTCCACGTTAACCCCAAGCACAGACTCCGCAGCCTTAACGAACAGGTCCTGCCTGCTGTAAAGTGTGTCGTCAATGTCGAAAACAAGACCCGTCATCCGCTCTGCCACGTGCGCTCCCGTTAATCTGAAGTATTTTTTATATTATAATGTAACTGCTCACTTAAGCGGAATAAGGAGAAAGACTATGTCCGAGAACACATCTTCCAAAGGCAAGGATAAGTTCGATCTGTGGGAGCGCAAGCTTCTTGATCTCACGACACGTAACGCACTTCTTAATGTGAAGATGAAAGGCAGCACGGTGCCGCTCCTGGTAACTTCATCGTGCTCCGTCGAAGACGACATCTCGGAAAACAAAGAGTACTCGATAGTATCCCGCATCGAAGCGGGCGACAAGGAGACGGACAGCGGCGAGAAGCAGCCCGCCATCCCTGCGAAGGAATACGAACTTCCGGATCTGGTCGACACAGAAAGCTTCAATGAGATCCTGAACAAAGGCAACGCGGATAAGAAACTCTACTCTGCCCTGCCCACACAGGATCTCGAAGACAGACTCAAGAAACTCTACAGAGAGTCCCGTAATGCCCTCGATGAGGACGGCGCGGGCACACTCTTCCTCGCGTGCGGCTTCCTTAAGTGGACCGACGATAAGAAGGAATCCGACTGCTATGCTCCTGTAGTCCTCGTGCCGGTCGAATTGGTACGTAAATTCGGCGTCGGCCGCTACGTCATGCGTAAGATCGACGATGATGCGGTCGTTAACATCACGCTTCTCGAGAAGCTCAAGCAGGACTTTGACATCCTGATCCCCGAGCTCGAGGGCGAAGTCCCTTCCGACGAGCACGGCATCAACGTGCAGGGCGTCTTCGATACATTGAAGGGCGCTCTCGTAAGTAAGCCCGATTGGGAGATCATAGACGCCTGCGTACTCGGCATGTTCAAGTTCTCGCAGTTCGTTATGTGGCACGACCTTCATAACTACCGCGACGAGATCGCATCCAACAAGATTGTAAACAGCCTCATAGAAGGCCGTCTTACTTGGGAATACGAGGACATGGAGAAGGAGGGAAAAGGCTTCGACGACGAGTCCAGGGTCTATCTTCCCATCTCCGCGGATTCATCACAGCTTTATGCGATTTATAAAGCCTCTCACAAGAACGAGGATGACACGGTAGAAAGCGCAAGCTTCGTGCTTCACGGTCCTCCGGGAACCGGTAAGTCGCAGACGATCACGTCCATCATTGCAAACGCTGTCGCGAACGGGCAGAAAGTGCTTTTCGCCGCGGAGAAGAAGGCGGCGCTCGACGTGGTTTACGCGCGTTTAAGCAAGATCGGTCTGGCTCCGTTCTGCCTCGAACTTCACTCCAACAAAGTACGAAAAGGTTACGTCCTCGACCAGCTTAAGGAAGCATACGAGGTGCGCCACACCACCGTAACCGATCCTGACTATCAGAAGAAGCAGGAAGATATTAAGACCAGAAGAGACGAACTCAAAGCGTACACCAACGAGCTTACTGCGGTAAGACCCTGCGGCTACACGCTTTATGAGATGCTTAATGTCTATGCGGAGAATGAAGGGATTCCCGACGTCCTCCTCGAGAACGGATTTGAAGAGGGACTTACGGAAGAGCGCATCAACGCATCCGAAACGGCTCTCGCGGAATTCATAGCCGCAGGAAGAGGTCTTTCGGGCAAACTTCCGTATATCAAAGCAACAGAGTACAGCCAGGACACCAAGATCAAACTCGGAGCGGAGCTTTCCGCGCTGAAGTCGGCCGCGGATAAGTATGAGCAGGCATTTAATGCCGTAAAAGCGGCCTTTCCTACCCTCGAATCAGGAGCAGATATTGCCGCTGCGGGAAGAGTCACAGCCAAGATCGACCGTTTCTTAACCGCGAGAACCGCGATCCTGAAGACCTGGTCGATGGAATTTCTCGCCCTCGATGCCGCTTCCCTGAAGGCATCCTACGAGGCAGCCTCAAATAAGTGGGGACCCTTACGCGGCGGGGCTTTGAAGAAGGTTTATAACAATGTTAAACCCTACGATAAGACCCAAAATGCAGAATCCGAACTCGGCAAACACCTCGAGGCGCTGCTTTCTTATAAGAATGAATTCTCCGCGATGGGCTTCGACCCGGCTGCAGGCGTACCTGCGGTACTCGGCGAGTTCAAGGCGGCAGGAAGCGAGTTTGCCGCCGCACGCGATGCGGTAATAATCAGACTCGGCATCACCATGCTCGATCCCGCGACTTCTTCCGCGGACTTTAATTCAATCAGAAGCATAATAGACGATATACTCGCGAACGAGAGCTCGATCAGGCCGAGGATCATACTTAACGGTGCTTCCGCCAAGTGCGACAGCCTGAAGCTTCATGCGCTGATAGAGGCGTTCGGCAAGGGTGATGTCAACGAAGAGACACTTATCCCCGCCTTTATGAAGGCATGGAGTAAACTCCTTATCTGCAAGACGATAGACGGATCCGAGGTGTTAAGGACCTTCAGCGGCAGCATATTCGACGATAAGATCAAGAAACTCAAGGCATTGAGCGACGAATTCGAGACAGTCACAAGGCAGGATATCTGCCTGAAGCTCGCGCAGCGTTCCATGATGCCCGATATGGAGACAGCCAATAAAGACTCGGCTCTCGGCAAGCTCCAGCGCGCGATCAAGAGCCACGGACGAGGAATATCCATAAGAAGCCTCATGCGAGAGGTCTCCCAAGTAGTGCTCGAGCTTACGCCCTGCGTGCTCATGAGCCCGATGTCAGCCGCGCAGTTTATTGAGCCTTCGGAGAATCCGATGTTCGATCTGGTTATTTTCGACGAGGCGAGCCAATTACCTACATGTAAGGCTGTCGGCGTGCTCGCGAGAGGCAAGGATGCGATCGTCGTAGGCGACCCGAATCAGATGCCCCCGACGTCATTCTTCAAGGAGCAGGTATTCGATGACGAGAATTACGATGTTGAGGACCTCGAGAGCATCCTCGATGACTGCCTCGCGGTCGGCATGCCCGAGAGCAGACTCCTGTGGCACTACAGAAGCCGTCACGAGAGCCTCATAACATTCTCTAACCGCGCTTTCTACGACAGCAAACTCTATACATTCCCGTCTGTCGATGACATCACGACCCGCGTTAATCTCGTTAAGTGTCAGGGCACATTCGACAGCGGCAAGACACGCACGAATGAAGTTGAGGCACGCGCCGTGGTTGACGAACTCGTAGCACGTTCCAAGGATCCCGTTAATTCCAAGCTTACACACGGTATCGTAACGTTTAATATCCAGCAGCAGAACCTTATCGAGGACATGATCGACGAGGTATGCAGGACAGACGCGGACTTCGAGAAATGGGCATTCGGAAGCGAGGAACCGATCTTCATAAAGAACCTCGAGAACGTCCAGGGTGACGAGCGCGATGTGATCCTGTTCTCCGTAAGCTACGGTCCCGATCCCGAGGGCAAGGTATCGATGAATTTCGGTCCTCTTAACAGAGACGGCGGCTGGAGAAGACTTAACGTTGCAGTTACGAGATCGAGATGCGAGATGAAGGTCTTCTCTTCCATCGAGCCCGAGCAGATCAAGATATCGGAAGCTACACCCGAAGGAGTAAAGGCATTCCGCCGTTTCCTCATGTACGCAGAAGGAAATGATCTGTGGTGCGAGGATCTGAAAGCAGCCGCGTCTTCCGAGACTGCGCATAAGACTTCTACGGGTATTATCGACAGCATGTGCAGTCGTCTCAATGAAGAAGGCTTCGAGACGGAGAAGTCCGTCGGCAAGTCCGGCTTCAAGGTCGATATCGGCGTGAAGAAGGCAGGTTCCGACAGTTACTGTCTCGGTATTCTCATCGACGGCTCCGCCACGGGAAGCCACACAACAGCGACCGCACGCGAGATCGCGCAGCCTGCGATACTTAAGGGCTTGGGCTGGAAGACCATAAAGATCTGGTCTATCGACTGGTGGGAAGACAGCGAGTCCGTCATGAAGGCGATACTTGATAAGATCAACGAGGTCGAAGCACCGAAGGAAGAAGAACCGGCGCCTGCGGAAGCCGTGACAGAGGCACCCGCGCAGCCCGCCGAGGACGCAAAAAAAAACGAATAATTCTGCAGGATAACCCTGCCGTTCCTTACAAGAAAGCGCAGGTCACACTGCCCGTACTTACGGCGGCTCAGTTCGCTGATCCGCAGAATATCGATCTCCTTAAAACCGCTGTGAAGTCTGTCGTTGATACAGAAGCGCCGCTAAGCGTCGATCTTCTTACCGACAGACTGTGTGAAGCATGCGGGATCAAGCGTAAGACGCCGCCCGTCAAGGAGCGCACGGATTACCTGATCAAGCTGCTGAAGTACTCCGTAACCATTCAGAACATAACTCTGAACAAGGCTCCGGACTGCGACAGACAATTCATATGGAAAGACTCCACATCGCCTTGGAGGATACCTGAAACTTACAGATGCATGAGTGACAGAGATGCGGATCAGGTGCCGATAGAAGAAGCCGCCTGCGCTGCGATCTTCCTTGCACGCACGCAGTTTGGCATGCCGCGCGAAGCGCTGATCCGCGAGACGGGTAAATCACTCGGCTTTAAGACGAGCACACCCAAAGTAAAAGACCTGTGTGACAGCGCGATAGCATATGCGATCGAACTCGGTGAACTTACCGAAGGCGATCACATGATCAAATGATCAGCTGACTGTCAGCGTTACATATGAGATGACGTATGAATGCCCGGGCAGCCACAGACGCATCTCGCACTCGTCGATATCATAAGGATGATCTATAGGCAGAAAGACCTCGACCTCAGTCGTGCCGTCCTCTTCGACCGTGTAATATTCGGCATCGACGACCTGCTCGCCGTCGATCCACCAGTCGACCTCAAGATCCGTTCCCGCGTCGAAGTCGCAGTCGAAATAATTGGTGATCCAAATGCCGTTCGCATCGATATAGTAAGCGACAGTATCAAGGTATCCGGGCTCCTTGCTGTAGAACATCCAGACGCCGAACTGATCGGGATATGAATAACCGTATACAATACTTTCGTCCTCGCACCATTCGGGAACCTGCTCATAAGTGCCTACCGCCTGGTTTGGGTGACCCAAAGAACTTACAGAAGAATCCGACTCGGAATAACCGTAGTTCTCCGGCGTAAGATCCCTGATCCATGCATCATACTCCGTCTCGCTGATCTCGCCGTTCGCAAGCAGCCTGTCGAGAGCCTCTGTCATGCAGCTTTCCATGCGGTTCCAGTTTACGCTGTGTTCCACTTCATATATGGATACGGCGGGCACGATAATTACTTCACTTTCGATTCCAAACAACGTCTCCACCGATCCGTAAGCATATGCTTCGACCTCGAGATCAAAATCTTCCTCACTGCAGTCTTCGACCGCTTCCGTGAGCGTATCGTAAATCAGCGCAGACTGGCGGTCCCACATGACTTCGTCAAGATAAGATGTATCGATCCATGTGTGATACCTTACGAAGTTACTGTAAAACTCGGCAAGAAAATCATCAGTATTGATAGCAGCAGACAGTTCCGTATTAGAAGGGGCCGAACCGTGAAGTATGTAATGGTAAGGCTCTACCTCTTCTATCTCATGATCGTGATCGAGAATGTAGGTGTAGTAAGCCTGAACAAAGCTGTCAACGGCAGCCTGAGTCTGACTGCCATGACCTCTTGTGACGATGGGATCATAGACTCTGATATCACTCTCTTCGAGTCCGACATTAAGATCCGTATGGCCCTGTGTCGCGAGGTCGTCTATAAACTGCTCGAAGTTAGCACGCGCCTCCTCGGGAGAAATCTCGACCGGGTACGGCAGCTCACGCATCCTGCCCCACAGAAGATCCGTGATCTTCTCCGCAGACTGCTTATACAAGAACCAGTCGCCGGTGATCGAATTACGCACGAATTCGAGAGTGAATGTCTTCTCTTTACGATCCGCGCAAGAATCAAGATCTTCGATAAGCTGATCGCGCGTACGGTATTCATTCGGGAAACTTGAGACCAGACGATCCGTATCCACATACGAGAAAGTGACATCGACCTCGGCGGTCTGTTCCTGCCCCTCTTCTACCTCATCGAGTACGATCTCCCCGAACTCGGTGATCTCGGTAAGCGATACAAAATGCTCGAACAGATCGTAGTAATCGCCCATGCCGAGCCTGATGCCTTCAGTATCTTCGGCATAATCGTAATCACGCGTTATCGATATCATCGCCGACGCATTGTCCGTCGCGAGCGCATCGATAAACCTCGCGGGTATAGTCTCTATCGCCGATGTATCGATCGGCTCTTCCCTGTTGCACCCTGCGGTGCTTCCGAGTAAGCATACCGCGAGTGCGGCTGCCATTGTTTTTCGCAATTTCATCATATCCATCCCGACCTCCCGGTCTTAAATTACAGCAGCGGCGCGATCACCTTCAGAAGGTCATCAACAAATCTGCCGACAGCATTCTTCTTAACGTCCTTTTCCGTAACATATCTGCACTCATCGAGAGTACTGAGATAATCCTTCTTGATCTCGTCTATGATGTCCGCCTTATAGAACACGGAGTTGCACTCGAAGTGCAGGAACAGGCTTCTGTAGTCGAGGTTGACCGTTCCGATGCCGCACACCTTGCCGTCTGCGATAAAGCCCTTCGCGTGAACGAATCCCGGCGTGTACTCATAGACTTTGACACCCGCCTTCACAAGGTCGGGGTAGTAACTTCTCGACAGCCTGTAAACGAGCTTCTTATCGGGGATGCCGGGCATGATGATCCTGACATCGACGCCTCTTCTCGCAGCCCTTATGAACGCATCAAAAAGCGCATCTCCGAGCATCAGGTACGGCGTGTAGAACCACACATAATCCGTCGCGGACGACAGCATCTCTGCGAAAAGAATATTACTCGTATGTTCATCCCTCATCGGTGAATCGTAGTAAGGCAGGATATAGCCGTTATCCTTCTCATATGTGACCTCGGGGAACTTGATGAGGAACGCATCGATCTTCTTGTCTTCTTCCTTAACGAATGCATTCCAGAATTCTACGAACATGTATGTGTAGGACTTAACGGCATCACCCGTGATACGGAAGCCGATGTCCTTCCATCTGCCGAACGGGTGAATCTCATTGATGTACTCATCCGCGAGATTTACGCCGCCGCTGTAAGCGACCTGACCGTCGATGACCATGATCTTTCTGTGATCTCTGTTGTTAAGCTGTGACTTGATGAGGAAGAAAGGGTTGAACGGAATGCACATGATACCCTTGTCCTTAAGATCGAGGATATCCTTGACCGAATAAGTCGCGATGCTTCCCAAGTCATCGTACATTACTTTTACATCGACGCCGTGAGCCGCACGCTCCGCGAGGATATCCACCATCGTGTCCCAGAACTTACCGCGCTGGATGATGAAGTACTCGATGTATACGAACATCTGCGCTTTCTTCAAGTCCTCACACATATCGGCGAACATATCCTCGCCAAACGGATAATACTTGGAAGTGCCGTTCTTATATACGGGGAAACCAGTGGAATCGTTGATGAATTCGAGAGTCTGACCGATCCTTACATCGTCATTCTTGATCTTAGCGAATTCATCCCCGGAACTGATCTCCTTGCCTTCGATCAGCGCTTTCGACGTCGCATTGAGTTTCTTCTTAAGCTTGGTGCCGGTGCTCTTGTGCCCGAGTGTCAGATACAGGATGGCGCCGAGGATCGGGAAGCCGACGATGACGATCGCCCACAGCAATTTATATGAGCTCTCGTCTCTTTTGCCGATGATGTGAGTTACGAACAGTACAGCAAGTACCGTAAAGACTATTGTTACAACCTGCAGCAGATAGCCGTTAAATATCTTATTAAGTAATACGAATGCGAGGACATACCATAAAACCTGCAGTGCGATCGGCGGCAATACCACCAATACTCGACCAATAATCTTCTTCATGCGGATCAACCCCCTTGGGTCTTATTATACACTGCTCAAAAGTTTTTGATTACATGTAATATACCGGCGCCGTGGGTTCTTTTACGGAGACCATGAGGTCCTGCACCTCATCTATGCGCGTTACTATACCTCTTTCTATCTTCGCGGGAACGGCCTGCCCCGCCCTGATCGCAGCCGCGAGTTCGTGAGTGTCTTTGATCCTGTCAGGCAGCAGGATACCGCCCAGAACATCTCTCGGGTAATGAATATCGGAGCCGCCGATCATGGGGACACCGAGCTTCTTCGCATATTCGTACGCGAGCGCATTCATGTTGTCATCATTGGACGCGTTATAGACTTCCACCGCATCGCAGATGTCGGGAGTAAGCCTTATATCTTTAAGGTATTTACGCTCTCTGAAGGGATGCGCCTGCACCATGATGCCGCCCGCTTCATTTATCTTCTTGTGCACGCCGCGCCTGTCGAGGCCCATTATGTCTTCGTTGTCAAGAAGCCACTCCCCGTCGATGCCGTAGATCAGATACTCGTCGCCATTGAAGTTAAACTCGATGCCGAAGATAACGTCGAATTCATGACCTTGTGCTGCCGCATGAGCTTTGCGCCAACCGTCGCAGTAAAGCTCCACCTTCTCCTTCCACGGCAGGTGCGGATCGACCGCGCAGTTGCCGTTAAAGAAATGATCCGTAACGACAATTCCCGTGAAGCCTTTAACGATCATGTAGTCGATATAATCGGCAGCCGCGACCTCTCCGCAGGCGCTTCCTTCAAGGGTATGAAGATGTGTCTCGTAAAGATACACGTGATTACTTCTTGATGAGCTTCGAGTTAGGCGATGACGGATAATTAATTATCTTCCTTCATCTGCTTGAACTCTTCGTTCGTAAGCTTCTTCATGATGCCGCAGTTAGGGCACAGGACGATCTTGTATCCCAAGTGAGGAAATACGGGAATATAGCAAACATGGAAATATCCCGCTTCCTTGGCAAGTGAAGCCTCAACGTCGTGACCGCAGTTCGTGCATCTCATTCTGCCCAAAGGCTTTACTGTCTTAAGTTTCTTTCTTGTTCCGTAAACTATGATCATATCTGTGCACCCCCGTTCAATGCCATTCTGGACTTTACCGCATCGATAACTTCATTAAAGAAATCAAGTGACTTCGCACCGGTACGGGGAAAGCTTGCCATGAACTTAAGGCCGGCATCTGTCTCTACCGCGAGAGTAAAATTATCAAAATCGTAGTTGTTTCTTATGACATTGGTTCTGTAGATATTTCTGATCTGTACGATCGGAACGATAATAAGTGCGCCGGGGAATCCGAGACGCGAAGCGCAGACAAACGAGTCTGTTACCATCATTCTTATCTTGGGAAACTCCATTGCAGTGGCTCTGCCGGTCTCTGCCTTTAACTCTTCGAAATACGCTGCCGATCCCGGATCCTTGGCAAGGAGCTTCTCTATCTTCTTAACGCCCTTGGGGCTGTCATCAAGTATTAAGTCTTTTACGCCTTTCATATATACACTTCCTGTATCGAAAAAATAATGCACCTTCGCCGCAAGTGCGAACACAAACAGACAACATTTTATATCACTGTTTAAGGCGATTCAAATCACAGTTTTTTGACAGTAAACCAAGAGTAGAATGCACTGATTTCGCTTAATCCGCGGGATTCTACTGACAGTCGGTTGTTTGCACCCGCCGGGGCTGATAGGTTGGAATCATCAAATCATACGGAGGCGCACTATGGAACAACTCCAAACTTTCTATCGGTCGTTTATATCGTTCGAGTTTCCGCTTGTTATCATCTTCCCTCTTCTTGCACTGCTCCTTCTTGTCGGAGTGAAAGTCTCCAAGAGGAAAGAATGGCAGGACAACCCGTTCTCACTCGAGACCTCGAAAGCCGTACAGGGATTTGCAGCCGTCTGCATAATCCTTCACCATCTGTCGCAGGAGCTTGCCGAGAAGGCAGGCGTGCTCGGCGACTTCAAGGACCTGGGCGTCCTCTTCGTAGGTATATTCTTCTTTTTCTCAGGCTACGGCCTTTATACCAGCCTTAATACGAAAGAGAATTACCTCAAGGGCTTTCTTAAGAAACGCCTTACAACAATCCTCATCCCTTTCTTCACATGTAACAGCCTGTTCGCAGCATCGATCTGCATCGAGGGCGCGAAGCTCTCCCCTGTCGAGGCGCTAACACTTCTCTCGGGCTGGTACCTTCTTAACTCACACATGTGGTATGTAATTGAGATCGCGATTCTCTACCTCGCATTCTTCGCTATCTACAGACTTATAAAGAACCGCACCGCGGCGACTGTCGTTATGGGAATCTTTGTTGCTCTCATGATAACCGGAAGCCTCCTTCTTAAGCACGGCGACGACTACTCATGCTCCTACTGGTTCATGGGAGAGTGGTGGTATAACGCATCGTTTCTTTTCGTAGTGGGCATCATCTTCTCGAAGCATGCAGAGGGTCTTCGTATGTTCGCTCGCAAGGCATATTGGGTCCTCATCCCCGTGCTCGCGGCTCTTGTTGCAGTCCTCAGGATCCAGACGCGATACATGCTCGAGATGTATTCTTACTGGAGCGAGATCCCGGGCGAATATAATGGCTACCTCGATAAGGTGCGCTGCCTCGGGTTCCAGCTGCCCTGGATCTTCGTGTTCGTCTGCCTCGTACTTCTTATCATGATGAAGGTAAGATTCGGCAACCGTGTGCTCAACTTCTTGGGGAAGATCTCGCTTGAGCTTTACCTTATCCACGCCATGTTCCTGCACGGCCTCCACGGAAGCCTCGCACACATCTCTTCCCCCGGTGTCTACGTAGTTCTCACGATCCTCGGTTCCATCGGTTTTGCCACGGTAATCAACGGCTTCGACAGACATATCATCGCGCTCATTAACGGCCGCGAGCGTGCTTCCGCCCTCCCCGAAGAAAACACCGGCCACATACACTCGATAGACGTCATGAGGATTGTAATGGCATTCCTTGTTGTTGCCATCCACATCCCCTTCCCCGGCAAAGCAGGACAGGTCTTCATCACTTACGGCAAGACCGCCGTGCCCTTCTTCTTCATGGTCTGCGGCTACTTCCTGTTCCGCGATGACAACAAAGAGATGATGGCGCGTCTTATAAAGCAGACCAAGAGGATCGCTGTTCTTTTCGTCGCGGCGAATGTCTTCTATGCAGTATTCTTCATGCTCTACGAGCGCATCACCGAGGGCAGCCTTAACGGTATGAGGGCATGCTTCACGGGCAAGGCTCTGATCGATTTCCTTCTTTATAACCTCTCGCCTTTCTCGGAGCATCTGTGGTTCTTAGGCTCGCTTCTCTACGCACTTCTCATCATGCTCGCGCTTAATAAACTGGGCGTCTTGAAGCACGCGGTTTTCGCAGGTCCCGCACTCATCGCAGCGTACGTTGTCCTGTCGCACCTCGGCGTCGGCGAAGGCTACCAGCTTAGAAATGCAATCCTCGTAGGGCTCGCCTACACCATGACAGGCATGCTCATAAAAAGGTTCGAAAAGAAGATTCTGGGTGTTAAGTTCCTTGTTCCCGTACTGTGGATCTTGCTTGCAGTCTGCGGCACGACGGCGATCTTCGAACTTAACGGATACAAGCAGGGCGTCGCAGTTCCTTTCGTAAGCTGTGAGATCCTTACCGCAGTGATCGTGCTTCTGTGCCTTAGGTACCCGAACTTCCTCGCAGGCACATCCGCGGAGAACCTCGGCCGCGACTGCTCGCTTCCCGTCTACATAATACACATCGCGGTGATGTGTGCTCTGCTTCTCTTTATCCCCGAGAACGTCGGATTAGTCTCGACCTACGGCGCGCTCACGGCATTCGCGGCATCGGCTGCCATCGCAACTTTGTATAATAAAATCAAGTCGGTTATTATTACTGTTAACAGAGGTAAAACAGAGGTCGTTACGACTTAATGGACAAAGAGAAAACCGGACAACTGATAACGACGCTGCGTAAAGAAAAGGGCTTGACCCAGAAGCAGCTCGCCGAGGCCTTGAACG
The DNA here is from genome assembly GCA_017940895.1 of Clostridiales bacterium. Classification (GTDB taxonomy): domain Bacteria; phylum Bacillota; class Clostridia; order Saccharofermentanales; family Saccharofermentanaceae; genus Saccharofermentans. Next base: position 3,962 of record JAGAXM010000001.1, on the reverse strand, counting down.
TTACGGACAAGGCGGTGTCCAAATGGGAACGAGGACTCAGTTTTCCGGATATCTCAATGCTTGAACCTATATCAGAGCTGCTGGATATCTCGATAATGGAGATACTCGCAGGCGAACGTCAGCAAAGTAACGCTCCTGTCCCCCGCAAGGAGGCACAGGAGCTTATCAATGCCTCAGTAGAACTCGGCGAAGAACAGATACGTCACAGGAAACAGATAAGCAGATTGATAATCATCATCCTGGTGGTTATAACACTGCTTCTGATATCGCTTACGCTGAATGTAATCAGCTTACTTAGATAAGAAAGGAAAAGAACAGGTGGAATTAACGGTTTCATTCATTATCTGCATAGCTCTTCTCGGATCTTTGCTGCTCGTCGGAGTATCGCGAAGGCCCAAGAATGAGACAGCTTTCTTTGACCGTGTATCGACCAAGGAATTTCAGGGATTCCTTGCTGTCTTTATCATGCTCCACCAGACTGTGGTCATTCTCAAATACGCCGGCTTAAACATAGGCGGACTGATGTTTTTCTACTACTACGGAATCCTCGCGGTCGCTTTCTTCTTCTTCTGTTCGGGCTTCGGACTCATCAAGCGTTGGATGACGGATAATAACTACATCAAAGGCTTCATGAGAAGAAGGATATTCACGGTTCTTGTGCCTTTCTTCATCTGTAATTACATCTACCTGACTGATGCGCTCTTAAGCAATATCAGGATCGGAGCACACTTCGGATTCGGAGCAGTCATATGCAGCTTCTTCGGCATATTCCTGGTCAACAACCAGATGTGGTTCGCAGTCGAGATCATGCTTCTGTACATTGCTTTCAGAATAGTTTTCGCGAAGGTCAGAAAGCCTCTTACGGGCATACTCATCATGACGGGCGTTGTCATCGTAATGATGGTCATCGGCATCCTGTCGGGGCACTCCGATTCGCAGATCATGTCCTACTGGTTCAAGGGCGAGTGGTGGTACAACACGATCCTGATGTTCCCCCTCGGCATGTTCTACGCATACAAGGAAGAGAGCATAAATAAAGCGATAAAGAGGGCTTTCATACCTGTCCTTATCGCTTCATCGATATTGTTTGTCGTCATGGACCTGATCCATAGGAATCTTATGGACAAGTCGATCTATTGGACCGAATACGAAGGTGCTCCTCACCCGTATCTCGATAAGCTTCTGGGCCTTTCACAGGAGACCGTATTCGAGATCGTCTTCCTGGTGCTCATCGTCACTGTCTTCTCTGCGTTAAGATTCAGCAATCCGGTTCTTAAGTTCCTCGGCAAGATCTCGCTTGAGATAATAATGCTGAACTACCTCATGATCGGATCACTGCTCTTCCTGTGCAGAAGATTCGGCATCGGCGTCTATCTGCCGGCTGTCATCATCAGCACCATCGTGATAAGTTCCGTCGTCTACATCATCAAGAACTTCGTACTTGAGAGAAGATCAGGGCTGTTCGACGGGAAGGTAACTTAAGCGAAAACCAACGCTCCGTTACCTGCCCCGCATCTTCTTACCTTTCTTTGCTTTCTCGAGAAGCACCGGGGCTTCATTAAGATATGCTCTTGCTTCTTCTATAGTGTTAAATACTCTTTCTTTGCCATAATAATTAATCCTCTTTATTGCTTTATGAAGCAAAAACATTGTTAGCGTCGGGTGAAAAACGCCACTAAGAGACGGATTAAAATAGCCACAAAAAGACAAATATAAAAAGCCATTACGCACATATTCTTTTATACTGATTTTACCAACACATCAGTTAGGAGGAATATGACACATAATGACTTAAAAAGAACTATAACACAGGCCCTAGATGAAATGAAGAAGGAGCAAGGAGACACCTTTGATCTTAAGGAAATTAACCTTGCTGAATTGGAACGACGAACAGGAATATCCAGGGCTAAACTAAGAAGACTGAAGAGTCAAGGATTTGTATTCAAAGAACACGGCAGGAAAGGTCTCAAGGCTAAGAAGACAGTTTTGACAGGTTATGAAGAAAAGATCAATACGTTTCTTAGTAAGGGAGTTTCTAACTCTAATGTTATCTACGATTACATCAAGGGTGAAGGATATACCGGCGGCCTAACGACATTAAAGGAGTATATCTCGTCCCACAAGCATCTCCTGCCACCTAAACGTCAGATCGTATCAAGCCAAGGCAATCGCGGACGAAGATATAAGACGAATCCCGGTGAAGCATATCAGATGGACTGGGGATTCGTTAATGTCGATAACGGATCCGGAGGTGAATACCGTGCTGCATGCTTTGCTATGGTCTGTCACCACTGCGGTAAGAGGTTTATCGAATTCTTTCCAAATGCCCGACAGGAAAGTCTGTTTATCGGTATGCTGCATGGCTTTGAGTATATGGGCGTACCGGAATATGTCCTTACGGACAACATGAAGAGTGTTGTTATCGGAAGAGACGAAGACCGGCATCCCATATGGCAGAAGGACTATGAAGTGTTTATGGATGCTGTAGGATTTAAGACCAAACTCTGTAAGCCCAGACATCCGTTCACCAAAGGCAAGGTGGAAAGGCTCGTCCGATTCGTAAAGACCAACTTCCTTGCATATCGAACCTTTAGCAATATAACGGAACTGAACTACGAGGCGTTAAAGTGGTGCGATAAGAAGAACGGAGAATACAGCAGAGCGATCGGCGATGTGCCCAACGATCTGCATGCATCCAAATGCGGATGTAAGGTATCGGTTCTGCGACAAGATGAGGATATCCTGGTCTATCTGTGCCCGAAGCGTAAGATAACATTCGACGGATTCGTTAATTACGAAGGCAGACGGTTCGGAGTTCCGTATTGGTATAGCCATAAGGAATGTCGTATAAGGCGGAATGAATACAAGATATACATCTACAGTGACGATATGGAACAGCTCTTAACGGAGCACGATGTTACCTGGGGCAGAAAGGATAGTTTCTGTGACGATCAGTATTCTTTGGAACAGCCGGAAGAACTTCCGACAGTACCGGTCAAGGAAAAGATCTATCAGATAAGAATCCCTGAATCGCGGACAGGCTTTGAACGTTTTAACTTCGAGGAGGGTCTTGAAGATGAATAATGCGTTTGATGAGATCCAGCAGTCTGCAAAGGCTCTCAAAATAGATATCTATGCTACGGATGTTGCGAACTTTATTAAAGACAAGGAATACGACACAAGACAACTTGCAGCAATCGCAGAGATATTAAAGCACTTGAGAGACCGTAAGGAAGAGTCGATTATCAGTACGTTGCTCAAGATGAGCCGCCTTCCTCTTAAAGAACCCAAGACCTTTCAGGGATTCGATTTTGGGTATATAAGGAGTAAGGATGTCGATAAACTCAAGTCACTTCCTACCCTGGCGACACTTCATTCCAATAGAAATCTGGCATTCATTGGACCGCAAGGTGTCGGTAAGACCCATCTGGCAATGGCATATGGAAGAGAGTGCTGTTTACAAGGATATAAGACATATTTCCTTAAGGCCACAGAACTTAACCAACGCTTCACGGAGGCCATTAAGTACGGACGAGAAGGATCAGTGGTCAACGGACTGGTAAAGCCATCCTGTCTGATCGTCGACGAGATAGGTCGCTGTGTGTTCAATAAGGAGAATACACGGCTGTTCTTTGATATGGTCGACAGACGGTACAGTAAAGAAGGACCAAACTCCATGGTATTTACAAGCAACCTTATGCCAAGTCAGTGGTGTGAATACTTTAATGAAGACGAGTCTTTAAGATGTGCCTTAGACAGGATCTTTGACGATGCCGTAGTCTACGTGATTAAAGGCGACAGCTATCGCGGAAAGAACTTGGAGACGTACTCCATAACCACTGCGGCAGCAAAGAACAAATAAACAAAATCTATTATCAGCTGATGTGTTGGTTATTTTTATCTGACTGATATTGGCGATTTTTGTCCGACGCTGGAGTGGTTAAATATACCCGACGCTAACA
>JAGAXM010000025.1 GCA_017940895.1 Clostridiales bacterium | reverse complement strand
TATTTCCTGCTTGGCAGGATGTTATAAGTTTAAGAGGCGGTACTCATTCGTGAAACGATATTTTTATGTCATCGGTACTGATGTCGCGAAACGGCGGTGCTCAAACGCGAATTGGTGGTACTCAAGCGGCGAAAGAATCATGCAGATGATATAACGATTTCTGGTGATCAAGAGTTAAGCGTTCATATTGAGGAAATAAAGTCAATTATTGGTAGAAGTGAATTCTCAATCAATGATAATAAGACTCACTATATGCGAGAAAAACATCAGAAGAAAGTGACGGGTTTGGTTGTAACAGATAAAGTGAAGATTCCTCTTAAATATAAAAAGAAACTCAGACAAGAAATATACTATTGTAAAAGACTTGGTGTTAAGAATCATCTGATTCATAGTATGGTTAAAAACACAGATGAAAGAATTCCTTCTTTGCTTTCATATAATGTAAAGTCAGTTAATTTTCGAGAATATATGTATGGTAAGGCGTATTATATAAAAATGATTGAACCTGCCGTTGGAGATCGTTTCCTTAATGAGTTGGATGAGTTGTTCCTTTGAATGGTTATGATATAGCTGGTTGATATAATATACTATTATGTTTCAGTTATCGGTAGAGTTATTATGCGGTTAGTGTGCTAATCAAATTTGTATATAATCATATAATGCAGTGTTATAGGAGAGAATTAATGAATTATATTACAGTTGCAGGAACCGGATATGTAGGACTTTCGCTTGCTGTGCTTTTGTCACAGCATAATGATGTTACCGCAGTGGACATCATTCCGGAGAAGGTAGAGAAGATCAATAATTGGGTAAGTCCTATCCAGGATGAATATATAGAGAAGTATATGGCGGAGCATGAGGAACGCAAGTTATCTCTGAAGGCGACAACAGATGGTGCTTCTGCATATAAGGATGCAGATTTCATTATCGTAGCGGCTCCTACTAACTACGATCCTAAGACTAACTTCTTTGATTGTTCTGCTGTTGAGTCAGTATTGAGTCTAATCAAGGAAACAACGGCTGACCGTGAGTTTAAGCCGACTGTCGTTATAAAGTCTACGATCCCTGTAGGGTACACAATGCATGTGCGTGAGAAGCTCGGAATGGATAACATCATATTCAGCCCTGAGTTCTTAAGAGAGAGTAAGGCTCTTTACGATAATCTTTATCCTTCACGTATCATTGTCGGAAGTGATGAGGCTAATAAGGAGAAGGCGGAGCTTTTCGCGAAGCTTCTTAAAGAGGGTGCTGTCAAGGAAGATGTTCCTGTGCTCTTTATGGGGACCACAGAAGCAGAGGCAACGAAGTTGTTTGTTAACACTTATCTTGCACTTCGTGTGTCGTACTTTAATGAGCTTGATACTTATGCAGAAGTTAAGGGCCTCAATACGGCAGATATCATCAAGGGCGTGTGTCTTGATCCCCGTGTGGGCGATTACTATAATAATCCTTCGTTCGGTTACGGCGGATACTGTCTGCCGAAGGATACGAAGCAGTTGTTGGCTAATTACCAGGATGTACCGGAGAATCTTATAGAGGCAATAGTCGAGAGTAACCGTACTCGTAAGGACTTTATAGCTGACCGTGTATTGGATATTGCCGGTGCTTATGGCAACAGCGAGGGGTATTCTTCTGCCAAGGAGAGTCATCAGCGTGAGGTAGTAGTAGGCGTATATCGTCTTACGATGAAGTCTAATTCAGATAACTTCCGCCAGTCTTCTATACAGGGAGTCATGAAGCGTATAAAAGCGAAGGGCGCCACAGTAGTTATCTATGAGCCGACGCTGGAGGACGGATCTACATTCTTCGGATCTGTTGTTGTGAACGACCTCGAGAAGTTCAAGCAGATGTGCGGGTGTATTATTGCCAACCGTTATGATAGTGTGCTTGATGATGTCGAGCAGAAAGTGTATACCAGAGATCTCTTCAGAAGAGATTAATTGAGGGTTATATGAAGAACGCATTGGTTATTCTAGCAGCTGGTATCGGTTCAAGATACGGAGGTGGTGTTAAGCAACTGGAACCAGTCGGTCCCGCTGATGAGTTGATTATTGATTATTCAATTCACGACGCCATAGAGGCGGGATTTAATAAGATCATATTCATCATTCGTCACGATATTGAAGCAGATTTTCGTGAGAGAATAGGAGATAGGATTGAGAAGGTTTGCGCTCCCTTGGACATTGAAATCGCTTATGCTTTCCAAGAGAAAACGATGTTCGTCGATTCGGTTCCTGAAGGTCGTACCAAACCTTGGGGAACAGGTCATGCGGTGTTGTGTGCTGCTGATCAGATTGATTCACCTTTCGCTGTTATCAATGCCGATGATTACTATGGTAAAGACGGCTATGTTAAGGCTTCAAAGTTCTTGACTCTTGGCTCCTATGCGTTGGTGGGATATGTTCTTAAGAACACGCTTTCTGATAACGGAACGGTTACCCGTGGCATATGTTCAGTTGAAGACGGAAAGCTTGTGGGAATTACCGAGACCAAGAATATAATGAAGAATTCCGAAGGTGTTTCTGCCAATGGCGTTAAGCTTGATCCGGATAGCCTCGTGTCGATGAATTTTTGGTGCTATCCGTTGGAGTTTGTCGACATTCTTAAGACAGGATTCTCGACGTTCATAAGCAACATGACAGATCCTATGAAAGATGAGTATCTTCTTCCCATAATCGCAGACGGAATGCTTAAGTGCGGAACTGAGTTTGCTGTTCTTCCCACGAACGACCAGTGGTTCGGTGTTACCTATAAAGAAGACAAGATGAGTGTGATTGAGAGTTTTAAGAAACTCCATGAAACAGGTGTTTATAGGCAGGATCTATATTCGGATCTTATGGGAGATTGGCAAAGAGAGAATGAATAATCATTGAGCGATAATTCTAACTCAATCGAGTGGTAAGGAGTCGGCGGAGCCGACTCTAAAACTTGTCTATGTGTTAATTGACTTGTGTTATAAGACACAGTATACTAGTGACGAGGTTATTGCTATGCTGTATCAGGGACCAACAAAAGAATATGTCGATTACATATGTAAGCTCTACGACGACGTTTACGATGATCGCATTGAGAACTGTAAACCTCCTGCTGCAGGAGAAGAGTCTCGTGAACTCGGAGCGGACTGGAGGCCCGGACAGGTAGCAGAGCATAAGAGCCTGATTGTTTTTCAAGATGAACTTGTAGCGATGGGGATCAAGTTGTCGAGCTCGAAGATACGTAAGATTCTCATTACGGGTGGCTGTTGGTCGACCGAGCGGAGCAGAGAAATAGGGAAACTCTATAAAAGATATACATCTCATAAGTATAGACTAACGGCAGATCAGGCTTCGAAGCGGATAGCCGATGAACTAGATGTAAGTCTTGTTACTGTAAATATAAATCTTCCTTACCGTAATGTAGTCTATAATCTTGAGAACAAGAGCAAGAACGCAGTCAGATGTGCTAGGTATAAAGAACGAAAGAAGCAACGTTTGAATGAGTAATAACTCGGCGTTACCGCTGATTATCCGATAAAACTATTGTCCATGGGGCGATGAAAGTTTTATCGTTTTTTTTTGTTTGTAATAATTGCCGGTTGTATTATTTCCTGAAAATCGTGTGATAAGTAAGAACGCGTGACCGTCCTTTAGGGCGGGACATTTATAATTGTAAGTAAGAGGTTGAGACACCTGAAGAAAAAAAGCGGGTGTGTCAGTAACCTCTATTTCCAATGCCAAGATAGTTAGTGCGACCACCTGCGGAAGGGTGGTCGAAAATGACTTTGGCAGAACTCTATTCGAAGGTAACAGGTAGTAAGGGGAAGCGCCAGATTGGTAGAAGACAGCTTCTGGCGAGAGGAGAGCCGGTAATCGCAAGTATGGAGACGACTCTCGGTTCAGATTCCATATCGGTCAGGCTTCGAGTATTTCGTAGTGGATACGTACTGTACGAGGAAGATGAACTTTTTACTGTATTTCATTTGGGCGAGATATACGGGCGCGGAACAGAGTATCACCCCTTATGGGAAGGTTTGATTCCGCAATCTGCAATTCAAATTCCTTACGAAGTGTATATGAGTGCCGAATGGTATATTCGCCTGCTTATCGAAGGTAGTGACCGCATTATACGTAATCGGGAAAAAATCAGGAACGACCATGTGGAGTTTTCTTACAGTGATATAGCCGAGGCTATTCCACCGCTTTCATATACTCCTGACTTTTTTGCCGATATAACTGAGACGTTGCACCGACAGCGTAGGCAGGCAGTCTTCGATTATGTAAGTTCCAATATGCATCCGACTCTGTGGCGGGTATACGTTCTCATCGAGAGCGAAGGCAAGAAGCAGAAAGAGGTTGCCAAGGAACTCGGTATAACGCAGCAGGCGGTAAGCAAAGATTATAAAAAAGCTTGCAAAATGATCATGGAACTACGGGACTATTTGAACGAAGCGTTTCCTAAGAATGAATGAAAACTATAATAATATGAGTCACAATAAACCCTTCTTGGACGAATGGCCAAGAAGGGCTTCGAACCTTGTATAGTTAAGTTAATTAACTAGGCTTTACAGTCTTTGATGCAGGACTATCATTATCCCCAGAAAAGAACTTGCGAAGTGCTTTTTTTGACTCAGAATCTAAACCCTTTGTGTCAATAGTTAACTTAACTTTAATGTTGTTGTCATTGTCTCTCTTTTTCATTTAATTACCTCCAAACAGTAGAAATAAACGGATAGTTATTGATTCTAATCATTAGTGATTCTATGGCATATGCTTTTCCTCCCTCTTTAGATTTGGGTAATTTCCCATATATAACATAACGATTATTCGCATTATAAAGTCGTATGATAAGTGAATAGCGTGCTTCATGAGGATTAATGGGTTGTATATGGGAGCTCAAAACGTGCGATTAGTGAGCGGCATTCCCGCTTGCTGATCATTGACAATCGCATACCAATCATCAGGTACGTAACTTGTATCCCGAGCCAAGTTGGCTTCGAGTGCGCGATGACCTTCATGGAAGAGAGCGATAACACGGATAAGTCAGAACCGGAATTGCAATCCGGGGGAGGCGATGACGGATACAACCAATAATGATACTTCTGCGTTGTCATAGGCTGAGCGTTGAAGCGGGTGTATGCCCGTGAGCCGTCACACCCTTGAGCGTAGCGGGTGATGCCGGGGTGAAACTCCCATGTGCTCGGTCAGCTGCCGAGAGCTTGATGATCCTATTCACAACACATGGAGGTGATGCATTTTGGAAGACAAATGCAAAGTGATTGCCGTCGCCAATCAGAAGGGCGGAGTCGGGAAGACTACCACGGCGGTCAACTTAGGAGAAGCGCTTGCCCGTTCCGGCAAGAGAGTCCTGCTCGTCGATGCAGATCCTCAGGGTTCGCTTACGACGAGCTGTTCTGTAAAGAATCCGGACAGGCTTGATGTAACGCTATCCGACCTTATGTCCTGTGAGATGTCAGGCGAGGATAAGGATACTATTTATAAAGATAATGTATTAATACATTTCGAGAGCATGGATCTCATCCCGTCGAACATCGGTTTGTCCGGTACGGAGACCATGCTTTTTAACTGCATGAGCAGGGAGTCTGTGCTTAAACGCACACTTGACAGTTTCAAGAAGGACTACAACTACATTTTGATAGATTGTATGCCGTCACTTGGCATGATGACAATCAATGCTTTGGTTGCGGCAGACTCGGTAATAATCCCGTGTGAGCCTTCTTACCTGTCAGTAAAGGGTCTGGATCTGCTTCTGCATTCGATCGCACGCGTTAAACGTCAGATCAACCCTGAACTTAAGATAGAAGGTGTCCTCATGACTATGGTCGATTATCGCACTAATAACGCTCGTAACATCGCCGGGGCATTAAGAGACTCTATGGGGCAGAACATAAAAGTCTTCTCAACTGAGATACCGAGGTCGGTGCGCGCGCAAGAATGTGCGAACGCGGGCAAAAGCATATTTGTCCACGATCCCGATGGTAAGGTGGCGCAGGCTTATGAATGCTTGGGAAGGGAGGTGAGGTGCCTTGACCGAGAATCCAAGAATAGACCTCGGAATGTCGGCGCTCGATGATCTCTTTAAAGACAGCACCGAGCTGACCGAGAGCAAACTCCCCAAGATCCATGACATCCCATTAGAACTCATCGACGATTTCCCCGATCACCCGTTCAAAGTAAAGATGGACGAGGATATGGAGCAGCTCGTGGAGAGCATCAAGGAAAGAGGACTCATCACACCTGTTACATTACGCCCAAAGGAAGACGGGCGCTACGAGATAGTATCCGGACACCGCCGTAAGAAAGCCTGCGAGATCGCAGGCCTTTCTTCTGTAAAGGCAGACATCAGGGAAATGAGCCGCGATGAAGCAATCATCCTTATGGTTGAGTCTAACTTACAGCGCTCCGTTATCCTGCCCAGCGAAAAGGCGTTCTCCTACAAGATGCGTCTTGAGGCTCTAAAGAGGCAGGGGAAGAGGACAGACTTAACTTCCCGACCAGTGGTCGGGAAGTTGGAAACGGCAGATGTTATCGGTCAAGTTGCTAACGAGAGTGGCAGACAGGTGCAGCGTTACATCCGTCTCACAGAACTCATTCCAGAACTCCTCGATTTGGTAGATGAAGGCAAGATTGCATTAAGACCTGCTGTGGAACTCTCTTATCTTTCTAGGGAAGAACAGGAACTTGTTAATCAGGAGATTTTTGCTTTGGATTGCACGCCGTCTCATGCACAGACGATACGCATGAGGAAGTTCTCTGATGAGGGTCGCCTTAATGATGCTGTTATCGAGTCCATTATGTCGGAAGAGAAACCGAATCAGAAAGAGAAGGTTCATCTTTCGTATGGTCAGGTAAAGAAGTACCTCCCCGATAACATCGCTTACGAGAAGACCGGGGATTACATCATGAAGGCTTTGGAGTTCTATCAGAAGTATAAGAATAAGATTCAGATTAAGAATAATAATGTGAGGTAATTATTATGAGTAATACAGAAATGTATAACGGAGGTAATTCGCAGGAACGAAAAGAACTTACGATTAAGTTCAGTCGCAAATTGGCTAGACTGTTTACCGGCAAAGACGGCAAGGAGTACGCAGCCATCGCGATCCCAAACGCAGATTCAGACGATAAACGTGCGTGGGAAGAATTCGTACTTCCGGCAGAGCGTGTGCACGATGACTATTTCGGTAGCAAGTCTCTCTGGGCGAAGATCCCCGAGGATGGTACGACGACTTTAAGCCGTTCTGTGAAGCCCGAGACAGAGGGCGGAGAGTGGACTAAGAAAGAGAGGTCTGTCGATAACGTTACGCTGAAGTCGATGGTAGAAGCGTACAAGCAGAAAAACAAGACGGCAGCGGCTCGTTAAACCGCGGTGTACATTAAATATGTACGCGTGGAAGGAGAGCCCCCTTCTTTCCCCCACACCCCCTATCTACCCCTAAAACTTAAACTCTTTTACCCGCTAAAAGAAAAATGATAGGAGCGTAGAAACGTAGTAATAATGCATGTTTCGCAGATTTGAACGTTCAGAAACTCAGACTTAGAATGAATGCAGGAGGTGAGGAAAATGAGATTCACCGGAATGAGAAAGATCATTGCATCAGTGATGGCGACAGCCGTTTTCTTTTTAGCAGGTAATTGCGCGTTTGCAGATACTAATAACACGCGTATAGAAGCGTTCGTTAATTCGCTGTATGAGGACTGCCTTGGAAGATCAGCAGATACTGCAGGATTGAATGATTGGTGCAATCTTCTTGCTTCAGGAGAGGTAACCGGTAAACAGGCGGCGTATGGTTTCTTTTTTAGCCCTGAGTTTATCACGAAGGCTAATCATTGGTCTGACGATCAGTTGATAGAAGCGTATTACCGCGTGTTTCTTGGCAGAGGTTCCGATCTTTCAGGAATCGCGTACTGGAGAGGGAAGATTGCAGACACCACAAATGATGTCAGCATTCTATTCACGGGATTTGCAGATTCTGTGGAGTTCGCATCGAAATGTGCCTCTTACGGCATCACCGTCGGTGCTCATGTAAATGTGCCTGTGACCACACGGGGTGCTTCTTCAGGTATTAGTTCCGGCATTGTGTCTAATGGCGGTTACAATGCGACCTCTGTACAAGCACTGGATGAGTATTGGACGAGCAGAGGGTATGAGATCGTTTACATCGATCTTGGTAACGGCAACACGCAGAAGTGTTATGCGAAGTTTGATGATATGACCGCGCATAACTATCAGGTCAACGCTTGGCGTATTCAGAATGGTTTGCCGAGTCTTACGGTCATAAACGATCCGAACGATGCGAGGTATCAGTGGGCGCGAACAAGAGCCGTGGAGGTTGCGTATCAGTTTAGCCACAGAACGCCGTATTCACACGCTCTGGGAACACATTATGATCCACGGGAGCCTTCGGGGAATCTCGGCGAAAACATCTTTGGCGGTGATGTTTATAGCGGTCTTTGTGAGAATGGTGTTATCGGCGGTTTTGAAGCATTCAGGACATCTGCTATTCATAATGCTTCTATGTTGGATAACATGGCGACTGCTATGGTGACAGCATCTTGTTCCGTTCTCTTCGTAAACCCTGACGGCGTAAGCCTCTCGTATGCAAGCCCATCAACAGGCTATGGGGATTCGACTGTCCAGTTGTTCTACTGATTAAGAACTGGCGGCAAACACTATCAAAGGACTTCCTCGCGGGAGTCCTTTTTTATACCAAGAAAAGGAGATTTTTCACTATGAAAAACAAGAAGATCATTGCACTTGTCTGTGCGCTGACAGCAGCGGCGGTTGGAATGGGTGTCCTTGCTTCTAAGGCTGAACCCATTTCAAATGCTTATGCAGCTGAGCAGGAAGACCAGACAGAAACAGTCGAAGAGACTTTTGTTGAAGAAACGGAAGTTGTTTCTGAGACTGATGAAACAGTCATAACCGATGAAACATATGTAGAGGAAACAGAAGAAACATTGGTTGAGACAGAGGTCATTGAGACGGAAGAAACAGAAGATCCAATTGAATTTGATATCCCATCGGCTTATGTAAACGGCATCTATGTTCCAAACATCAACTTTATCGATGGCGGACACACTGCTGTTTATTACCTAGATGATGGTACAGAGATCGCGTCTTTAAGTGATTACGATCTTCCGATGAGTCTTGAATGTTGGAGATGCCGAGGTATCGACAAGTATTACGACACTTACTGCGGTGGGATTACCGAACAGGACGATGACACCATGGATCAGATCCTCACAGCTTACGAAATGATCCTGAACAATGAAGGCTGATAAGAAAGGAATTTCTTGTTATGAAGAATAGTTTATTGAAGAAAGGATTGGCGACATTGTTGACCATGTGCCTGTCGCTGGGACTCTTTTTTACCGACTTCGCAAACCTCGGTATAGATATCCACACAGTCCTTGCGGCAAACTACGGCAACATGACCTCGCAGGGTGATGACACTCCCTATTGGAGCAGCAGTGCAAACCCTCCGTCGTCGATCACAAATATCCCCGGGATCAATGTAAGCTCTCAGACGGGCAGATACAGCATGACAAACGGTTCTGATGGTGCTGTTTGGATGTGTATTCAGTCCAGTCAGTCATCTCCGACAGGTAAGGAGGGTACTGTCTACTCTTGTTCTAATGCCGACACTTTCACTGATGCTTCGGGATATATCAACGCCCTTAATGGACTGTCTTATTCACAGATAACAGTTGCAGCATATCAGTACGGCAGACAGAGCGATGCCGCCTGGTGTTATGCACATACTATTTTAAGTTATGTGCTTTCGGGTGACAGTGGTTGGTATTCGCAGATCTGTAATGCTATCGCAGGGCGTGAAGCAATACGAAATGCGGCTATTTCCATCGCATCAAGAGCCTCTGGTATAAGCCGTAGTGCTACGTTCTATATATTCGTTACGGGTAATGGTCAGAACCTTCTTGCCATGGCGTACACACCTACACCGCGAAGCGGCAGGGTTAATTTCAACAAGGTCGATCAGAACGGTAATGGCGTATCCGGCGCGGTGATTCAGTTTACGACAGTATCGGGTTCCGATATTAGTGAGATACAGTGCAATGTTCCAACAACGAATATAACTGACGGTATTCAGTTTACAACAACCGGAAGTGCTGTTCAGATAAGAGGACTTCAGCCCAACAGTGCATATCAGTTCTATGAGTATTCAGCGCCGCAGGGTTATGAACTCGCCGATCCCCGTACAGTAACTTTCTATACTGACGGAAACGGAAGCATCGATTTCACAAGGACATCATCGGCTAATTGGGATCAGTCATCTTATACCTACACCATGACCGACACCGAGACTCCTTCCGGCGAGGTTTCTTTCCGTAAGATCTCTACGAAAAGCGACGGCACGATCATTAAGTTACAAAGTGCCGTTATCGAGTTCAGATCCGTATCAGGCACAGACTTGAGTGGTGTTATCATAATCCCCGGCGTATGCCAAAACTACGTTTATGATGCGCAGGCTAACTGCATTCGTTTCACAACAGGCGACGGCTCCCTAGACTCGTTTGATATTACACTGCGAAATATACCCGTGGGCCAGTACTACTTTACGGAAGTGCAGACTCCTGAGGGATTGACTACTGCACCTGACCGCCAGGTAACTGTAAGTGTTAATGGCACATGTACGCCGGGCGTAGTTCAGTTTGATGATGCCGAGAACCAGCGTAACCCTGACTTCAGTTCCATTGACATATGGAAAGAGTTCACGGCAGGTACGGGTGCTTACTACGATGAAGGCGGATGCTTCTGGGATGACGCAACTAATGTTCAGTTTGCTATTCAGTACAGAGGTGACTGGGCTACTGTTCAGGAACATGGTTGGGGTGATTCTTTTTGCTATGGCTATGTAAGACAGGTCGGTTCAGGCAACCCCGGTGCATTCCACATGGACGAAGACACAGGTCTTGCTTACGGTAATGTGTGGTGGGATTCCGCAACGAGGAGCGGAGCCGGTGCTTACGGAGGTACGAGTCTTTATTCAGGCAGTAACTATGGCATCCCCGGGCGCTATTGGCAGCATCAGGATGCTTCGGGCAGCTTCGTTGACAATGAATGGGGTGCAGGCAGCCTGCAGTATCTGCCGTTCGGATATTACCGTGTAACGGAATCTTGGCAGGAAGCGTATATGTCTGTTGAGGGTAACAGGATCTGGATTGAATCTGCGAACCTTTCTCCCGAGTGGCAGCTCTTGAATAACAGCAACGGCTTCAGACGGTATGGCGTGATCATCAAGATCGACGGTACGGGCACGTATGTATGTGATGCTAACGGAAATACCATTTCGACGATGCCTATAAGCGGAGGTTTTCGAGTGTCAAGAGCACATAACGAGTCCCTGACAGGTAAGATCGACGTAAACAAGATAGACGAGACCGGTAACGGCGTTGACGGAATTACATTCGGTCTTTACAGCGGTGACGCAAGGATCGCAACGGGTACAGTCGAGAGTATTCCTTACGGGCAGGTAGGTGATTATAATGCTTACCGTGTTAACTGGACGTATTCGTACTATCAGTCCTATCAAAACGCATACAGCGAGTGGCTGTGGCGAGAAGTTAATATCCAAAGAGGCTATTGTGTAGAGCATCTTAACTATGGAACTTATCAGCTGCGTGAGTACATTACGGATATGAGAGGTTACCGTGTTCCTGATGGCTGGCAAGGCATGGATGCTGATGGTGACGGCGTTTATGAATACTTCTATAAGAATGTGACTATAAACGAGACTAGTCATACTGATCCGTTAACTGTTGATTGTGCCAACAGGCAGTACAGAATCAGGATCACTAATACCAAGATAGATGCATGGACAGGACAGGTGATTACGACCTACGAGGGTAATTATGAAGCTGCATTCGAACTGTATGTTGATGTTAACGAGGACGGCGAGATAGACAGCTCTGATACGCTTATCGGAACTGCTGCCGATACTGACAGGGACGGCGTTGTGGTGTTCGATTATCTTTTGGAAGATCTGTTTCCTAATGTAACTGATCCTGCTGATTATCCGTCACAGTGGCTCGTAAGAGAGGTCACGGCGCCACTTGATTATTATCTGAATCCTACTGTATTTATGATTACAACAAATGAAAATGTCGGATACAGTGCTTCTATTGATGTAACTGAAGTACCTTATACCGCGCAGATTCGCATGCATAAGATGGATGGTGATACGGGAGATATTATCAGAAACGCTCAGTTCACTATCTATAACGATGTAGACGGAGATAAGGCTTACACCGAGGGCGTAGATACTATTGCGCAGACATGGAACAATACTGAAGGTGTTCATGAGGCACAGTGTGTTTGGAATGAGACTTTAGGATGCTATGTGTATTCTTTATTGCGCTCGGGCAACTATGTTGTAGTTGAGACGGGACTGCCGACAGGCTACTTCTATGTGGGCGCCGATGGTGAGCCGTCTCTTGCTCGAAATGAAGCCTACTTCGAGATTACCGATGGTGACGTGCACGATATAAGTTCTGCTGCACCTGTTACGGATGTTTATGAAGAAACTGTCTATAACCTAGCTCCTAGCATAGGTACAACTTTTCACGATCCTGTAACGATGTCGCATAACGCGCATATTGACGATGACATCGAGCTTATCGATACCGTCAGCTACACTAATCTCATCCCCAATGTTGAGGTAAGACTTGATGCGGTGGTTATGGTCAGGGAAACAGGGTTGCCCCTGCTTGATGCTGACGGCAATCAGGTTACGGGCTACAGGGTATTTACGCCGAGTGCATCTGACGGAACTGTTGATTTATCGATTCACCTTGATACAAACTATATCATGAGTTTGATCGAGGACGGAACCCTTAGTGCTTCTGTTGACCTCGTGTGCTTCGAGACCTTGAGCCTTACGGCGATGACAGATCTTACGCCTTATCACCAGTGGTACGACGATAACCCTATCGCGGAGCATAAGGAAATAGATGATCAGGGACAGACCGTCCGTGTTGGCGTGACACCGCCACCTGAGGTCACTCCGCCTCCGGAAGTTTCACCGACACCCGCGGTTACTCCTCCGGTGCCTACTGTAACGGAGACGCCTACTCCGACACCTTCTACTCCGGAAACGCCTCCTAAGACGGGAGATTACTCTGGATATGAAGGACTCGCACTGGGCGCAGTAGTTGCGGTTGCGATAGCATCTCTCGGTATCATATGGATCGCAATCATGAACCGAAGAAGAAATAACGGCGACGATTATGAGAACCGTTCTTAATCGTGTTATCACTGCTGTTGTGTTCGCGGCTTTGTTGTTTCTCTTATATGCCGTCTTTAGACTGTGGGTGTTAGATCAAGCAGAAAGAAACAACAGTCGAACCTATCAAGAGATACAGCAGGACGTGACGGTGCTGCCGCCGGAGGAGATTATGTGTCTTCCTGTTACGGAATCTACCGAGATACTGCCGGAGTATCAGGAATTGGCTGAAGAGTATCCGGATTTCGCGGGGTGGATCAGCATATATGGTACAGACCTAAGTTTGCCTGTTATGCAAGAACAGGAGGATGATCAGAACTACTACCTTACTCACGACTATAAAGGTGACGTGTCCGAGTTTGGATGCCCTTATATCCCTTATAACTGTTCTTTCGATTCAGATAACGTGATCATATATGGTCACAACATGCGGCACGAGCAGATGTTCGGGTTGCTGCAAATGTATCAGAACCCGAGTTTCTGGGAAGAACACAGGCTGATCAATTACGACACGCCGTATCAGCACAAGGTGTACGAAGTGTTCTCGGTAATGATCGTGTCGACAGAAGATAGGCATTTCAGATTCCAAGGATACACGGACTTTCTTAGCCCGTCGCAGACACACTTCTATATCAACGAGTGTGTAGAAAGAAGTCTCTACGACACGGATATAGTTCCTGATGACGATAGCAGGCTGCTTACACTAGTGACATGCGAGTACTCACTTCCGGACGGCAACGGGAGGCTCGTAATAGTCGCAAGAGACATTACTTATTACGGCTAAGTGACGTCAGCATTTATCTACAACCCTGGGGGCACAAGAAAACTCCTGGGGCTTTTTACATGCCCGACAGCGGGCACAAACTATTTTCAAGGAGGATCTAATATGAGATCAGAAGAAATCAGAATCCCCGAGCCGGAGATCATCGCAGAAGATACCGATAAGGGGAAAAGGCTTTTTGTGTATGCGAGTGCATTGAGTGAAGCAAGAGGCAAGAGTTCCGGTTTGATGGCGGAACTCGAGAAGACAAAGAACGCAGTAGGTGAGAATGCATAAGGAGGGAAGAGAATGGAATACGATGAATTTAAGAAGATGTTTATGGAGGAAGTGGAGCACGAGATCAAGGCGCGAATCATCGAAGGTGTGACAATTAGTAATGAAGAGATTCGTTCCCCAGAGGGTATGACAGATCGGCTGATAGTCAAGATGGAAAATTCCAATATCTCAATGGCGTTCAGACTTCAGGAAATCTATGAAGATTATGACGGAAGACTTGATGTGCAGGTGGAAGGACTCGTGGATACGATCCAGGAGAATATGAATGTCAGAGAGAAGGAGGCTGACGTAAAGAGTTTTATCATGGATTTCGAAAGGGCGAAGGATCACCTTCACTTAAGACTTATTCCCGGTGATTCTCCGGCTCTTTCAGATACACCTCATGTGATGATCGAGGACATGGCGTTAGTTTCAAATCTCGATATCGTAGGTTTCGCCGAAGACGGCAGAACATGTGCGATTATATGTGATGCGCTTCTCGCCCATTACGGCATCAGTAAGGATGAGTTGTTCGAGATTGCAAGGGATAATTCCGTCGCTATGGAACCCCTGAAATTTGAGGCTTTAGAGCATAAGGTAGCGAGTCTGCTCCAAGAGGAAGACATTTATGTTCCCGTGGATATGAATAATACCGCGTATATTGCAACGAATACGAGCGGCTTTAATGGGGCTTCGGTAATTGCATATCCTGACTTCTATGAGAAGGCGGTGGAGACAATGGGTGGAAGTTTTTACATGATCCCTTCGTCTGTACACGAGTTTATTCTTATCAAGGACGATGGCGGGATTAACGCCAAGACTCTTAATGCCGTGATTAGAGATGTTAACAAGAACACGCTGAAACCCAAAGACAGGCTTTCTTCGCAGTGCTACCACTACGATGCCAAGACCAAGAAACTCGAGCAGGGTCTTAAGTTCGATAAGAGAATCAAAGAAAAGAAAGTCGGTGCCAGATGACATACCGCGAGTACATCAAGGCTACATATGATAACTGTAAGAAAGCCCTGTCCGACTGCACCATGGATCAGCTCTCTGATCTCGAGAAGGTCAAGCGGATTCTGTGGGAAGACGATCGGGTTACGGGTGCAGTGTCAGGACGGTGCGCTTCGGTAGATGATGAGACTCTTACTCGCTTTGAAGATGTGCTGTTCGATAGCGAGTTCATAAAGGACTTCAACGCATACGGCCTCAACATGCAGCGCGTGATGTCGAACGGAGTAACGGCAGTTGATGTCGCCGCGAGGTGTCTAGCACTGTCGCATGTTAATGTGCAGGAACTGGCACAGAAAGAATACGAGCGCCGCATCGAAAAGAACTGCGACGTGAAACGTATATCATCTAGATTGTGATACTGGGGAGGGATCTTCGTTGGGTCCCTCCTTCAGTTATTGAATTAACTGAAAAGTAAAGAATCCCAGTTCTATGCTCCGTTTTGTATCCATATAGAAAAATGCTCCGAAAAGTAGCCCCGCTGCATTCATATAGAAGTTATCATTGAAGCAGGAGGTGATCTTATGGCAAATGATGGAATTTATGTGATTGCAAGATCTAAGATGAGTTATGAAGGTGCAGGAGAAGTTATAGAACTGCAGAGACTGGAAGATGATGTTCACGGAATTAATTATATAGTTACGGTTGACAATACCGACTGGCTGTCGACCGATACATATTGGAAGGCATTGGTTCTGTACAATCTCATGCGGACGAGTGATATTGGAACTTTATTGAAACTTTTAGACAAAGTCGAGGCTGGAGAAATCAATATCGATAACTTTAATAACTAATAACCATTAGTAAAGCCACGGAGCGATCCGTGGTTTTATTTTGTCCAAAAACAAGGAGAGGAGGAAGGATATGCCATATGTAAGTAATGAAGAAGTGGCGCGGGCACGTGAGATGGATCTGCTGACATATTTGCAGAATTATGAACCCGAGAATCTGAAACGAGTTTCGGGAGAAACTTATTGTACCGTTGATCACGATTCGTTGATTATCAGTAATGGTAAGTGGTGTTGGTTCTCACAGGGGATAGGAGGGCGTTCGGCTCTTGATTATCTTATGAAAGTGCAGTGTATGTCATTTATAGATGCTGTGCAGAAGATCAACGGAAATGTAGTGACAATGAGTCCTGTTGTATATGTGCCTGCCGCTAAGAAAGAATTCGTTATGCCGGCATTAAGTGACAGTACATGGCGCACGGAATCGTATCTTAAGAAGCGCGGTATCGATGCGGAGATAATCAAGTACTGCATTACGCATGGACTCATATACGAGACCGCAGATTATCATAACGTACTGTTCGTGGGCTATGACAATGAGAATAAGCCAAGATACGGTGCATTGCGATCAACGTGGAGCGACTTTAAGGGGGATGCCCGAGGAAGCGATAAGAGGTTTTCGTTCAAGATAATGCCTGAAGAAGCGACTGCAGTGCATGTATTCGAGTCAGCACCGGATCTTCTGTCATATGCGACGCTGATTAAGATGAGCGGTAACGATTGGAAGAAGTGTGCTTATCTGTCTTTGGCGGGTATAAGTGACGCAGGGCAGGCTGTACCGCGTGCATTGGAGCAGCTCCTTAAAGACTATCCGAAGATACATGCCGTGCACCTGCATCTGGATAACGATCCCCCTGGGCGTAAAGCCGCTGTTTCCATAACAGAAGCGCTAGAAGGACGTGCGGTCTGTTTCGATGTCCCTCCGCCAGAGGGCAAGGACTTTAACGATTATCTCAAGATAGAGAAAGCAAAACAGAATCCTAAGAAAGTTGAGGTTAGGTAACATGAAGAGGTTTAGGACTGTAGCCTCGTTATTACTTGCTGTTGCAGTAATCGCATCCATGACGGGGTGCTCTATAACAAGAGAAGATACTTCGGAGACAGCGGAGTCAACGCAGACGACATATCTCGTGGGCTCTCCGGGCTCGAATGAGATGTGTGAGTTCGGAGTTACTGATATCAATTCGTTCAGTATAACGACGGACTACGGGGAGACCATGTATTATCTGCTTGTCGGTGTGTATTATACGAATCTTACTGATACAGCACAGGATATAGCCAAACGGAATATTGAATTATATCTGGATAACGAAGAGGTAGTTTCCTGTGAGTATAGAGATGAATTTGTGGAGTTCTTCGATGAGGGGCTCCTTTTTAATGATCGCAAGGTCAATCCCGGAAGAACCAAGAGCGGATATATCGTTTATAGGATCTATAGGGAATATTCAATCATCAACATCTGCCTTAATGGCATAACAGTCACGGCGGATTCAGATGAGGTCGTCCCGCTGATTGCGCCTTCGGAAGAAGTTATCGAGACTGAAGTTGTAGAAGAGATATTCCCGGCTGATCCTATCCCCGTAGAGACAGCACCTCCGCCAGTGGAAATAGTGGAGGAGATTCCACCCGAGGGAGAAGTTCCTGAAGGCGAATTACCGTCGGAAGAAGTGCCGGAGGAGTAATCCTGCTTTAGCAGGTGTCTCAGGGTTTCAGGGGCTTCCCTGACAAGCGCTCCTGCCTTTGAACGTTCAAAGGCGTTGCTTGCTTTCAAATCCGGGACATGACTATTCGGCTGAAAGGAGGTGGCTTTATGGCTGATGTAAACAAACGGAAGAGACCTCTACGGGTATATATCTATGTCACGAATAAAGAACTCGAAGAAATCAAACTTAAGGCTAAGGCTGCCGGCATTAATGTCTGTGAATTCGGTCGACGTGCTCTGTTCGGTGCTCCTGTTATGGAGGCTCCTTCTGTCGGATATATCGAACTGATCCGTGAGGTCAAACGAGTCGGCAGCAATCTTAACCAATTGGTCCACAAGCTAAATATGACGGGCTACGTTCATCAAGATGAACTTGATAACTGTATTAAGGAGATCGAAGAGGTGAAGGATATGTTGTACAGAGTATATATCCCGGATGAAGGAGGCGGATGATGGCGGTTACATCTATATGGGCAGTATCGAACCGGATGGATAACACAATTAAGTATGTACTGAATCCTGAGAAGACTGTTGAAAGACCGGAACTTACAGCGGAAGCATTATGTGCCCGTCGAGCAGTCGGAGATGTGATCGATTATGCGACCAACGGTGATAAGACAGAGCAGATGATGTTCGTGACAGGAATCAACTGTACGCCGGAGACTGCCGTGAAAGAATTCATGAATACCAAGATGCTGTGGCATAAGACGGGTGGCAGGCTGGCGTATCACGGGTATCAGTCTTTTCGAGAGGGGGATAAAGAGATGACTCCGGAGAAGGCGCATGAGATCGGCGTGAAGCTGGCTCAGGAATTGTGGGGTGACAGATTCGAAGTGATCGTGGCGACGCACTTAAATACAGGGCACCTACATAATCACTTCTTGCTCAATTCCGTGTCATTTGCAGACGGGTATAAATACCATCGAACACTGGCGGATTACAGGCAGATGAAGAAGGTCAGCGATAGGCTGTGCCGTGAAGCACGTCTGCATGTTGTTGAGGATCCTTCCACAAGAAGGGGCAAGACATACGATGAGTGGACTGCGGAACGCACGGGCAGACCTACTATACGCGGAACAATACGTGAGGACATCGATTATGCGATACGCATGTCGCGTTCAAATGATGAGTTCGTCAAGACGATGAAACTGCTGGGGTACGAGTTCAAGTTGTACCGTAATGACGGCACTAGGCTCGTTCATCCCGGAATAAAACCTCTCGGTGCGAAAGGGTATTTCCGTTTCGAAAGCTTGGGTGAGGACTATCATCTGGATTCTATAAAGCGGCGTATTGTTCTGAACACAACATCAGCGGGTACGCCTCTTATTATCGAGAAAAGTCCGTATCGCAAGTGGGAGCCACCGGCAGAAAACGGCGCGCACGGACTCACAAGGTCGTATCGTCGTTACTGCATCCGCCTGTATTCGTATATATGCAAGCCTGTCAAAAAGGAATATATCCCCATGGCTCTGCGAGAGGACATCATCAAACTCGATAATTATATAGAGCAGTTGGATTTTTTGTATGGCAACGGAATCGAATCACGACAAAATCTACTTGCCTTAAGAGATGAGTTACAGGCGGAACTTAATGAGTTGATAACTCGCCGAAGAAAGTTGTATTCCGAGAAGAAAAAGGCTGTCCGCCATAACGACGGGAAATGGATCACCATGGTTAAGAATGACATATCCGATACATCTCGAAAAATCCGCGTACTCAAGAAGAAACTCAAATTATGCGATGCGGTTGTTATTAGTTCTGACAGGGTTACTGAGAGTGTGGATTCTCGAGGGAACGATATCGGCAGACTTAACGAGATAACGGGAACGATTATTAAGAATGAGGAGGTAAAGAAACATGGCAGTTGAGAATGAGACCGCCGAGCAGGCTGTGAAGATGATCCTGCAGGGAAGTGAAGTTGTGTTGAGGATCTCGGGAGAAGCGGCTATCAATGTAGTGAAGATGATATATGCGGCTTTGAAGGGCGACCTTACGACTAAGGGTAAAGCGACTCTGTGGGAGTTTCTGAAGTCGGGTAAGGACCAGAAGATCTTTCAGATCCCTGATGAGTATCTTAAGGCGTTTAATACTGCAAGTAAAAAGTACGGATTTCCTTATGTAATGCTTAAGGATAAGAATAACAAGAACGGACTTACAGATATCATGGTATATGCAACGGACGCGTCTAAGGTTAACCGTGTTATCGAGAGTCTCCAGCTTACTGTTAAGAAGGTGGAGACGATCAAGCCCGAAGTTAGTGTTGAAGGCAAGGCTGAGTTGTTTAAACCTCTTGGGATGCAACTTAAAGTCCCGTTCGAACTTATAGATGATTTGCAAGAAGAAACCCGTAACAAGAGACTCCTTGCCGAGGTCAAGAAACTTGCGGCGAAGATGGAGCACAGCGGTCCTCAGATCGTTAAGCCCGTGGAGCTTCTATGTAAAGAGAACGGGCATTATGAACTTATCGCGGAAGATGACCTTAAGAGTCTGCTTGCAATGAGGATTGCAGGGTACAAGGGTGCTGTTGCCGAGATATCTGTGCCGAAGTTCGAAGGCGACGATATAGAAGTACGTGCAGGCGGAGTAAAAGAATCACGTGAAAGGACAGATTCACCTATGGAAGGGACAGAACCTGCTCCTTTTGAGAAAGCAAAGGATACACCCACGAAGGAGGAAGGACAAACTGTAAACCCTACTATGGTCCGGACAATAGAAGATCCAGTGTCCGGACCAAACTCAGGAACCTTACATCAATTGGGCGAGGAAGAGAGATCGATGGTCTCTGACAAAGGTTTCATTGGCAAGCGATTCTCGGTTAAGAAGGATCTTCAGAAGTGCAAGAAGATCGCCGAGAGCAGAGAAACGATGAAGACTATTCAAAAGGCGGCAAGAGTCATGCCGATACCGAAGCCTGTGTCGAAGTAGTGGGGTAAGAATACATGAAACCTATAGTTAACAGATTCTCGAGAAAACGTATTTTACTATATCTTCTCGGGATAGTACCGGTAACATGGCTGAGCCTGAAGTGCGCGCCGTATTTCGCCTCGAGAGGGTTATTCGGTATCCTCGAGAATGCAGATGATATCATGAATGATCCTTTTCGGATAGTGATAGTAAAGGACAGCCTGAGGGTTGTTCTTTATTTTTGCCTGTTTTATGCTGTCGGGCTCGGTATCTATTTGTCGAATGACCGGAAATACAGGCGAAGAGAAGAACACGGTTCGGCGAGGTGGGGCGATGTGTTTGAAGTTAACAGGCGTTACCGATGCAGAATCCCGGAGAATAACAAGATCCTTACGCAGAATGTCCGTGTCGGTATTAGCGGCAACAGGCATATGGGTAATATCAATGTACTCGTCATTGGTGGCTCGGGCGCAGGTAAGACGAGATTCTATGCGAAGCCCAATATCCTTAATGCTACGAAGAGGACAAAGTTTTCTATGGTTGTTCTGGATCCTAAAGGCGATACGTTAAGATCGACAGGACATTTCTTAGAGAAGCAAGGGTATGACTTACGCGTGTTAGATCTTATAAATCTGTCTAAGAGCCACTGCTATAACCCGTTTATGTATATCCAGCGTGATGATGATATACAGCTGCTTACGACTAATCTGATACAGAATACGACTCCTAAGGGCAGTCAAACTCAGGATCCGTTTTGGGATCAGGCGGGAGCCATGCTGCTTAAGGCGTTGATGTTCTATCTGTATTATGAAGCACCTATCGAGGAGCAGAACTTCCCGATGGTAATGGAGATGATAAGAGCCGGTGCCGTGAAGGAGAACGATGATGATTATCAGTCTCCGTTGGATATTCTTTTCGAAGAGCTCGAGAAGAGAGATCCTGAGCACATCGCGCTGAAGTACTACCGTGCCTATCACTGCGGTGCTGCGCAGACTCTGATGTCGATACAGATTACCCTTATAGCAAGACTCGAGAAGTTTAATCTGCCGTCTCTTGCGGGCATCACGCAGACGGATGAGATGAGACTTAATGAACTCGGTGAGAAACCGGGAGTTATCTTCGCGCTTATTCCGGATAACGACACATCATATAACTTCATCATCGGAATGCTATATACACAGTTGTTTCAGCAGCTGTATAGAAGTGCAGACTTTGACCACGGAGGGTGCTTGCCTAGGCACGTTCATTTCATCATGGATGAGTTCGCGAATTGCTGCCTCCCTGACGGCTTTGACCGCCTGCTTACTACAATGAGGTCGCGAGGGATATCTGTGTCGATCATTATTCAGAATCTCGCGCAGATACGTGCTTTGTATGAGAAAACGTGGGAGAACATCACAGGTAACTGCGATATGTTGTTGTATTTAGGCGGTAATGAGCAAAGTACGCATGAGTACATGAGCAAACTCATCGGCAAGCAGACGATAGATGTCGACTCAGATGGGGTTTCTAAAGGCAGACAGGGGTCACATACCAAGAATCATCAGACTCAGGCGCGTGAACTCATGACGCCGGATGAGGTCGGAAGGCTCGATAACCAATACGCCATTCTTCACATCAAAGGCGAGTATGACATTATCGATCGCAAGTATGACCTGCTTAAGCATCCCAACATTAAGATGTCGGCGGACGGCGGTGCTCCCATGTATATACATGGAAATGATGTGAGAAGCAAAGCGTCGATCGGACTTGTTGGCGATGATGTTGCCCTGCGTTCTAATGCTGTTGATATCGAGACGCTGTTCACGGAAGAAGAGAAAACACAGGAGCTCGAAGTAATAAGTTACTTGGAGCTCGAATGATCATGAAAGGAAATCAGATATGAAGAATGTAACTGTAATTGAAAGGAATAAGAGGAGAAGTCTTCTTAGAAAGTATCTTGTTAGTACTGTCGCATGTGCCACGGTGGCAGTGTTTATGGTGCCGGTGCTTGCCGACAGTGAAGCGGAGACTGCGATCAATAATATGTCGAATATCATCTTCGGCATCATAAGATCCATAGGCGTAATACTCGCAGGTTGGGGGCTTGTGCAGGTAGGCATGAGTTTCCAAAGTCACGACCCGTCACAGAGGTCTCAGGGGTTCTTGTGCCTTGCGGGCGGACTGATCATTGTGTTCGCGAAGTCTATCCTTCAGTCCATCGCTCCAGGAGTTATTACAGGATAATATGAAAGGCAGGTGATCCCATGGGTTTAGCTGCATGGTATGAGCTGTACCAAGGTCTGGAGTATCTCGGTGACATGCTCGCAGAAATGTGGGCTCTCCTTACGACTTCTCCACAAGCGTTCAAAGATGGTGCAATTTGGGGAATCATCACTTCCATTAATGGTGTTCTTGGGGCTATTGGTACGGCGCTGCTGGTGCTGTTTTTTACAGTCGGTGTCATTAAGACCTGCGGAAGTTTTGCAGAACTCAAGAAGCCCGAGACCGCGGTGAAAGTCTTTATCCGCTTTATAATTGCAAAATGGCTCATTGATAACTGTCTGAGCATACTAGTGAACTTCGTAACTATTGTTCAGTCGATCATAACGAGCGTGACGAGCGCGAGTTCTATAGGAACTGCGCTGGAGTTTGCTATCCCTTCCGATGTGCAGACGACATTTGAAGGAATCGGTATCCTGGACGGCGCCATTCCTGTTTGGGCTGTGTGTTTCATATCACACCTTGCCATGATCGTTATCTCCATAGTGCTGCTGCTAACCGTATACGGAAGATTCTTTAGGATCTATATGTATACGGCTATAGCGCCTATTCCGCTGTCGACTATGGCGGGTCAGCCCACGGAGAACATCGCGCGAAGTTTCCTTAAAAGTTATGCCGGAGTCTGCCTACAGGGAGTAGTAATTGTGCTGGCATGCGTTATCTTCACGGCTTTCGCAGGTTCAATGCCGGAGATGGATACATCAGCGGAGCCGTTGGAGATGGTCTGGAAGTATGTAAGCGGGCTCATATTCAATATGTTGATCCTGCTGGGACTCGTAAAAGGTTCGGACAGGATAATCCACGACATGATGGGACTTTAAGGAGAGTGTGTATATGGAAGTCAAGATCAATAAGGATGTGCGTGAATATACGGAAGCGCTGTTCTTCGGGCTGAATATCAGACAACTTATCTGCTCGGGACTTGCGATAGCATCTGCGGTAAGTGTCTACATCTATGCTCGAGATGCCATCACGCAGGAATACGTTACCTACTTGTGTATCGTAGTCGCGGTGCCGTTTGCTGCCGTAGGCTTCGTGAAGTATAACAGCATGCCCCTCGAAAAGGTGATCTGGGCGATCATCAAGGACTGCATCCTGTTCCCTAGAAGACTCACGTGCCGGCAGAACAATCTGTATTGGGTGCTGATGAAGGAATATTTCGAGAAGGAAGAAAGGAAGGGAATGAAAGGAAATGCTCAAGAGTGTGAAGTCGATAGTGAAGCAGGATAAGGAACGGTTTGCTGTGCCGCATTCTGTAAGAGATGTGATACCAGTTCAGAGAATCTGGTCTGACGGTATCTTTCAGGTTGGGAAGAATAAGTACTCCAAGACGTGGCGATTTACGGATATCAATTATCAGGTGGCAAGTGAAGCGGATAAGGAGAATATGTCTCTTCTGTATTCTGATGTTCTTAATTCATTTGACTGTGCTGCCACTACCAAGATCACGGTCAATAACCACAGACTTAATAAGAAAGACTTCGAGAAGTCAATCTTGATGGAGATGAAGGGTGATGAACTCGATGTTTACCGTGAGGAATATAATGACGTGCTTCTCGAGAAGGCGACAGGTGCTAACGGCATTACGCAGGAAAAGTATATAACCGTGTCTATCTACAAGAAGTCTGTGGAGGAAGCTCGGACTTATTTCGCAAGGATGGGCGCAGAGCTTGATATGAGGCTTAAGTCTTTGGGTAGCAATGTGGAAGAACTGGATGCGACGCAGAGACTTCGGATTCTGCATGACTTCTATAGGCAGGGTGATGAGATGTATTTCCAGTTTGATCTGAAAGCATACGCCAAGTTAGGTCATGACTTTAGAGATTATATTTGTCCGGATTATATCGAGAGAGGCACGGATTATATCAAGCTTGGTGAGAAATATGTGCGGGTGCTGTACCTTAAGGATTACGGAAACTTTATAAGTGATGACACAGTCGCGGTGCTTACTGATATGAACCTTAATCTGATGTTGTCGATCGATGTGTTGTCGATTCCGACAGATGAGGCGGTGCGCGAGGTAGAGAATAAATTACTCGGCGTGGAGACCAATATCACTAACTGGCAGCGTAAGCAGAATCAGAATAATAACTTCTCTGCCGTGGTTCCCTATGATATGGAGTTGCAGCGAAGCTCTGCAAAGGAATTGTTGTCTGATCTTACTACACGTGATCAGAGCATGATGCTTGGGTTAATCACGATGGTTATTTCTGCGGATTCGAAGGAACAGCTTGATCTGAATACCGATGAGTTGCAGGCGAATGCCAAGGGCAGGCACTGTCAGATGGCAGTACTGATGTTCCAGCAGATGGATGGTCTTAACACCGTGTTGCCTATAGGTGTACGCAGAATGGACACGGAGTGTTTCCGTACACTTAATACGGAGTCGCTTGCAGCGTTCTTGCCGTTCAAGACGCAGGAGATCATGGATAAGGGCGGAATCTACTATGGTGAGAATCCGATATCCCATAATCTCATTATGTGTAATCTCGAAAAGCTTCAGAATCAGTCTGCTTTTATCCTCGGTGTTCCGGGTTCCGGTAAGTCTTTCTCGGCTAAGCAGTTGATCACATTTCTAATGCTGAACACCGATGACGATATTTTGATATGTGATCCTGAGAATGAGTATGCACCTCTGGTAGAGGCGATGGGCCCGGAGATTGGATCTGTCATACGCGTATCCGCAGGCGGCAGGGACAGGCTTAATGCGATGTATATGGTCGACGGCTACGGTGAGAATGATCCTATTGTTGTAAAGTCGCAGTTCATAATGTCACTCGTGGAGCAGATCGATAAGAACGGAGTCGGACCGCAACAGAAGTCGATCATCGATCGATGCGCGGCGGAGGTGTATAGAGAAGCGGAGCGTTCTCGTTCATCCGGTGGTGCTGTGCCGACTCTGTGTACCTTCCGTGAGAAGTTGTTGGAGCAGCCCGAGCCTGAAGCAAAACAGATAGCATTGTCGCTTGAATTGTTTACGACGGGTTCTCTTAATATCTTCGGACGTGACAGTAATGTCGATATGGATAAGAGAGTCGTGGTGTTCGATATCCACGGGCTCGGCAGTCAACTTAAACCTACCGGGCTTCTTGTTATCACGGACACGATGTTGAACAGGCTTACGCTTAATTGGAGACGTGGAAAGAAAACGCACATCTTCATTGATGAGTTCCATGTAGTGTTTGAGAATGAGTTCTCAGCGCAGTTCTTCAATTCGGCGTGGAGACAGTTCCGTAAGCGTAACGGATATCCTACGGCGATAACGCAGAATGTCGAATACCTGTTGGATTCGGTTCAGGCTTCGACGATGCTGTCTAATTCGGAGATAGTTATCATGCTTAATCAGGCGGCATCTGATAGAGCGAAACTTGCTCAACTTTTGAATATATCTGATATCCAAATGCGATATATAACGAACGCTCCTTCAGGAACGGGATTGATTAAATGCGGCTCATCACTCGTTCCATTTGTGAATCGCTTTAATAAGGATACGAAACTATATCAACTTATGACTACGCGCCCTCAGGACAAGTGGCAGACGGGAGTGACGTAATGTCGAAGATGAAGAAGGTCGTTCGTAATAGAGGTAATCCTGTAAAACAACGTGTTTTGTCGGACTCTGAGAAGGCGGCTGCGATAGCACTGAAAGTCGGATCTGATTCGTTAAGACGAACGAGGATTCTTTCCGGTAATTCTGATAGAAGAATTGATCAGGAGACCGCGGAAATCTATGAACGCGAAGTAGAGTTATTGGCGGAGGATGTCTGCACAGAAACGGTACATCATTCAGCGAGATACATTAGGAAGAAAGCGGTGAGTATCAGTAATGCTCGTGCTGTGAAGTCGAATGTAAGTTATATACGTAAGGCTGACAATTCTGCGCGTAGAGCAGAGAAGGTAACGCGACAAGCCGTTAAGAGTGCAACTGAAGCCGGCAGGGAAGCATATATAATTTCCGAGAAGATATTGCGGACAAAGAAAGCAGAGGTTGATGCGCGTAAAAGCGTCGAATGGGTCAAGAAGATAGTTAAGGGGATCATAGAAGGAATCAAGGCTTTCGTGACCGCCGTGTGTGCCGCTTCAGTCCCGCTTGTGTTGGTGCTCGTTATCGCGGGAGTTATAGCCGCTGTTGTGGCATCTGCGTTTGGAATCTTTTTCGTAGGTAGTGCTGTAAGCGGAGGAAATTCTGAAAGTACGCCTTCTTTGCAGGATGTGGTTGTGTCCATAAATCAGGAGTATAACAACGAGTTGGATAGCATTATAAACTCGACCCCTCATGATCAACTTGTGCTGGTGGGGTCTCGAACGTCATGGGCGGATGTGCTGTCTGTGTATGCAGTGTCGGTTACGACGGATCCGGACAATCCCATGGACGTGGTTACGATGACAGACGACAGGATAGAGCTCATACGTGAGCTGTTCTGGACAATGAATACTATCACATATACGACGGAAGAAGTCACTGAGGCAACGACTGTTCAGGTGGTGGACGAAGAGGGTAATCCTGAGACGGATGGCGAAGGGAATCCAATTACGGAAGAACAGGAGTTGGTGACGACGATTCTTCATATAGAGGTAAGTCATCTGACAGCACAGGAGGAAGCGACAGAGATGGGGTTCACGGATGAACAGAATGCTGAACTTACAGAACTGTTGGATGTAAGGTATGAGTCGCTGTGGGCTTCAGTTCTTGGCGGAGTTGTTGATTATTCTGATATATCGATAGATCCTAGCGATAACTGTCAGATGATATATACATATCTGACGACCAACATGGGACTAATGCATGCTGCCGCCTGCGGAATCATCGCCAATATACAGGTAGAAAGCGGTTTCAATCCTCACGCACTCGGAGATAACGGTACTTCATACGGTATTTGCCAGTGGCATGCCGGAAGATGGGATAACATGAAGGTCTGGTGTACGAGTAACGGTTATGACTGGACGACACTTGACGGTCAGCTTCATTATCTTGAGCATGACCTGAGGGATCTTCATCCTTCGATATATAGCTTTATAAGTTCAGTTGAGGATTCGTCCCAGGGAGCATACGATGCGGCTTATCACTGGTGTGTATATTTCGAGATTCCAACGGATAGGTACAACAAGGCGATCACAAGGGGAGAGATAGCGCAGATGTATTATTTCTCGATTTGATTAAACCATAATCTGTTGAAAGAGAAATCGCACATTTGTCACCTTATATCGGTTGGGGTATATGTAAGGTGTTTGCTATATCTTGCCGTAAAGGAGTTGTGTAACAATGTTAAAGACAAGAGATATCGAATTGCTGAAGCAGTTGGTCATAAGAGTTGTTACTGCTCCTGCAGGTGAAGAAAGCAACATGACGGTTGTTTATTTGGCTCCTCAAGGTGTGATTTATGAGAGATCATATAAGGAGCATCAAAACATGCCGTCGGTCATCGATAGGATTGATCCCAAGTCTCCGAGCAGGGAAGATCTCATTGAACTGTCCCGGGAACTAGAGAGTCTTAAGGATGTTGATATACGTAAAGTCGATAAAGCGTCCCTTGTAGATATCGGGGATGTGCATATCAATATGGATCTTCCTATGTTGGAGAGAACCATTGACTATATCAAGCAGGTAAGAAATCCCTATTGTTATAAGATCCACGGAGTTGTGGTGAAAACCAACTTTATGGGGACGGTTTCCATCGATGAGTGTCTAGAAGCTGCTCTTTACGGCGGCGGTACAAGTAAAATCTGATTCCTGTGCAGGTGTCCAAGATGGCGGCGATAGTAAAAGCTTGCGGCTATTACAGGCTCTCTAGGGAGGACGGCGATAAAGCCGAGAGTGACAGCATCAAGAATCAGAAACTCTTGGTTGAAGATTATGCAGCAAAGAATTCTTTTTTGATGGTCGATGAATATATCGATGACGGTTACTCCGGTACCAACTTTAACAGACCCTCTTTCACGCGCCTTATGGATGATATCCATGCTGATAAGATCAACTGCATTATCGTTAAGGATTTGTCGAGACTCGGACGTAATTATATTGAGATGGGAAAACTCACCTCAAATATATTGCCGTCTCTCGGTGTCAGGCTGATATCGATTAATGACAACTACGACAGTTCCGATGAAGAGAATGTTGTAAGCCAGATTATTGTCCCGTTTAAGAACCTTATAAACGATGCTTACTGCCGTGATATCTCTATGAAGATTAGAAGTCAGTTGGATATGAAACGCCGTAAAGGGAAGTTTATCGGAAGCTTCGCCCTGTATGGATATGTTAAAGATCCCGAGGATCATAATCATCTGATAATAGACGAGACCGCAGCGGGTATAGTGGAGTTTATCTTCAATTTGAAGATGGATGGATATAGTACGGGGCATATCGTCAAGAAACTAAATGAGTATGATATACCGACACCGCTGGAGTATAAGCGTATTTGCGGAATGAACTACAATAGCGGCTTCAGATCAGGGAGACCGTATCAGTGGTCTCCGTCGACGATCGACAGGATTCTTCGTAACGAGATGTATACGGGTACGATGATTCAGGGAAAACGACGCAAGATCAACTACAAGATCAAGCAGATCGTCGATGTTGATCAGTCGGAGTGGTACATGGTCGAGAATACCCATGATGCAATCGTACCCAAAGATATTTTTGTCGTAGTGCAGAATATGCTCCTTATGGATACGCGTACATCTCCGGACGAAGAGAATGTATCTGTTTTGGCTGGCTTCGTTAAGTGCGCAGAGTGCGGTCAGAATATGATTCGGCGGACAACGCATAAGAACGGTAAGAAGTACTTTTACTACCACTGCTCTACATACAAGAGTGGTGGTGATTGTTCATCACACATTATTAGCGAGAAGGCGCTGGTAAGAAGTGTCACTCAGAGCATTAGGACAAATCTCAGGTTTCTTTCGGAAAGCGCTGAAGTGATACAAAACATGAAAGACCGTCCGTTCGACGTTATAGGAATAGAACTTCTCGATAAGCAGATAGAGGAGCAGCTCGGGGAGATAGATAAATATAATAATCTGAAGGTAAAGCTCTATCAGGATATGACCGAAGGTCTGATAACAAGAGATGAGTATACGGATATCAATAACAATTTCACGATGAAACTCGATCGGCTTAAGGCTTCCGTTAATGCTAACGAGAAGAGACGTGAAGAGAAGTGCTCGTTTAATATCAGTGAAGTGTCCTGGGTAAAGGATTTCCTTAAGTATATGAATATACAAGATCTCGAACGTCGTGTCGCGATAGCGCTTCTCGAAAAGGTTGTAGTCTACGATAAACAACATATTGAAGTGGTGTTCCGCCACAGGGAAGAGATGGAAGAGATAATAAAGATTGCGTATGCGGCTAAGGAGGCTACAGCATGATCTGCGTTGCTTATTCCAAGAAAACTGCAAACAACAGACTGCGGGAACAGGTAGGGATAAAAGAGCAGAATGACCGCATTCGTGATTATGCATCCCGTATCGGGCTCAAGATATCCAAGTTTTATGAAGATAAAAGCGACGATCCGCTGTCTGATAACGGTTATCAGCAGTTGCGTTTGGATGGCATGAATCGAAAGTTTGATCTTGTTCTGCTAGAATCCGTAAATCGCTTTGGCGCCGGCAACGGTATGGCTCGCTCTTTGCTGGTGGATACGTTTAGCATTATCGGGATCGATTTCATAGTAACGCAAGATGGGTTTGACAGCAGAGAACACAACCTTGACGAGATTGAAGCGTACTTCAAGGATACACGAAGAGCATATGCCAACAGCTGGAGAACATCTGCAGGCAAAGAGAAGAAGCGTCGCTCAAGGAGAAAACGTGTTGTTGATACCGTAAATGCTCCTGCGGAAAAAGTTGTGCCTCAAGAGCCGGTGCCTTGTTGGGAGGAGATCGAGGCGGAGTATAAGAAGCGTGCGAAGGCGCTTTTCGAGATGTCGGTAGAGATACAGAAGGACAATCTGCCGTTGTATATCAAGATGGAGAACGGCGAGATTACCGAGCAGGAGTATCTTGCTTATCACAATCGGATGATTGAAGAATTGAAGCCTGTGAATGATCAGTTCGAGGCTTTGGTAACGGATCTGAATAAGCAGCGTTCTGTGTATAAAAAGAGATATATAAACGCCATGTCAAAAAAGTCGGCGGAGAGTTAACATGGCGCGCAAGAGCAGAAGAGATAATGTAACGCCGTTAGGCGCCAGTCCAATCGTTTCTAAGGAAAGAGAAGGTAATGTAAATCGCATACCGACAGCGATTTATGCCAGACTGTCTAAAGAAGATCAAAACGGCGGCGAGACGATTGGCAATCAGATCGAATTCGTTAATGCTTATATCAATAACCATAAGGAGATGGAACTGGTTGAGACATATGTTGATAACGGCTTTACCGGAACCAACTTTGACAGACCTGAGTTTAACCGCATGATCGCTGATGCAGGTCACGGTAAAGTGTCCTGCATAGTAGTAAAAGATCTCTCGCGATTTGGACGTAATTATATAGAGGCGGGTATGTTCATCGAAACGATATTCCCGAAACTGAATGTCAGACTGATCGCAGTTAATGATAATTTTGACAGTTTTAATGAATCTGACCGAAACAGCCTTACTGTGCCCATGAAGAATATGATCAATGAGATGTATGCTCGCGACCATTCGATAAAGGCTGTGCGAGCATACAAGCTGATGCAGATGGATGAGAGTAAACTTCCGGTGGGTTTTCCTCCATACGGTTATCTTAAGAACGAGGATGTCTCTCAATACATTCCCGATCCGGAAAGAGCAGATTATGTGAAGATGATGTTCTTATGGCGGTCCCTCGGTGTAAGTATAAACTCGATACTAGACCGGTTGAATCTTATTGACGCCCCTGGATCTGCTAAGACTACAAGACCGTCAAATAATGGTAAATGGTACTGGATTACTATTTCCAAGATCATCGAAAACAGAGCATATCGTGGGGATCTTTGCTTTGGTAAATACATTGACAGAATGACTAACGGCGGTCGTATACATAAACCGGTGGATGAAGAGAAATGGGTTGTTCGTGAACATACACACGAGCCGCTCGTAACCAGGTACGACTATGAAAATATAATCTCGTTGCAGGAGCCGACTCGAAAAAAGATGGCGCACGATCGCATGGGGTGCTTTAAGGGCATCTTGTTTTGCAAGGAGTGCGGTAGAAGTATGATCAGTTTTATACGTAAGTGTAATACAGGCAGCGTGATGTGGTATGCCTGTTATAATCGC
Source organism: Clostridiales bacterium (assembly GCA_017940895.1). GTDB lineage: Bacteria > Bacillota > Clostridia > Saccharofermentanales > Saccharofermentanaceae > Saccharofermentans. The sequence goes on along the minus strand of JAGAXM010000025.1, from coordinate 6,153 downwards.
ACGAGAAGTATGGTGTACTGCAGAACAAGGATTATGCAGGATACGCTTAAGGTTATAGTTATGGATAATGTCAAACTGTATCTCAAGCTCATGACGGATAAGTCTCAGATAATTCGAAATATCAATACATCCGGGACAGGGAAGAATATGAAGTTGTCTTTGGATAAGAAGATCATGGCTGCCGATGTGGCTTTGTCAGAGCAGAAAGAGAAACAGTCTAAGTTGTACGAAGATTATTATTCCGGATTCATAGAGCGCGAAGATTTTGAAGTTGTTAATAAAGGTATTAGTGTGAAGATAGATTCTTTGCAGATGCGTCTGGATCAGTTGCTTAAGAGGAAGGACGAATATATACGTACAGTCAATAACTATCTGACAATGGTCGGAGAACTCGAATATGCACCTGGTGAAGACGGTTTTGATCCTGAACTTGTAAGAAAGTTAATAGCGAAGATAGAAGTCACCGCAGACCAAAGAGTCGAGATCACGTACAAGAGTGACGATATCAATTCATTGATAGATTCTGAATTGGAAGACTTGCAATGAGTATCGGAATATACCTTAGATTATCTCTTTCTGACGGAGACCTCGTTGATAAGAAGGAGAGTAACAGCATCGAGAATCAGCGCCTGCTGATCCGAGAGTTCATTGATGCTCAGGATGATTTGTTCGGCGAGATAACGGAATATGTGGATGACGGATACACCGGTACTAACTTTGAGCGTCCCGGCTTCAAGAAGATGATCGAAGATGCTAAGCGGGGAAGGATCAAGGTGATAATTGCCAAGGATCTCTCTAGGCTTGGCCGTAACTATATTGAACTTGGTGATTATCTTGAACAGATATTCCCTTTGATCGGAGTTCGTGTAATCGCCATTGGTTCCAATTATGACAGTAAAGACCATGTCGGTGATGTGGCTGGCTTTGATGCTGCCATAACAAACTTCATCAATACCATGTACAGTAAAGATCTATCAGTTAAGCATAAGTCGCTCTACAAGTCGTTTTGGGCAAGGGGATATTGCCCGACACTTGCTTGTCCCTATGGTTACATTGCTGATCCTGATCGCAAAGGAGTGTGGTTGATCGATGAAGAAGCTGCCAAGGTTATTCGTGATATTTTCGAATGGGCTGCACAGGGTTTAAGAATACGGAATATAGTTGAGCGCCTTAATGCAGCCCGGATTGAGATTCCTGGCGAGTATCTTTCGCGAGTCTATAACAGGACTTGCAAATGGAAAGCAAGTGAAGATGAAAGAATATGGGATTATTACAAAGTAAGATCTATTATAAAGTCTATCGAATATACCGGTGATCACTATGCTCATAAGTATGAGAGTAACCTATTCAACACCAATAAGAGTATTAATGTTCCGAGAAGTGAATGGATCCTGATCAAGGATCATCATCCGGGGATAGTTTCGCATGAAGTTTTCGAGCTGGCGCAGAAGATTATTAATAAGAAGGAGTGGGTTGATAAGCGTGATCCTGCGGTGTTCGCGTTGCGTAGTAGGATCAGATGCGGCAATTGCAGTCTTATGATGACCTACGATGATGAGCGTGGAAGGTTGACGTGCGGGCACAGAAAGACCTCGGGTAAGCGATCCAAGTGTCCGACGTGTTCGTATCCGTATGCTGACATCGAGCGAAGTGTGTTCGCGGCACTGAAGAAGTACCTGCTCGATTTGAAAATGCTGGAATACATCATTACTACCAATGTAGGCGGTCATAAGGTCAAATGTGAGAAGAGCGTTAAGTATTATGAAAGCAAGATCGATATCCTGAAAGCAGAACGCATCCGCCAATATGAGGGGTATGCTCAGGGGCTGATCCCGGCGCAGGAGTACTTGAAGAAGAAAAAAGCTCTTACCTCTGAAATAAATGAACTTCAGGCGGTACTGGATAAGGATAAGAGTGGGTTGAGTGAAGACTATGAAGTATTGTCCTTGATCCGTGACGGTTGTGAGGCAGCGGAGATCATCAAGGATGATACTGAGTTAACTCGTAAGATGGTCGAAACCTTTGTGAAGAATGTGTATGTCCATGATATTAATCGGATTGAGGTTGTATATGTCACGGAAGATATCATTACCAAAGTGATCCGCAGAAATAATGCGGTCTTTGATGAAGAGTTTGTGGAAGGGTAGACCGTGTCTTGAATATATATGACCGAATCGCGGTTAAGGTTCTCGTAACTTATCTTGCTGATTATGGGAAGATTGAACGCGATAAGTTGATTGCCTCCATGAAATCTGATCATGAAGTGTTTGTAAAGATACTTAAAGCGGCAACGAAGAAGCATAGGGAAGAGCGTGACTGGTTCCTTAGGTATGATTCATGTCAGAAGTATATTCAAAAAGAATACTTAAAATATCTTGATGTAATAGAAACGCCGATTTACTACGATTCAGCGCCGGTGGAACTGTTTGACACCCTAGAACGGTCATTTCGAAAGGGGGGTTGACGCTCCCCTCTCCCTGATGTACAATGCTTTAGTATATATAGGTATAAAAATATCTAACTATGACTAGTTAAGGAGAGTTTGGGGAAATGAGTAAGATGAGAATGCCTGAAATGAGCGTAGTTCGTTTCAATGAGAGCGATGTAATTGTTGCAAGTTCTTTGACTGTTTCTAATGCGGCTGATGGTGGAGCGCATAATTTAACTGTAACTCGTGATGGTAAAACAATATTCTATAATGGACAATATGATGCCTATCTTAATGATATGAGTAAGTATTATGAAACAACCTCTCAAGGATCATATTTGTTCTATTTTGGAGGCAATGATCCGGTTTCGTTGGATGGGTTGAGGGAAAGTGATAATAATGGTACAGACTATGCAGGAGTAGATGGTGATTACTATTATGACGGACAGGGTATCTTTAGACGCACTGGCGTTACACAGTGATTTTTAAAACCGCGGTACCTATACCGACAACAATTAATGTTTTTTCTAATAGCCACGGGTTCCGTGGCTATTTTTGTGTATTATGTTATATAGGATATGCGAAGATTTACAAAGGATTCTTCCTAGGACGTCCTCTTTTTCTTTTAGGTGCGCTGGTAGATGACGAATCTCCAAGTAATGCGTAGGTCTCTTCGGAGGCTTCTTCCTGTGTAGCGGTTTTCTTCCCTCTTCTTTTAGGTACGACAGGCTGAGAAAGATCAAATATAACCACTTTATCTTCCGGGTACAACATGCCCTTAAAGGACACAGCATCTGAGAGTTCATCAATTTCGGCAAGCTTGCGTGCGGCTGTAAGTAGGGCGGGAATCTTAAGTACGACTGAATATGTTTGTGCCTTAGGATTCTTGCTGAAGGGTACAGCGCATTTTGAGTTTTCGTTGCAAGGTTCGATAGCAACCCTTCTTGTGGTAGCATCTATAAGCATTCTGACATAAGCGGGGTAACCGAGTTCTACAGCGGTCGCTTTGTTGAATTTGAGATTCTTGGACGTGAGTGTCATAACAGAATCGCTTTTGCCTACCTCCAGTTCGACTACTTCGAATCCTTTTAAAATAGGCTTTTCAGGCATTTTGTTTTCCTCTCTTTCATTGTTTGTGGATATTTGTTTGTGCGTTTGATGTCTTTCAATCTTCCCGGTGGCGGATATGAGTCTTGTGATGGATACCGTTTCCCAAGACTTATCTATTGATATGAATCCAGCCAAGATTCCTGATCTTACGGGAATCAGTCTCATCTGTTTTCGCTTTTTCCAGTGGCGCCATTGCGCCTTGTCGAGTAAGTCCTGTGCCTTGTCCCAAGTGTCACGGCTGACAATAGGATCGTGGTGGTCTGCGATATAGTACTGCTCAGCTTCACCTTCATTTATCTTGGTGGCATGAGTTAGGTAATCGATGGTGATTGTCTTCTGCATAAGGACATCGCCACAGTATTTTTCGTTTCTTAAAATGTTCTGCACGGCATTGCTAGACCATTGGTTGCCTAAGACCGTCTTCATGCCGAATCCGTTAAGCCTAGTGGCTATAAGCTTCGGATGAACTCCTTGTATGAAACTCTTATATATGGTTCTAACTATCTCGGCTTCATTCTCGATTATTACCATATTGCCGTCTTCGTCGGTGTCGTAACCGAGCAAGGAGGCGGTAACTATCTTCTGGGTTCCGTTCTTCATGCGATTGCGGATTGCCCATCTTATGTTAGCCGAGATGCTTCGGGATTCCTCCTGAGCGAAAGATGCCATCATTCCGAGAAACATATCCATCTTCTCGTCTAGAGAGCTGAGTCGTTCCTTTTCGAAGAAAATCTCAACCGGACTTTTCAGTGCTTTGAGGTCCCTAATGGTAGTAATGCAGTCGACGGCATTACGTGCGAAACGGCTGATCGACTTGGTTATTACAAGATCGATCTGCCCGTTCTTGCAATCTTCGATCATCTTCTTGAACTGCTCTCTGTGTTTGACCTGAGTTCCGCTTATACCTTCGTCTGCATATATACCTGCGAAAACCCAGCCCTCATGCGTGCTTATGTATTCTGTGTAGTGTTGTACCTGCAACTCATAACTTGTTGCTTGGGCGTCTTCGTCTGTGCTGACACGACAATATGCAGCAACTCGCTTAACTGGCGGTTCCTCTCCGGGACCTGTGACTCCTTTGGTGGCAGGGATTATGGTGACATCAAATTCTTTGCGAGATGCGGTCTTCTTCTTTTTCTTTGCTTTTCTTACCGCGAGGACTCGGTTCTGTGGCTTGGGGGTATCAGATAACAGTGAAGCATCAACTTCGTCTGCCGATATGATTTTGACATCGCCCACGAGTACACCTCCCCCAAAAAATCAACTAAATATTAACTGTAAGTGAAGAAAATAGAAAAACATCACTCACAGTTAATTCTAATAGAACGAGTTTATTATTACAATAGAAGTGCGGTTTTCTGAAAGATTACTTGCAGTTAATAGAATACCGTTTCGAGGAGCTTACCATGGTAAATGACATAGATTACCCGGCAATCGGAGAAAGGATCCGTTCGGCTAGACTGAAGAAAGACCTTACACAGGATAAGCTTGCCAAGTCGATTGGTATTTCAACGTCATATATCAGCAGTATTGAGAGCGGCAGTGTTAAGTTGGCTCTTCCTACGTTGATTCGGCTTGCAGCAGAACTCGACACCACGGTGGATACTCTTCTTTATGATGTTACGCCCGCTTTGATTGCTCAGTATGATGCTGATGCCAAACAAATATTGGATGACTGTACTGCGGAGGAGCGTAGTTTTCTTCTGGATCTCATGCGTCACGCCAAGGAAGATCTGCGAAGAGACCTTATTACCAACGATTGATAGTTTTTTGTTTTCAATAAATACAAGTGAGGGATAGAAGGGGGAGATCTTTTGATCCTTCCTTATGCATACATATTATATTAGTTAGTACATCTTTAGGGTTTCTCTTGGAGGATTCCTTTTCTTATATATATCAATCTTAGGAAGACCGGGAGTACAACTGTTCTTTTTTCTGTGCTTTTCTGGAAGTTGACGAAAAATGCCTTGAAAAGCAGGTTTTGAGTAAAAGATGTAAATGTGTAATATGGAAGATGTAAGTAATAAAAATAATAGATGTATATTTAATCGATAATAGAAGTTAATCATGTGTAATTCTCAGTTTAGAATAGACGTAAATAATGAAGAGGGTTCATACTGACGGGGTATGTCTCTCGAGCTTTGTAAATCAAGGCTTTGTAGGGATGCTATCTGTTTACATCTATTAAAATAAAAGTTGTCCCTAATGCCTCATCAGCAGATGATATTTTTCATAACCTTACTGGTGCTTTTATCGGCGTAATTATGTTTGAAGTTTGTGAAAGAGTTATTATACAGAAAGGTATTAGTATTAGATTATACTCATTAACAACAAAACAGTTTTAAACTCGTAGCGATAACATTTCGGTATTTGTAGGTAATGGATTTGATATAGACGCAACTAAACGTTTTAACTTACAGCTCAATCAAGTCTTCTATCCTGCAATGAAGAGAACGGCTTAGTTTAAGTAGTGTTATTGCGGACGCGTTGTTGATGTTGCGCTGTCTTTGTTCGAATAATTGGATCTGTCTTAATGCAACCCCGGAATCTCTGGCGAGCTCCGATTGTGACATTCCATTGTTGATCCGCTTTGCGCGCAGCCTGGTGGAAGGATA
>JAGAXM010000024.1 GCA_017940895.1 Clostridiales bacterium | reverse complement strand
CCCCCGTTTTTGCTATAGTCAGACTGTAAGTTTAGAATAGGTTTCACAAAATTATTCTAACAATAAACGGGCTCTTCGGAACCCGTTTTTTGTTGCCATAAATGAAAGGAGCTGTCTCATCGTTTTGAGACAGCCCCTTTATATTGATCAAGTGATCCTAACCTGTCCCTAACTGATGTTCAATTTGACCCTTTTTGATGCATAAGTTAGAGAATGACACCCCCTTATTCTCTAACTGATGACCGATTTGACATCAAATCGGCAGGTCTCTGGGGAACAGTCGGCGTTAAGAATGTACAGGAATCGGATACATACCGTCTGTACATGTGTGGCATATTCGGTAAGTGCAGTGTTACCCCCCGGTTTAAACTCTCACAAACCGGTCCTACACTGACTGCAAAGGTTAATTGCAACACAGCACGTCGTATGTCCGTATAAATGGACATACAACTTGCGATAATGTCAGCGTGGAGGAATGCGTTATGTTTAATAACAGTTCGAATGCTTTTATTGATTTACCGCTTAACTGGGGAAGTGCTTTCGGCGCGGACTCCGGAGTTAGTGAGCCGAAGGAAGAAAAGTCCGGAAAGACTGTCAGTGTAAGTGATGCGCTCATTAAGAGCCTCACGACTTTGGGACGCGTGGATATCAGGTATATAAGTGGCCTGACGGGTAAGGCGGCCGATGATGTCATCGATTCGTTAAAAGGTTCCATCTATCAGAATCCCGATACATGGGGACACGATCCCTATAAAGGCTGGGAGACGTCTGAGGAATACCTGTCGGGTAATCTTCGCCGTAAGTGGGACCGCGCCAAGGTGGCGAACGAGGTCTATCGCGGAAGGTTCGAAGATAATATCAGGGCTATCGAGAAGGTACTGCCTCAGGCGGTAGCGTCTGCTGATATTTATATAACTCTCGGTTCCCCGTGGGTACCTGCCGATGTCATTGACGACTTCATGCTCCATCTGTTCGGCGATACGATACCTAAGTATTATCACGAGAACTATAAGGCTATTCTTCGCGAGCAGATCGCCACACGTCACGATGAACTCACCGGCGTCTGGGAGATCCCGCAGAAGAGCAGATACATGCATTCCGTGGGCGTCACCAACACATATGGTACCAACCGTATCGAGGCTCTCCACATCCTCGAGGATACGCTTAACATGCGCACCATCAAGGTCATGGATGAGGTGGACTGTCCGGACAGCAAGTCAGGCAGAAAGTCTGTCCTTAATAAGAAAGAGACCATAGCCGCCGTCGAGAAGCAGCAGCTTCTTATTAAGAAGTTCAGGGAGTGGGTGTGGACCGACCCTGTTCGTAAGGCGCGTCTTGAGAAGATTTTCGAGGACCGTTACAGCGGCGTGCGTGCACGTGTGTACGACGGTTCTTTTCTCACGTTCCCGACGATGTCGCCGAAGGTTACGCTTTACCCGTATCAGAAGAATGCAGTCGCGAGGATGATATTCTCGCCCAACACTTTGCTCGCGCACGATGTCGGTGCAGGCAAGACGTACGAGATGATAGCTGCAGGGCAGGAACTTCGCAGGATGAACCTGTCGAAGAAGAATATGTATGTCGTTCCGAACAACATCACGGGCGAGTGGGCGAGGATATTCAGGGATATGTATCCGGACGCGAAGCTGCTTATCGTGGACCCGTCTGCATTTACGCCTGCCAAGCGCGAGGCAACGCTCGAGGACATCCGTGACGGCGGGTACGACGGCATCATAATCGCGTACAGCTGTTTCGATGCCATCCCGCTTTCGAAGCAGTGCCTGATGGAGAACCTGAGGGCGCAGCTCGAGGAAGTTAACACCAGACTTGAGTACGGCGAGACTTGCGCTTTAAGAGCGCGTAAGAAGCGCCTCGAAAAGGATATCATCGACCTCCGCGACGAGAAAGAGAACAGTAAGTGCAGGATATTCTTCGACGAGCTTGGCGTGACCAGGCTGTTCGTTGACGAAGCACATAACTATAAGAACGTGCCCGTAAACACGCATGCCGACTATGTGCTCGGCATCAGCAGAACGGGCTCGAAGAAGTGCCGCGAGATGATGGATAAGGTTAAGTTCATCCAGCGCACGAACAACGGCGGAGGCGTCGTTATGGCAACGGGTACGCCCATCACCAATTCCATAACGGATGCCTTCGTTATGCAGTTGTATCTGCAAAGCGGTGAGCTCTCGCTGCTCGACCTTCAGAACTTCGACAGCTGGATCGGTATGTTTGCCGAGAAGGTTACCGAGTTCGAGATCGACGTGGATACCAACTCCTATCGACTCGCGACGCGCTTCTCGAAGTTCCATAATCTTCCCGAGCTGACGGCGCTTCTGTCGTCCGTGGCGGACTTCCATTCGGTTGACGCATCTGCGGGTATTCCCGAGCATGACGGCTATGTCGATTCTCTTATCGGCAAGACGCCCGAGTTCGAGGACTTCCTGAAGCTTATCTCCCAAAGAGCCGACGACGTGCGCTCGGGCAGGGTAAAGCGTAAGGAAGACAATATGCTCAAGATAACCACGGACGGCAGGAAGGCAGCTCTCGATATGAGACTTGTGGACCCGTCGCTCGAATATACATACGAGTCCAAGGTCGCAAGATGCGCGATGAACGTCGCCGATATCTACAGAAGGACGTTCGACGAGTCGGGCACGCAGCTCGTGTTCTGCGATTCCTCCACGCCCAAGGAAGGCTTTAATCTCTACGACGAGCTTAAGCTGCGTCTTACGGGTTACGGCATCCCTGCGGACGAGATCGCATTTATTCACGATGCGGATAACGATAAGAAACGCTCGGCACTGTTTAAGAAAGTAAGGTCCGGCGATATTCGTGTGCTTATCGGTTCGACGGCGAAGCTCGGTCTCGGCGTCAATATCCAGGATAAGCTCATCGCGCTTCATCACCTTGATGTGCCGTGGAGACCTGCCGATATGACGCAGCGCGAGGGTCGTATCCTTCGTCAGGGTAATACCAATTCCAAGGTATATATCTACCGCTATATCACGAAGGGCAGCTTCGATGCTTACTCGTGGCAGCTGCTCGAGACCAAGCAGAGGTTCATCTCTGCCTTGCTGTCCGGTTCCGTAGTCGAGAGAAGCGGCTCCGACGTAGATGACGTCGTGCTTAATTACGCCGAGGTCAAGGCGCTCGCTGTCGGTAATTCGCTCGTTAAGGAGCGTGTCGAGGCGGCAAATGAGCTCGCGCGTTTCGCGACGCTCCAGCATAAGCTTACCGAGTCCCGTCTTGCGATGGAGAAGGAGCTTCTCGAGCTGCCCTGCAAGATCGCGCAGCAGAAAGAGCTTATCGCCGTGTGTGAAGATGACTTGCGTTACAGCAGGTGGTGGACCGGTCTTTATCCCGCTCCAGTGGAACACGCAGCGAAGATGGCAGAAGCCGAACGCCGCCGTGCTCTTCGCGAGAAGTTGGACGATGCGCTTCGCGGCAATGTGCTGTACGGTACTGAGCGTACGCTCATGACTTACCGCGGATTCGATATTATCCTGCCGTCCCAGATGACGCCGGATAAGCCGTATGTGTACCTTGAGCACTATGGAAGATATATCGTCGAATTGGGAGAGAAGGAAGTCGGCAATCTTATCCGTATCGATAATTTTATCGACGGATTTGACAAGCACTTGAAAGACCTTAACAGAGGTCTTGCGGCGCTTGAACAAAGACAGCGTGACATTGAAGACGAGCTTAATAACGGTGAGAGTTATATGGACAAGATCGACTTCTACAGAAGCCGTATCGAGCAGATTGATGAAGAGCTGGGGGTAAATGAAGATGACTGATGTCAGGTTAACAAATGTTCCGTCCATGTCCGTCGGTAAGACGGTCAGTACGCTTGCGGATGCGTACAGTGCGGTTATTAATAAAGGTCTTCCGATGAACACGATGCCGTCCGTTATGATGTGGGGTCCTCCGGGCGTCGGTAAGTCACAGGCGGTCAGACAGATCGCATCGGAGATTACCGAGCATACGGGTAAGCGGGTGGAAGTGACGGATGTCCGTCTTCTCCTGTTCAACCCCATCGACCTTCGCGGTATCCCCACGTCTGATGCCGATAAGAAGTTCGCGGTATGGCTGCGTCCTCAGATATTCGATATGGACGAGTCTTCCGATGTCGTGAATATCCTTTTCCTCGATGAGATATCCGCGGCACCTCAGTCGGTGCAGGCAGCGGCTTATCAGATAACTCTCGATAAGACCGTAGGTGAGCATAAGCTTCCCGATAACTGTATCGTCATCGCTGCGGGCAACCGCACGACTGACCGCTCCGTCGCATATAAGATGCCCAAGGCGCTTGCCAACCGTCTTATGCATATCGAAGTTGAGAGCACTTTCTCCGCGTGGCGTGAGTGGGCTGTTAAGACAGGCGTCAATCCCAAGGTCATCGGCTTCCTGTCGTTCCGTCAGGACTATCTTATGAAGTTCGATTCGGGTAACGACGATACCGCTTTCCCGACGCCGCGTTCATGGGAGATGGTAAGCCGTCTCCTTAACGGCGTCGATGACGATGTCGATAAGATGTATCCGCTCATCGCGGGTATTGTCGGTTCGGGTGTTGCCATAGAGCTTCGTACCTGGGACAAGATTTACGATAAGCTGCCTTCTGTGGAAAAGATTTTCGAGGGTGAGGACGTGCAGGTTCCCGCGGCGCCCGATGCGATGTATGCGCTTACTTCTTCCATGACCGCATATGCGCGCGAGCATATGGACGACACGGATGCCATCGCGAACTCGATAAGATTCGCGGATAAGCTGCCGCCCGACTTCGGCGTGATACTTCTCAAGGACTATATGTATCTGTCGCCGGACTATAAGCGCACTCTGATGAAGATACCCGAGTTTAACCGCTGGATGCAGACCAGGGGAGGACTTCTCAATGCAGTTATCTGAAGATAAGCAAAGAGAGTATGTCGGCAGGCTTCTCAAGTCGCGCATGAGGATCCTTCTTAAGAACGGATTCTACGGACTGCTTCTTATGCATATGCAGTTCGCACTTGACCCTGACTGTGATACGGCGGCGACGGACGGAATGCGCATATACTTCGGTCCTGCTTTCCTCGACAAGCTCACGGACAGCGAGCTCGACTTCATCCTGATGCACGAGATCCTTCATGTGGTCCTGCAGCACTGCATGAGGACTGGCAAGCGTGATGACTTCATGTTCAATGTCGCGTGCGATATCGTCGTTAATTCGAACATCATGAAGTCGAATAACGACGACGTTAAGTCGATAACGCTTCATGAGTACGGCGTGTCCATGCATACCGCTCCGGACGGCAAAGAGGGGAGCGAATACTCGGCAGAGCAGGTCTATGATCTGCTTAGAGTCAAATATCCTATGAACGGGAACGATTCTCTAATGGCTGATGCCGAGTCTTCCGGCAAGGGTACGTGGGACGACCACTCGCACTGGGGCGATATTGACGACCCGTCGCTCAGCGATGTCTGGCGTAAGAGACTCCTTGATGCGGGAGAAGCGATATCGATCCGCGACCCGTCGAACGAGCGCGGGATGATACCTCTTTGTGCGAGAAGACTCATAGATGAACTTCGTAATCCGCAGACGGACTGGCGCACTATACTTAATGAGTTCGTGAAAGAAGAGATTACGGACTATTCATTCAATCCGCCTGACCGCCGCTTCGACGATTCTCCTTTCTTCCTTCCTGACTATAACGAGAAGGAGGACCGCGCGGAAGATATCCTGTTCATGATAGATACATCAGGAAGTATGTCTGATGACATGATCACGACCTGCTTCTCTGAGGTCAAAGGAGCGATCGACCAATTCGGCGGCAAGCTTAAGGGATGGCTCGGATTCTTCGATGCATCAGTGGTCGAGCCTGTGCCGTTCGAAAGTGTGGAAGAATTCAAGGGTTTTAAGCCCAAGGGCGGAGGTGGAACGGACTTTGGTGTTATCTTCAAGTATGTCCGTGACTTCATGAGCGAGCAGCTCCCCGCGTTCATAATAATCCTGACTGACGGCTATGCCCCGTTCCCTAAGGAATCAGCCGCGATGGGGATCCCTGTATTATGGCTTATCGTGGGCGATGACGTTACTCCTCCGTGGGGTAAAGTCGCGCGGGTATCTTCGCCGAGAAAGTAAATAATTAATTATTTGTTCACTCTCTGGTCGTCAGATATTAAAACCTGTCGCGTATAAATAGTTATAGAGAGTGCTGTTGTGTATTCATAGTGGTTTTCTCCTTTCGTGGCGGTCCCGCATTCGTGCGGGACCGTTTATGTGTGTTAGAATATCGTCATGATGAGAATAAGGAAGTACACAAGCGCAGATGCCGCGGCGATCCTTTCATGGACGCGCGATGAGAAAGCATTTTATCAGTGGTCCGCGGGAGTCCTCGGGACTTATCCGATCACGGAAGAAGACTTCGCGTTCGTGGAGAACTTGGACGCCTTCACGGCTTACGACGATGACGGCATCGTCGGTTTCTTCACGTTAAGAAAACCCGGGGAAGAGAATATTCTTCGCATCGGATTCGTCATCGTTGATCCGGACAAAAGAGGCAAAGGTTACGGCAAGCAGATGATGAAGCTTGCGGTTGATTATGCTTTCGGGCGGGGCGCGGATGCGGTGTCGCTCGGCGTGTTCGAGAATAATCTTCCCGCGTATTACTGCTACAAGGCGGCGGGATTCGAAGATGTTGTGCTAGATGAGACAGAGACGTATGAGGTTCTCGGGGAAACATGGAATTGCAGGGAGATGATAAGGAGAAATGAAGGTTAATGCTGAGGTAAGGGATACTCAGAAACTCAACAAAAGTATCAGGAATGTGATAATTGTTTTCGCGGTGTACATCGCGGCGCTCGTCGCAAGTATCGCATGTGCGGGAATCATCGGAGGCGCGGCGCTCGTGGCGGCAGCGTTACTCATTACGATAGCAGGTATCCCGATCATCATAATCGCGGCGAAGAAGGCGGCGAAGGCTTACAACAACACGTGGATGAATCAGGAGTTCGAGCTGTACGCGAAAGACGGCAGTCTGTACTGCGAAGGCACGAAGCTTCAGGTCAATCAGAATAAGAAATCGGACGTGCTGTACGCGCACGATCTCGGGATAAACGGAAACCCCTCTAAAGCAAGTATCTACCTGACAATAGAGGGGAATGATAAAGATAATCTTCTTGATTACATAAATGAGAACGGCGTCAGGATCGATCCGGATTCGGTCATCCGCACCAGGACTAAATTTGCTCCCGTCACCGCCGTCGCGAACGGACTTAGCCGTTACAGAAGAAAGTAATCCTTACGGCGTGTAATAGTCTGCGTTATAAGCCGTGTTCTCCATGAAGCACAGGTTGCGGTCTTCGATGCAGCCCGTGTCGATAGTGTAGGTCACGCCGTTGTAGTCCATCTCGCCCCAATAGTGATTGTTATGGTTGCGGCCGATGTGACCGTGTACCATTCTGACGTCGTAGCCCAAGTAGCTCATCATGGCGAGCATTGCGCCGTTATACTGGATGCACTGACCCGTGCGGTGGTTGAAGATCGCATCGCAGTAGCTGCCGCCGACACCGCCGTAAGCGTAGTGAACGTTGGTCCTGATCCACAGCGCGGTGTACTCGAGCTTCTGAAGGTCTGTCCACTCGGGACGGAAATGCTCGTCCGCGAATCTCTGGCATATCGCCATATCTGAAGCAGACACGGTTACGGAACCTGTAATAGCGCCTGCTCTTTCGCCTGAAGGATAAGACGTGCGCGGTGTGTGATCCGTGTGATTCTCGAAGATCGCGGGAACGGACGGATCCCAGATCTCGTCTGCGAACTGCCTCATGAAAATATCCGTGCGACCGAAGCCTGCGGGAACGTCGATGTGGTCGCCGGGATTAACGCCGAAAGACAGACACTTGTTCCTGAACTCCTCTGAGTCGGCGAATCCGTTGAACAGCATGGATATCGAACCGTCTTCATCATAGAGGCGGTCGTACCAGTAGAAGAAGCCGTCGTAGTCAGCGGGTCTGTCGAGGAAGACGCGGTAGAATCTGTCTATCGTCTCGTCCGGATAACTGTTAAGACAGATGTTAAGGAACTCATTACTGAAGAAGAAACCGTAAGCCGCCTGCTTGCCTGTGATCTGACCGGAACTTAACTTTTGTACCCAGTCGTTCAGACCCGTGGGGTCCGGATCTCTTCCGAGACACTCCGAGTAAAGGCTCATGACGAATCTTGTGATGCCTTCTGAATCGGCGCGTACGACAGGTCTAATCTGCGATCCGATGTTCATCGTGAACATGACCGCGATGATAACTGCAGTGAGTAATTTTAAAGAAAACCTCTTAACCATAATCAAAACCTCCCAACAGTTCAGATTATAGCAAGATTTTTTATGTTTGAGCTTTTTTCTTGCGCGCCTCGATGATCCAGTTGGTAAGAGACAGCGCGAGCGGGATGATGCTGATAAGCAGGCACCCCATGATCGTAACCGACGTATCGATCCAGTCCTCGGACAGGCACATCGTTCCGCCGATGACTGAAAGGATCTCGAAGAAATAATCTCCCGCGAGGAAGAACAGCATCCCGAAGAAGGCGAACATCCCTTTTCTCTTCTTTACGAATGCGATGATGATGATCTGCGCGAGCATCGGCGACAGAGTGATCAGCATGCTGATGGGCGTCCAGATCAAAGCGTAGCCCGTGTTGAAGGCGGAAGAGAAATTGTACACGTCAATGTCGAGGTAGTAGCTGATCTTGATCACGCTCAGCAGTGCGATCAGCAGCACGTCCAGGATCACGATTATGATGTTAAATACTTTCGTCATGGCAGCATGTCTCCGTTTAAAGTACTTATACTATATCAGACGGAGAGGGAGGAATGGGGGTAACATTCTTCTCGGGCAGGTCCCCCGAAGCAAAGAAAAAGGCCGCGGATCGCTCCACGGCCTCGCGTAGTTAACACATCCTGATATCAGATGTTAAGAATTGCGAGTACTTCATTAAATACGTGGCCGTCAACGTTCTGTACTTCGTCGGGAACGATGATGTCAGTAACTCCCATAGCCGCTGTAAGTAAAAAGTTTATACATCTTGTGAACAGTGAGATTGGAAGTAAGGCGCGTTGGCTGAAATGATGGCTGTTTTTGAAATAAGCCAATGAATTTGGCAATAGAGCCCCTGTATTGGCTAGAATGTTGGCTAATTTCAATTTTAGCCAATGATTCAGTCAATGGAACTTAGATTTCCGCACGCCCGACCGCTTTCTCTCGGATAAGCAATGACACTAAGTCGCAAAGTCTCAGCATTGAATGGTCTATCAGGGATACAATTTTAAATTATCGAAAAGCGTACGTGAAAAAGATCGTCTGCGCGGACGATTTTTCTGTTTTGGGGTTTGCGTCCGCATTATTGTTGAATTTTCGGACGCGTTTTCGAAAAATGAGTTTTTGTCCGCATACTATGCTCTTTTCGCGGACGAAATTCGAAAAGAGCAAAATGTGTCCGCGGAAGCAAGGGCGTGCAAACGCTGCCGCCGCCCGTATAATAATCCCCTAAGCTTACTATGTTTTTGTATAAATATTTGCTATATTGAATTATCAATAATATTTAACCTCGGAGGGTTGTTCATGAAGCGAATGAAAGTGCTTACCGTGTTATGTGCGGCGGCGCTGCTTCTGTCGGGTTGTTCCAATGCTGTTGATGTTCCTCAGACCGACCCGGTCGAGACTTTGCCTGTTGATGAAGGTCCGGTCAGACCGCAGGATGATTTCTACCGTTATGTAAACGGTGAGACTCTGGCGGATGCCGAGTTTGCATACGGAAGCGGGAATGCGGGCGTTCCCGAAGAACTCGATCAGCTGTTCCACGAGATCGATGATGCGGTTCTGACATTCTATCTTATGGGAGATGTTCTCGGCGCCTATCTCGGCGAATTATCGGGAAGCTATGATGCTCTTGATACGAAAGAGGCAAGCATTGATAATTTAAGGGAGGCAAAACATGAGTACCGCAGAAATCAAAACTAAGATTATCGATCCGGATTTCCCGTTTTATAATGAGAATCCTGCAATTCCCGTATGGGGGATAATTGTTTTCGCGGCGGCGGTAATATACCTGTCGTTGTCCGTTTTCCTGCAGATCGATTATCCCGGATATCTCGGTGCGATCCTGTTCTGCGTAATCCCGCTCGCAGCTTTCCTTGTGGTAGCACGCGGCAAGATGTCCCTGATCGTTAAGAAGTTCAAAGCGATGGACTTCGTGCGTATTCTGGTGACGCTGTTCCTTCAGTATGCGTTCGCCTTTACTGTCGGAATCATCCGTAACCTTGTGTTCCACGTTCAGCCGACGGCTAATGCCGTTATGGATGCCGATATGGACCTGACCTTCTGGGTCGTGATACTTATTCAGCTCTTCGGTGAAGAGATGTTTAAGCTGCTGATCTTCCTGGTCTTCCTGATCCTGCTGTATAAGCTGACAAAGAGGCGTACGCTCTCTATTATAGTGGCAACAGCAGTTACGCTTCTTTGCTTCGCTGTTGTTCACGCTACAGCGTATGACTTTAACTGGTCTCAGATCCTGATCAATCAGGGACTTGCCACGTTCTTCTGCATGTACAATTATCTGAAGTCCAAGAACATCCTGACGTCCTACATCCAGCACGTGATCCTCGATGCGATCCCGTTTGTTCTTGCAATGGTGGGAGTGCTTTAAGGAATTCTGAGTCAGTAGACGATAGCTTTCATATTAATGCTTATCAGAATTCCATACTACCGTTCCATAAAAAGTGCGTTTTAAACCCGAAATCATGGAATATTCTCATCTGTGGGGATATAATCTTTTGCACGGCTGGGATCCTACCGTATACAGGTCAAATAATAATTCGGAGGATCCGTCTATGTGGAACATGATATGGCCGCTGCTTCTTATTGTTATATTCAACTGATTTTACAACATCTGTACCAAGTCGGTGCCGGAAGGGATGAATGCCGCTGAACAAGACAAACAAGACATATTACGAAGTTCTGAATCTGTCTGATCCGAATAAGCGCAGTCAATATGATGAATACCTTTCTTTTATCAGAGTGGAAAAGGACGCGGCTCAACCTGACGCTGCAAGTGACCCCGATTACAGCAAGCGGTAGTGTCGCTTGTTCGGCACTACCGCGTAATGAGCTCTTTTCTGCGTGTTTTTTGCATCGTTTGTCGTATTTTTGTCGTAAAGCCAGGGGTTTGGGAATGAAAAACCCCCGCAAATAATACCTGCGGGGGTTATCTTTGGCGGAGAAGGAGGGATTCGAACCCTCGAAACCCTTTTGGGGTTTACACGATTTCCAGTCGTGCGCCCTCGACCAGGCTAGGCGACTTCTCCATCTGATATATATGAGCCAATGCTCAAAGCCAAATTATTGTACTTGCTTTGTACTTCTTTGTCAATCAACGTGTTATAATCCGTGCGTATAAATACAGATCAGGGGATGATTATATGAGCATCAGGAAGCTTGTATCGGTAATATTTACAGTGGTTTTGCTGGCTGCGGCGCTCTGCGGATGCACAGGGGGAAGTGAGGCGGTTGAGACTGTCGCGCCTCCGGATTATGAGGAAGTAACACAGCTTATTAAGGCTTATGAGGACGCTTACAGAGATTTCGCGCAGAACGGAGAGGGACAGGTTGCTCTCGTGACGGCTACAGGTGTTACACCCTTGGGTGCCGAGTGCAGCTCCCGCTATACCTGCACGTCTGACGGCGTATGGGAGTCCTGCTCGCTTACTGTTCAGAGGGACGTCGAACAGCATGACGAGTACTTTAATATCGGCAACGGCATCATGATGTTTGTAAGATCTTATATCGATGCCGACGGCTTCATTGTAATCAACAAATACTACTGCCCCAATGGTGCGGTATGGTACATCAATCCCGAGACTCACACCATGGATCCCGTGGAGGACATCGAGGCGCTCGACTGTTTCGTAACGTTCGACCAGGTAAGAAGAGTCTACGGCGAGACTGTGGATACCACCGAAACGCAGCTTCCCGCATAACAGATGTCATTTAAGTACGGTTTCAAAAGCGGACTTGTAATCGGGTCCGGATACCTCTCGGTGTCTTTCTCATTCGGTATCATGGCTGTCAATTCGGGGCTTACCTGGTGGCAGGCGGTGCTGATATCGATCACGTGTCTGACTTCAGCGGGTCAGGTCGCGGGCGTCGGCATCATGGCGGCAGGGGGCGGCATCATCGAGATGGCGGTTGCCCAGTTGGTCATTAACTTAAGATACTCACTCATGGCTATATCGCTGTCTCAGAAGACCGACAAGACCATGACGCTTCCCGCGCGGCTTATCGACGCGTATGTCATCACAGATGAGATCTTCGGTGTCGCGAGCACGCAGGAGTCGGTCGGCTTCAGGTACATGACGGGTCTCGGAATACTTCCGATAGCAGGCTGGACTCTGGGTACATTCCTCGGCGCGGTGCTCGGCAACATCCTTCCCGCGGTTGTCACTTCGTGCCTTGCGATCGGAATCTACGGCATGTTCGTCGCGATCGTGCTTCCGGTGTGCAGACAGTCGAAAACAATCTCGATCATATGCATCATCGCGGTTCTGCTCGCGGTCGTATTCAGGTACGTTCCGTTCCTTTACGCGCATGTATCATCCGGCTTCGCGATCATCATCTGCGCGGTCATTGCGGCGTTCGTAGGCGTGCTTATTACACCCGAAGACGAGACGCAGAAGGAGGCGGCAGATGGACAATAAGACCTTCTTCATCCTGCTTGCCGTGATGGCGGTGTCGACGTACCTTGTGCGCGCGATCCCTTTCGCCGCGTTCCGTAAAAAGATCACCAACAGAAAGGTAAAAGCTTTCTTCGACTACATCCCGTATACCGTGCTGTCTGCGATGACGTTCCCCGCGATACTGTACTCGACGGATTCCGTTATCACCGCTTCTGCGGGCGCGCTAACTGCGGTTATCCTTGCGTACAGGGGCAGAAGCCTTCTCATCGTCGCGGTCGGCACATGCGCGGCGGCTTTCCTCGTAAGCCTTCTTCTGATGTTCGTGCCTCTTTAAGCACGCTGCTTCCATCCCGAAAAACAGGCATCAAAAATGACCGGCAGTGCCGGCCATCTTCGATATAGAGTAGTGGGTAGTTGTCAATTACTCTTATGCGGCATGTACTTGTAAAGCACCATAGCCGTGGAGGATACAGGCATGGACTGCAGGATGATGTGTCCGGGACCTGTAAGTGTCGTATTGAACAGACCCTCGCCACCGAACAGAACGTTCTTAACGCCCTTAACAGTCTCGATGTCGAGGCTGACTGTGCTGTCCATCATTACCGTGTAGCCTGTGTCTACAACCATCTTCTCTCCTGCCTGGAGATCATACTCGATAGCTGTACCGTCGATCTCGAGGAATACGAGACCCGTACCTGAGAATCTCTGCATAAGGAAGCCCTCACCGCCGAAGAATCCGCCGCCGATGTTCTTCTGAACGCCTATGCTCTGCTCGATGTTGCCGAAAGAAGCAAGGAATGCGCCCTTCTGAGCGAGAACGGAATTGCCGTTAAGCTCTACTACCTTGATTGATCCGGGGAAGGAGGATGCAAAAGCTATCTCACCGGCCTGCTCAGCTGTGTATGTGTTAAGCATCGCAGACTCGCCTGTTACCATTCTTCCGAACATCTTGCCGATGCCGCCGCCTGTGGAAGTGGACATCTTGATACCTGCTGTCATCCAGCTCATTGCACCGGACTCGCAGTTAACGGCCTCACCGGGGGTAAGACTGATGATTACTACGGGTAAGCTCCCGCCTTCGATTCTGTAGTTCATACTGAACCTCCTTCGCAAATAATGCTTATTATACTATAAAATCTTTGAGAAAGTTAGATAATTTGCATATTTTTGCCACATACGTTCCTTGAATTTTGATAACCGTTGATTTATGGTATTTATACACTAGATTAATAGGTTGTCATTTGTCAGGGGGTATATAAATGATAGCATCGACAAAAGGGCGCTATGCACTCCGCGTAATGGCTGATATGGCTGAGTTTGCCAAAGACGGAGAGTTCATCGCACTTAAGGATATCGCTTCCCGCGAGGAGATCTCCGAGAAATATCTTGAAGCGATAATGAAGCTTCTCGTGGAGAAGAAACTGGTATTGGGACACCGCGGCAAGGGCGGCGGATATCGTCTCGTAAGAAAGCCCGAAGAGTATTCTGTAGGTGAGATCATCAGAGCTGCAGAGGGAGATATTGCACCTGTTGCCTGCCTTGCTCCGGGAGCGGATAAGTGCAACCGTGCGGATTCGTGCAAGACCATCTCCATGTGGAAGAAGCTCGACACGATCATAAGCGATTATCTTGACGGCATCTCCCTTACCGATCTGACAGCGGAGTGATATCTCGTTAACAAAAAGTAAACATTGCTTATTATAATATCGTGCTAAAATTGCACTATGGACTCCTCTGAGCTTGAACAATTAGGGTATAAGTTATTTTGGCACGATGAATTTGACGGACCGGAACTGAACAGAGAATTCTGGACTGTTGAAGAGCACCCGGATCATTGGCATAACGAAGAACTTCAAAGTTTTGTCGATGACGGCCGTCATGCTTTCGTTAAGGACGGACATCTCGTTATCAAGCCCGAGAGGATCATTGAGTCCGATAAGAGATTTTCATACAAATCAGGCAGAATCAACACCAAGGGGAAGACGGACTTTACCTACGGTTACGCAGAAGCCCGCATTAAGGTTTCTTTCGGCAAGGGCTTCCTGTCAGCATTCAGACTTCTGTCTTCAGGCGATCCGTACGGCGGCTGGCCGAGATCCGGATCTGTCGATGTATGTGTTGCAGACGGACAGTATACGGAGAACGGCGTAGGCATCATCCATTTCGGTGATCCTTCCGAGACAAGAAGCGGATCTTACGGTGACGGCAAGACGGATCTGTCGGCAGACTTCCATACATACGGTGTCGAGTGGCTCCCGGGAAAGTTTAATTTCTTTTTCGACGGCGAGCTGTATCACACGGAGACATACTGGTTTACCGCAGATGAGAACGGTAATAAGCAGCCGTATCCCGCCCCTTTTAACAAGCCTTTCAATATCGAGTTCGATGTATCTGTCGGAGGCACGGGCACTGCCAATCCCGTCAGAATGACGTCTTTCGGCGAAAAGGCTGAGACATGGATCGATTACGTAAGGGTGTACAGGAAGGACGAGTACGACGAGAACGTATCCGTTCCCGATTATGAGAAGCACTTCAGAGAGCCTGACAGCACAGGCAATTACATAAGCAATAATGCATCCGACTGGAAGTTCGAGCTCGCATGTGCAGGTGAGGCTACCTGCGATAACGACGGCAAGTTCTTCAAGATCGATATCATCAACTCGGGTGATGCCGAGTATTCAGTTCAGCTCGATCAGTCCCATCTGCCTTTGATCAGGGGCGAGAAGTATATGATCTCTTTCGATGCGATGGCGACGGAGAAGAGGAGGATGAAGGTTGCTGTTACGGCGCCGAACGTTCACTGGTACAGATATCTTAAAGACACTGATGCTGAGCTTAATACAGATTGGCAGACACATTATTTCCCGTTCGAGATGACGGAACCAGACGACGATAACGGAAGACTTGAGTTTAACCTCGGTAACAGTTCCTATGACGCGACCGTCTGCATCAAGAACGTAAGGCTCGAGAAGATTCCCAAGTACAAGGATCAGAGACGTACGATTGCTGTCGTCGGATCCTGGGATGATGCGGAGAACTTCAATCTCTTCATCGAGTCGCTGCTTAAGCCCGAGATCCTGAAGGATTACGTCATTACAGGCTATACATTCGGTCTTGATGACAAGAGTGCGGCGGAACCCGGCATCGGCAAGAATTTCACGGAATTTATCAATAAGTTCGATATGGCGGCGATGTTCGTATTCGCCGAGATGATAAAGACCAAGGAGATCATCGACGATCTGCGTTACCTTTGCAGACGTAAGAGGATCCCCGTCGTATTTCTCGAGCATCAGTACGACGGCGTTATCAATGCGGTCCTTAACTATGCGTCCGGATTCGAGAAGGTGGTAAGACACGTTCTCGATGATCACGGCTGCAAGACGGTCAAGTTCATGGGAGGCTTCCCGGATAATCCGTTCTCGTTGGAGCGTGAGAATATCTATAAGCGTCTTATGGAGATGCACGGCCTTAAGGTCGGGAAGGACGATATCATGTACGGCGATTTCTGGGATGCCACCGCGGCGCGTGTGGTTAACGAGAATCTTGATGCAGGCATGCCTCTTCCCGATGCATTCGTCTGTGCCAACGACTCGATGGCTCTCGGTGTCTGTGATGCCCTGAAGTCGCATAATATAAGGGTCCCCGAGGACTGCATCGTTACGGGCTTCGACGGTATCCTTCACGGACTTTTGCATTCTCCTTCGATCACTACGACCGTTCCCGATTACGGCAGCCTATGTAACTATGTCATCGATATCATCGAGGGCAGAGTGCCGTGGGAGAACGGCAAGACGATGAAGTGGAGCATCGATTACAACGAGAGACGTGTAAGCTCCTGCGGCTGCGGCAACGATGATCCCGATCACTTGAAGGAGACGATCAACACACTCTCCGCGAGCAACCAGGATTACTTCAGACATACGCTCGAGATGGGTAAGCTCGTTACCCGTACATTGAGCATGAGCAACATCGACGAGACCGCGGATTACCTTAACCGTTTCCTGTGGCTGTGGAAGGACGACTATTATTTCATCGGCATCACAAGAGGCTATCAGGCAGGCTGCGTCCATTCTATATTCCACGGCAGCCATCAGGTGTTTACGGTCAAGGAGAAATTCTATAATCTTGCGAATCCTTTGCCCGACTGGGACCGCCTGCTTACGCGCGACAGCGGCTTCAACGTTATCCTGTTCAGACAGATAAGGACGATGTCGGAAGAATACGGCTACATGAGCTGCGCATACAACGAGCTTACGATCAGGAAACACCAGAGATTCGAGGAGTTCGGCATCTACATCTCAGCGATGGTAAGCTCACTTATAGACAAGGCTAAGATCCTCGAGGCTAACAGGGCGATCAGCCGCTTGAGTGAGCGCGATTACCTTACGAATCTTTATAACAGAAGAGGTTTCTTCGAGGGCGTCGACAGGATGCTCAAGAATCCTGTAAACAGGGGCAAGATCTTCTCTCTGTTCACGATTGATATGGACGGCCTTAAGTATATTAACGACCACTTCGGACACCTCGAGGGAGACAACGCCCTCATAATCTTGTCGAAGTCCCTGCAGTTCTACGCGGGCGAGAACGGTATCTGCGCAAGATACGGCGGAGACGAGTTCGCCATGGCGATAGTAGGCGACGTTAACATCGCGGACGACTACGAGGCTATCCGCGAGAGGATACACCAGCACTCCATGAAGGATCCTTTCGTGCAGGAGCTTGATTACAGCGTCAACGCCAGCATGGGTATTGCAGAGTGCGTTATCACGGAAGATGTTGACCTCGAGGGACTTATCAAGCTTGCCGACATGCGTATGTACGCTGACAAAGAGGCTCGAAAAGGAAGTAACGAGATCCGATGAGTTCAGGCAAGTTTTCCTCGCGCGAGGGGAGAGTATTAAGACTTACTAAGCCGCGCTTTAAAGGCATATTACGCATCATATTCTCAAGGATCACATTCATTGCCCTGATGATCATCCTGCAGGTCGCGATCCTCGTCATGCTGTACATGATCTTCGAAGAGTACGTAGCAAATATCAACTCGGTAATGCTCGTGTTCTCGGTACTCATGGTCATATATCTTTATAACTCGAATATGGACTCGACGAGCAAGCTTACATGGATGATGCTCATCGGTCTTTTCCCGGTGCCCGGAGCCCTTTTCCTCGGCTTCACGAGGCTTGACTTCGGCAGCCGCAAGCTTAAAAGAAATCTCATCGATATGAAGGAGAGAACCCGCGACAAGATCCCGCAGGATCAGTCGATCATAGATAAGCTCGAAGCAGACGGCGGCAACATGGAGGACCTGTATCACTACATGAGCAGGACCGGCAATTATCCCGTGTTCGAGAATACATCAGCGAAGTATTACGGCGACGGATCCGACTTTTTCGAGCGTGTTCTCGAAGACCTCGAGAAGGCGCAGAAGTATATCTATATCGAGTACTTCATTATCGCCGAAGGATATATGTGGGGAAGGACTCTCGATATCCTCGCGCGCAAGGCTTCCGAGGGTGTCGATGTGCGCGTTATGTACGACGGAATGTGCGAGATCAAGCTGCTTCCGCCGGACTACCCGGAGCGCATGAGCAAGCTCGGGATCAAGTGCAAAGAGTTCTCGAAGATCTATCCTTTCATCTCGACTTACTATAACTACAGAGACCACAGAAAGATCTTCGTTATTGACGGTAAGGTCGCGTACACCGGAGGCGTGAATTTCGCCGACGAATACATAAATCTCGAGCCGAGGTTCGGACACTGGAAGGATAATGCCGTAAGGCTGGAAGGCGATGCCGTAAGAAGCTTCACGCAGATGTTCCTGGAGCTTTGGAATATATCCGATCCCGATCCGTCGTTCGAGCAGGTGGAGACGTTCGAGTCCGTGAAAGTCGATGATGCATCGGGCTTTATTATGCCGTTCTCCGATTCGCCTCTCGATTCTTATCAGGCAGGTGAGGCGGTCTTCCTCGACACTCTCGGAAGATCCGAGAAATATGTGCACATCATGACGCCGTATCTTATCATTGATGACACGATGAAGAACGCGATGCGCCTGGCTGCCATGCGCGGCGTGGAGGTAACTCTGATACTTCCCGGAATCCCCGACAAGCCTGCGGCATATGCGATCGCGAAGTCACACTACAGCGAGCTTATCAGCGCAGGTGTTAAGATATATGAATACACTCCCGGTTTCGTCCATGCCAAGGCGATGATCTGCGACGGTATAAGAGCCATGGCGGGATCCATCAACCTTGACTACAGAAGCCTTTATCACCATTTCGAGTGTGCCGCGTACATGTATAAGTGCGACGTCATCGCCGATATGGAGAAGGACTTTCAGGAGACTGTAAAGAAGTGCAGGAAGGTAACCTTCGAGACTATAAAGCACGAGAAGATAGGTTACCGTCTTGCCGCGAAATTATTGAAATTTGTTGCACCGCTGATGTGAGGTTTTATGAAGAAGTTATTGTCGATCGTTGTTGCATGTATTTTTGCGTTTTCTTTGACTGGCGTTGTGAACCACGTAAGAGCAGACGGAGCCATGACTGCCGCGCAGCAGGTAGCGGCGATGAACGTCGGATGGAATCTCGGTAATACCCTGGATTCATACGGCACGTGGATCGATAACGTAACTCCCCAGGCAGTCGAGACGGCGTGGGGTAATCCCCAGACCACAAGAGCCATGATCGCTGCAGTGCGCGAGCGCGGCTTTAATACGATAAGAATCCCCGTAACCTGGGCTCAGTTTACGGACAACAACGGCAACGTCGATCCCGCGTGGATGTCGCGTGTGCATGAGGTCGTTGACTGGGCGCTTGATGAGGGACTCTATGTCATCCTTAACGTGCATCACGATACAGGCGAGCACGGCTCGGATAAGGTGTGCTGGATCATCGCGGATACGGGCACGTATTCAACGGTTCAGAGCAGGTTCGCGAACCTGTGGACCAACATCGCGAACGAGTTCAAGGACTACGACAACCGCCTGATGTTCGAGGGCTACAACGAGATGCTCGACATGAATAATTCCTGGAATGCTCCGACGACAGGTAACGGCGCTTATGATGCGGTAAATTCATTTGCCCAGCTGTTCGTCGATACGGTGCGCGCCACGGGCGGCAATAACTCTACACGTAATCTCATTGTTAACACATATGTCGCTTCGACTGATCAGAGTGTTCTTAATGCATTCGTGCTGCCGACAGACACTGTAGCCGATCATCTGATATGCGAGGTGCATGCATATACCCCGTGGCAGTTCTGCTCACATGAGGGTGACGCATCTTATACGAGCTTCGATCAGAATTGCCAAAGTGCGATCGACGGCATGATGAACGCGGTCGCTTCGTTCTCATCATCCCGCGGAGTTCCCGTGATCATAGGCGAGTTCGGAGTCGAGAGCCAAAATAACGATGCGGACAGAGCGTCGTATGCCGCTTACTATATCCAGCAGGCGACTTCACACGGGATCAGATGTATCTGGTGGGATAACGGCATCAGCGATTACGGCGGATATGCGATCCTTGACCGTAATTCACTTACATGGAATGAAGGTATCACTTCGGCTCTGATCGATAATGCTCCTGACGGGCAGGCGGCAGAGGTTACCGTGACGGAAGAGACGGAGGCGACGGAGGCTTCCGAGACGGCGGTAACCGCCGAGACTTCTGCATCCGAGGCGGTTGCCGAGACTTCTCCGACACAGCAGGTTCAGACGGTTGAGACGACCGTAACGGAGCCTTCGGATGACGTTAATTCATCAAATATTAACGAACAAAAGCTCATTGTTCCTTTATTATTGATAGTAGGAGTCGTGGTTGTTGCCGCGACTTATACGGGTTTGTTCTTCCTGGGACGCAGGAACGGCAGAAAGCAATAACTTCAATAATCTGGTCAATATTTGAGGGATTACTATGAACGATAACAAACGTCTTAATATCGGTCTTCTGATCGATGATCTTGACAATAACTTCTCGGCACAGGCGTGCAAGGGAGCCGAGTTCGCAGCCAAGGTCCTTGATGCGAATCTCTATATCTTCCCGGGACACTATATCGGCAAATCCGATAACAGATATCAGGACAAGCAGTATGAATACCAGTACAATTCGGTATTCAAGATGATTAATGAGAAGCACATAGATATCCTCTATGTTCTGTTCGGCATCATCTGCTCACGTGCGGATGAGGATCAGAAGAAGGAATTCTTAAGCAGACTGCCCAAGGTTCCGACCATCCTTCTTTTTACCGAATATCCCGGATATGCATCGGTTATGTACGATAACCATACGGGTCTCGGTCAGGCTATCCGCCACCTTATCGTTAAGCACAACTGTAAGAATATCGGCTTCGTAAGCGGTCCTATGACCAATGAGGATGCAAGAGAGCGTCTTAACGTCTATAAGGAGACACTCGAGCTCGAGGGCATCGCTTATGATGAGAAGCGCGTCGTCTACGGTGATTTTACCGAGGACTGCGGCGATATAGTTGAAGACCTTATTAAGAGAAATCCCGAGCTTCAGGCGATCTCATTCGCGAACGACGTAATGGCTCTGGGCGGCTATAAGAAGCTTAAGGATCTGGGAAAGATGCCGGGTAAAGACATCTTCGTTACGGGCTTCGATGATGATATTTTCTCAGTGTCGATGAACCCTCCTCTAACGACGGTAGACGCAAGCTCGGCAGACCTTACATACAAGTCTGTTCTTAATGCCAGACGCTTTATCGAAGGCAAGAAGATCGAGCGCATGAGCATCAGAACTTACCTCGTTCAGAGATCTTCGTGCGGATGTAACGGACTCGACGTTGAGCTTCAGCGCGAGAGGTTAAGACTTGACGGTCTCGAGGCGGGAAGCAAGCGCTTCGTTGATGAGAGTATCAAGTATCTGTTCGGTATGTTCGACGATGATGATTCCGTTATCAGGATCAAGCAGTCGCTCGCGGCATTCCTTGAAGAGTATTCGAAGTTCATTCTCGCGGGTGCCGACAGAGATTTGTGCGAACCCGTAAATTATGCTTTCGAGACGATACTCGAGACGAATCTTCTCGCGTACACGACACCGGAGAAGGTCTTTAATCTCCTGCAGTCGCTGCTTTATGAAGGAACGCTTGTCATCAAGGCTCCTCAGAAGCAGGTTCTGCTTAACGAGATGTTCGCGGACTTCTACCGCCATCTGTCATTCGCGGGACTGTCGCTGACAAGAGAGAACTTAAGCAAGACAGAGCGTATCTCGAGACTTATCAATAAGCAGACGGGTGATATCTTCCTCATGAGCAACACGATGGATATCCCTTATGATCATCTCCTCGACGGCCTAAGCTCGGTAGGCTTCAGACGCACATACATGTATCTGTTCCAGGGGAATACGAAGACTACTCCCGATATCGAGTGGAAGTGCCCGGGATCCGTTCTTCTCAAGGCTATCAACGATGAAGACGGCATCAGAATGCTTCCCGAGGAGCTGCAGCTCGTACGTACGGAGCAGATGTTCGACAACGAGTTCATCCCTCAGTACAGAAGACAGACTGTAGTTACCTTCCCTCTGTTCGTAGGTGAGGATATGTACGGTATGCTCGTAGCCGAGATGGACAGCTCGAACCTTACGAATGTAACGCCTGTATCGTATCAGCTCGCCGTTACTTTGAAGTCGCTGTTCATGATTGAGGAGCAGAACAAGGCCAAGGAGAATCTTCAGACTTCGCTCAATCAGTTTATGGAGGATAACTCGAGACTTGATCAGATCGCGAAGATGGACGAGCTTACGGGCCTTTACAACAGAAGAGGATTCCTCGACAAGGCTCAGATCGAGATCGGCAATCCCGAGAACAAGGGCAAGAGAGCGCTTATCTGCTTCGCCGACATGGATAACCTGAAGTACGTTAACGATAAGTTCGGACACGACGACGGTGACTTCGCACTCCGTGAGATCGCTGCTATCCTGAAGGATGCCTTCCGGGATAATGACATCATCGGACGTATGGGCGGCGACGAGTTCATCGTATTCGCCATGATCCAGGTAAGCGACTACGAGAAGCAGATCAAGGACAGGATCGAGGCTATCACACGTCAGCATAACGAAGCCGCGGGCAAACCTTATCCGATCGAGATGAGTACCGGTATCAGCGAGTTTCTGTGCGGCACCGATATCGACATCCACGAGATCATCGACAGGGCCGACGAGAAGCTGTACAAGGAGAAGGCTGAGAAGAAGGCCAAAAACGGCTCTTACAGGTGATTTGAAAATCATTTAGAATTACAATTTTAAATAACGCCGTTATATTTTAACTAAATTTGAGAACGGACCGCAGGGGCTCCCGACGGTCCGTTTTTTGCGGTTTATACATGGGTATATTTCTGTTAAATTTAGAGTTAGCTGATTATAGCTGCATATGTTCTACATATTTCAATAATTAAGAAAGAGGATGGCGGGAAGTATTATGAAATACAGTTATTACCCCGGATGCACCTTGAAGAACAAGGCGCAGGATCTGGATAAGTATGCCAGATCGAGTGCGCTTGCATTGGGCTTCGAGCTTGTTGAGATCCCCGAATGGCAGTGCTGCGGCGGAGTTTATCCGTTAGGTTCTGACGAGATTGCTACTAAGCTCTCATCAGTACGAGCACTCAACTATGCCAAGGAGCAGGGACAGGATCTCATTACCCTTTGCTCGGCATGCCACCATGTGCTTAAGCGCGTCAACGACGACATGAAGAACGTCGAAGACATCAGGACCCGTGCCAACAATTACTGCGGCTTTGAAGAAGCTTATGCAGGCGAGACGAAGGTTCTTCATTTCCTTGAGGTCTTAAGAGATGTTATCGGATTTGATGAGCTTGCCAAGAAGGTCGTTAATCCTCTCGAGGGTAAGAAGATCGGCGCTTACTACGGCTGCCTTACTCTCCGTCCCGGCAAGATCCTTGACTTCGATGATCCCGAGAATCCGAAGATCATGGAGGACTTCATCAGAGCCTTAGGCGCAGAGCCCGTTATCTATTCCATGAGGAACGAGTGCTGCGGCGGCTACACATCCCTTAAGGATCCCGAATTTACAAAGCAGAGAACAGAGCAGATCTTTGACGACAGCACAGGCTTCGGTGCTGACTGCCTCATCACT
Organism: Clostridiales bacterium; assembly: GCA_017940895.1. Taxonomy (GTDB): domain Bacteria; phylum Bacillota; class Clostridia; order Saccharofermentanales; family Saccharofermentanaceae; genus Saccharofermentans. The sequence goes on along the minus strand of JAGAXM010000024.1, from coordinate 33,121 downwards.
GCATGTCCTCTTTGCATGTTTAACCTCAATAAGTCCGATGCCAAGACGAAGGTTCCCGTTTACTACTTCACGGAGCTTCTCGCGGAGGCTCTCGGTGTAAAGGAGGGCGCATGAGCATGACTGAATTAGAGAAGAAGATTGAACTCATCAAGGAGATCAGCGGCAGCGATCCCTATAAGTGCATGAGATGCGGCAAGTGTACTGCTTCATGCCCTGCTTACAGTGAGATGGATATTAAGCCTCACCAGTTCGCTTCATACATCATCAGAGGCGACCTCGATGAGCTCGTTGAGTCCAAGGCTGCATGGAAGTGTCTCGGATGCTTCGCATGTATCGAGAGATGTCCCAGAGACGTCCAGCCCGGTAAGCTCGTTGATGCTACCCGTCAGATCGTGGCAAGACAGAGAGGCGGAGATTATCTCCAGCCCGAAGAGGTTCCGGAGCTTCTTACTGAGGATCTTCCCCAGCAGTTGCTCGTCAGCGCATTCCGCAGGTACAGGAGGTAATAAATGCAGAAGATCGGTGTATTTGTCTGTCACTGCGGTACCAATATCGCTGCGACGGTAGATGTTAAGAAGGTAGTCGAACTCGTTCGTTACGAGCCCGGCGTTGTATTCGCTGACGACTACATGTACATGTGTTCCGAGGCAGGCCAGGAGAAGATCATCGAGGCCATCAAGGAATACAAGCTTACAGGTCTTGTTATCTGCTCATGCTCACCCCGTATGCACGAGAAGACATTCAGAGCATGTGCCGAGAAGGCAGGACTTAACCCTTACATGGTTGAAGTTGCTAACATCCGTGAGCAGTGCTCATGGATCCATAAGGATAAGGAAGAGGCTACCAAGAAGGCCGTTATCCTTGCCAGAGCAGCAATTGCAAAGGTTAACCTCAATACTCCTCTTAAGGAAGGCGAGAGCCCTGTTACTAAGAGAGCACTCGTTATCGGAGGCGGTATCGCAGGTATCCAGACAGCTTTGGATATCGCTGATGCAGGTTATGAAGTTGATATCGTTGAGAAGGAGCCTTCCATCGGAGGCCGTATGAGCCAGTTCGATAAGACATTCCCTACTCTCGACTGTGCTTCATGTATCCTCACACCTAAGATGGTTGAAGTTAACCAGCACCCCAATATCACTCTCTACACCTACAGTGAGGTAGAGAAGGTAAGTGGTTATGTAGGTAACTTCGACGTAGATATCAGGAAGAAGGCCAGATCCGTTGATGCTGACAAGTGTACAGGATGCGGTGAGTGCTCCGCTAAGTGCCCTCTCGGCAAGATCGGCAACATCCCGAGCGAGTTCGACAGAGGCCTTCGTAACAGACCTGCCATCTATATGCCTTTCGCTCAGGCTGTACCTGCAGTACCTGTTATCGACCGCGCGAACTGCACATACTTCAAGACAGGCAAGTGCGGTGTCTGCGCCAAGATCTGTCCTTCCAAGGCAGTCGATTACGAGCAGCAGGATGAGATCGTAACCGTTAAGTACGGTGCCATCGTTGTTGCCACAGGATTCGATATTATTAATCTTGATAAGTTCGGCGAGTACGCTTACAACGAGTCCCCTGATGTCATCACATCAATCGAGCTCGAGCGTCTTATGAACGCAGCCGGTCCTACGGGCGGTCACCTCGAGAGAATGAGCGACCACAAGCAGCCCAAGGATATCGTATTCATCCAGTGTGTCGGTTCAAGATGCGACAGCGAGGAGAAGGGTAAGCCTTACTGCTCCAAGGTATGCTGCATGTACACAGCTAAGCACGCTATGCTCATCAAGGACCACTGGCCGGATACCAACATCACTGTCTTCTACATTGATGTAAGAACACCCGGTAAGAACTTCGATGAGTTCTACAGAAGAGCTGTAGAGCAGTATCACGTAAATTACATCAAGGGTCAGGTCGGCAAGGTTAAGCCTCAGCCCGACGGATCGCTCCTTGTACAGGCTGCTGATCTTCTCGACGGCAAGCAGATCAACATGAAGGCCGACATGGTCGTTCTCGCTGCTGCTATCGAGCCTAATCCCGGCGTAAGAAAGATCGCTACTATGCTCACGGCAAGTATCGATAACAACAACTTCCTTACAGAAGCTCACGCTAAGCTTCGTCCTGTAGAGTCTCCTACGGCAGGTATCTTCCTGTCAGGTATGGCTCAGGGACCTAAGGATATCCCTGAGACAGTTTCCCAGGCAGGTGCCGCAGCCGTTAAGGTTATCGGTCTTCTTGCCAAGGATCACCTCAAGACCAATCCCTGCACAGCCCAGTGCGACACACTCCTTTGTAACGGATGTTCCACATGTGCGAATGTATGTCCTTACGGCGCCATCACTTATGATGACGTTCAGGTCATGGATCACGGCTTAAGAGAGACCAGAAGAGTAGCTCAGGTCAACCTCGCTCTGTGCCAGGGCTGCGGTGCTTGTACATCCGCTTGTCCTTCCGGTGCGATGGATCTTCAGGGCTTCTCCAACAGACAGATTACAACGGAGGTGGATGCTATATGCCGATGAACGAAGAGAACAAGGAATTCCGTCCGTTGATCGTAGCTTTCTGCTGCAACTGGTGTTCATATGCCGGTGCGGACCTCGCAGGATCATCGAGACTGTCGTATCCTGCTGATGTTAAGATCATAAGAGTCCCCTGTTCGGGACGTGTTAACCCGATGTTTATCTTAAGAGCATTCGAGAGAGGCGCTGACGGCGTCATCATCTGCGGATGCCATCCGGGTGACTGCCACTACTCTACAGGTAACTACTATGCCAGAAGAAGAATGGCTCTTCTTTTCTCCATGCTCGAGTACATCGGTGTAGAGAACGGCAGAACAAGAGTAGAGTGGTGTTCCGCCGCTGAAGGTGCGAAGTTCTCCAAGACCATGAATGAGTTCTGCGAGAAGATTCAGTCCTTAGGCGAGAATGTCAGATTGGGGGATCTACGATGCAAGAATTGATCAATCGTTTAAAGGAACTCCTCGCCGACGGTACAGTCGTAAGAGTTATCGGCTGGAAGAAGGGTGACATGCCTTATAATCCGGAACCCGCTTACTTCGAGAAGGCTGAGGATTTTGACAACTTCGTATATGACGGTTTCTGCGGAGCTAACCTGTCCAAGATGATGATCGAGGCAGCTAAGCTCGAAGGAAAGACAGCAGTATGCTTGAAGCCCTGCGACACATACAGCTTCAACCAACTTATCAGAGAGCACAGAGTTAACCGTGAGAACACTTACATCATCGGTGTAGGCTGCCGCGGAAAGCTCGATATCGAGAAGGCTAGAAAGGCCGGCATCAAGGGTATCAAGTCCATCGCAGGCGTTGATATCGAGGGTGACGGTGATGTAACTTTCGATACTATCTACGGCGAGAAGAAGATGGCTTATGCTGATCTCATGCTCGACCGTTGCCATGTATGTAAGGGCAAGGATCACGTGATCTTTGATGAGGTCATCGGCGAGTCCAAGGATACAGGTGATAAGGACAGATTCGAGGAAGTCATCAAGATCGAGAAGATGACACCTGAAGAGAGATTTGCTTTCTTCAAGTCTGAGCTTTCCAAGTGTATCCGTTGTAACGCATGCCGTAACGTATGCCCTGCATGCTCATGCAGAAAGTGCGTATTCGACAACACTAAGTTCGATTCACAGCAGAAGGCTAACGTCGACTCCTTCGAGGAGAAGATGTTCCATATCATCAGAGCTTTCCACGTAGCAGGAAGATGTACAGACTGCGGCGAGTGCAGCAGAGTATGTCCTGAGGGTATTCCTCTGCACCTGTTCAACAGAAAGTTCATTAAGGACATAGATACATTCTATGGAGAGTTCCAGGCAGGAAAAGATCCTGAGGCACAGAGCCCTCTTACTGACTTTACCTTCGAAGATCTGGAGCCGAAGGATGCTGTAGGAAGGGGTGACAAGTAATGTATTCAATTGCAAAAGAAAACCTCAATTCTCTGTATGCTGCTATCGCGGCAGAGTATGATCTGTTTATGCCCATCAAGTCTGCTGACCAGACCAATTACGGTTTCTGGAAGGAAGGCGCTGAAGGTGACATCGACACACTTAAGACGATCAGATCCGGTAAGGATGCATTCTTCCCTCAGGTAGAGCAGCTCTACAAAGTTAACAGAGAGATCGTTCCTGCAGATGTAGCTTCCGGCGATGACGCCGAGAAGGCAGCTGATACACCTGTCAGAACGAAACTCAAAGTCACACCCGGCAAGCTCGTCGATCAGGACTTTGTAATCTTCGGAATGCGTGCCTGCGACGTAAGAGCCATTGAAGTTATGGACAATGTATTCCTTACGGATCCCGTTGATTCCTACTACAAGTCCAGAAGAGAGCACGGCATCGTAGTTGCACTTGCTTGTCACGAGCCCGAAGAGTCCTGCTTCTGTACTGTATTCGGTGTTGATCCTGCTGATCCTTCCAAGGCTAAGGCTGACGTCGCTACATGGGTTATCGGCGATAAGCTCTACTGGAAGGCACTCACCGAGAAGGGTGAGGCTCTCACTGCTAAGGTTGCAAACCTTTTCGAGGAGGCTGATGCCGACTCCAAGGTAGAGGAAGAGAAGTCCTATATCGAAGGCATCGCGAAGCAGCTTCCTAACGCCGAGCTCTCACTTGAGGGCTGGGGTGCAGGCAAGACGGACGAGAAGTTCAAGTCCGAAGTCTGGGACAAGGTTTACAAGGGCTGCCTCGGCTGCGGTACATGTACTTTCGTATGCCCCACATGCCAGTGCTATGACATCAAGGACTACACGACGAAGAACGGCATCCAGAGATACAGATGCTGGGATTCCTGCATGTATTCCGACTTCACACTCATGGCAGGCGGACAGAACAGACAGACACAGCTCCAGCGTTTCCGCCAGAGATTCATGCACAAGCTCGTTTACTATCCCACAAATAATGACGGCATGTTCATGTGCGTAGGCTGCGGCCGCTGCGTCGAGAAGTGTCCTCAGTCGCTCAATATCGTGAAGGTTATCAAGGCCTTCGCAGAAAATAAGTAAGGAGGGGAACAGTACATGTGTGATTGTGGTAACAATAAGAATCAAGACATCCTGGTCCCGCACGTCGGTATCATCACTGATATCACACAGGAGACCCCGGACGTTAAGACTTTCAGAGTTAATGCGCCCGGAGGAGGAAAGTTGTTCGAGCACATGCCCGGCCAGTGCGCCATGGTATGTGTACCCGGTGTCGGAGAGGGAATGTTCTCCATTACTTCTTCACCCACGAACAAGGAGTACATGGAGTTCTCCATCAAAAGATGCGGTCTGCTTACAGAGTACCTTCACGGTTTGTCTGTAGGTGATGAGATCACCGTAAGAGGGCCTTACGGCAACCACTTCCCGGTTGAGACTGAGCTCAAGGGCAAGAACCTTCTGTTCATCGCCGGCGGTATCGGACTTGCACCTTTAAGATCAGTAATCAATTACTGCATTGATAACAGACAGGATTACGGTACGATCGACATCCTCTACGGTTCAAGATCTGCTGACGATCTCGTTAAGCTTAAGGAGATCAAGGAGAAGTGGATGAACACAGAAGGTGTCAACGTATACCTTACTATCGACAGAGAGCAGGAAGGCTGGGACGGCCACGTAGGATTCGTACCTGCTTACCTCAAGGAAATTGATTTCTCGACAGATAAGATCGGTCTTATCTGCGGACCGCCGATCATGATCAAGTTCGTTCTTCAGGGAATGAAGGAACTGGGCTTTACGGATGATCAGGTATATACCACACTCGAGCTTCGTATGAAGTGCGGCGTAGGTAAATGCGGAAGATGCAATATCGGATCCAAGTATGTCTGCAAGGACGGTCCTGTATTCCGTTTTGACCAGATAGAAGAAATGCCTGATGAATACTGATGTGAAAGGAACAAGATTATGGAACAGATGGTAAATGTTTATTTTTACGGTAAGAAATACCAGGTGCCCGGCGATCTTACGATCATGACGGCTCTTGAGTATGCCGGCTATACACTCGTAAGAGGCGTAGGCTGCCGCCACGGTTTCTGCGGCGCTTGCACAACGATCTACAGAATTAAGGGTAAGAACGAGCTTCATACCTGCCTTGCATGTCAGACACAGGTTCAAGAAGGCATGTACATCGCACGTATCCCTTACTTCCCGACAGATAAGAGAACTTACAACATCGAGGACCTCAAGGCTAACCAGGAAGTCATGATGTCCCTCTATCCCGAGATCTATGCTTGTATCGGATGTAACGCTTGTACAAAGGCCTGCACACAGAGCCTCAACGTTATGCAGTACATCGCATATGCTCAGAGAGGCGACTTCAAGGCTTGTGCTGAAGAGTCATTCGACTGCGTAAGCTGCGGATGCTGCTCAGTAAGATGCCCTGCAGGTATCTCACATCCTATGGTAGGTATGCTTGCAAGAAGACTTAACGGTAAGTACCTCACACCTGAGGCAGAGCACCTCAACACAAGAGTAGAGGAGATCAAAGAGGGTAAGTTCGACGAGGCTATGAAGGACATGATGAACAAGCCTCTCGATGAGATCAAGGAACTCTACAATACAAGAGAGATCGAGAAGTAAGGAGGCCAAGAATAATGTACGCACCATATCCCGAGAATATGATGGAATCCATTAAGAAGGTGGAGGCTACACGTGAGGCCCGTATGAAGACGGAGCCCAGAAGACTTACCGCCGAGGAGAAGGATGACCTCCTTGAGAAGTTCCATCCCGACTATAACCCCGATTCATTTGCTGAGATCAAGGTCGGCCCCAACAAGGGTCAGAAGGCACCTGTTGAGCTCGCCGAGATGCTCCATTCCACAAGCCGCCTTATGACAGATAAGGTTGACATCTCCAAGATCGACTACGACGTAGACGTACTCGTTATCGGCGGCGGCGGAGCAGGTTCTTCCTGTGCCATCGAGGCTCACAACGCAGGTGCTAACGTAATGATCGTTACGAAGCTTCGTATCGGTGACGCTAACACAATGATGGCTGAGGGCGGTATCCAGGCAGCAGACAAGGAGAACGATTCTCCCGTACAGCACTACCTCGACGCTTTCGGCGGCGGTCACTTCAAGGCTAAGCCCGAGCTCGTTAAGAGACTTACATCCGAGGCTCCCGAGGCAATTCAGTGGCTGAACAGACTCGGTGTTGAGTTCGATAAGGAAGACGACGGCAGAATGGTTACAACACACGGCGGCGGTACTTCCAGAAAGAGAATGCACGCTGCTAAGGACTATTCCGGTGCTGAGATCATGAGAACTCTCCGTGATGAGGTTATCAACCTCGGTATCCCGGTAATCGAGTTCACATCCGCTGTTGAACTTATCAAGGATGACAAGGGCCAGGCAGCAGGCGCCGTTCTCCTCAACATGGAGACAGGCGACTACTCCGTTGCAAGAGCAAAGACAGTTGTTATCGCTACAGGCGGTGCCGGAAGAATGCACTACAACGGCTTCCCTACAAGTAACCACTACGGCGCTACAGCTGACGGACTCATCCTCGCTTACAGAGCAGGTGCTCCTCTTCTGTATCAGGATTCCATCCAGTATCACCCTACAGGCGCTGTATATCCTTCACAGATCCTCGGCGCTCTCGTAACAGAGAAGGTAAGATCCGTAGGTGCCCAGCTCGTTAATGCAAACGGTGAGGCTTATATCCATCCTCTTGAGACACGTGACGTTAACGCTTCCGGCGTTATCCGTGAGTGCAGAGAGGGCAGAGGTGTTGATATCCCGGGCGGCCTTAAGGGCGTATGGCTCGACACACCTATGATCGAGATCTTAGGCGGTGAAGGCACTATCGAGAAGAGAATCCCTGCTATGTTCCGTATGTACATGAACTACGGCATCGATATGAGAAAGGTTCCGATCCTGATCTATCCTACACTCCACTACCAGAACGGCGGTGTTGAGATCAACGGCGACGGCTTCACAAATATCCCGAACCTCCTCGTTGCAGGTGAGGCAGCAGGCGGTATCCATGGTACAAACCGTCTCATGGGTAACTCACTCCTCGACGTTATCGTATTCGGCCGTAACGCTGGTAAGAAGGCCGCTGCCAAGTACGGTGAAGTCACTCTCGGCAACATGAACCTCGACCACGTGGCAGCTTACGACAAGGAACTCAAGGACGCAGGTCTTGATACTCACGAAGTATCACCTAAGCTTCTTCCTAAGTACGCAAGACACGAGAGAACAGCAGAGTAATCTGCACGAAAAGGTAAACTTCAAGCCCCGTCGGTTTCCGGCGGGGTTTTATTGTTAGTATCTTTTTTCTTTGTTAATAGTTACGACATATCTGCACACTACAATGTAAGATATCAAAGTATGTTGACAAGGAGGTATTCACATGTTTTGCCAGAATTGCGGATCCCCCGTAAATGAGAACACTAAGTTCTGTGCCAACTGCGGAGCTGCCATAACATCGGCGTCACCGCCGCCTCAGACAGCACCGCCGCAACCTGTCGAACAGCCTCAGGCGGCGACACCACAGCCTGCCCCGGTCCAGGTTCAGCAACCTGTTCAACAGCCTGTGCCCGCTCCTGCCGGGCAGAAGCCGGAGAAGGTCAAGAAAGAGAAAGCTAAGAAGGAAAAGGCGCCTAAGGCCAAGAAGAGTAAAGCCCGCGTGATCGTTCCCGTAGTTGCAGTAACAACAGTAGCTGCACTGGGCGTCGGCGGGTTCTTTTTCTTTAACAGCACAAAAACCAAGAAGGTAAGAGAATCTTATAATCAGCTTTGCGACATGACTACTCTCGGTACGCAGAGTTATCTGTATGCACGTGTCCTCACAGAGCGAATACTTGAGGCAGATGTAGTTACTACAGATCCTGATGAGATGAATAAGCTTTTCGATGAGTGTATCGAAGCATGGGAAGCTGCAGGTGCGGTCACTGAAGATATGACGTCAATGGCAGAAGATCTTCAGGATTCATCCGATACGCAGCGTCTCGAACTGGTCGCGAGAGCCGGTTTCCTGAATGAGCTGATATTCGGACGTACTGTCTATGCCAGAAGCAGCGACAGCGAGCTCGGTGACATGATGTCACCTGAAGACAGTATAGATGAGTGCATCGTTCTTGCTGATCACATCAGTGCAGATGCTTCTGTTGCCGCAAGAAGAGTTCAGCAGCTTCAGGAAGTCTATGAGGGAAGATCTACCAATATCGAGACATGGAATGAATGCGTTGTACAGACATCCACATGTTTTACCAACGCTGTATTCCTTTCAGGTGAAGTCATTCCGGGAACGGATACTGCTACATTTAACGGGCAGCCTGTCAGTATGTATCAGATCTCGACAGAGCCCAAGCCCGGTTCAACGACTATCGACAACACGGATATACTCGTTGACGTAGGTGCGACGAGCAGTACGTTTGTAATGAGCAGCACGAACAGCGTCACGATCAATCCTGACGATATGCAGGGAAGGATAATATCCGAGGGTACGACTATCTCAATGTCGACTCACACTACTACGGTTTCCGAAGTAGGTATTACTTTCCACAGCACAAGCTTTACAGAATGGTACATCATCGATTCTGTACGCGGATATCAGATAACCAGATCCGATAAGTATGGTGACGGTGCTCTTACTCCTCCTGTTATCGTGGAAGCAGACATTATGCCTGATCCCGTAAGCTGTACTATCGTTGAGTGGATCCCTCCTACGGGTTCGGTTGATATCATCAATTCCAGAGATGTTATCGTAGGTCGTACTATCGAAGAAGACGAATACGAAGTCACGGTTACGACCGAAACTCTTGAAGAGCAGATAGAGATACTTGAAGCGGGTCAGGGTGAGATTACTGTATCCATGATCTGGAGTACTCATGATGATCTGGATCTGCATGTTATCACTCCTGAGAATAACCGCATCTATTATGCCAACAGAACGGCAGACGGCGGTACTCTTGATGTTGATATGAATGCAAGTTCTTATAACCTCGCTGATTTCCCTGTAGAGAATATCTATTTCCCTGCACCTATGAGCGGTCACTATGAAGTCTATGTAAGAGATTACAGAGACAGAACAGAAGATATGTCCACGTTCTATATCGTACGTGTTCAGATCGGTGATGATGTTCAGGAATTTGAAGGCGAGATCGATCTTACGTCCACAGAAGATTTCATACTGGAGTTTGATTATGACGGTGGTTCTTCGAGAGGTTCTTCATTCAGCAGAACGACGACAGAGACTTCTGTTACGCTCACAGAGACTGTTCTTGAAGAGCGTATCGTCGAGTACAGCTCAGGCGTAGGTGAGATCACGGTATCTCTTATCTGGGATTCCTGGGATGATCTCGATCTGCACGTGCTGACACCTGACGGAAGCCACGTTCATTATGCAGATCCTTACGGAGGCGGAGGCGTGCTCGATCACGATGCGAATGCAGGCAGCGAACGAACGCTCGAACCGATGGAGAATATCTACTTTGCTGCGCCACAAAGCGGTGAGTATGTGATCTGGATAGAAGAGTATAACGACCGTACTGAAGGTTATGATACCAACTACTATCTGAGGATCACTATCGGCAGTGAGGTTCTGTATTACGAAGGAACTATCAGTACTACAGGAACACAGATCTCTATCTATGATTCCGAGTATGTTTCATCGTACTACATGAACCAGACTTTCTATACAGGTCATTCGTACGCATACATCGATACACAGATGACTTGGATGCAGGCAAGAGATTTTGCAGAGTCTTACGGCGGTCATCTTGTTACGATCAACAGCATAGAGGAAAGAGACTTCCTTATCGGTAGTTTCCCCGATACATACGGATGGATCGGCCTTATCGGACCCGGCGGTGATTATTACTGGGTTACAGGCGAGCCTGTTACATACACTGATGTATGTTCGGATCAGCCGGCTAACTACAGTGATTACGGTTACTACGGATTCCTGTATAACTACGGTCAGTGGGGCTTTACAGAGTATGATGATGTCGAGTATCACAGAGGCTTCTACATTGAGTGGGATCAGCCTGTAAATGAAGATACCCTGACAGCCATCCTCGCTTCTTTGAATGCAGGTAACGGAGACATCACGATCTCGATGCTCTGGGACAGCGAAGATGACCTCGATCTGCACGTATTCACACCTGACGGATCGGAGATCTATTACGGTAACAGAGAGGCTCAGAACGGCTATCTTGATGTTGATGCCAATACATACAACAACATGATGGATAACCCGGTCGAGAACGTCTATTTTGTGAGTCCCGTTAACGGTGATTATTGGATCTATGTCAACGACTATGAAGACAGATCTAACGGCGCTACTAACTTCATCGTAAGGATCACGATCAACGGTGAGTCGCAGATCTATTCCGGCACTATAGACGGAACAACGACGACCCTTGAGATCGCAGGATTCACATACACCGGCGGTTCCGTTAGTGAGAGTACGCTTGAGTCCGTTCTTGATTCCATCGATGCGGGTGTCGGCGAGATAACGGTATCGATGCTGTGGGATTCCGATGATGATCTTGATCTGCACATGTATACTCCTGACGGATCCGAGATCTACTACAGCAACAGAGAAGCAGGCGGCGGTACCCTTGATGTCGATGCAAATGTCGGCGGACGTACAATGGATAACCCTATCGAGAATATTTATTTCCCGAATCCGGAGCCCGGAACGTACACTGTCTTCATCAAGGATTATTCCGACAGGTCTGACGGTCCGACGGATTATATCGTAAGAGTAACTGTAGGCGGCGAATCACAGACGTTTACAGGAACGATCGACGGTTCCGGTACAGAGATAAATATCGTAACATTTGTCTACGGCGGAAGCTCCGGCGAAGGCACTGAACCTGATGAGTCAAATCTCGACAGTGTTCTGAATTCTCTCGGTGCCGGAACGGGTGAGATCACGATCTCAATGCTCTGGGACAGTGATGATGATCTTGATCTTCATGTAAGTACACCTGACGGATCCGAGATCTCTTACAGCAACAGAGAAGCCGGCGGCGGTTACCTTGATGTAGATGCTAATGTAGGCGGAAGGACGATGGATAATCCTGTAGAGAATATCTACTTTGATTCTCCTTCTGCAGGCACATACAATGTCTGGATCGAGGATTATTCAGACCGTACGGACGGTACGACCAGCTATTTGGTCAGAGTAACTGTCGGAGACCAGTCACAGACGTTCTCGGGAACGATCGACGGCTCTGGAAATGAGGTTTCTATCATATCGTTTAATTACGGCTGATCTTCAATATGAGTAAGTGGGAGATGCCCCGTTTGTCCTCTGACAGACGGGGCTTTCTTTATTCTTAAATATCCTTGATGAAGGTATTCCAATATAATAAAATAAATAGTGGAGTTTTCTTTCTGTAAGGAGGAAGAGATAGATATGCAGTACAGCAGTATTAAGAGTTTCTCGGCGGAGATGCAGGACTTTAAGAATCCTCATTTTGATCATGCGGCCGAGATTGCCAATGACGTTTCCGGCAAGGTTAAGAAACTTGAGATCATTATGCAGGCTATGTGGGAGCTTATGCAGGAGAACGGAGTTACGACTGAACAACTGCATGCGAAGATAGACGAGCTTGTACTCGATCCCGACAAGAAGATAAAGCCCGCATATGAGAATATAAGGATCATCAAGTGTCCCAAGTGCGGAAAGTCGATACAGGAATCGAAGACGACGCCGATGGTCGGAAGCTGCATGTTCTGCGGCGAGAAGGTAGTGTTCTATCCTTACTGTGACGAGACGGCTGAGGCTTCAGATAAGGCCCCTGTAAATAAGTTAGATCAGATTCCTACCTGGGACGGCCCGATGTAATTATGAGTGCCGCTCACAGACAACAGAAGACAAGGGTATTCGCCTCGGGAGTAAGTCTTACCGTCGTGTTTATCGTCTTCTTTTGTTTCCTCGGCATCTGCGGGGCCATAAATGAACCCAAGAGTAATAATGAGATCGCGTTCGATGACGGATGGATAATGTCCATCGGGTATGACAACGGTTCCGTTCATGACTTCCACGACACGTCGGTATTCATCAATTATGTAACGCAGGAGCAGGCGGCAGGAAGGTCACTTTGCTTCCTTAGTAAGAACGTGGTCTTCGATGTGCTGGTAGACGGCGAGCTGGTCTACAGCTTCCATCCCGACAGTCCTGCGATATACGGCAAGTTCTACGGCACGTATCCTCATCAGATCGAGCTTGATGCGGTGCATGAATCATCCAAGATCGCGATCGTCGCGGATACCATAAACGGATCTGACGGAAGCTTCACCGATATATCTTTGCAGAACGGTGCTTCGTTCATATCCGATATATTCAGAACGTCCATGTTCCCTTACTGCATATCCATCGTAATAGCCTTCATGGGACTTGCTCTCGTCATAGGCGGTCTGACGATAATAAAGAATGCAAGTGCAGGCAAAGAGATCGCGGCGATGGGTCTTTTCGCGCTGGATTCCGGTATCTGGACCGCGTGCAGCACGGGTATCGTAGGCATGATCCTCGGTACTCCCGTTACGATGCATTTCGTAAATTACATAAGCCTTATTATCCTTCCCGGCATCGCAGTCATGTTCGTGTATCTTCTGACGGGCAAGAGGTATCAGCTGTTCTCGAACGTGATGGTGATAGTTACTTTGCTGACGCTGATCTTCAATGTCGTTATGACGGCAACCGGTCTGTCGACATATCACGATCTGCTTCTCACGACTCATGTGGAGTGTGTCGCGGTAGTCGGTTATTCGTTCTTCTGCATCGTCAAGGCCGTAAAGCGCAAGCAGAGTGCGCTGAGCACAAGGATCACGGTAACGGGTTCGTTCCTTGTTGTCGTCATCGGAGGCTTTATCGATCTGTTCAGATATTTTACGGGTACCACGGGACTTGATTCCGCATACTATTTCAGACTCGGTCTGATGGCTTTCATCCTCATCATGGGCATACATGAAGTCTACGCGCTCATGTTCTACAGAAAGTATGAGACGGAGGCAGAAGAGTTAAGTAAGATCGCATATACGGATGCGCTCACGGGTCTTAAGAACAGAATGGCTTTTACGGATAAGGAAGATCTTTTTGCCATGAGAGTTAAGAGCGCGGGACTTGTTATTCAGCTTGATATCAATAACCTGAAGAAGGTTAACGATACATACGGACATAAGGAAGGCGACAGGCATATCAAGGCTGCCGCTGATGTGATAAGCCAGAGCTTCGGCATGATCGGCGACTGCTACAGGACGGGCGGTGACGAGTTTATAGTCGTTATCGAGGATCTTAAGGATCCGTCCGCACTTAAGGAAGCCGAGGAGAAGTTCAGAAAGCTTATCGATGAGTATAACGAGAAGGAGAAGCCCAGGGTTAAGCTTGAGATCCCTTACGGTATCGAGGAATTCGATCTTAAGGATAAGGATGTCGAGAAGGCGCTTCGTCTTGCTGACGGTAAGATGTACAGCATGAAGAAGCAGATGAAGAAAACCTGATGCAAGGTTTATGAAGGAACTTACATCACTTAATACGAAGAAAAACAGCAAAAAGATAGCGGCATCGACACTGTTCCTGTGTGCGCTGGTGATACTTATATTCAGCCCGTTCGCAGGCATCACTTCCATGATCGGTATGGTGGGCGACACCTGCATCCAGATCAGGATCGGACTTGATGATCTTATTCAGGGAAGACTCATCACGGATGAGATCTACAGCTGGCACGAGGGACTCGTGTTCACGGCTCACGAGAGCGGCTGGTATCTGCTCCTCGGTATCATGTATAAGTTAATGAAGCTCTGGGGCGTCATCCTCGTCGGCACGGCTTTCATATATGCGACGGGATTTACTGCAGTAAGTTACTTCAAGGATAAGGCTAATCCGTTCGTGGCGGCGGTCGTCATGGCGGTCACTCCGATGCTCGGAGGATTCCCGGATTATAACGTGCGCCCCGCGGTCACGTCGATCTTCATGGTGACGCTTCTTATCGTCACATGTATCGGTGAGCGCAAGGCTTTGCATAAGTGTATTGTATTCGCCGTGTGCGCGTTCTTTTTAGGCTGGCTTCAGGGCGGCATACTCCCGCTGTTTTTCGTCGTGTTCATCGTGTTCATCGCGGTCGAGCTTGTGTTCAGAAATTTCAAAGAAGCAGGGGTGATGGCAGCAGGTGCGGCCGCAGGGTTCGTGCTGTCGCTTCTTAATCCGATGGGTATCAGAGCGTACCTGTTCGGCTTAAAGCAGTCCGGCGCGTCCGATATCTGGGCGATGGTCGACGAGTGGAATCCGATGAGATTCAACCTGTTCCAGATCACGGTAATTCTTGTCGTGTTCATCGGCTTCATGGCTGGCGACGGTCTTCGCAAGTTCGATAAGAAAGCGATAACGAAGCTGCTTCTTCTTTGCATGTTCTTCATCATGACATGCGTCTACAAGAGATTCGTTGTTTACTATTCGGTCGCGTTCCTGCTTTTCGCGCCGGAGCTCATGACGGACCTCATCGCGTGGTTTGTTGCCAACGTTATCAAGAGCAAAAAAGAGATCAAGTTCAAGCTGTCGGATATGTTCTACAAGGTGCTTGCGGGCGGCTGCGTGGTGATGACGGTTGTGCTCGGGTATGTCCTTATCCCGATGTTCCTGCCGACGGGCATGATGGCCGATATCGAGGCGATGGCGGCATACGATCCGCAGGCAGTGGAGTTTATTAAGGAGCAGGGTTACGAGAAGGTGTTCAACTCGTTTGATACAGGCTCCTGGCTAGCGTTCCACGGCGTTAAGGTTCATATCGACAACCGTATCGATCCGTTCATGAGCGAGTTCTCCGGCGAGGACCACATAAGAGGTCAGATGGGCATCACGTCTCTTGCGGACCTCGATGCTTTCCGTACAAGATACGACAACGACGCGTTCCTGATCAACACGGGCGAGGGTTATCCTTACTTCCTGTATGAGATCGATACGTATGCGTCCGACCGCTATGCCGTGGTTTACGACAACGTGGTGCCTTCAAGCATCCCGGGAGTGTCGAACCAGCAGTGGATTATAATTGAGTGCAGGTGATAAAGATGGATATAAGACCACTTCTCGAAAAGGATGCGTCCTACATGCTCGAGTGGATGCATGATGCGGACCTCACGAAAGACCTTAAGAAGGACTTCGCTTCAACTACTCTGGAGGATGCGAAGAACTTTATTGCTTACGCGGCGGACAGTCTGTCTTCGGATCTTCATATGGCGATAGTTAATGACGAAGACGAGTACATGGGAACGGTGTCATTGAAGCACATACACGACGGTGCTGCGGAGTTCGGTATTGCAGTAAGAAGATGCGCGACAGGGAAGGGCTTCTCCGCATTTGGTATGAAAAGAATACTTGAGTACGGTATTGATGAATTGGGACTTAATAATATCTTCTGGTGTGTCGATCCCGTCAATGCGCGCGCAGTCAGGTTCTACGATAATAACGGATACGAGCGTGTGCCGGCGGATTCTCTTAATCTTGAAGGCTTGGGCTACGAAGAGGATGAAATTTCCAAGTTTGTGTGGTATAGTTACCGCAGATAAATCAAACGAAAGGGGCGCGGCTCATGTTCTGGATAACACCTAATATTCAGCTTATTAACGGTTTCGATGCAGACTCCGACAGGGTCAGTGCGCCTTTTTTCGGAATTTAACACTGTTACAAAAAACTCGAAAAGCGCTCTGACTCCTTAAGATTCACGTGAATTGATAAGGAGTTTTATTATGGATTTTTGTAAGAAACAATTACGTAAGTTATACGCACTTAACTTCCTCGGAAACATCTCGATCGCAGGCGCCGCGTGGGTTCTGCTTCTCGTATCGTGCGGATACAGTGTCATCGAGATAGGACTTCTCGAGACTGTTTTTCATCTTGTAAGCCTTACCGCGGAGATACCGTCGGGAGTGTTCGCGGATGTCTTCGGTAGAAAGAAGAGCCTTTTACTGTCGAGCGTGTGCTCAGTTATCTCGGCTGTGCTCAGGATCATATGGATCTCGAGTTTTGCGGGTGTCGCGGTGTCGATCGGCTTTAATGCATTGAGTTATAATTTCGCGAGCGGGTCAGATTCCGCGCTTGCTTACGACACCTTGAAAGAGAACGGCAGGCAGGACGACTACGACAGATATATCTCGACGCAGACCTTGATCTACCGCATCACGAACGGTGCTGCCACGCTGGCTGCGGGTGTCGCGGTCATGCTCGGAAATACCAAGGCGCATATCATAAGCATCATACTCGCAGGCATACAGATCATCGTCGCGACGACGCTTAAGGAGAATAAAGTAATAACGAAGAATGCC
The DNA here is from genome assembly GCA_017940895.1 of Clostridiales bacterium. Taxonomy (GTDB): domain Bacteria; phylum Bacillota; class Clostridia; order Saccharofermentanales; family Saccharofermentanaceae; genus Saccharofermentans. The sequence goes on along the minus strand of JAGAXM010000024.1, from coordinate 15,864 downwards.
GACAGCGAGTTCACGACGCGCGTCAAAAAGACCGTGCGCGAGAGCTTTGCTTTTCTTAAAGGCAACAGCAGGGTAACGGGACTTATATTCCGTAACGCGCTTATCGGAGGAATCGATGTACTGCTTCTGTTCTTCCTGCAGGCGAAGCTCCCTATGACCGGAATCCCTGACTGGGTGCTGGGGCCGCTGCTGTTCGCGATGAGCCTCGGAGGTATCATCGGCGCTGTGCTGTCGGTCAAGGTTAAGAACTGGCCTTTCAGACGCATCTTTATCATGTGTCTAGCGGTGGTAACGGCAGGCTTCGCTGCGAACTTCACAGGCGTCGCATGGATCATGACTGCGGGCGGCTTTATGGCAGCCTTCGCGGACGATCTGATTCAGATAAGGGCAGACGTCGAGCTCAACTCTCTCGTTCCCTCAGAGCAGCGCGCGACATTGATCTCCGTCAACTCGTGGTGCTTCTCATTCGTGATGATCTTCATGTCGCCTCTGGCGGGAGTTTTGTTCTCGCTTTAAGACGCTTCAGCCTCTAACTCGCAGAATTCGTCGTAGTATCTGTCGTTGGTGCCGTAGCGGACGGTCTCGGCGTAGCCTTCTTCGAGGAGGATGCGCTCGAGCATGACGACTTCACCGTCGTAATCGATATAGACATAAGCGAGCGTGCGGTCGTACTGATCGTAACGCTCGTTGTCATATTCGAGCCAGACTTCGTAGTCTGCGTCCTCCATGAGTGTCTTAACATAGTCGGAGGCGATGACGCCTTCTTCGGTATTGCGTTCCTCTTCGGGCGCGACTGACTCGGGAGTATTGATGCCGATCAAGCGGACTCTGGTGCGCACGCCGTCGATATATACGATCAGGGTATCGCCGTCGACTACGCGGTCGACTTCGTAGGGTCCTTCAAGGTCAACTCCTGCGGGCAGACTCTCTGCCGCGGATGACACTTCCGATGCTTCAGAAGCTTCGGAAATCCCGTAAATACTGCCGTCTTCGGCGATGATGAGCTCACATCCGGCGGCGCTGCACGATATTGCAAATGCACCAACAAAAGCGATAAATGTCTTAATAATTCTGTGATTTCTCATTAACATGTATATATTATAATCTAAACATTGCGGAAGATATCCGCGTTATTTGACAATTACATAGGAGGACTTTGTCATGAAGAGAAAGTTATTGGCAACGGCACTTTGCCTGTCTGTAACTGCAGCTGTTTTCACAGCTTGTTCGGATACTAACTCCGAGGAGTCCGTGGCTTCACAGGCAGCTGAGACTGTAAATGCAGCAGAGACAGAACAGACTGCAGCTGAGACAGAAGCAGCTGAGACAGAAGCAGCTGAGACAGTTGAGACATTTGTAGTAGAGGATGATACATTCTCATATCCTCTCACACTTGAAGATGCTTACGGCAATGAAGTAACAGTTGAGGAAGAGCCTGAGACTGTAGTAAGCGTATCACCTGCAATCACAGAGATCATTTTCGCTCTGGGCGGTGAGGATAAGCTCATCGGAAGATCCGATTACTGCGATTATCCCGACGAAGTATTCGATATCGAGAGTGTAGGACCTATCGACCTTCCCGACACAGAGCTCATTGTATCCATGGAGCCTGATGTTGTTCTTGCATCTTCCATCTTCAGTGAAGAAGCATACAACGCTCTTACAGATGCAGGTATCACAGTAGTTATCGTTAAGGACGAGACATCCCTCGAGGGTATGATCTATACAGTAGAGACAGTAGCTGACGTTATCGGTCTTCACGATGAAGGCGAAGAGCTTGCTATGAGCCTTTCCGATCAGATCTCCGAGACTTTCAATGAGGCTATGGAGACAATCGGTGATGATGAGATCACAGTTTACTATGCTATGAGCTTCGGCGAGTACGGCGATTACACTGCAGGACCTGACACATTCATCAACGACATCATCACATACGCAGGTTGTGTAAATGCAGCAAGCGATGCTGACGGCTGGTCTTATTCCGCTGAGCAGCTCCTCGCAGCTGATCCTGATATCATCCTCGTACCTGACTGGGGTTATGAGTCATTCCTCGAGACTGAGCCTTACACAGAGCTCACAGCAGTTCAGGAAGGCAGAGTTCTTGCAGTTGATGCCAACACCTTCGAGAGAGTAGGACCTCGTAATGTTGAGGCTATAAGAACTCTCTACGAGTACGCATTGGATGCGAATGCTGTCGCACATGCGGGAGCATAAGAGCTCATCTGACAGATTTGTAATTAAATTCACGATCGCCGCCATCATGCTTATCTGTGTGATGGCGGTTTCGTGCTGTCTGGGAAGTTCTGATATCACCCTCTCTGACGTTATTAAATACTTCACGGGAAGGGGAGACGAACTTGCCAAGACAACACTTACGATCATCGGAAGGATCAGGGTTCCGAGAACACTGACTGCGATGCTTATCGGAGGCGCTTTGGCTTCCGTAGGCTGCGTTATGCAGGGCGTTTTCAGAAATCCGATGGCAGACCCGTCCGTGCTGGGTATAAGCTCGGGGGCTGCGTTAGGTGCCGCTATAGCGATTGTAACGGGACTTAACGGAGTCATATTTTTCGAAGCGTTTACAGGTGCGTATATCGGTGCCGTCTTGGGCGCCATTGTCACGTGGCTGCTGGTGTTTACGATCGCCGCGCAGAACGGGCGTTACGACACGTCGTCGACGCTTCTTGCAGGCATCGCGATATCGTCCATTATGAGCGCGCTTATCACGGTTCTCATGACGCTTCATCTTGAGCAGATGGAGCGAGTATACATGTGGATGCTCGGCACGTTCTCTGCGTCCACCACAGACAAGACAAAACTGCTCGCCGTCGTCGTCGGACTCATGATGCCGATACTTATCTGGATCGCACCGAGGATCGACGTATTGAAGCTCGGCAAGGAAGCTGCGATGACTCTGGGCGTCGACCAGACGAAAACTCTTGCGATTGCACTCGCGGTATCGTCGTGCCTTCTGGCTTTCAGTGTCGCGAATGCGGGCATCATCGGATTCGTAGGTCTCATCATCCCGCACATCGTTTCTTTCTTCGGCGTTACCCGCATGAGAAGTAGACTCGTCTTAAGCTTCATGACGGGCGCGATATTCATGGTCGTCTGCGACACCGTATGTAAGACGATCGTGGCTCCGGGCGAGCTTGCGATCGGCGCCGTCACCAGCCTTATCGGCGCGCCGTACTTCCTGTTCCTCCTCATGAGCAGCAGGATCAGATCCGGCCGCGAAAGGAGCAGCGTATGAATCTCGAAGCATTAAACATCAACGTCCGCTTCGGCGACACGCATGTTCTTAAGGACGTATCGCACACCTTCAAAGAAGGGAAGATAACGATCATCTTAGGTCCCAACGGCTGCGGTAAGACGACGCTTATCAAGTCGGTCGTTAAGATGTTCGCGAAGAAATGCGGCATGTCTTATATCCCGCAGGAGATCTACGGCAATATCGGGCTTACCGTGTCCGACCTCGTCGCGCTCGGAAGATATAACGAGAAGAAGTTCTTTAACAGCGAGAATGAAGAGGATCTTAAGAAGATCGATGAAGCGCTGGAACTCATGGAACTTAAGGATAAGAAAGATCAGCTTTACGACACGCTCTCGGGCGGTGAGAAGCAGCGCTGTATGGCTGCGCGTGCGATATGTCAGGATGCGGAATGGTTCATCATGGATGAGCCCGCTTCGAATCTCGATATCGTGCACAGCAAGTTCATACTCGATACCGCGCGCGACCTCGTGAAGAATCAGGGCAAGTCGTTCATCATCGTTATGCATGATCTTAATGCGGCATCGACTTACGGCGATGAGTTCGTTCTCATGAAAGACGGCAGGATAACAGATGTATGCGACAGGCTGTCGCCGGACAAGCTTGCGGATGTCTTTGAGACGAAGTTCGGCAGTGTTAAGACTCCTTCGGGGAAGGATGTCTTCTACGCAGATTAAGCGCTGCGAAAACCGCGAGTGCGATCACGATTACAACCGTCGCTTCGAGCGTGCCTTCAGGACCGAATGCGCTTCCCGTATAGTTTGTTGAGATAAGTGCCGGAACGGAAGCATTGCCGCTTACCGACAGCCCGTAGATATTGCCCTGGAACATATTCCACATAGTGTGCGCGGCGCACGTGATTACGATGCTTCCGGTCTTCTCATAGATGAGTGCGAACAGCACCGCGAGAAGGAAGATGTTGAGCAACGCGACGAACGAGAATCCGCCGTTAAAGCAGTGGAATGCGGAGAACAGGAGCGACGAGAGAATGATAGCGATGATGCTGCCGTGGCGCGTGAAGATCTTCTTGATCCTCGGTATCATGAAGCCTCTGAACATGACCTCTTCCGCGGCGCCCTGCGGGATCCACATAAGAAGCGAGAATATGAACGTCAGCGAGCTTTCGGCGGGGATGTCGATGCCGTTGACCGTGACCTTGCCCGTGATGAACAGCAGCGCGAAAACAAGCGACATCATGACAATGCCGAGTGCGATGCCACCGACGTAGAACTTGCCGAAGTTCTTGCCTGTCAGACCGATGCCCGCGGCACTTTTGGCGCGCAGTCTGTAAGTAATGATTATGAGAATATAAGCGATCGACATGAGAGCCAGGAATCTCGGGTCATTCATGAATATGCCGAGTATCGTCATGGTCTGCTCGATGACTGCGGGTACGCCAGATATGCCTGCGAGACTTGCGATGAAGTCGGAATAAGCGGGGTCTCTCATGTAAGCGACAGCGACCGGAATCATCGCGAGAAGTTGGAATATCGACAGCACCATGAGAGGGTAGAGGACAACGTCGGCAAGACCTGCAACGGTGTCTGCGATTCTCTCGAACTTCGAAGGCTCGCGCATCATTTCTTCTTCCGAAGACGAGCCCGTAAGCACGGTGAATTTCTCGCTCATGAGAAGGCGCGAGCTGATCTCAATGATACCGAATGCGATGAGTGCGGTGATAACAGAGCAGACGATAGAAGCCAGGGTATGAGGCTCGCCGTTAACGCTGTCTCCAAGTCCGTAGAAGTGTCCGTAGACGGGGATGAAGTAGTTGAATTCCGATACTTCATCGTCACCGTTGATGCACGTTACCGCGACCGTGACGAGTATGAAGAATATCGGCAGGAATGCCGTCTGTGCCGAGGTTACCGTGTCGTTCATGACTGAGATCATGACCGTCAATGCGGCGATAAAAAGCGCGAGGCTTACCGTGAGAAGAAGCAACGGGATGATGCCCGACAGATGCCTGTAAGCCGGGATCAGAAGCGTTATGATGATGACCACGACCGACGGGATGAGCGAGCTTATGAACACGCCGTTCGTGAACGCGCGCACAAGATCTTTACGCGAGACGGGAGTAAGCAGGATCCTCGAGAATGTGCCGCGCTCCTTCTGACCCGAGATCGCCTCGGTGCCGGAACTCATTGCAGCATAAAGAAGCACGATGAACAGCAGGATCGGCACGAAGTTTCTTCCCATCGCCCGCGCGAAAAGCTCGCCTCTCGACATGCCCTCGTTCGTCGGGATGTCGTCTCTTACGATGCTGTACGTGCTGCCCGTGTTCTCAAGGTTGAACCTGTCTGCAAGATAAGTCCTGTAGCCTTCGAGATAGTTATCGGTAAAGTCATCGCGCAGCCCCATGTAGTCGAGCGTGTCGGACCTGTAGTAGGTCAGGATCTGTGCATCGCTGCCGCCTTTAAGCGTGTCATCGAAGTCCTCGGGGAACCATACCGTGATGCCGGCGGAATGCTCATGCATGAAGTCGCTCATTTTCATGAAGTCGTAAGCTGCGTCCCACTCCTCGTAGAAGATGAGATTGTTTTCGCTCGGGACAATCTCCCTGTACTCGCGGAAGGAGTCCGGAGTGTTGACCATTACCACGATGTTCGATGAATGCGTGTAGTCGTTCAGACCGAAGAAGTAGAACCACCACGAGAACATGCATACGACGCATGCGAAGACGAACCACACCGCCATTTTAAAAGTGGTGGCGCAGACCTGCGTTCCCGAGCGGCCGCTGTGCAGGAATAAAGTCTTGGTTATCGCTGTTCCTTTATTCTTCGACATGGTTCTCCACATATATCCTGAAGAAAGCTTCTTCGAAGTTCTTCGCCTGTGCCTGCTGTGTAAGTTCTTCTACCGTACCCTGCGCGGCGATCTTACCGTCGACAAGGATCGCGATCTCGTCACACAGGCTCTCCGCGACGGAGAAGATGTGCGTCGAGAGGATGATCGAATGACCTTCCGCTTTAAGCTCGAGAAGGTAATCCGTGACCTGCTTGCTCGTTAAGATATCAAGTCCGTTCGTCGGTTCATCAAAGATGATGACGGGCGGGTTGTGTATAAGGCTTATCGCGATCGATGCCTTCTGCTTCATGCCTGTGGAAAGCTCGTTGATCCTCTTCTTCTTAAAAGGCGTGATGCCGAGCTTGCCGAAGATCGCATTCTTGCGCGATACGGATTCCTTGAGAGGAATGTCATAGAGCTCCGCGAAGAAATCCCAGAGCTTGTCGGGCGTCGACATGGGATCGAGCCTTACTTCCGTGGTGAGGTAGCCGATCCTTCTGTGAATCTCGAGAAGGTCGTCCTTGGCATTGAGATCGTCGATTGTGATGGATCCTGAAGAGGGTGCGAGGAGCGTCGATATCATCTGCATGAGCGTAGTCTTGCCGGCACCGTTGGGACCTAACAGACCGAATATGGTTCCGTCCTGAACTTCGAAGCTTACGCCTTTGATTATCTCTTTGCCTGCGGTGTAGCTTTTATGTACGTTGTCGACTCTGATCACCTTGTGTATCCCTCTTTCTTAAATGTCTTCCTCAGTAGAAGCAGTGCAGGAAGTATGTTCGATATCAGTACGAGTATCAGCTGCCACGGCCGGAATTCCGACAGGAAGACTGTCTTCATGACCGCAGTGCATCCGTGTATCGGGATGATGAATTCGAGCCATCCCGGGGTGTAGCTGAATATCTGGAAGAACAGATCCGCCATGAGATAGATAAGCGGCATCTGAAGGTTAAGGATTACGTCTTTCATGCGTCTTATCGAGAACACGATGTTGACGCATATCGTACTGCAAAGGAACGCCGCCACGGGTATGATAAGTGCGATCACAAGCAGCTGCCCCGGAAGCAGGAACATGCCGAAAGGGATCAGAGAGGTCGAACTGTTGCTCCTGTTAAGCCACGACGATATGAAAAGGAACATGAACGTCACATACGACGCGCCCGTAACCATTATCGTACTCGCGAGGATCTTGCCCATAATGATGCTCTTCGGGGACACGGGCGCCATGAGAAGCTTGTCGTAGAAGCCCCTGTCTCTTTCGGACGCGAACATATCGCTCGTAAGCGAATAGATGCAGTAGTAGATAAGAAGCACGAGCACGGGCGGGATTACTCTCGCGGAGCCCGCATTCGCCGCCGACCTGTAATCGAGAAGCTTGACCACGGGGTTGAAGCTGTCCGTCTCGAAAACAGTGTGTCCCTGTTCCCTCAGTGAATCGTTATAGTTGTCCAGCACGACTTCTCTCAGGCTCTCCGCACGGTTGATGGATATCGAGGAGTTGCCGTTGCAGCCTAAGTAGATCGTGTTCTCGTCGGGCCTGAAGTATATGAACAGTGCGCCGTTCTTTAATTCTTTTATGGCTTCGCGTGAGTTCCAGAACGGCGAGAAAGCGTCGAGCTCCATGAATTCATAGGTATAGATGGTTGTTCCTTCGGTTTCTTCAATATATTCCCTGAAAGAATCGGGCGCGTTGATGACCGTTACGGGTTTCTCGGTGACGGATCCCGTGGTCATGTAGTTGATAAGGTAAGGGAAGATGCCTAATGCGAGCATCATTACTGCAGCGGGAATGATAAAGATCGCGGCTGCGCGCTTCCAGTTGGAATAAAGTCTGGAGAATTCCCATTTGATGATGATATAAATATCGCGCATGTGAGTATTTTAACATGTGCGCGTAATTATAGTAAGCGACACTTGACAAAAGGGCGTTTGCTCATACATAATATGCAAGCACGATTTGAGGAATGCGGTGCCATAGCCAAGCGGTAAGGCCAAGGTCTGCAAAACCTTTATTCCCCGGTTCAAATCCGGGTGGCACCTCCAGAAACGGCAGCTCCGCAGGATATTAACACCTGCGGAGCTTTTTTATTACTGATACGGAGCTTTATATGATCGAACAGAAAGTAATTGACGTTCTTAAAAGATATGACGAGATCGCAGGTCTCATCCTCGAGCAGAAGGTCGACGAGTTTGCCGACAAGATGGATGAGAAGCCGCCCGAAGAGGACGATGCCACATACGAGCAGTATCTTCACCGCATAGCTATGCAGGAGACTGAGGAGCAGAGCTTACTTATGGAGGCTGAGCCTCAGGAGTCTCTGGGCGGGATGTCTATGAATGAGTACTTCGCTACTCTTTCCTTCGAAGAATTGACTGAAATCCTTGAATTCTGCGCCACAGAGCTTGACCGCGGTGTTCCCGCAAGCGTCGTAAATGCTCTTGTCAGCATCGATGATGCAGCTATGGTCGAGGGTTATGCCCGCACGATGGTAAGGCAGTCCGCTTGGCGTGAAGAGGAGATGGACGACGAGAATAAGCTTTTCGAGATGGAGTTCCAGAAGGTGAAGGCGAGCCTCAAGATCCTGTCGGGAAGACGCGATGCGACTTTGCTCGACGACGTGCTCGACCGTTTCATGAGCTACGAGAGAACACACAGCTTCGTAGCGGATTCCATCGCGGAATATATCGAATCATTCCCGGATGAGGCGCCCGCTAAGCTTATCGAGCGCTTAAAGGAGCATCAGGACGATGGCATGGAGGGTCCGTGCGAGGATCTGGTCGTTATGCTGACGAATATCGGTAAGGAAAAGAAGACGGAGGAGATATACGATGCTCTGAGAATGGCTTTCCGCTCCATGACGAATAAGATTTACGCTGTAATCTGTTTTGCCGATTACGGTGACGACAGGGCGGTGCCGATGCTCAAGAATTACATCAACCGTCACCAGACAGACATCTCAAGAGAACTTTTCTACGAGATGATGTCCGCTATTCAGAACCTCGGAGGCAACATAGAAGATATTTCCGATCCTTTCGGCGATTTTCAGAAGAAAGGCTGATATTTAAGGGTTTGTAACAATGTTAAACGAGAGATCTCCGCATGTTTACGAGCTTATCGGCAGAATCGAGGACGTCGCGTACTCGAATGACTTCATGTTCGGCCAGCAGAATGCGGGGCACATCGGCATATCCATCACGGAACACGACGGAACCCAGTCCGATGTGAAGAATCTTGTCGGCAAACACCCGGCTGTCGTGGGTATAGATACACTTAGTTTCTATGGTTACGAGGGTAACTTCGAACAGCTTGTGAAGGTCGTAAAAGAGCTTCACCGTGAGGGCTGTCTTATTACTTTGTCATCTCATATGCCGAATTTCTCGCTGGGCGGGGATGATTTCTTCGATTATTCTCCGAATTTTACAGACGGTAATATCGGTGTACGTATTCTGCCCGGCGGAGATCTTAATGAGAAGTATCTCCGTTTCCTGGATAAGATCGCTGAGTTTGCTTCCCTGTGCGTAGATGTGGACGGCGAGCCGATTCCCATGCTGTTCAGACCCTTTCACGAGGACAACGGCGGCTGGTTCTGGTGGGGAAGAAAGCATCTTGCTGACGATAAGTTCGTTACTTTGTTCAGATATACGATCGATTATCTTCAGGATGAGAAGGGCGTTAAGTCATTCGCTTATGCTTATTCGCCCAACGGATTCTGCGATTCCGTAGAGCACTACTTAAGAAGATATCCGGGCGACGACTATATTGATATCATCGGCATGGACATCTACCGTGACAGACCGGCGGAAGACGACGGTTTCTACGATAAGCTCAAGACTTCGATGGAGATAATGTGGAAGATAAGCTTCACGCACGGCAAGCCCTATGCGCTTACCGAGGTCGGAATACGCGTTCTCGATTCCTGCGGAGGATATTATGAGGGCCTCGCTCCGTCAGGGAACAAGGTGAAGAACTGGTTCACCGAGTTCCTGTCATTTGTTGCTTCATTCGAGGCAGGTTCAAGATGCTCGTACTTCCTCACGTGGGCTAATTTCTCCGAGCAGCAGTTCTGGGTTCCCTATGAGATCAGGAACGAATCGGGAGAGGTAAGTTCACGCCACGAGATGTGCGATGATCTGATCAAATTCTGCAACGATTCGCGCATCATCATGGCGCCGTGAGTGGTGCTTGGCAAATTTGGGCGCCGATTCGTGAACCTTTTTTCTCGAAAAGCATTTTGGTGCAATTTTTGAACTTAAAATTTGCACATAAATCTGTAATATCCCATTTGGTGCAATTATTCGTCTGATTATTGCACAAAAATTCCGATATCAGTTTTTGGTGCAAAAAATGACGCGATTTGTTGCACATAATCCTTGAAAATGTAATATTGTGCAATGCGCAGTTCGCGGATAGGGAGGCTGCGGATGTTTGACAAGGATATATGGCTGAAATAGAATTATTAAGCATTCATGCGCGTTTAACTCAGTTGGTAGAGTGTCAGCTTCCCAAGCTGAATGTCGCGAGTTCGAGCCTCGTAACGCGCTCCATGCTAGCGCTACGGAATAGCTAGTTTTTCCGCAGATGCCCTAACGACGGGCGTTTGCGGATTTATTTTTGCCAAAAAATCCCGGGCAAAAAGTTTACCTGAACGGAGCTAGTTTTTGCCCGTTTTTTGGGTTTTCGGGTCTCGAACCCGTTCCTTTGAGATTGTCGAGGGTGTCGGAGACAGGGGGGAATGTACCAATAATCGGTATATTTTAGAGTATAATTATAAGTATCTTCTGATAATTCAATCTTATGAGAAGTAGATCGGAGAGTCATTATGGATACTTTAATACCTAAAAGTCAGATGACCGAAGAAGATATAAAGCTGAATTTCATCACGCCGGCGATTCAGAGTCGTGGATGGACCAATAAGATTACCATGGAAACTATGGTTAAGTTCACTGATGGTAAAATCAATCTTAGAGGGAATATAGTATCAAGAAGCAATCCGAAGAAGGCAGATTATGTTCTTTACTTCAATGCCAACAATCCTATTGCAGTTGTTGAAGCAAAAGACAATCATCATTCTGTTTCTTATGGAATGCAGCAAGCTATAGATTATGCGACGACCCTTGATGTTCCTTTTGCATATAGCTCCAATGGAGATGCATTCATGGAACATGACTTTCTTACTGGACTTGAAAGACAGATTCCTTTGGATGAGTTCCCGACGTATGATGAATTAAAAGAACGCTATATAAATGAATCTAATGAAGGAAATGGGTTGAGTGACAGCGAACTGGATGCTATTAATCAACCTTATTATTCAAGTCAAACCACATATCCACCTAGATACTATCAGAGAATAGCAATCAATAGGACGATAGACGAGATAGCCAAGGGTAAGAATAGGTTGTTGCTTGTCATGGCAACTGGTACAGGTAAGACATATACTGCATTTCAGATAGTCTACAGACTGCTTAACTCTGGATTGAAAAAGAAGATTCTTTATCTTGCCGATCGCAATATACTTGTTGATCAATCTATACAGCAGGATTTTGCTCCTCTGGAAAAGACAATACACAAGATTAATTTTGCCAAAGACGATCCTACGACAATCACTTCTCATGAGGTGTATTTCTCATTGTATCATCAGCTGACGGGAAACACTGATGTGGATGATGAGAGTGATAATGATGATACAGTAAGCAAACTGGCAGCACTATTCCAGCCGGATTTTTTCGACTTGATAATTGTAGACGAGTGTCACAGAGGATCTGCGAAGAAGGATAGCAATTGGAGAAAAATACTTGAATACTTCTCTTCGGCAACACAGATAGGTATGACGGCAACCCCTAAGGAAACAAAGTATATATCTAACATTAATTATTTTGGAGATCCTATCTATACATACAGTTTGCGAGAAGGAATAGAGGACGGCTTTTTGGCGCCTTTCCGAGTAATCAATATAACAACAGATATAGGGGATGGTTGGAGACCTCATGCTGGGCAGCTTGACGTTTATGGTAATGAGATTGAAGACAGAATCTATAACAACAGCGATTATGATTACAACATAATCATAGAAGACCGCATCAATCAGGTCGCACTTGAAATCACTAATTACCTCAGACAAACAGATCGTATGGCCAAGACGATAGTTTTTTGCGCTACAGAAGACCACGCAGAACGAATGAGAATCGCTCTGTCGAATCTTAATGCTGATATGGTTAAAGAGAATCCAGATTATGTAGTGCGTATTACCGGAAGTGATACTTATGGAAAGAGCAAGCTTGATTACTTTATTTCCGTATCATCACAGTATCCTGTCATTGCAACAACATCAAAGCTTCTTACGACAGGCGCTGATTGCAAGATGACCAAGCTTATCGTTTTGGATCAGATGATTAATTCGATGACGGAGTTTAAGCAGATTATCGGACGTGGAACTCGTCTGAGGGAGAAAGAAGGCAAGACACATTTTACTATTATGGATTTCCGTGGCGTGTCTCGACTTTTTGCTGATCCGGAGTGGGATGGTGAAGTTGAGCCCGACGAGGGGTTCGATCCTAATGGTAAGCCGCGAGGAACTATTCAGGTTGATCCTCCGGTTTATCCTGATCCACCTGTCCCGAGTGATCCTAAGTATAAGCCGTATGTTGATGTTAATGGTTGTGAGGTAAGGGTAATCAATAAAACAGTTTCTGTTTACGATACAAACGGCAAATTGTTAAGACAAGAGAATATCATTGATTACACAAAAACAAGTATAACCGGTGAATATGCATCTCTTGAGGATTTTATTCTTAGATGGAATGCTGAGGATCGTAAAGAAGCAATTAACGAAGAATTCCGCGAACGTGGAATAGACCTTTTGGTGCTGAAACACGATCAGGGAATGGATGATGTAGATGACTTTGATTTCATTTGCCATATAGCATTCGATAAGAAGCCTTTAACACGTAAGGAACGAGCCGAAGGTGTAAAGAAAAGGGATTTCCTTTCGAAATACAGTGATAAGGCCCGTGAAGTGCTGGATATTCTTATTGAGAAGTACACTGATTCCAATATATATGAGATTGAGAAGATGGACGTATTGAAACTCGATCCCATTAATAAATATGGTGCTCCTGCCAAAATAGTTAGCTACTTTGGCGGAAAGCAGGCATATCTCGATGCCGTACATGAATTAGAGAATGAATTATATGAGGTAGCAGGTTAATGAGTAATCTTTCGAGCTTTGTAAAGCAAATAAGAGATGTAATGCGTAATGATGCCGGTATAAACGGCGACGCTCAGAGAATTGAACAGATAGCGTGGATGCTTTTCCTAAAGGTATATGATGCCAAGGAACAAGACTGGGACATTAATGAAGACAACTATCAGTCCATAATCCCAGAGAAGTTCAGATGGTGTAATTGGGCGCATGACGATCGTTCCAAGGATGTTATGACAGGAGATACACTCCTGAATTTTGTAAACAACGAATTGTTTCCCGCGTTGAAGAATCTTCCGATTGATATGGACACACCTATCAAGAAATCCATTGTTAAGACAACATTTGAAGATGCCAATCAGTATATGAAGGATGGTGTTCTTCTACGCCAGGTTATCAATATCATAGACAGTCTCGATCTCGGGGATTATGAAGAGAGCCATGCATTTGGTGAGATCTACGAGTCTATTCTTAAAGAATTGCAGAGCGCTGGATCTTCCGGTGAATTCTATACACCTCGTGCGGTGACAGACTTTATGGCGCAGATGATAAAGCCGCAGATAGGAGAACAAGTTGCGGATTTTGCGTGCGGTACCGGTGGATTCCTTACAAGCTGGCTGAAGGAACTTTCCAAGCAGGTTAAGACGACGGAGGATCAGGAACGCTTCAATAATTCCATATATGGTATTGAGAAGAAGCAGTTCCCGTACATGCTCTGTATCACTAACATGCTGTTGCACGATATCGATTTACCGAAGGTTTATCACGCAAACTCTTTGTTGAAAGACGTTCTGGATTATACAGATGACGACAAGTTTGATGTTATCTTGATGAATCCTCCGTATGGCGGAAGCGAAAAGGCCGAAGTAAAGAACCACTTTCCAGATGATCTAGCCAGTAGTGAAACAGCTGATTTGTTTATGTCAGTTATCATGTATCGTCTAAAGAAGAATGGAAGAGCTGCTGTAATTCTCCCGGATGGATTTCTGTTTGGAACTGATAATGCAAAAGTTGCTATTAAGACGAAACTTCTTAGAGAGTTCAATCTTCATACGGTAATACGTATGCCACATAGCGTGTTTGCTCCATATACATCCATTACGACTAACATTCTGTTCTTTGATAACACAAAGCCGACAGAAGATGTCTGGTTCTATCGTCTTGATATGCCGGAAGGATATAAGAATTTCTCTAAGACCAAGCCGATGAAGCTGGAACACTTTGAACCGGCGATTAAGTGGTGGAATAACAGAGAAGAGATTACCATTGAGGGGTTCGATAAGGCGAAGAAGTACACAGCGAAGGATATAGCAGAAAGAAATTATAATATCGATCTTTGCGGATATCCTCACGAAGAAGAAGAGATACTTCCTCCCGATGAGCTTATTCGTCAATATCAGGAGAAGAGAGCTAGTCTTAACGCTGACATTGACAGGATACTTGCGGAAATCACATCTATACTCGGTATAGATAATCTGGAGGAGTAATATGAACGCGCAGCAATTAAAGAACTCCATACTCCAGATGGCGGTTCAAGGCAAGCTTGTGCCGCAAGATCCTAATGACGAGCCTGCAAGTGTTTTGCTCGAACGAATCCGTGAGGAGAAAGAAAAGCTCATAAAAGAAGGCAAAATCAAGAAAGAAAAGAATCCTTCCTACATCTTCCGTGGTGAGGATAATTTGCCTTATGAGAAGGTCGGCAAAAATGAGCCGGTTTGTATATCCGATGAGGTGCCGTTTGAGATACCTGATAGCTGGGAGTGGGCTAGATTAGGATCAATAGTATTTAATCATGGTCAGAAACAGCCAGAATCATCTTTTTCATATATAGATATAGGTTCCATAGACAATAACAACCAGACCTTGAACTCCAATGAAAACATAATCGAAGCTTCAAATGCCCCATCTCGAGCAAGAAAAATAGTTTCGTATGAAGATATTCTTTATTCCACGGTAAGACCATATCTTCATAATATGTGTATTATTGATCGTGAATTTACTCAAACGCCAATAGCTAGTACTGGTTTTGCGGTTCTTGCATGTCATGCTGATTTATACAATAAATATCTTTTCTATTGTCTAATGTCCCCAGCATTTGATGCCTATGCCAATGATACCGAAAACTCAAAAGGAGTTGCATACCCGGCAATAAACGATGAGCGGTTATATAGAGCTCTTATTCCAATTCCCCCAGTTAAAGAACAATACCGTATTATATCTTTATATTTATCTTTGGCTCCATATATCAAAAAATATGATACGGCGGAAACAAGATTATCATCATTGAATTCTTCGTTCCCGGATCAGTTAAAGAAATCCATTCTCCAACAGGCGGTCATGGGTAAACTCGTACCGCAAGATCCAAATGATGAACCAGCATCGCTTCTTCTTGAGCGAATTCGAGCAGAGAAGCAGGAACTTATCAAGGCAGGAAAGCTCAAGAAAGACAAGCATGAGAGCGTTATCTATCGTAGGGATAATTCTCATTATGAAAAGCGAGGAAAAGAAGACATTTGCATTGATAATGTGATTCCTTTTGATATACCTAAATCATGGTCGTGGTGTTATTTAGGAACAATTTCATTTGTAACAAAACTTGCGGGGTTT
>JAGAXM010000023.1 GCA_017940895.1 Clostridiales bacterium | reverse complement strand
GCCTGCTTTAATATGCGGTTATGAACATTTTGAGGGTATTTGCTGCACTTTTGAACTTGTTTAGCGCCTAAAACACGATAGTTTTGAACATTTAAAGAGGTTGCCTCTCGGTGAACTTACGTCACTTTTGAGACAACCCCTTCACATGTTTTTCTATTGTTTCTGTTAATGATTATGTTCTCGGTCTGTTCGCAAGAAGCACTACATACCGGTACTCATAAGTTCCCGCCGTAATATCCGTCTTATCAGGCTCCATGCCGAGTCCGAACAGATACTTGCCGTTATAAGATTCGGGGATATCCCTGGACGATCTGAATGCTTCCTTTCCCTCACCTATAATGCCTACAGAACAATGTCCGTACATCGGAAGCAGATTTCTTAAGTCCCTGAAGACTATCTGTTCGCCGTTCGTTCTGGTATGGTCTCTGTCATCATAATCGGGGATCTGCTCGCACAGTGTGATCTCGAATCCGATACCGGGTTTGTTGCTCATCCATGAAAGCTTCGGAGAAGATGCGGGAACATATTCACCGAACTCCGGGTACTCAATAAACTTGATCTCTGCGAGGTTATACACGATAAGGTCATCATACTTGCCGTCTGGGATATCGGATACCATAAGATAGTCCTTGTCACCGCCCTTGAGCATCCTTACGGACAGTCTCATATCACGGGCCAGATAGTTCTTGATCTCACCGAATGTAAACGCCATTATCCCCTGCTCCTTAAGTGATGACTGTCTACATTATAGGTCATACTCATATCATTTGACTACTGCCTCAAGCCGCTGCTTACGTTGGGACAGAAGACGTACCATGTAATAGAGCGCTGCTTTGATCTCCTTCTTATCATAAAGCCACTTGCCCTGCGAGGGATGAAGACCGGGGATGAGAGGGATAACCTGCTCCTGCCCGATTACTCCGCTCCTGAACCCGTCCTTCTCCCACAGGTTATACAGGGTAGCCGGCACCTCGTCAAAGAACTGAATCCGAGGCTCCTCACTGAAGGTATATCTTTTATTGTTCATTTCTCTGTCCGGCAGCAAAATGTAGTTACACGGCAGCTCGGCAAGCTCGAGGAACGTATCAAGGAGCATCACCATCTCGTTGTCAGAAGGCAGGTACTTCTCTCTGTCTGCGACCAGCAGTTCGAGGTCGCTTAAGTCGTAACCGTTGCGCTCATTAGGCTTCCAAAAGCGTTTACCGCTGTTCCTGTTAATGCAGTCTGCGACCCACTTTATCGGCGTCCATGCACTCATAAGAGTATCCGCCTTAAGGTTGCCGTCATAATACAGGCAGTCAAGATCATTCTCTACACGCCACTCATCATATTGTCCGTTCTCATATTCATGCCTCCTCACGCTCGATCATTCTTAAGTAAGGGATCGTTTCCGTAAGTCCCGATTCCTTTAATCTGTCTGCATATTCTTTACCAGTGAATCTCTGCGGTGCATTAAGGATATCTGTTATCAGTCCGTGTGCTTCAGATAAAACATCATTTCCTAAGTTCCATCCCATGACAGCTTCGATATCGTATCCTTCTATCGTAAGCCACCCCGGATTAACAAGCTTCAATTCAAAGTTATGGAACATCCAGTCACACCAAAAGCTCATACAGACCGCATATCCGTTCGTTCCGAACAAGCCGTTGCTTACATCCAACGCTTTCTCCCATGCGCTTTTAAACTTCCTGTAATCAGCCTTGAACTTATACCTGATACCTTCGCTCTTAAGAAACTCACTTAACTTGATATCTCTGCATTCGAGTTTCCGGATTCTGACCTCATCCTTGCCTGCAAGAACAAGATAGACATTTTCACGGAATACTTCCAGGATTCTCTTCATCCCCAGATCGATCATCACAGGTTCTTTATCTTCGGATAAATCTTCTTCACCTACGATAAAACCCGTAAATCCTTCAATCTCAATAACCTTCTCAAGCCTGTAAGTTCTGCCTTCGATTAACTGACACATATTAAATGCCTCCTTCGTAAATGTTTTTCACTTACTTTATGGAGGCACGGATGTTCAATTTTCTGACAAGGGGTATCAGAGTTTATTAATACCGTAATTCTCTTTAAGTATCTTCGCCCTCAGATCCCAATATCTGCGGGCAAGATCCGTGTATTCTTCTCCCTCAATTTCACCTTCATTATTAAGAACATAATCGATTATCGACTTCGTCTCATCAGATTCTGTACCGAAGAAATACACGTTATAGCAATATTTATAAACATCTTCACCAAACAAACGGTAATAGGAAGATAAAGACCTGCAAATGCATCATATGAAGCGTCTTCCTCAAAGACGCAGTTGCCCTTAAACACTTCATATTTACGGATCAGTTCATCCATACAGCTTCTCCAGTTTCTTCATTTCTTCGCAAATGGACTTACGAACCTCGCTGTCGAGGATCTCAACCATGGGACCGTACTGCAGTGCCCAATGGACTATCATCGAAGGAGATGTCTTTACGATGATGATGTCATATCCTTCTTCGCATCTCTCGATCGACTTCTTGAAATTGTCGCCGAACCAGTCGTGAATGAATGTGTAATCCGTATTCTTTATCTTCATCTGGATCGCACGCGGCTCATCATAAGCCATATTCATGTGCTCTGATAAGTATTTTCGAGGGTTCCAGAGGATGTTGCTCGCGTGTACGGGACGCTGCTCTTCGCATACGATCTCGATGTCGCTCATCAGATCCACCCTGTAGTGCCAGACGCGCTTATCGTTTTCCTTAAGTCCGAGGCAGTAATAGTTATCGTGATACTCGACAAGATGCACGGGGCTTAATTCATGAATATAACCCGATGTCGGCTCAAGCTTATGCTTGGAATTGTAACGGTTGAACCTGAAGCGGATCCTTCCCATGACATTGATTGCATCCTGGATCTTATTGATATTCCCTGCAACATCGCGTGATATGCCGTGAACCGTATCCGCATTAAACCTTATCTTCTCGCCATCCCAGAAAGGGGATTTGTAGAAATCGCTGGCTGTACTGATCAGCTTAGATACAAGATCATTCTTCCTGTCCGCATCTATAAGATCCGTAAGATAGATTATCGATAACAGCTGATCCAGATCCTCATCGGCAAAAAGATGATCGTAATAATACCCGTCGTCTCCCTTTACGATACATGAGGAGTCCTCGGACATTGCGTCATCGACCATATCAGAGAACGTATTGCGGGACTCGATCTTCGTACTGTTGCTGTACTTAACTATACGGTAAGCCCGAAGTATCCTCTTCATGTCTTCCTTGTTAACGGGATGCTGCTCATCAGTCAGTTTCTTCAGTGCATCCACAAGCTGCAGCACGCCTCTTCTGGCATTGTACCCTCTCTTGTCCGGAACACCGATATCCGGGACTTCAAGGAGCATCGGTTCCTCTTTGCCGTCTTTCTTAACACCTGCGATATTCTTCTGAAACTTAAGCTCTCTCGATATCGCGGGATTGATGTAATACGAGGCAAAAGTCATGAACTTAACGTCGCCGGGATTGTAATTACCGATCGCGTCTCTTACCGCCATCATGCCGGCAACATAAAGATCATCCATGATGCCCGCCGCGAAAGAAGCCGGCACGCCGGAGGATTCGATATGCTTGTTACAAAGATGGTAGATATAATCGCTGAAGTTCTCTATAAGCTGCGCGAAAGCAATATCGTCACCTTTACAGGCTTCCTTTATAAGCTTATCTACTTCGGATTCGTCCAGGTATTCTTTCTTACTCATAGGCAATACACCCCTCAAATGATAAAATCATTTTAACATATACTCATGAGGGATAAGGTATGAAGAGAGTTAAATTAATAAGCATTATTCTGGCAGTATCTGTGCTTCTATGTTCCTGCAGTGATAAGGCTGCAAGAAGGAACGATGAAGAAGCAGTTGAAGAGACAGAAGCCGAAGTTCAGACGATTCCTCTGACGAGAGAAAACCTCGAAGGTACATGGATAGACGATACGGGCTTCGTCTGCAGGATCGATCCTGACAATGATCTTTTCACAGACGCTTACGGTGAGGTCTATGATATCAAGAGCATCAGCGAAGACAGCATCGAACTTATGATCCGCGCCCAAAGCGACGGAGCATATCTTAACGACCGCACGTACGGGCTGCCGATATGCAGTTCATTCACGATAGACGCATCATATACGGAAGACGGCATTCTCCACATATTCAATACATCCGCATACAATCTCGATTCGGATGAAGGTGAAGAATATGCTTCTAACCTCGAAGACAGGCTTTCAGGCACGACTCTTGCGCTTGCAGTCATGGGCGGAACGCTTTCATTTAATGATGATCTGACCGAATTAACCGTCGGCACGATCTACGGCAACAGCGAACCGGTACAGATCGAATTCACGGGAAGTTCCATCATCGTTTATCAGGACGGCGAAAGTGAGATGATCATCCGCACTGTCGGCGAAGACATAATTCTCGCCATGGACGGTCAGATCGGATACGGAACTTCTGCCCGCATAGGCATGCCCGGAAGCTGGCTTTTGTGGGATGCTTCGACCGACGAGATCGAGATTCTTGAATATTCAGGGAAGCCCGCAGACGGTGCCTTTCCCGTACTTGAAACGAGCGAGTATCAGCCGCAGATGGATACCGATTACGGAGAGTTCATTGCGTTGCCTAGTCTGGCGTTGTCTAATCTGTCGGGAGTTTATATCAACAACGAAGTTTTCGAGCAGTATTCATACTCATCTACCGCCGAGACCACATTCCTCATCGACATGAGAACACCGCTTGCTTACCAGATGCTCGCAAGGCAGCAGATACAAAGCAATAACGCGGGACAGTATACGGAACACGTTCTTACTCTTCCCTACGGATATATCTCAGTAGATATGTACGATAACGAGTGGACGGGAGATATCATTTCTTACTTCGAGTATCCCGAAGCCAATCTTAATGACGCCTATAACAACTGGTATGCAGATTTGTCTTCTCTCTGCTATATCATCGATTTAAGAACCGACCGCCATAATGCGGTTATAGCCTTCGAATTTGAAGGTGATGAGAACTACGTCTCGGTCTACAGAGTCGATCTTTATTCATGGGAACCTGAAGAGCTTGAGACAACTTTTGCGAACGGATATGCCACGGCTGCCATAGAAGAATCCGGAGTTTATTTCTTAGGTCACGTCGATCAACCGGAAGAGATGACACGCGACAATTACTTCGACATCGACCCTTCCGAATCCGAATGGGCAGCCACGGGGCTCGCAGGCGACATCATCGGTCTTGTTGATATGGAATATATTGAACAAAGTTATAATGGCATATTCGTTGTAGACAGTGTTGAAGACCTCGCGTCTCTTACCTACTTTGTAAACACCTACCCGCGCAACGAGGAAGCCCCCGAATGCATCTGGGTCGATCTTATTGCCGATATAGATCTTACGGGATACAACTGGGCGCCTCTGGGACGTAATGCTTACGGCGATGAAGACAGAGCCTTTAACGGAATCTTCGCAGGCAACGGACACACAATAAGCGGACTTCATATCGAGAACGTCCAGAGCACTAACGGATTCTTCGGAGACATCTACTTCGCTACCGTAATCGGTCTTAATATAGAAGACGCATACATCAGCGGATCGTATTCATCTCTCATGGCAGGCAGCACGAGCACGACAGACTACTACGACTGCCATGTCTCAGGAGAACTGCCGAACAACTTCGATTCCGGAGAGGACCTCTTCCCGTTCGAACCCGACTACGGCAACAACGGATACCTCGACTGCACCATGAGCGTCACCAATTCAGACGGTGAAACATACGAGGCAGACATCAACGGCAACCTGCCTCATGACAACTCCCGAAATGAGCTTCAGGACCTATTCGACCCCGAGCACGACGGCACTTACGACTACTCGACAGACTACTTCTTCGGAGATGACATTCCTAACGGATAAAATGTGAACAAAATTTAAATAAATCTTGAACAACCTATTTCCTTTGTGTATAATCGTTTGGTGAGGGTAAAATTTCCTACCTCACCATCAAGGAAGGCAGTTATAAACTGAGCAAAGGAATGGTGAAGTATGGACAATAAGAATCTTTTTACCCGATGGAAATCCCTTTCACAGCCTAAGAAGATTTTGACCGTAGCGGTGCCTGTTGTAGTGATCGCAGCTGTTATTGTTGTGATCATTCTCATGAACAGCGGCATACGCTCCACATCAATGAGGCTTCTTCGCATGGAGGGCATAGTCAAGCTCGAAGATGCGAACGGAGTCGAGAAATCACTTATCGACAACATGAGATTTGCAAGCGGCGATGCGATAAGCACCGGAGCCGCAAGTCTTGCTTCGATCGCCCTTGATGATCACAAGATCGTCACTTTGGACGAGAACAGCCGTGCGCAGTTCATCCAGGACGGCAACATGATGGAATTGAATCTTACCGACGGCGGAGTCTTCTTCGAAGTCAATAAGCCTCTCGAGGAGGATGAGACTTTCGATATCGTAACGTCCACCATGACAGTCGGTATCAGAGGAACATCAGGCTATGTTCACGTAGATGAACAGGGCATCGCTTCCCTTATACTTACTTCAGGACACGTACACATCACGGGTAAAAACCCTGAAACCGGCGAGACAAAGTCACTCGATGTTGAGCCCGGTCAAAGAGTACAGATATATCTGTTTAACGACAGAACCGTCGACACGGTAGATTTCTATCTCGAGCAGATCACAGAAGAGCAACTTAATCAGTTCATCATCAACTATCTGTGTGAGAACGATGCTGCAAGAATTACAGTTTGTAACGCTACAGGCTGGAGCGAAGAAATCATTTTGGAGCTCGGATCATATTCCATAACCGTTACGGATGAGACAGAAGAAGCAGAAGAGACTGAGGAGACTCCTACTCCGACACCTACAGAAGCACCTTCCGGCACTCCTGCCGCAACGCCGACCGAGACTCCGACGCCGACCCCGAGACCAAACGGTAATGCGCCTTCTCCGACGCTGACACCGACACCTACTCCGGCGGCAACGAATTCTCCTACTCCGACACTCACACCTACACCGACTCCGACGCCGGCACCGGTACCTCCTACGATCACACCTGCACCGACACCTACTGTAGCTCCTACTCCGGATCCTACAGAACCTACAGGTGCAACTGATCCGACGGATCCCACAGGAGCTACCGATCCTACCGGAGCAACGGATCCTACAGATCCGACTGACCCGACTGATACCGAAGAAGAGATCCCTGATCCGCCTTCAGGCTATGAAATCTGGTCAGGATCGTCAGATTATCCCGTTGCTATCGGAGGCACATTTGAAGAGCCGACATATGTCGGATTGATCGACGGAGAATGGGTTGATCTGGGTTACGAAGAGATTGATTACTATGATGATGACGGATATCATTACTGGGCTCACGAGCTTTACTATCCGAACTCGGGTGACGTATTTGCTGTAATAGACAGAGAGTGTGTTCCGCCTGATACGTACGTTTCTGTGCCGGAGGGCTGATACAGAAAGAACAATCATCCATAAGGGGCATCTTCGGACCGCCCCTTATTTATTTAGTTTTTATTGATAACAAACCTTCGGTCATAGTATAATTTCACGGTATATTCAATTAGTGGGGAATGGTGTTATGAATATAAAAGATCTTGGTAAAAAATGGACAAATCTGTCAACTCCGGGTAAAGCTTTAACTATAGGAATACCCGTAGTTGTCATCGTAGCGATCATAGTCGTGATCCTGCTTGCGAACGGCAGTCTTCGTGCCACATCGATGAGGCTTCTTCGAATGGAAGGCACGGTTAAGCTGTATGATGCAGATAACAATGAGAAGACTCTCGTTGACAACATGCGTTTCACTAGCGGCGATTCGATCAGCACGGGATTTGCTTCCCTCGCCTCCATCGCACTTGATGACAACAAGATAGTCACACTCGATGAGAACAGCCGCGCTCAGGTATTAAAAAGTGGCAATGACCTCGAACTAAACCTTACCGCAGGGGGTGTCTTCTTCGAAGTTAACAAGCCTCTCGAAGATGACGAATCTTTCAATATCACAACGACTACCATGACTGTAGGAATCAGAGGAACATCCGGTTATGTAAGTGTCGACAATGATGGCATAGCAACCTTGATCCTTACTTCCGGTCATGTTCATATCACAGGAACTAATCCTACTACCGGTGAGACAAAGAACCTCGATGTCGGTCCCGGAAGCAGAGTCAGGATCTATCTTTATAATGACAGACCCGTAGGAAGCGTTGACTTCGTTATGACCGAAGTTGAGGAAACCGATCTCAACGACTTCATCATCAACTATCTGTGTGAGAACCAGGTTGCAAGAATCACAGTCTGCACAGCTACAGGCTGGAGCGAAGATGTTATCCTTCAGATCGGCGGCGTCTCTTTAACTGACGAGACTGAAGAGACAGAGGAGACAACGGAAGAGACTGAGGAGGTTACTCCTACACCTGCAGAAACTTCCGGGGACGATCCTGCCAACACGCCGACAAGTACTCCTGTACCTGCAGCAGATACAGGCAACCAGGCGACAAGTACGCCTACTCCTACGACGGCTCCTTCGTCTACACACACGCCGACTCCGAGACCGTCCAACACACCGACGCCTACTCCTACGCCGACACCTGCACCGGCAAACGTAGTACCCGGTGGTCCTAATACGCCGACACCTTCACCCGTCCCCACAAATACGCCTTCGCCGAGGCCTACAACCCCGACGAATCCGACTAACCCGACAAGACCGACAAGCCAGACTGAGCCTTCCACACCTCAGACTGAGCCGTCCACTCCTCAGACCGAGCCGTCCACACCTCAGACTGAACCTTCCACTCCTCAGACCGAGCCGTCCACACCTCAGACTGAACCTTCAACACCTCAGACTGAGCCTTCCACTCCTCAGACTGAGCCTGAGGATCCGGATCCTGAATTCATCTCTGACGGTTATCCCGTAGTTCAGCCCGGCTGATGAACTCTACACTTAAGAAACACATAATATACTCACTGGCAGGTGCTGCCATACTTACCGTCATCGCAGGTACGGGTGTATGGCAGTATCCTGACAGATGGGTTCAGGATGAGCTATTCCAGAAGAAGAGCGCCACTTCCGGCGATATCGTCATCATCGGAATCGATGAAGCGGCACTGTCAGAATTAGGTCCCTATCATTCTTGGGATAGAAATGTAATGGCATCTGCGCTGGATGCACTGGCTTCAGATCCCGACAGGCTCCCTGCCGTAGTCGCGATCGATACACTTTACTCCGGAACGACAGATCCCGAAGCGGATACACACCTCGCGCAGGCAGCAGACAGATTGGGCTGCGTTGTAACAGCATCCGTTGCCACCTTCGGAACAACGAGAGAGTATTCCGAAGACGGCATTATATCCAACACTTATTCGGTATTGGGATACGAACAGCCTTTCGATGAGCTTCGCGATGTAACCACACAGGGTCACATCAATGCCATGATCGACACAGACGGAATCATGAGGCATGCTCTTCTCTACGTCGATCCTGTTGACGAAGAAGGCAACACACAGAGAGTCTATTCGATGGCCGCGACCGTTGCACGCCTGTATCTTGAACAGCACGGTCAGCAGGTTACTTATCCCGAGACAAATGCAAGAGGACATTTCTACGTCCCCTTCACTACCAAGCCTTTCGGCTATTACGACGGTATCAATATCGCACAGCTTATAAGAGGCGAAGTTCCCGCAGACTACTACGCCGGCAAGATCGTCCTTATCGGACCGTATGCCGCGGCTTTACAGGATGAATATTTCACGCCTATCGAGCGTTCCGAGCACATGTTCGGAGTAGAGTTCCAGGCTAACGTCATCCAGAGCCTCATAGACAAGAACTTCAAGACGGAAGCTCCGGATGCGCCGCAGCTTGCAGTGCTTTTCGCAGTGAGTGCGCTCGCGATGTTCCTTTTCCTTCACAGCAAGGTTATCGCAGGCGCCATATACTTCGTTATCATCACAGCGGCATCAATGGGCGTGTCTTATGCCATCTACCAGAGCGGACGCGTCATACATCCCTTGTGGATCCCCGTAAGCTTCTTCCTGCTATATATCGCGACCGTAGTAATCCACTACATCCGCGCAGCTGCAGCAAGAGCAAAGGTTTACAGCACGTTCGAACGATACGTTGCTCCTTCCGTTGTTAAGGAGCTCATGAAAGAAGGCACGGACAGCCTCGCACTCGGCGGCAAATTATGCGACATCGCAGTCCTATTCGTCGACGTTCGAGGCTTCACCACGATGTCAGAAAGGCTCGAGCCTGAGAAGGTCGTTTATATCATCAACAAGATCCTCACCATGACATCGAGCTGTATCGAGAAGAACAACGGTACTCTCGACAAGTACGTAGGCGACTGTACGATGGCTTTCTGGGGCGCTCCCCTTCCGCAGGAGGATTCGGTATACCTGGCGGCAAGAACCGCTCTCGATATCGTAAAGGGATGCGAGGAAGTATCCGCGCAGCTTAAAGAAGAGACCGGAGAAGAATTCAAGGTCGGCGTCGGTGTTCATTACGGCCCTGCCGTCGTCGGTAATATCGGTTCCGAGCGCCGCATGGACTACACAGCTATCGGCGACACGGTAAACACATCCGCAAGACTTGAAGCAAACGCTCCGGGATCTACGGTATATATCAGCCGCGTGGTAGCGGATAAGCTCGGCGACCTTGCCAAGACGACTTCGCTCGGCGACACGGTAAAACTTAAGGGTAAAGCAGACGGATTCGAAGTATTGATTCTTGAAAGTCTAAAGGAGAAAGATCATGATTAAGTTCCTTGGAAGAGGTTCGGCTTTTGCCGACGAGAACAACAGCGCTTTTTTCAGATTTGAGAAAAAGCTCGTACTTATTGACTGTCCGATGTCATCATTCACTAAGATCAAGAAGATGGATCTGACAGATATCGAAGCCGTAGATATTCTTATCACACATACTCATGCCGACCATATAAGCGGCATCGCGATGCTCATCGATCTTCTCTTCTTCACCACCAAGATAAGAGTGACAGTCGTTGCCCCCTGCGAAGAAGTTAAGCAGGATATGATCTATAACCTTACAAATCTCGACGGATGCGAGAGCAGCTGGTACGACATCGCCGTTGCATCAGACTTCAACGCACCTTATATCAAGGCTGTCATCCCGACTCATCACACAGAGCAGCTCGAAGGCAAGTGCTTCGGCTACAACCTCGATGTTGACGGCACTAATGTAATCTACACGGGCGACACCAATACGATCGAGCCTTACAAGCCGTATATCACGGAAGGTTCCGTTCTGTATACCGAGATCTCTTCCATTCCCGTTCCCGTGCATATGTTCATCGATGATGTCCTCCCTTACCTTAAGGAGATCTCCGCGCAGGGCACCAAGGTCTATCTGATGCATCTTGATAACGAGAAGGCAGTTGCCGAGAAGATCGAAGGCACCGGCATAGAACTTGCTCCTCTTAATCAGACAAGCATCACGCCCGACATGGTATTTGACATCACGGACAAGCTTTACAAGACCACATGTAACAACACCGAGAATGACCACGCTGCCATCTTCGGCTACCTCACGGCACTCGGCAAGGTCATCATCGATGCCGACCGCGCTTCCTTCTGGAAGTGGGACAAGCGCCGTCACGAGCTGTGGACAACAGCGGCTACGGGCGTAGACAAGATTGTCATCCCGGACAACACGGGTCTCGTCGGCAAAGCTATCATGAACAAGTCTGTCCTGGTTACGAACGACCCTTATAACGATCCCGACTTCAACTCCAGTGTCGACAAGAAGACCGGTTATGTCACGAAGTCCGTCATGGTGCTTCCCGTCGCTGACGTTAACGGCGAATTCATCGGAGCATTCCAGCTCATTAACAAGAACAGCGAAAAGGGCTTCGACATCGAGGAAGACTCCCGTAAGCTCTCCCTGCCCGCTTTGATCTGCGGTCTGGCACTCGAGTCCGACACATTCCTTGATGACGCTCACCACGACCGTCTCACCAAGCTTAAGAACCGTATCGGCTTCTACAGCGACTTCTCCAAGAAATACATGAAGTATTTGGACGGCAAGACAGACAAGCCTTTGAGCATGTTCATCTGTGATATCGACAAGTTCAAGCTCGTTAATGATACATACGGACATAACGCGGGTGACCAGGTGCTCGAGCATGCAGCGAAGCTCCTCATGGATTCCTGCGAGGAAGGCGAGAATGCTTACAGATGGGGCGGCGAGGAGTTCATCATCTTAATGCCCGACACTGATCTAGAGCAGGCAACAGCCAAGGCAGAGAAGCTTCGTAAGACTATCGAAGCCTCCGACTTTCCTGCAGACGGCATCTTCATCAAGAAGACAATGAGCTTCGGTGTTGCAACTTTCGTTCCGGGCAAGTCTATCGAGGATAATGTAAGCATCGCAGACGGACGTCTCTACACAGCTAAGGAAACAGGCAGAAACAAAGTAGTCAATTCAGACGCAGAGTAACGTCAGATTATCTTCTTAATAAACTTAATATCAGCATCGTAGTTTTTCATGATCTGCGATGCTATTTTATTGAACGATTCTTCGGGAGAATCCTTATACTGATCTGTCACGAACTTATATCCCCACAGGTATTCGGGCGGCGTCATTATCGCGACGGACCAACCGAAAGACTCGCCCTTCTTGTTCACTCTCGGGACGAAGTCCTTGGCGATGAGATACGTCTGCATTTGAAGTCTCGTAAGCGTGCCCTCGAAGTTCTTATGTCCGTCCTTGCCGAAGCCTGCCTTCTCCTTCATCTCGTATGTGAAGAGCTCAGATGCGCAGCCTCTTTTCTCGAGGTCCTTCTTCTTTATATCTCTTATCTCGATGTCTTCGGGGATAAACAGATCCATGAGAAGCTTCTCTTTATAAGTCGCCTTTCCGTCTTCATAGCGTGAATCGAAGTCATAGCCGTCTCTTCTGTAATTGGCAAAATAAGGGAACCACCTCTTGGATACGAACCCTGCCTTATTGCCGAAGAACTTGCCGTAAGCGACCTTGCCGGTCCTCGATAATGTTATCCTCCACTCCCAAGGGTCGTATCTCTCATCACCGGTCCACCAGTAATCCGCATCGGTCATGTTCTCTACCGAGAAGCCCGGGATCGATGTCTCGAACAGCGGCAGGAAACCGACCTTCTCTATTACTTCCAGGAGTTCATCCGAACTGTGGACGCAGCCTTCGTCATTCCAGTCGAGGCCGCCCATTATCCATTGACCGTTGATTACCTGCATGAGTCACCCGCATCTTGAGTAAATTTGCATTCAGGATATGCAGTGCAGCCGTAGAACTCGCCGTATTTACCGTTACGGAGTTTAAGAGGATTGCCGCACTGCGGACACACCTTAACGTTCTTTGCCGCCGCAGAAGGATGGCCTGCTTCCATTGCCAGATGACCGAATACTTCAAGATTGATCCTGCAGTCCGCCAACGCCCTGTGTGCACCTTCATAGGAGACTCCGTAATACTCTGCCAGCGCTCCGAGCGCGCGGCTGCTCAGGTCGGGCAGATAGCGTCTTGCGATCAGGACTGTATCGATATACTCATTCTTAAGCTCTTTCCCAAGGCATCTTAAGGCATCTCTCTGAATGAACCTTAAGTCGAAGTTCTTGATGTTATGACCTGCAAGGACAGCGTCTTCCGTAAAGGTCTTAAACTTCTTAATCACCTGATCTATATCCGGAGCGTCTTTCACCATAGCATCGGTAATCCCGTTGATCGCAGAAGCCGCTTCCGATATGTGCATATGCGGATTGACCATAGAAGAGAATTCATCCGTTACCTGACCGTCGACTACCTTAAGCGCCGATAATTCTATAATCGCGTCATTCACGGAAGACAAGCCCGTAGTCTCTATATCAAACAGCACACAGTTCCTGCTGTAGTACTGTATATTCTCAGCCGTAAGCTCGATCATTTATTAACCCCGTCTCTAATTCACTGATGAACTAATTATATCAATTCTTTACTTCCATAATTAAGGATTAAGTAAGAATTACGCAAGGATCAGCTAAAGTCTTCGCTTTCTATCACAGGTATAGTTATTACAGAAAGAAAAACGGAGGAGACTTTTATGAATCTTCAGGAACACCGGATCAGAAACTCTGTGATAATCTTCATCATCTGCCTTGCCGTTCACGCAGCGGAAGTATTCTTCCTGCGCACAGACGAAACAATCTTCGCGGAGTGCTTCGTTAATAAAGTATTCGGCATCATCATGCTGTTCGTTCTTCTCAAGATGTGGGGACGCAAGTGGAGCGATATCGGATTTAAGAAACCGCATCTTCTCCCCGACTGCTTCAAGGGGTTCCTTATCTGCACCGTCTTCTACACCATCGGATTTGCCGCCGAGTTCATCACGCTCTCCGCATCGGGCAACCCCGGTCACATGGAGTTCTTCGTCACGGGCTTCTCACTTACAGGCAATGTCGTTAAGCAGACAGGGCTCGGATTCGTCCTCATGTGCATCGGCTTTAACATCATCAACGTTTGGATGGAAGAGGGATTGTTCAGAGGCTTCTACATCACTTACTTAAAGGAGCGCATCAGCCCCCGCGCGGCACTCATGATCGCAGCTCTCCTGTTCGGCCTGTGGCACCTCGTTACTCCTTTAAGAAGTGTTATCGACGGCGAGATGACTATCCCTACATTCGCAGTAATGAGCGTAGGCTATGTAGTCCTGTCCGGCCTTATGGGTATCAAGTGGGGACTTCTCTATGAGCAGTCAGGCACCATTTGGATAGGCCTTGCCGACCACTTCTTCAACAACTGCGTCGTCACTAATCTTCTTCATGTGGTAACTGCTACAGGCGTCGACGAGTATCAGATCATGCGAGTTCTTATTGGCGAACTTACTTCTTTTGCTGCTGTACTTATCTACACTAAGGTCCGCGCACGTAAAATCGCCCAAAAGTCTACCTTGCTGTCTACCTAAACAGCCAAAAGGTAGACTGACAGGTAGACTTTTTCACTTAAGAATCTCGATTATCTTCTTCGTGACGCTCTCTTCGTCGTTCGAACCGATAATATCAGTGAAGAATTCCTTTAACTTAGGGTGCGTATTAGAGACCGCATAAGAAGCGCCCGCATGCTCAGCCATCGGGATATCATTAAGATAATCACCGAAGACTACTGTCTCTTCAGGCGAGATGCCGAGAGACTCCTGCAACGCCTTAACGCCTACACCCTTAGAAAGACCCGCCGCATACACATCGATCCACACATATGCCGTCACCTGGACACGCAGCCTGTCGTTATCATAGGGCTTAAAGAACGGATAGATATTCTTCTCTATATCATCGAAGTGCAAAAGCGCGATCTTTATCACAGGCTCCGGGATCTTATGAAGGTCGCACGAGCGCCACGTAGGATAGTACTTGATCAATTCCTTAGCGATCTCGTCCGAGACTTCTCTGCTCTGACTCACCCACGCATCGTTCAAGCCGCACGCGACCGGGAACACATCATCATAGCGTTCCGCCTCTTTAAGTATCGGCGCGTAGTCCTCATAAGAGATCAGTGTCTCATCAAGTATCTCGCCGCAGTGAAACACACGCGCCCCGTTATCCGTCACGAAGGCCATCTTCTTCGCATACTCACCGAAAGGAGCCGCAGCGCCGTCAATGGACCTGCCGCTTCCCGCCGCGAAAACAACGCCCCTCTTCTCCATCAAGTCAAATGCTTCATTGAAGTTTCCGGGCAGGCTGCTGTCTTTCTTAAGCAGGCACCCGTCAAGATCGGTTACTACAAGTTTTACAGACACTTTAGAATCCTCTTTCCTTCAGAGCCTCAACGACCTTTATATCGGCAGGCAGCCAGTCTACATCGTCGAGCTCGTCGAATGACAGCCAGCGTGAAGCTTCATGCTCGAGAAGCTTAAGATGTGAATCGTCTTTAAGTGAAGCGAAGAAACACTGCATCGATAAATGGAAATCAGAATAATCATGTTCGACGGTAACCAGGCGCTCACCCGCTTCAATACAGGCATCAAGCTCTTCCGAGATCTCACGCACGAGTGCATCTTCCGGCGACTCGCCGGGCTCGATCTTCCCGCCCGGGAACTCCCAGCCGTCCTTATACTCGCCGTATCCTCTCTGCGTCGCGAGGATCTTCCCGTCTCTTACTATGATCGCAGCTACAACATTAATAATCTTCATACCAACCCATTATACTGAATAGCGGTCTTACGGTTCATATTTTTGTAATGATAAATTTTCTTGACATTTATTCTCATAAAGCAATAAATATAGTTGTGACCTTACCCCTCCGAAATTCGTCCAAAGGGTAAGAACAAAGACAGGAGGTTTATTATTATGAAGAAGACATTAGCATTAATTCTTACAGTAGCTTTAGGCATGACTGCACTTTGTGCATGCACTGATGAGCCGGCAGAGACTCAGGTACCCGACAGACAGGAGCAAGAGCAGACTCAGGCTGCAGCAGACTTCGATCCTACAATCACTGATGATCTGCAGAATCTTTTCGACACCGGCATGGAAAGCCTCGTTGGCGTTAACTACACACCCGTACTTTTCATGGGCGTTCCCGCAGACGATCCTCTCGGCAACACATTCCTTTGCACAGCCACAGTAGTCGCACCTGATGCAACTCCCTACTGGGCTCTCGTTACCATGGAGGATGTCGGATCCGAAGTTACAGTCACAGACATCAAGACTATCGACTACGCAGCATCATCTTCCGATGCAACCGTAACTTTCGCAGTTGACAACGGCGAGCAGCTTCTTGGCGGATGGACAGCAGTTACGGACGTCGCAATTCCCGATGCAGTAGCAAATGTCGGCGGTCACACATTCTACGAAGTACTCGCTACACAGGTTGTTTCCGGCATGAACTACAGCTGCCTGTGCCTTGAGAACGGACAGTGGGAGATCGTAACGGTTTACGTTAATACTTCGGGAGAAGCAGAAGTACTGAATACTGCAGCTCTCAATATCTGATCACTTCTTGATCTTGAGACTTCGAAGATAATCTTTCTGCTCCGGTGTGATCCGGTAGCTCTCGATTGATTTCTGAATCGCCTTGTTGTGTGTCCACACGGCAAGGCGGTTTTGTTCTATGTAAGGAATAACAGCATCATACTGCTTGGCAAGAGCCGTCGCGAAATACCACGCGATCATCATGTTGACGTAATACTCATCTGAGCGAAGCTTACTTACCATCTCGGGATACTTGGGGTCGAAGTCCTCATCAAGAAAGTGCTCCATGAGCATGCCTACACCGAATCGTATCGTGTAAGTCTCCTTGGACTTGATCCAAACCTTGATGTGCTTCAGCAGTTCCTGCTTATGCTTCTTAAACACCTTTGGCGACATCTGGTCGCACGTAGCCCAGTTGTTGACGTACGGCAGAAACTTCTCGAGCTCGTTCATACACGAATCGTAATCTTTCATGCCGGAGATAATAAAAGCTTGCAGCTGATCCTCATCGAAAAACTCATGTGGCAATACCCCGAGGAATTCACTTACATCTTCCCTCTTGCCGAGCTCCTTGGCATATGCGCGCAGCACCGGAGTTCTGACGCCGATAATAGAATCAGGATCGATGTTGTTGATCGTCCTCTCCTGAAGACTCTTATAACCCGTATCCTGCTGTGCGAACAGTTCTTTCCTTATCTCGTCAGTTATACTCATGAAAGCTCCGCCTCCCTTAATATGCAATAAGTATAACCTCCTTCTTCATAGGTATCAAAGGTGCCCGTAACGCATATTATCTCACCGTCTTCCGGGTAGTCTCCCTGAAGCTCATACTCTATGCCCTGGGAGCAGCAGGCAGTCGCATCCTGAATGAGGCAGCCGTAATAATCCATATCCGTCTCTTCATTGTGTGAAGACGCCGACACACCGCTCATCTTAACGACCATACCGCGGTATTCTTCCGGAATCTATCAAATTGTCTCCTGATTGCTTTAAATCGCCACGTTTATAGAATTACGCCGTTTAACAGTCAAGGCAGGAAGCGTGATGCTATAATATATTCATGAAAGTTCTGGTTATCCCTGACATACACTTAAAGCCTGAGATATTCGACCGCGCGAGTGAGCTGCTTCACGAAGGTGCAGCCGACAGAGCAGTATGCCTTATGGACCTTCCGGACGACTGGAAGAAAGAGTATCAGATAGAGCTCTACGAGAAGACTTTCGACAGAGCGATACTTTTCGTGCAGGAGCATCCCGATACGCTGTGGTGCTACGGCAACCACGACTTAAGTTACGTGTGGGACTGCATGGAGACGGGCTTCTCCCCGTACGCGATAAGCACCGTCAACAATAAGCTTAACAGGCTTAAAGCGAGCCTTCCTTCCATGGGTCAGATCGCGTTCATACACAGGATCGACAACACCCTGTTCATGCACGGCGGGCTGACGGTAAGATTCATGAAGCTCTACGTCGAGACGGACCGTTGGGGTGATGTCGACAGGATGATACGTTCAATAAACAGACTCGGGCGCGACATAATGTGGCAGCAGGAATCTCCGTTATGGTTCAGACCTCAGTACTCCGAAGAGGAGATGTACGGTGAGCATGAGTACACGCAGGTAGTAGGTCACACGCCAGTGAAGGAGATCGCCAAGAAAAGAAACGTCATCTCCTGCGATGTCTTCTCGACTTATCAGGACGGCACGCCCATAGGAACGTGTGAATTTGCTATAATTGACACCGTTACGGGTGAGTTCACCACGCGAAAATAATTCTTGCAAGGAAATTAATATGTTCGGAATGTTCACTATATTTAAAGAGCCCAAGGCAGTTACAATCGTAAGAGGAGCCCTCATAAGCATACTCGGAATCGTTATTCTGATCATGGGCATCGTAGGTCTTGTCAGAATCAACGCCGATCCTATCGATCTTAACGACACACACATGGACTGGAATCAGCTTCATAACGGTCAGCACGTCGAAATGGACGTGGATGTCCTCATAGGCCAGTACATGACTACTACAGACAACGGAACTGAAGTTGCACGCGATTACCTGATGCCTCATATCACTCACGAGTCCAATAATTTTTACGGAATGGACAGAGTCATCGGAGTTAAGATCAACCGCTCCTCGGGTGACTTCGACACGGCGGACACGATCGTGAACAATACAGTAATGTGGTGGCGCGACCGAAGCGGCGATACGGAGTATAACACTGTTACGATCCACGTAGACGGCTACCTTCAGAAGATGGACGACAATCAGATCAAGTTCGCGAAAGAAGCCATGACGGCAGCGGGATTTACCCCTCACGACCTCGCAGCAATGATAGTTCCCTACTACATAAGCGACAATTCATCATCGGGACAGATACTCCTCGTTATAGGAATAATCTGCACGCTCGTAGGCGTCTCAGTCATAGTGTTTGGGGCTACAAAAAAACTTCAGTGAGGTAATTAAGACATGGATACAAACAAAGATCTTAACTCACCCGAATCATTAAGCGACGATAAGATCCGCAAGCTTGCTTCCGAATATTTAAAAGCCGCGCTTCCCCTGCACTTATTCTTCATAATTGCAGGTTTAGCGGGCTTCATGTTCATATTCATCTCACACACACCGCTTATCCAGACCATAGTGGGAATTACAGGCGGAGTGGCTTTTATTTTCGCTGTGCCTTCTGCGATCACATCTTTGGTGGCAGCATCCAGAATAAAGAAAAGAAACTTCATGTGGACCACCGGCACAATCACGCGTTATACGATCCACTGGGTGAGCCGAACCACATATATCTATGCAGTAATTGATGAGCAGCACTTCTGCAACATCTGGTCGAATCCTGTCTATTCAAAGAATACGGAAGTTTATTTGTTGTCTACAGGCAAGAACGGACCGGTTAGCCAGTCCGTTCTCGTGCGCTGTGACAAAGTCGAATCTTAAGCCTGAATCTTCTGCTTGCTCTCGGGAGTGAGAGTAATAGTAGCGATACTTACAGACAGAGGCTCGATATTCTTCTCCTTAAGAACGTCATTACAAGCCTGACGGATCTGCGTGATATTTCTGGGAAGATCCTTGTAGGATACCTTCTGATTACTAAGATCCATAATCGACTTCTTAATAGTTGAAGTGATTACGCTTGCGATGAACTCGCTTCCCTTGGAATCCTTAGCCCAGCTCTCCGACTTAACCTCAGCAAAGCCGTTGAATGAGACCTCGAGAGCTCCGAATTCAGGATCGTAATAAGGCATCTTATCGCCGAACTTGGATCTGATCTGATCCTTGGGAGCAGGTGCAGGAGCGGCCTTAGACTTTACGGGAGCTGCAGCGGGAGCCTCCTTGACAGGCTCGGGTGTCGAAGTACCCTTAACAACCTGATCTTTCATGTTCTTTAAAGAATCCAGTAAACCCATTTCTTTTTCTCCTCCGTTCTTTAACAGAGAACATAATACCACGACTATAAAAATAATTTAATAAATTATGATAATTGTAACATTACAACAGCCCCTCCCGTCAGGAGGGGCCCTATGGGTGGTTAGGAGGTCATTGGCTTGATTACGAGCCTGTGAAGTCGTACTTACGCACACCGAGCATCCAGAACTTATAGCTTAACCAGAAGAACAGGATGCCGATGAACGGCGACAGCCAGGACAGAAGCGGCACGTTATCCGGATCGAGGATAACAAGGCTCGGATAGTATGCTATGAACGCGATCGGGATGATGAACGTGAACAGGAACTTGAAGATACCGGAGAAGATGGATGACGGGTACTTCGCGAAGTCCTTGAACCTGAACATGATAACCATTACATAGCCCGAGTTACGGATCCAGAAGCATGTAGCCGCAGCCGCGTTCATCAATGCGATCATGAACAGCGAAGCCGTAAGCAGGAACACGATGAGCTTGCCGATAGTAAGTGCCGTTACCGGGATCCCGATATGCGCCCATGCGTAGATCAGCGTGCCTATTCCAAATGCGAGCTGACCCAATCCCTTTACGTCGAACACCTCCGACATGAAGTAGAAGAACACGTTCACGGGGCGGAAGCAGTACTTGATGAAGTCGCCGCTCGTTACCATGAATCTCAAGTTCCAGTTATTGTCGAAGAAGCACTGCACGGGTGTCAGGGCAACCAGCGAGAATCCGTACAGGAACAGCATATGGTAGTAGTCCCAGCCGTTGATCGTCGGGAAGTTTCTGAAAAGGATCAGGAACGTTATGAAGCCCGACAGATTGACCATGATCATACCGATGGTGGATATGATGAAGTCGGCACGGTAACTCATCTTTGTCTTCAGATCCTGCACGAGGATCTTTCTGTATATGTCAGCGTAGAAACTGAAGCCTCTTTTCTTCTTTTCCATATCAGCCTCCGTTCACGGTGATCTTCTTCACCGAGCAGTTCCAGAACAGCGAGCCTGCAGCAGTCAGGATAACGATCCAGATCAGCTGGAAACCGAACATGGGAAGTAATCCCTGCAAAGTATCGGCGCCGTTCTTCTCGAGCAGGATCGTGAGCGGGATGTCATACACTGCGCGAAAAGGCATAAAGTCAACCACCGCTCTCAGTTTCTCCGGGAAGAATGCGAGCGGGATGGACGCACCTGACAGGAGCAGTACGATAGTCTCCTTCACGATGTTGATACCCCATGTAGACTCAGTGTACAGGCAGATCGTCGCGACTATCATCTCGATATTGAAGTTCACGATAAGCGCGAACAGAGTCGAGATCAGGAAGTACACGAGGTTAAGCCCCATCGGGATCGCGCCCTTGGTGATGATCATAACGATGATGAATGTCGGTATGAACGTCATGATGAACGAGACCACATGGCTTCCGGAATAACTCCAGAATGTATATGTTCTGAACTTCAAAGGCTTGAGCAGATCGAGTATGATCTTGCCTGACTGTATCGAACGGCTCATATCCCAGACTACGAACATCTCGAGGAAGTTAAACAAACTTGTCGCGAGGATCAGGTAGATCATCGTGTCGGTAAATGTCATGCCGTTAACCACATCTACTCCCGAGGACGCGTAGATAGCCTTCCAAAGGTAGTACACGAGTACGAGATAAATGAGGTTCGCGAACAGCGTAACGAATGTACCGAGCCTGTAGTGCAGCGACTCCATTATGCCAGCACGTGTCAGTGCTAATAGTTTTCGCGGATTCATACTGCTTCTCCTTCGTAAATCTTCTTGATGACCTCCTCCGTGGAGATCTCCTCAAGACGGATGTCCTTGATCTTCGTGACCTTCTGCTTCTCTGTGATGACCTGCATAACGTCAGTTGTCTTCTCGTCGATGAGCATCTGCTCCCATGTGTCGTCTGCAAGCTTCATGTGCAGTGTTCTGTAGGAACCGAAGTAGCCCTTCAGGTGCTCGATATCGTTGTCGTAGATCTTCGTTCCCTTATCGATGATGACGATCCTTCGGCAGAGCGCGTCGACGTCACCCATGTCGTGAGTCGTGAGAATTACTGTAGTGTTCTTCTCCTTATTAAGGCCCTTGATGAGCGCACGGATCTTGTCCTTCATCGATACGTCAAGACCGATGGTCGGCTCGTCGAGGAAGACGATCGCGGGGTTATGGATGAACGCCGCGAGTATGTCCGAGAGTGTTCTCTGACCCAAGGACATCTGACGCACGGGCTTGTTGATGATGGGCTCAATATCGACGAGCGAGCGGTACAACTCGATCATGTCCTCGTACTGCTGCTGAGGAACCATATAGAGGTCACGCAGGAGCTTGAAGGACTCGATGAGCGGCAGCGACCACCACAGCTGTGAACGCTGACCGAAAACAACTCCGATGTTCTCGCAGTTCTCTGTTCTGTTCTTGTAAGGCACCTTGCCGTTGACGAGGATCTCGCCGGATGTAGGCTCAAGTACGCCTGTCATCATCTTGATGGTAGTGGACTTACCTGCACCGTTAGGTCCGAGGTAGCCGATGATCTCTCCCCTTGCGACTTCAAGTGACACGTCCTTGACCGCGCTTATGGTCTTGTAGTCACGTGAGAAAAGATCCTGAATGCTTCCCTTCAAACCTTCGTGACGGTTAAGCACCTTGAAATCTTTGCAGACATTCTTCATTACCAAAGCCTGATCTTCCATAATTGCCTCCCAATTTCTCTTGTTTTGTTGTTCTGCAATCAGTATATTGGTGTTATAGTTATAAAAATAGTGTGTTTATAGCCGATTTTGATAACTATATTCCACAGCAATAGAAGATTGTTATAGTTTTATACAAGGAGGACAAAGATAGTTATGAATGTCGAACAGATGGGACTGATAATAAAGCGTGACGACGGTTCGGAAGTTGTAAACTACGATAATCCTTCATTTCCCTCATACATATACGAC
The DNA here is from genome assembly GCA_017940895.1 of Clostridiales bacterium. GTDB lineage: Bacteria > Bacillota > Clostridia > Saccharofermentanales > Saccharofermentanaceae > Saccharofermentans. The sequence goes on along the minus strand of JAGAXM010000023.1, from coordinate 32,590 downwards.
GGCTGGATCGAGCCTAACTGCACCTGGGAGCGCGTCCCCCATTACCACGAAGATCTTGAGATCGTAACCGTAAGAGAAGGCACGATGGCATATTCCGTCAACGGCCGCACGCTCGTACTCCGTGAGGGCGACACCATCATCGTTAACTCCAATCAGATCCACTACAGCATGTCGCTCGACGGGCAGCTTGCGAAGTATGTCATCTTCGTTGTCCACCCTTCTATTCTGATGTCTTCCGTAACTGTTGAGATGGAAGCGATCCGCCCTATCATCGACAACCCGGATCTGCCGTTCATGAGATTCAGATATATCAACACTTATACCAAGGATTTTTATAACCTGATGATCGACCTTCCCGACTACCGTCACAACGCCTTCGAGGTCACGAAGAGGCTGTTCCTGATGTGGGATCTTATCATGAAGAAGACCGCGGACTACGGTCCGCGTCCCGAGGATACGAACCACGATCCGCGCATGATGTCATTCAAGACCATGCTGCACTTCATGAATGTTAACTATAAAGAGTCGATAACGCTTGAACAGATCGCGAGCGCGGGTAATGTAAGCAAGTCACAGTGCAACAACCTGTTCAATCAGTTCGTCGGCGAGTCGCCTATCAATTACCTGATGCACCTTCGCGCACGTAAAGTCGCAGAGCACCTGCGCTCAGGAAATTACACCCTGAAGCAGATCGCCGACATGACAGGTTTCAACGGTGTAAGCTACATGTCAGAGACCTTCAAGAAATTCTTCGGGCAGTCCCCGAGAGAGTATAAAAAACAGTGGCTCGGGATAGTCCCCGAGCCGGCTGATGAGTGATCTGAATTCAGTTCTGATCTATAAGGTATGCCCTGCACGGAGCTCCGTCGCACCCCCCTAAGTTAAGCGGTGCCGCGCTTAAGAAGTACTTCCCTTCCTTAACGCCCTTCAGGACCACGCCCTCGAGCAGACAGATGCCCTTTCCGAGCATGATGTGATGCACTGCACTTGCGTCCTCCACGGGACCCACGGTCTGGCTCTCATTGCCGTACAGAAGCATATCAGTCTGCGCGAAAACTCGTGCCCCCTCTTCGCTCATGGTCGCGTCACCTTCCACGAGTATCCTCAGCGACGCACCTGCAGCCTGAGCTTTGGAGATTATCTCCTGCGCCGCGTCAGCCGTAATATCGCCGTCGTGATGAGCCACGAAGCAGTCTCCCACATAAGGAACAAGACCGACTTCGTCTATCGTCTTGCCGTCATTCTCGAAATGGTACGGCGCATCCACATGAGTGCCGTTGTGCGCACACATCTCGAACTTCGTAAGGTTGCAGATATCGTCCTTTTCGATGCTCATGACGCGCGTCATAACAGGCTGCGGATCGCCTGGGAAAACGTTACATGTGAATACTTCTTGTGAGATATCTATGATGCCCATGGTTCACCTCCTTTTTTACATTATAACAGCCGCCAGCCCCTCCAAACGCCACTCAGAGACAAAAGTGGAGACACTTTCTTGAAATTGTCACTGGTTTTGTCACTACGAAGCCCATCAGAGACAAAAGTAGAGACATTTTGCGAAAAGTGTCTCTGGTTCTGTCTCCGGCTTTTACTGCTAAACTATAAGAAGGAGGACAGCATGGACGAGATCAGGATCCAGGACGTAAGCGACATCCGTATCGGTCAGGTCGAAGATACGAATGCGGGCACCGGATGCACCGTTTTTATAAGACCTGAGGGAATGCGCGCCGGACTTGATGTCGGCGGCGGAGGTCCCGCTTCAAGAGAGAGCACGCTTCTTGATCCTCTCACTGCTGCAAATGTAATCCACGGCATCACATTAAGCGGCGGCAGCGCCTTCGGTCTGTCGGCTGCAAGCGGTGTTATGAGATATCTTGAAGAACAGAACATAGGCTTCGATGTCGGTGTCACCAAGGTGCCGCTTGTAGCTCAATCGGCGCTGTTTGACCTCACTGTCGGCGAAGGGTTCGTAAGACCTGACGAGCAGATGGGATATGAGGCGTGCCGCATCGCGATGGAGGAACAGAATTATAAGGACGGCAATTTCGGCGCGGGGTGCGGGGCAACTGTCGGCAAGATTGCCGGCATGGATTACTGCATGAAGACCGGCATCGGAAGTTATGCCGTCGACAATCACGGACTTAAGGTAGGTGCAGTGGTCGCGCTGAACGCATTAGGCGATATATTCGACTGGAAGACGGGCGAGCAGATCGCGGGACTCCTAAAGGAAGACAAGAAAACATTCAGAAGCTCGCCCCAGTACATCGAAGAGAGTATCAAGACTGTTAAGAACAGATTCGCGAATATGTCGAAGATGAATACGACGCTCGCGGTGCTTATAACTAATGCATACTTTGAGAAGCCGCAGCTTTGTAAGATCGCGGCGATGGGGCAGGACGGGCTCGCAAGGTCTATAAGACCCGTACATACATCTTTCGACGGCGACTCGGTTTATGCCGTATCTGCAGGCGATCTGAAGGCAGATCAGGAAGTAGTCGGCACCCTTGCGGCAGAAGTTATAAGCGAAGCTATAATACGCGCAGTAACGAGCGCAGAATCCGCATACGGCTTCCCCGCAGCGCGCGACTTATAAGCTTAAGAAACAGTTGAGTTAAAGCTTCCGAGAAAACGGAATTCAAGAGTACTGCCGGAGACGATCTGACAGTATTCTTCGTATGTAAGGCCTTCGCACTCGATCACATATGTATACTCGCCGAGAACGGTCTTAAGCGGGCGGTCGTGGATCGTGACGAGCACCGCACCTGCCTCATCAAGAGCAGCCATAACGGACGGCAATCCGGAAGCGGAACCCGAAGCCGTGAACGCCAGTCTGCCTGCGGTTGTAGTAGAAGGCTCGGCGCAGGTCAGCACATAGAATCTCGTGCGGTTATTGTCATTATTCTGGATAGCGGAAGCGAGCACCTCGAGATCATAAACATCCGCGCATCCTGCAGATGCAATAGCCGCACAAGATGAGTCGCCGCCCTCGGACACCATGCGTGCACCCTCGGCAGTACTTGAGACCTCGATCACCTCGGCATCGGGAAGATTAGTTGCAAGCCACTCACTTCCCTGTGCGATCCCCTGTCGGTGCGAATAGACAGTAGTTATCTCATCAAGATTCGTGCCCGGCAACACGAGCAGATTCTGGTTGATCGTAAGCTCGACCTCACCTGCCACGGACACGTCGGGATTCGCGATCAGCACATCGATATAATCGATCACCGCGCCTCCGATCGTATTCTCCTGCGGGATCACGGCAAACTCGCTTTCGCCGTTAACAAGAGCCTCCACAGCCGCGGGAACAGTCTCATAAGGAACATACTCGCCTTCCCCGCCGAAAAACACTTCACACGCCTCCTGCGTGTACGTTCCTTCAGGACCCAGGAAGCTTACGCGTGCATCCTCAATATCAAGTCCTATATCGACTACAGGCTGCGCGCATCCCATAAGTAAAGCGGCGGACAAAGCCGCAGCTATTAAAGAATTCTTTCTCATCATTCGTTGATTACGATCCTTCCCTGACCGTACGGATCAGCATACTGTTCGCCGATCTGCCCTCCGAGCGTCTCGGTCAGATAATTGATCAGAGCCTGAAGATCGAGGATTACGCTGTCGTTAATGATCTCACCTTCAGCGAACATCGTAAATCCGTCTCCCTTATCGATCAGATAGTTCTGAATACATACTGTGTATGTAGCATCCTCATCGATTGGATCATCACCGACCATTACGTTGCTTACTCTTCTGTCACCTACAATACTCTGGAGGCAGTTATCCTCATCAGTTACACAGCCGGACTCTATAGATACATCAACCTCATACGACAGTCCGGATACCTGCAGGAAAGCTCCAGCCTCATCAGGCAGAGCTCTGGCGCCCCACTCCAAAGCATCAAGGATCTGCTGACCTGTCATCTCTACAATTACCAGATCATCACCGAACGGGAATACATCCGCCAGATCACCATAAGTAACATCGCCTAATCCAACATCAGTTCTTACAGATCCGCCGGTCAGAAGTGCAATGTCTGCTCCGCTTTGATCTCTCATTGCATCAGCACAGAAGTCACCAAGATTGGTCTCTGCTCTTCTTACCATTCGTATGGGATTACCTGCATCGTCCTCAACATTAGGATCATAAACAGTTAAGTTTACAGATGAAGTTCCAATAACCACATTAAGAGCATCCTCGTACTGAGCCATAATCTCTTCAATAAACGCACTCGTATCGTTAGTAATGTTAAGAAGATCTGCCGCACTCTCTGTATTGGTCCATGTCCAGATACCTGTCTCGATGATCGTACCTTCAGCATCGATATGGCTGTAACCGATGCAGTCCATTCTGTAACCGACTGCGCTTCTTGTTACTTCCTCACCGTCTGCATTAAGCATGACGACCTGATCATCATCATGGCTGTGACCGTCGAGGCAGACATCGATGCCTGTCGTATTGCTCAGGACGTCCGCATAAGTCCAGGGAGAACATACACCACTGTTACCAAGGTGCGCCATCAGATAAACAAGATCTGCACCCTCTTCCCGCGCTTCATCAACAGCATTCTGAACAGCTTCATAAACTGCCTCGCCCGTCTGATCTTCTTCCATGAACCCGTAGATATATTCACCATCATCATCCTGGAAGAACGAAGGACGTACGGTAGATATGGTCTTAGGTGTGGTTACACCGACAAATGCGATATCAATGCCATTCGCATTAACGATAGTGTACGGAGCGAAGACCAACTCGTCTTCATGGGTGAAATTACATGACAAATACTCGAAGTCTGACTCAGAAGCAAGCTCAAGCAGTCTGTCAACGCCGTAATCAAAGTCGTGATTACCGGGAATTACGATATCGTATCCGACCTGATTCATAATCTCTATGATCGATTCACCCTGATCGACAGAACCGATCGGCGCGCCCTGCAGGAAATCGCCGTCATCAACCAGAATAACCTGATATCCCTGCTCCTCCAGATCATCTCTAATCTGCGCGAGACCCGCATAACCGAAGCCGGCATCTACACCGCAGTGGACGTCGCTTGTATAAAGGATATATGTCTCGCCGTTAGGCTCAGCCGTTGTCTGTATGGGCTCTGTCTCGACGGGAAGCTCGGTTGCTTCCGTCCCTTCCACCATCTCGGGCAAAGATATCTCAATATGATCCGGATCCTCTCCGGAGGCTATTTGTCCCCATGGGTTATCGGCCGCACACGAAGTGCATGCCAAAACACAACCAACGGCCGTTACAGCCGCTATCATCTTCCTTATCTTCATAACAAAAACCCCTTCAATAACCTCTATATTTTACCACAGATGCGGGTCAGAGGCATCAGAAAAGGAATGCGCTCGCTATTCCGAAGTATACAAGAAGCGACAAAGCGTCGACAATTGTTGTGATAAAAGGGCTCGCCATGACCGCGGGGTCGAATCCCAACCTTTTCGCTACCATAGGCAGAGAGCAGCCCACCATCTTCGCGATGAGGACCGTGACTGCCATCGTGAAGCACACTACGAAAGCGGTCTTCGGCATGATGTCCGTGTTGCCGAGAACAAGCCTGTCGAAAAGCATTATCTTCGCGAAGCACAGCACTGCGAGACTTACTCCGCACAACACGGAGGTCCTTATCTCTTTCCATATGACCTTGGGCGCGTCCTTGAACTCCAGTTCTCCGAGGCTTAACGCACGGATTATAGTAACCGATGCCTGTGAGCCCGAATTACCGCCCGTATCCATGAGCATCGGGATAAATGCCGTGAGCACAACCTGTGCGGCAAGCTTGTTCTCGAAGCCCGTAATGATCATCCCCGTGAAAGTAGCAGATATCATGAGCAGTGCGAGCCACGGGATTCTGTTACGGAACAGATCGAAAGGAGTCGAACGAAGATACGTCTTCTCTGAAGGCAGCATACCTGCCATCTTCTCGATATCCTCCGTGGTCTCCTCCTCGATAATATCCATAGCGTCATCGAAAGTAACGATACCGACCATTCTGCCGCCGTTGTCAACGACCGGCATGGCAAGGAAGTTATACCTCGAGAACATCTGGGCAACCTCCTCCTGGTCGGTCAGAGTGCCTACGCTGATTACATTCTCATCCATGATCTGAGATACCGGTGTATCGTCATCCGTCGCGAGCAGCAGGTCCTTAACGGAGACAACTCCGAGAAGTTTACGCTCCTCAGTTACATAACATGTGTAGATAGTCTCTTTATCGACGCCCGTTCTTCTGATGCGCACGATAGCCTCGGCGACGGTCATATGCGGGCGGAGCGATACATACTCAGTCGTCATGACCGAACCCGCGGAATTATCGGGGTATCTTAAGATCTCATTTATCTCCTTACGCATCTCGGGATCGGCCTGGGCAAGGATCCTCTTAACTACATTCGCAGGCATCTCATCAACGAGATCCGCAGCATCATCTACATAGAGCTCGTCAACGACCTCTTTAAGCTCCGTATCGGAGAAGCCCTTGATCAGAAGCTCCTGCCAATCCGGATCGAGCTCCGCGAAAACTTCTGCAGCCGTCTCCTTGGGCAGAAGCCTGAAGAGCAACGGCATACGCTCCTCTTCAAGCTCCTCGAAGACAGCTACGATATCCGTAGGCTCCATCGTGACTAATATATCTTTAAGTGTCTGGTATTTCTTATCATCGAGAAGCGCCCTAATAGTCTTCTCGATGGTTACATCGTGCACCGCCATAAGCTTCACTCCTTTGGAAATTTATTCCAACAGCAGAAAACTGCAGGCGCGCCGTAAAAAACGATCTTACTTTACTTCGGATACGCCATGCAGAATTCCGTTATTGGTACTTCGGTAAGTTGAATCATCGAATTCCATGACGTGTCCTCCTTTTGTCGTTTGCCCTGCGATAATACTTCAGAAAAAAGTATGTGTCAAACTCAGAAACTGCCGGCGCCCGTCGGACTAATGAGATCCGCGGGCCTTCCGGCAGTTATTGTGATTTATCGATCAGGAGTGATCTTTCTACTTAATACTTAAATTATGAGGTAACTTAAATTGCTGCAAAGCCCTTCTCGAGGTCAGCGATGATGTCATCGATGTGCTCTGTACCGATTGACAGACGGATCGTGCTCTCGGAGATACCTACACTTGCGAGCTCCTCAGCGGAAAGCTGTGAGTGAGTTGTTGAGTAAGGGTGGATTACGAGAGACTTAACATCAGCTACGTTAGCAAGAAGCGAGAAGATCTCGAGGCTGTCGATGAACTTGAATGCTTCTTCCTTGCCGCCCTTGATATCGAATGTGAAGATGGAACCTGCACCGTTCGGGAAGTATCTGTTATATACTTCGTGATCAGGATGATCAGGCAGTGAAGGGTGATTTACCTTAGCAACCTTAGGATGGTTATTCAGGAATTCGATAACCTTCTTTGTGTTCTCAACGTGACGGTCAAGTCTCAGGGACAATGTCTCTACACCCTGAAGGAGAAGGAAAGCATTGAAGGGTGAGATAGCTGCACCGGTGTCACGAAGAATGATAGCACGGATATAAGTTACGAATGCTGCGGGGCCTACTGCGTCATAGAAAGATACGCCGTGGTAAGAAGGGTTAGGCTCAGCGATGTTCGGATACTTGCCACTCTCCTTCCAGTTGAACTTTCCGGACTCAACGATGATACCGCCGAGTGTAGTACCGTGACCGCCGATAAACTTAGTAGCAGAATGAACTACGATATCTGCACCGTGCTCGAAAGGTCTGATGAGGTAAGGTGTACCGAATGTGTTATCAACTACTACGGGCAGTCCGTGCTTGTGAGCGATAGCTGATATTGCGTCAATATCAGGGATATCACTATTAGGGTTACCCAGTGTCTCAAGATAGATAGCGCGGGTGTTTTCCTTGATAGCGCCTTCTACTTCAGCGAGGTTATGTGCATCTACGAAAGTAGTCTCGATACCATACTGGGGAAGTGTGTGTGCGAGGAGGTTAAAGGAACCGCCGTAGATAGTCTTCTGAGCTACGATGTGGCCGCCGTTTGCAGCAAGAGCCTGTATAGTGTAAGCGATGGATGCTGCACCGGAAGCTACTGCCAAAGCTGCGGATCCGCCTTCAAGAGCTGCGATTCTCTCTTCGAGAACTCCCTGAGTGGAGTTTGTAAGTCTTCCGTAAATGTTGCCGCCTGCTCTCAAGTTGAATCTTGCTTCTGCGTCCTCACTGTCATGGAAGACATAAGATGTTGTCTGATAGATCGGCACCGCTCTTGCATCTGATGCGGAATCGGGCTTCTCCTGTCCTACGTGTAACTGTAATGTTTCGAACTTGTATGCCATGTTTTTGATCTCCTTTGGTCATGTGTTTTTGTTTTTGATGACCCAAGTATGACATATCAATTCACGCTTGAATAATTCCGAATAATGATAAAGGGTTATCAATTAGTTTGATAACCCCTCCATACCCTGTAAGAACTTCTTTAATTCATCTATATACCGCCGTCCCGGCTCACTCAGGACATTATTCTTCTTGGTTATATATCCGATCTGCATCGCCGAATTCGGGTGATCCTTATCAGCCTTGAACGGTATCGCTTTATACCCGTCGCCGTTGATGTCATCGGAGATAATACCCGAACACAGCGTGTAACCGTGCATTCCCTGCATCATGTTAAGCATAGTCGCTCGGTCGTTACACTTGATCGTACGCGGGTACTCGTACTCGGACAGGATCTCCTCCGAGAAATAATACTTATCCTCTCCCTGCTCGAACATGAGACACGGATACGGCTCCAAGTCCTTGAACTTAATATTCTTCTTAGATGCCAGCGGATGGTCCTCCGCGAGATAAACATACGCGTCGCAGCTTATAAGAGGCGTGAACACGAGCTCATGCTCATCCATGAGTTTTCTTAAAATTCTCTCGTTCTTGGAAGACAGATACAGGATGCCGATCTCGCTTCGAAGCGCACCCACATCCTCTATAACATCACGCGTCCTAGTCTCCCGCACAGCGAAATCAAACTCATTAACGTCATACTGCTTCGCCATCTTGATGAAAGCGTTTACCGCGAAAGAATAGTGCTGCGTGGATACCGCGAACTTGCGCTTGTAGTTGCCGTCACCCTCATACTTATGTACGAGCGTGTAGTAGTGCCCCTCAAGACCTCTTATATCATTAAGGAACTCTCTTCCCTCCGGTGTCGGCGTGACGCCCTTAGGGCCTCTTACGAAGATCGTGATGCCGACCTCCTTTTCGAGCTCCTTCATGGACGCCGTGAGCGCGGACTGCACCATGAACAGCTTCTCCGCCGCCTTGTTCATCGAGCCGCATTCTTCTATCGTAAGCGCGTAGTGTATCTGCTGAAGTGTCATTACTTTTACTTATTTCCGAAATACTTGAAGCAAAGCATCGTTATATCGTCGAACTGCTCGGCACCGGCGACGAACTCGTCGATACCCTCGCTTACGTTCTTAAGAACAGCCTCGCACGAAGCATAAGAATCCTTGTTAAGAGCCTCGAGCATCCTCTCGGTTCCGAACAGCTCATTATCGCTGTTGGTAGCCTCGGGAACACCGTCTGTATATACGAACAGCGAATCGCCCGGGTTCAGCTCGAACTCGTGATCCCTGAACTTAAGCTTACGCATCGTTGCAACCGGCGGAGAGTGCTTATACTCGACAAGCTCATACTTTCCGCCCGCTCTTCTGATAACAGGGTGCTCATGACCTGCGTTCGCCGCAATACCCTTACCTGTCTTAAGGTCGAATACCGCAAGCCAGACGGTAACAAACTGATGCACCTCATTATTCTGCATAAGCTGGCTGTTCGTATTGGAAAGTGCCTCTGCAGGGCTCTCGCCCATCATGATACGGCTCTGGAGAAGGAGCTTACTGATCATCATGAACAGAGATGCCGGAATACCCTTACCGGATACATCAGCCATAACCATGGCAATGTGATCCTCATCGACAAGGAAGAAGTCGTAGAAGTCTCCTCCGACCTCCTTGGCAGGATCCATCGAAGCATATATATCGAAGTCCTTGCGATCGGGGAAAGCCGGGAATTTGCTCGGCAGCTGGCTCTCCTGAATGGACGCCGCCATGCTGAGCTCCGCTCCGAGTCTCTCCTTCTCGACAGCAGTCTTCTGTGTCTCTTCCATATAACGCTCGATCTCTACAAGCATCGACGAGAACGCATCCGCGAGTTCCTCAATCTCGTTGTCGGAATCGATCTTCTTAAGTTCGGGAACAGCTTTGGCAGAATTCTTATCCTGCTCATAAGTCTTAATGATGTCACGCTCCTTGAACAGCGGCGATACGGCATATTTACGGAGCAGTCTGAAGAACATCAATGTCAGTGATGCAACGAGAACAATTATGAATCCTGCGAGGAACTCGGTCAGGCCGAGGGTGTAATCGATAAGGTCAGCCCAATCGGTGGATACGCCCACGATCATAACCATCTGACCGTTACACGTTACGGGAGCAAACACATGAACCGCAGTCCTGTCGGCATCTTTGTTAAGCGACAGCTCGATCCTGTCTGCAGGTTCGCCCGTCGCTATCAGACTGTCGAGAGTGGGGTAACGGCCCGCCTGATAAGGATATGTGCATCCGAGCTCGAATATCTCGCCGCCTGAACTCTCTCTTAACTCATCCTCTTTGGTACCTGTGATATAGAAGAACTGATTATCTCCGTCAATGCTGAAGCTGTAAAGGAACAAAGGACCATACGAACGCTTGATCCTGTCGAAGTCTTCGCACAGCTGATAATAACAAACTTCAGCGAACAACCTCTGTCCGTCTTCGTCCAACGCAAGAACCTGCTCAACGGTAACATGCTCCTCGTCAGAATAATCGGGGATCAGTTCAGCGAGTTCACTCTCCTTATCGATAAGGATCTCGCGGTTGCCGTAGAAGAACTCCATCTCATCGTAATGGTCATGCCAATAAGGAACAAGGAAATCCAGGCTCTTATAATCCTCAATGGTCGTAACGACCTCACCCGCGATCTGAGTCGTATATTCAAATCTCTGGTTCAGAAGAACAGTCATATTAAAGAGGACGAATGTAATAACTGCGATCACAATAATGATTACCGATATGATAAATACCGGATAAGTGATCTGCTTTACTATTCCTTTTCTCTTCTTATCAAGTCTGCTCATGCTTAATTACTCTTAAAACCCGCGTCTTACATAATTTTATTAGCCAAGCCATAATAAGTAAACTCATCATGGACAAAACAAAGTTGGCAAGAACGCAGATAATTATATTATCCTCCGTCAAAGGTGCAAGAAGTCTGAAATAAATGTAAATAAACGGGCAATTCAGAAGATACAGCGTCAGGCTGTTCTGTCTTGCAAAGCTTATAACCTTGACTTCCCTTGCTTTCGCAAGCGCAGGGATCCTGTCCAAGCCCATAAACAGAAGTACCATAAACACCGCTCCGAACGCCTTAAACAGCCAGTACAGCGAGAAGTGGATATCTGCCACACGCTGGTAGAAAAGAGTCGTGACAAAGAAACAACCAGTCAGCACCCACAGAACGGGAGTCGGGATTCCCTCTATCTTGTCCCTGAACCTGTAGAAGCACACACCGATAAAGAAGCACGGCAGATATGTGGATATCTGACCTATCTTAAAGTATTCGAATGTGCAGAACAGCTCGATGACGACTGCCAGTCCGACCGCGATCAGCCCCACGACTGCGAGCAGATCCTTACGGATCAGAGGGATCATAAGAATGAATATCAGTGATACCCAGTAAAGCATCAGCAGATACCACAGATGATCCGAGAACACGCCGAGCGCCATGGACTTGTACGATTCCAGCCAGGAAGCGCCGTATTCCCTGCCCCAGCAGCTGATGTCAAACAGCGTATAAAGAGGCACCAGCCAGAGCGCACCGTAAAGATAATAGCGAAGAAGAAGCCTCTTCGTTCTCGACTTAACAAGAGCACCCGCGGTTCTTCCCTTGGCAAGCACACTGTGCGCGAAAAGAAACCCGGAGCAGCACACGAGGCTCGATACCAGAGACGAATTAAGAATATTGCTTAAATACTCCACAGTACCGCTCGAATACGGAGCTCTCTCCGTGTAGTAATCTTCAGTCGCGAAGAAAAGCATGCAGTGAAGCAATACAACCAGTATGACCGCAGCGGTCTTGGCATCGGTAATATATTCGAATCTGCGCTTATTCTCCATATCAGAACAACTTCTCTATAGTCAGGATATTCATACCGTCTTTATATTCGTAAGATACTTTATCCATGAATTTCTTGGTCATAAAGATTCCGAGTCCGCCGCGCTTACGCTCTGAAACCGCCAGATTCAGATTCGGATCTTCCTTGGCTAGCGGATTATAAGGCGTTCCGTTATCAGCGAAACTGATGATCACCTTTAACGGATTCTCTGACAGTTCCACGCTGACCGTAGCCGATCCTGTCTCGGGATTATATGCATAATTGGCAATATTACTGAATATCTCTTCAACAGCCACTTCGATACGTGTGCTGTCGGCAGGTTTACATCCGGCATTCTCAAGAGACTCGCCGATAAACTTAAGTACTTCCGGCAGATTCTCGTTCAAAGCCGCAATCTTTAATTCTCGCATCCTAATTACTTCTGCCTTCTTTCCTCATAATACGAACATTATACCTTAATTATTATTTAATATTATAAGTATTTTCGAGTGTTATAATAGCATCATGCGTAATATCATCATCATTGAGGCGGTGTCTACCGGCTATAATCTCGTGGAAGACGCAGTCAGAAGAGGCTGCAGACCTGTCGTCATGGAACTCCCCGGAGATTCCAAGGATATCGATGAATACCGTCAGGGATATTACCGTATTCTCTACCATAAGCCCGAGATCTTTAAGGCTTCCTACGAATATGAGGAGACGTTGGAGATGGTCAGGAAATACGATCCGCTGATCATTGTTCCCGGATTCGAGGGCGCGGTCGAGCTCGCCACAAGACTTTCCGAGGACTTGGGACTTACGGGCAACCCGTATAAGAATATCGCCGCGATGACACGTAAAGATGCCATGCACGAAGCCCTGAAGAATGCAGGACTTCGCTATATCAAAGGCAAGACCGTCACCTCCGCCGAAGAAGCTGTGGCTTTCTGTAAGGAGAACGGTCTCGAGACCGCTGTAGTAAAGCCCGTAAGAAGTGCGAGCAGCCAGGGTCTTTACCTGTGCGACAACACCGATGAAGTTCGAAATGCAGTCAACAAGCTTCTTACAAGCAATGACATCTTCGGCAAACATATTACTCACGTTCTTATTCAGGAGCGTATAACCGGAACCGAATATGTGGTTAACACGGCATCAAGCAACGGACTTCACAAGGTTAATTCCATCACGAGATACCACAAGACCAGAACAAGCGAAGGCGGTTATATCTACGACTGGGAAGAGAACGTCATGGTGCTTGAAGATGAGCACAGGAAGCTTGTTGATTATGCTCTTAAGGTCGCGGATGCGATTGGATTCAAGTACGGCGTTATTCACGGTGAATACTATATCGACGATAAAGGACCGATACTCGTAGAGGTCAACTGCAGACCCATGGGCGGTTCAATGCCCGCGGAGTTCCTCGATATGGCATTCGGTCAGCATGAGACCGATACTATGCTCGATGCTTATCTTGATCCCGAATCATTCAAGAAGAACATGAACAAGCCGTATAAGCCGCTTCGTAAATATGCACTTAAGATGATAAAGGTCCCCCGCCTTCTCGAGGTTGACGACTACACCATCAAGATAATCGCAGACCAGCTTAAGAGCACTTATATAACCCAGATAAGCGATACCATTCTTCCCGTTATCTACGAGAAGACGCAGGATCTCGACACTTCCGGCGGCACGATCTACCTTATGGATGACGACGAATCCGTAGTAATGAAGGATCTCGAGATGCTTAAGTTCATCGAGGATAATTATTTCGCATTCGTATTTAACGACGGCATGTCAAGAAGATGGCTTAAGAACGAGAACATTCCGGAGAACGATATCGATGTGATCACCGAAGATTTCGAGTGTCACGGAGCGGTTCTTGCCGCATGTGACGAAGCGAAGGATAAGGAAGGCATGATGGTCGTAACTCCCGATACGATAAGAGATGCCCACAAGGGCTTTGATTACGTGATCCTCGGCTACAGCCATTCGTTCCTGGGGCTTAAAGAAGCGCAGTGCTTAAAGCTCATCTTCGATACGATAGATAAGGTAAAGCCCGGCGGCACGGTCATCATCCCGGACAACACCTACGAATACCTGACATATAAGGAAGAAGGCGCCAAGCTGCTTCTTAAGATTAAAGACATGGAAGCGGATTCGGTCGAGATCGGCGGCAGAAAGTATGTAGTCGGAGTATCCGTCCGATGAACAACAAGCGTAACGGAAGTATTCTGAAGGTAAGATTCTTCACCTTCCTGCTCCCTACCGTAATGAGTATTATGGCTATGTCTCTGAACGAGTTCGTAGACAGCCTTATCGTTTCCAATCTGATCAATTCCGATGCGATGAGCCTTATCACCATGGCTTCTCCGCTCGTTACCGCTTACGGTGTCGTCTATACGCTTCTTGGCATCGGCGGATCCGCACTGTATGCGATATGTTCGGGCCGCCATGACATCAAGAAGGCTGATTCCGTATTCTCGGTAACACTTATCACCGCTTCGATCGTGTCAGTGATAATACTTCTGGGCGGCATATTATTCTTAAATCCCATGACCGCTTCTATGTGCAAAGCACCCGAGTATTATCCCGAGTTCATCCCTTATGTAAAAGGTCTTATCTTCTCGGCAGTCGTGATCATTCCGGTTCAGGTTATCATCTACTTCATGCCCGCATTCGGATGTCCCGGCAAAGGAACATTCATTAATATAACCGCCAATGTTATTAATCTTCTGATGGATTATGTCTATATCGGCATCTGCGGAATGGGTCTTGAAGGCGCAGCTTTCGCGACTCTTACGGGCTATGCGGCAGGATTTATCATCGTATTGTTCTTCCACTTCACGAAGAAGGTCAGCCTGCCTCTTGCCAAGGTAGCGCCGGGCGAGTTTAAGATCCTGTTCGAGACCTTCTCCACCGGTCTTTCCTCAGCGATGAATCAGATCGGTTACTGCATTAAGATTGCTTTCGTTAACAGCCTCGCATTCAGTCTCGCGGGCATGTCGGGAGTCACGACATTCTCCGTATGCATGCAGGCTGTATCCATGGTATCCATCCTCATTGGCGGCGTCATCGACGCCACGATCCCGATGTCGGCGTCCCTGTATGGTCAACGTGACTTCGCGGGCATCCGTATCCTCATGAGAACCGCCATGGCGGTACAGTTCTCCGCGAACCTGATCGCTCTTGTTTTTTTCGAGGCGTTCCCGCAGATCGTGCTTAATATGTATAACGTAGAGGGAGACATGGTCGCGCCCGCGATGACCGGTCTTCGAATCTTCTCCATATCGTTCGTCACGAGAGGCTTCATACTCATGTACATGTGCCTCTTCCCTGTTATCGGGCGCAAGATCTATGCCTTTATGATAAGCCTTGTAGACGGCTTCCTCGGCATAATCCCGCTGTCGCTGATACTTACAAATATCCACGGCATTAACGGTCTGTGGGAGGCATTCGCGCTCCTGCCCGCACTCATGTTGTTGGTAATCCTTATCATCAATCTTCGCATCAGCGCGCGTTCCGGAGGTAAATACAGCAGATTCATGCTAATCGAGAAGGAGGATACTAATATCCCCGTCTTCGACTGCACCATCATGATGAGCCGCGAGGATATATCCCAGCTTGCAGACAATATCCAGAGCTTCTGCGAAGCCAATGAACTCGAGCCGAGGCTGACGACGATGACCGCACTCGTATCCGAGGAGATGAGTGTTTACACACTCGAGAACAGCAAGGATACCGAGGTTCACAGCATAGACATTATCCTGAAGATATTCCCGGGATATGTTCTCATGGACTTCAGAAGCATCGGCAAGGCTTACGACCTCTCATCAATGCCCGAGAACAAGAATGATTTCTCAAGCATGGCGGTGCTCCGTAAGGCGGCAAGCTCGGTAGAGTATAACTACACCCTCGGCATGAACCAGACCAGGATCAAGGTAGAGCGCAAGTTAAGCAAAGCATAAAACGCATAATAAAACTGCCTCCGGCTTACGTCAGAGGCAGTCTTAAATTCACTTGTTAAGCTTCAGATTACTCGATGTTAAGGATATCGTCGAAGCCTGTAACGCTGAATACATCCATAACAGCATCGCCGGGGTTGATAACCTTCATATCACCCTGCTTCTCCATAACCTGTGCAAGTCCGAGAAGAACACGGAGTCCTGCGGATGAGATGTACTCGAGATCCTTAAGGTCGAGTACGAGATCTGTGATACCTGCGAGTTCAGGCTCAAGACCCTTCTCGAGATCAGGTGCAGAGAGAGTATCAAGACGACCCTCGATAGCAACTGTAAGCTTGGTGTCTTCCTTAGTTGTCTTAAATTCCATAGTATTTATCTCCCCTTTGTTAGGTTTTTAGATTACTTACCAATTATATAATAAAAAAATGAGAATTTGTTTGTATTCATAAAAACGTTACTTTTATCCCTTAACCAATTCTTAAATCATTTAATAATATACATTTGCTATACTCACGATATAAGGAGGGATAGCACTATGATTTATGATCCAAGATACAGAGGCCAGGTTTTCTGGGATGCACCGCACAAACCTGACCTTATGACGTTGATTAACATGCTTCAGGACCAGATAAGACTTAAAAGCGAGATCGTATATCCGCCATCAGGCAAGGATTCGAAGACTTTGGGAATCGGTCTTGGCATATCAGCCTTATTGGGACTTGCCGCGGGCGGTATCACTTACCTGGTAACCAAAGTGGGACTTGCGTCCTTTATCGTAGGCTTCATCTCATTGTTCTTTGGCTTCACTGTAACAGCTTTGATCATAGCTTATAACAGGCTGATCGTCAGACCCCGTCTTATGACATCTGAAGTCAACGCTCTATGTGTAGGTCACAGCATCACAATATCCGACCATCACACTACCAGAACACCTGTATTTAAGTACACCTATAACGGACGCGAATATCTTGCATATGACGGAAACTACGCGAATAAAACAAAAATTCCTGCAATAGATTCCACCGTCACGATCAATATCGATCCGGAAGACCCTTCCGAGTTTATGTGGAGCGAGAGAAACAACAAGAGAATATTCTTCTTTGCCGCTGCCATATGCGTGATAATGATTATCGGCGAGATCGCGATGATAGTCGTAACTCTCGGCGACAAAGGGATAATGGGCGGTTAAGACCTATTTCTCTTTGCTGCTACGCAGTCCTCGAGGTTGGGATAGAAGTGCTCGCGACCGACAGTCTCCTGGAAGCCGATCTTCTCGAGAGCGCTGTTGATGTCGCTGTTTAAGCCTACGAAGCAGAAGTCGGAGCCGAGACTCTTAATATATTCGATTGCTTCAAGGAATTCCGTCTCTGCTGAAATGTCTACGAAGACAACGCCTCTGAAGGAGAGAATGTAAGTCTCGTAGTGCTTCTCACACTTTTCGATGGCTTTCTTAAGCTGCTTGCCGTTGGCGAAGAAGTATGCTCCAACGCTGTAAACGATGGCTGCATCCTTATCCTCGATGAGAGTCTCTTCCTCTATGTTAACGTTGATGTCGGCGAGCTTGCTGATCGTGATGATCATGGAGAGCGCGACGCCGATTACGATCGCATATGTCAGGTCGAGCACGACTGTAGCCGCCATTGTGACGAAGCACAGAGCGATCGCATCCTTGAGTCCGTGTGTGAAGTATCCCTTGATCGTCTTGATGTCGTTCATCTTGTATGCGGTCATGAAGAGTACGCCTGCGAGAGCGGAGTATGGTACCATGCCGATAAGAGGAGCGAGTACAAACATGCAAAGGATAAGGAAGATCGACTGGAACACGGATGTAAGTCTTGTTCTGCAGCCGCTCTTGATGGCAACGGAAGTTCTGGCGATAGCAGCCGTAGAAGGCACGCCGCCTGCGAAAGGAACTGCCATGTTAGCGATACCCTGAGCGATGAGCTCGACATTGGAGTCGAACTTCTCCTTCTTCATGGAAGCCGCTGCAGTACCGCACAGAAGGCTCTCGATCATGCCGAGGAGCGCGATGGTGATCGAATACTTGGCGATGGAGCTGAGCATCGGGATGTCTACTGCCGTGATATTAAGAACCTCGGAGTTGATAAGTGAACTCGGGATGGAACCGATCGTCTTAACGTCGAGGTTTGTGATCTTTACAACTGCCGTAGCGATGATGATGGCTACGAGTGAAGCAGGAACGTACTTGCTGAGCTTCTTGGGGTAGAGAGCCATGATAACTACTACGAGTGCAGCAACACCGAGTGTCGGCAGGCTCGTATCTTTGATATTGCTTATGAATGTCATGACCTTGCCGATCGTGCCCTCGCCTGCCGCATTAACACCGAATGCGTTGCCGAGCTGACCGATCGCGATAACGAGAGCGATACCCGAGGTGAAGCCCGTGACTACCGGCTTGGGGATAAACTGAACGAATCGACCGAATCTTAAAAGTCCTGCTACCAGGAGCACGATACCCGAGATGAATGTCGCCATGAACATGCCCTGGAGACCGTACTCACCTGAGACTATAGTGCCGAGGATGACCGCCATGGCTCCCGTAGGACCGGAGATCTGGAACGAACCGCCTCCGAGAAGTCCGGAGATCAAGCCCGCGATAATAGCAGTGATAAGACCGCCCGCGATTCCGACAGCAAGATGATCCTGATCTACACTCGCCGCACCGAATGCCAACGCGAGAGGGAGCGCCACCGCACCTACAGTGATACCTGCAGTCAGGTCGTTGATAAAGAACTTGCTGTTATATCCTTTGAACTCATTTCTGAATATCTTCGCGTAATGCGAGAAAAACGGTCTCTTCTTCTTAGCCATAATCACATTCCTTTCAAAACAGAGTGTATTTTAACACTCGTGTATATTAATGGAATTGTGATTTTGCACAGGATTCGAGCCCTCTAATCACTACTAGAAGTAAATATTCCAGAAAGCGTTCCATAAAAACTCGTTTTCAAAGCAAAAATCCTGGAATTTCTACTCCAGAGCTTTGTCGTTTTTTGTCGAAAATTGTCGATAATTGTCGAAAAATCGGGGCTCTTCCCCTGCTACACTCGTAATATGACTCTGAGGAACACACTACAACTTAAGATATCTTATGCTAAGTATCTGCTCCAAACACTTCCTAAAGGCAGAGTAGGCACATACAGTCAACGTCAAGTTGTTTTCATTTCACGCGATCCGGAAAGACCTGATATCAGTTCCAAAAAGGAACGCCGCCTCTACACTGACAGCAAAAAAGGCGCCAAGTATCTGAAACTAATCTCGCAATATCAAAACGCTAAAGCAGAGTACGATAAACTCATGAACGAGTGGAAGACCTATTATGCGGGTTCTCCGACGATTATAAAGTTTCCTCTGGATCAGAATCTGCTTAGCGGATTAACGCCGGAGTTCTTTAAGAATGCAAGACCTAACAAGAATACATTCGAGAATAAAGATCCGATAGAATATAACGGACAGATCATGAGATCAAAGAATGAATTGCTTGCTGTCAAAGAGATAGAAAAAATGGGATTCGAATGGAAGACTGAAGTTTATGTCAACATAAACGGTAAGAGATTCTACCCGGACGTAACTTTTCACGTTCCCTTTATCCAATGCGCACTCATGCTCGAGACAGACGGAAAGATGGGAGATCCCGAATACCGTAAAGAGTCCATAAACCGAGAATACAAGTATTATCAGGCAGGATTTAATCTCTTTGATGACGTAATCATTTACCGCACCAAAAACAGCCACAGCTTCGACAGCGACCTTCTCAAGTTCGAGATAGACATGGCTATTGAGAAGATCGCGACTCGGATAATCGAAGGAACGTCAGAAATTCCATACAACCATTCCATAAAAAACGGCTTTCAAACCGAAAATCCTGGAATCTGGGACGAATACTACGATGATCAGTTCGAGGGCTGAGCGTTATTGAACGTTGTAACCAGAGCTGTATCTACGTTGCTGCTCGAGAAAGCGTTGGTCAGATCGGACTGGAAAGTATTGATCGTATCCTGATCAAATACTGTGCCTGTATTACTTCCGAATACGCAAGTCCAGGACCATGTTCCCTGAGGAGTCAGCTGATATACAACCACTACGTGATCCTGATCACTGAAGTTGGTCGAATACAGGTCACGCGCATACTGTCTGAAGTCATCGCCGGAAAGCTGATTGTTTATAGTAAAGATAGCCGGGCTTACACCCGTGCTGCTCTCGAACGAAGTCATCGCCGAATTAACAGAACCCTCATCAGCAATTACACCTGCATTATCGTAGATATGCGACCCGCCCGAGATAACGGGAACATCGGCAGAAGCAGCTGCAGCGCCCTGATCTCCGCCCTGCTGAGTCTCGGCAGCCGCTGCGGTAGTGGTTGCGGCAGTCTCCTCCGAAGCAGGATCAGTCTGGGAAGTCTCGGACTCCTGTGACTCCAAAGAAGGCAAAGCAGAGGTCTCTGTTGTCTGTGTACGGTCGGCTATGATCGGAGCGAGCGGCTCGGTCTGAGCTGCAGCCGAGCTTCCAGTCTCACCGGTTTGAAGTGTAACTACAGCACCTTCCTGCTGCTCTCCGCTGTAATAGATAACGAGCGGCTCCTCTGATTCTTCTTTCTTACAGCCGGCAGCAACGGAAGTTACCATCGCAGCTGCCAGCAATATTGACATGATACGTAAATTCTTCATAATAAATCCCCCCGGATTCGCTGCAAGCTACTTTAATTATAGCGAATCGAGGGGGTCTTACTTTTACCGGAAGATTAATTCGTATTACCAATACATGACAGAATTTAAGACCAGTAAAGATCCATCGTACCGAGTTCCATGATAAGAGTGAACACCGGCACCTGCTCGGGTCTTATCTGCTGCTCGACAAGCGGCATCAGCTTCTGCGGATCATCGGCAATTCCGTTACGCGTGCTGCGCACACCGCTGTGGTCATACCAGACTATTACGCTCGCACATCCTTCAGGCGGAAGCGAAGAAATAATATCCGCATCAACAAGCTGCTGCATCTGATTCGTACCCAGATATACGACAGTGTAGCCGTAATTCACAAGCAGATCATGTATCGAAGCAAGGTCGCTTTCTGACAGGAACAGATTACCGCTGACATCATTAAGAATCAGCATATGTCCGCTGTAAGAAGAACCCGGCACATTCAGTCCCTGCGGGTCGAGCGTATATACTTCGCGGGCGCGAAGATTATCCGGACCGTTCGGCACCGTCCTGAAGAACATGATGTCGTAATTTCTGTCATTTACCTTATCGGTATACTCGCGCGTGTACTCCCACTGATCCTCCAGAGTCGTCGGAACAACACTTCCTACGCCCTTCACCGCGATGACGATGACAACGACGACCAGAAGCGCCGTAACCAAGGTCGCGTACAACATGAATTTTGATCTTTCCATTTTCCCTTATTCCTTTTCGCTTTTACCAGCCGTATCCCACTTCCGACCCGTATTCTTCAAGCGACGGGAAGAACTCCTCCATCCTGTCCCAGAAGTTCTTGTCCGCATCCTCGAGATACGCTCTTTCTATTGTATCATCGTTTTTGTCTTCCGCATCAAACGGGTTCCTTGTGTGGGACAAACACGTGCAGTCATATATCAGGTACGTTCCGTCCTCAAGCTCCAGCTCGATCCCGTAAAAATCGCGATAGAAATAATCCGTATGCCCCGCATGCTTGCGAAGCGGCGTCGCATCCAGTGCATCGACAAGTTCATCAAGACGGTCCTCCGGAAGCTCCTCGATATAATACTTATCGGAACCCTCCGGGTACACGAAGAATCTCGCTGAGACTGCCTCAGGAGCATCATCGAAATACGTCGTAAGCTGCTTCGAACTTACCGACCCTGACCCGAAGCACCCGCAGACAGTAACTGCCATAACAAGCGTAAGCAACCCCGCGAAAAGCCTTCTCATACAGCCTCCCCCGATAAAATTATTTTTATAATTCTAACAGAAAAAGGCCGTCTGCAGTAAAAAGCTCCGTCCCGAAGTTAAGTATTATTTCCGCGAACGGCGGTCCTTCTCGGGATGATCGCGGTAATAAGCAGCCTTAACATACTGATGAATTAAATCTCACATAAACTCTCAGAGCGCATTCCAGATACAGAGGAATGCAAATACGCATCCCCATGAATTCTTAGTGTGCTTACGAACCATCAGCATGCCGTACAGAGCGATGAATGTGGTTATGAAGTCGATCATGCCGAGCGTATCGAAATGGATGGGGTGGAACATGATGCCCATCAGTGTGCAGACAAGGGCTCCCCAGTCGAAGAACCTGCTCTTCACGGGATATCTTCTTGAGATGAACTCAGCGATCACCGCATAGTTGAAGCCTTCGAAGAAGCCCCATACTACCGCGACGACCAGAGTACCTAAGATTGCAGTAATGAGCCCTGCCTTATACAGATCGGGCGTAACCATAATGCTTAAAGGCTCATATCCTTCGAACTGTCCGGAAAGAACGATGTAAGCGATATAAGGGATGAAGCAGATTACTGTTCCGACAATTGCCTTGACTGCATTTTTCGCCTTCAGTCCGAAGCTTATGAAAGACAGCTTGCGGATGATACATACAACAGTGATGCCGAGTCCTGCTACCGCATATTCCATAGCTGCGGCGGCGAAGAGTCTGGGCCAAACCGAAATGCTGCTGTCCTTACAGAAAGCCATAACAGGGCTTCCGAACACGCCGTAGAAGCAATATGCTGCCGCGGTGATAAGTACGATGATCCACAGGTTCACATCAAGCTTCTTTTGTTCGGGAGTAAGAGAACGTCTTTTTGTCTTTGTCATTTTGATAATACCTCTTTGCTTTTGATGGCATTACCATAACAAACCCCGGACCTCCAAGAAGCCGAATCTGCACAAGCAGCACTTTCGGATGTACAAGTTGCAATTTCTTACAGCTTATACTGCCTGTTTATCCTCGCCTCGGGGCGCGTATCCGTAAGATAGAGGTACAGCAGGAACACCCACTCCAGCGGCTTCATAACAAAGTACACGAAGTCAGCCCTGCCCTGTGTCGTAATGACATTAGACAGAGGATAGCCGTATGTGTCGTAGACATGGCGGATCCACTTATGGAACCTGGGGAACCTCTCTGCGATCGACTCCTCGAAAGCATTGGCTATGCACAGCTGACGGTTAACGACAATAATCGCGCCGCGGCGTCTGCCGAACCTTATAGGCTTAACAACCCTCTTGTGACCGCCTGCCGCGACAGTGCAGAGATAATGACCGTCATATTCGAGCGGCGGAGGCGGAGTCTGCTGCGAGAACGTCCAGTCTGCAGTGTCGGTAAAAGCCTTAACCGGAGCATCTATCCCCTGTCCCGCAAGGACCGCGAAGATCTCAAAGAACGCGACGATCACGAACAGAGCCATAAACACAGGGAATGCATACTGCGACATCCTGGTGACTTTCATATAAAGCCACATAAGATTCTTACGGTCCTCGAAGTCCTCTTTACGAGAGCCCAAATACGCAGCCTGAGCCTTCATATGAGTCCTGATCACATCAACAGATATTAGCAGGATATTGAAGTGATAAATATAGAAACAGACCTGAAGATACGTGATCGAATTAGCCGACAGCTGAATCGCAAATACAACACTTATCACATTAAGAAGTATCACAGACGCGATCGAGAACACCGACACGAGCGGCGCCGTATGTTCGGGTCTGCTGTACAGCAGGATCAACAATCCGAGGAAGCCCATCATGGCCGGCAGAATAATGAAAGCACTGTATTCCGATGAGATCATGTAATGCGTCTGGTCAGGATAAACCGCCTCATACCAGTCGCCTGCGGGATCAAAGAAAGCCAGCAAAATGAGATAAAAGAACCCGCCGACAAAGACAGATATCGTACTTGCTATCAGCCTGCTTTTCCTGTTTCCCTTGACGCAGTTGATGATATTCCACACAGTACATCCGCCGGGAATAAGGATCACAATGAAAGCCATAATAAAATAGCCTAATATCATTTCCAAACCATAACCGTTCATTATTATTCCTCACTTACTACTTCAACTATTCTGCTCTCTCCCGTTCCTTCGGGCGAGTCTGAATTACACGCACTCACATATATGCAGAGCGCGCCCGTGCCGTCGACTACAGTAAAACTTCTGTTATCTTGGGCAACCTCTATCCCTTCCGTGCTGCCGTCCATCCACGTAACATCAAGACTGTATTCACAAGTCTCGTCAGCGCGGTAGACATTAAACAGATCTTCTATCGCATACGACTGTCCTTCGTCTATGAAACTTACTTCCTCTTTGACATCGATATGCACGCACCTGTGAACATAATCCCAGGCTCCGTAGACCATCAGCCCGCCGAAGATCACAACGCCTGCTGTTACAACCGTAAGAATAATCTTAACTGTCTTGTTCATATCTCCTCCTATATCCGTCCCTTATTCCACATCAGCGGTAAACGTGCTTATGCCGCCGTAACCCGCTTCGCCCTCATTCCACACGCACAGGCGCACCCACAAAATCCCGTGGTCCTCTTCGACCGTAATGTGCCTGCCGTCCTCGGAGATCACAATCCCCTCATACATCTCATAATCAGGGACTGCGATCCATTTCGCGTATAACCTGAAGTTCGCGTTCTCCCCTGCACCTTCTGCCTCGAAAAGATCTTCTGCATCATATTCGGTTCCGCAGCTTAACACGGTTCCGGCACGGTCGACAGGACTTACGGAAATTTGCTTATCGCCCCTCGCGCCGCATGCAGTCACAACGAGGATCGTAACAGCAATTATCAGGATTAACGCCTTAGTCTTTCTCACAAAAAAATCTTGCCTCCCTTGCGACGTCATAATAACACGTCACAAATCGAAAGGCAAGATATTTTTATTGTTATTCGATATTTGTTTATTGGCTTTCGTGATAGATAGTATATTAATCCATCATACCGTTAAGTCCCAGCATACCCTCGTGAGCCACGTCGATATAGTAATCGAGTAAGCCGAAGATCCAGTCGTTGATATCAGTGAACTCGAACCCGAGTGATTCAGCTTTTTGAGTATTGATACTGTATTCAGGCATACCGTTATAGGGTGCGGGATCGCCGTCGTCACTTAAGACTGCGCTCATTCCGGTCTCCTTCGCTATATACTCAAGAATATCCTTTATACTGACAGTGCCGTGCGAGCAGCCGTTAACGGCACCGGTGAAGTCTTTATCAACAAGGAAAGAAATGAACTTGCCCGCTTCGTCAGATCTTATGAAAGACATTTTATTATCAAGATTATCCACCTTCATCGGCATCTGCTTTAACACATGCTCAACATAGAAATACAGGCGCTTGGTGTAATCATCTTTACCTATTACAAAAGGGTATCTCACGGCAACAAACTTCTTGTCGGAATACTTCTGCCACAGGGCAAATTCTGCGTGCCTCTTAACCACATCGTAAGAGAAGTCCGGTCTGTCGCACCAGATGAGTTCTCCGCTGTTGCCGTCAAAATCATCTTCCTTAGTATCGGGGTGAAGCGGATCATAGACCGCAGTGCTGCTCATGTAGATATACTTATCGCAGTCGGCATTATCCAGAAGTTTACGGATATCATTAGAACAGTAAGCGATCTTATCAATGATCACATCATAATGTGTGTCGGAGATCATCGCTTTGATGCTGTCCTCATCCGTTCTGTCGAGGCGAATCCTCATTACAGAATCTCCGAAATCATCAGGCGCCTGTCCTCTTGTTGCTATGGTAACTTCATGACCTTTCTCAATAAGGTCGTTTACCATGTGAACACCGAAGAACCTCGTCCCGCCCAAAACCAATATCTTCATACAGACCTCTTTCTCAATTTATTTCTCAGCCGTTATCCACTTATCAAGAGAGC
Source organism: Clostridiales bacterium (assembly GCA_017940895.1). Classification (GTDB taxonomy): domain Bacteria; phylum Bacillota; class Clostridia; order Saccharofermentanales; family Saccharofermentanaceae; genus Saccharofermentans. The sequence continues at coordinate 6,602 of JAGAXM010000023.1, read as the reverse complement.
AGCCGGCGTGATCGTTGGGACGAACCTCGAATCCGAACTTCTCATAGAAAGGCTCTTTGCCCGGGGCTGAATTCAACGTCATCTTAACCTTGAAGCCCGGCTTGAGATCCGACTGCAGTTTCCCGATACAAGACTCAACGAGTTTACGCCCTATACCGAGTCCCCTGTAATTCTCATCAACGATGACATCCGACAGGAACGCCATGTAGCCGCCGTCCCACATAAGTCGCGCCACACCGATCGCTTTCTCCCCGTCACGTGCGCATACGATGAAGTACACCTTTTCGACGCATACGCGCGCCTCCTCAAGCGGCAGCTCTACCCAGCCGACATGTGCTCTTAAAGCAAGGAACTCTTCTGCGGTAATCTTGTCTTCATATGTGATCATACTGTATTCCATTCATCCTTTAACAACCGGTATTCCACTCTGGTCTTCAGCTTGCCGTCATGCCATTCATGATCTTTTAATTCGGCTTCCTTAACCATTCCGTTCTTCTGCATAACGCGTTCAGATCCTACATTCTCAGTAAGACAGCCTGTCGTTACTTTATACACATTATCCTCTGTAAATGCGAATTCCAAAACTCTCTTCACCGCTTCGGGCATATATCCGTTACCCCAGAACTTCGGATAAGAGAAATAACCCAGGTGCACCGTCTTTCCTTCCGGCGCGCGTCCTGTAACGTTATATCCGACATTTCCTATAATCTCATGAGTTTCCTTTGATTCCATGCAGAGAAAGCAGAACTCCCGGGTCTCGCGCTCCATGTCCTTCAGCACTTCATTGAAGTTTTCTTTAGCAGATTCAATATCAGTCTGCTTCAGTTCCGGAAGATAGTACATGGTCTTCTCATCAGACATCAGTCTGAAGTACTCATCAAAATCATTCGCACAATAATCCCTCAAGATCAGCCTGTCGGTCTCAAGATGAATCATACAACTCTCCTGCACAAGATCGTATCCATACAATGATAATGCGGTACGCCGCCGCTGTTATCTTCGAAGATCACCTCATTGATCTTTTCGACTTTCCAGTCCGCGAAGAACGTAAACAACTCGCCAGGCTTCCACATCTTCTCTTCCTTATCCCAGTCCGGCGGCAGCTCCAGAAACGGCTTCTCGACAAACACGTTGATGTAGACTATGCCGTTCTTCCGCGTGATCTTATTAAGCTTCTCGAAGAAGCCCGCCTTGTTCTCCTCGAAAAGGTATTGCACCGTTCCCGTGGAGTAGATTATGTCGAACTGCTCATCCGCGGTAAACGTGTTGATGTCATCAACGTAAGCGTTGAGCTTAACTTCTTTAGTCTTCGCCGAAGCGATCGTCTTTCTGATGCCGTTCTCTGTCAGATCAAAAGCCGTAACATCGTAGCCTTTCTGAGCCATATACACGGCGTCCTTCCCCTCACCGCAGCCGATATCGAGAACTTTCTTATTCGCATCCGGCGGGCAGAGGTTTATCAGGTCTTCAAGGAAACTACCTGGTTCAAGTCCCCAGTAATATTCGTCTCCCTCATACCATTTCTCGTAGTTTGTTCTTATGCTCATATATTCAATAATCCTTCTGAATCTTGCTCATGGACTTGCTTAAATCCGTCTGATCAACCTCAACGACAAAATCCACTTTATAATCTTCTTCGCGGAGAAATCTTCCCAAAGTTCCTTTTATCTTTATGCGACCTGTACGCGTTGCCTCAAAGATGATTTTCTGGTGATCATTACCGGTAAGTTCCGCCGTTCCTTTTAACTTGTTATACATCATTATCAACTGATGCTTAAACTCATCAAACTGCAATGTCCCGGTATCAATTTCTGTAGAAACAGAGAAACTGCTGCTCTCTACGCGCGCAAGCAAAATCATGTTGTACGGCGAAGGTCCATCATAAACCTTGGGAGATAATTCAAGTTTGAATTCCGGTGTTTTTATTTCTATCGTTTCCATTCTGTACTTATGATCCAATCTAATTATTCTTCAAACTCTTTATCAACGGTTCCAACAGATCAAATCGCGCAGTATCCGATAACCATTATAACAAAACTGCGGTTTGGGGCATTCCCGGGGACATTCAAACTTCGCGGATCAGTCCAATACAAAGATTGCGGTATTTCTCATCCAGTGGATACTTATCGTTGTAAAGATCAATGAGGCGTGTAATCCCGTTCTTATAGTCGTTCTGAGCAACCTCAAAACCGCACTTCAGAAACGCTGCAATCTCATTAGCGACACTTACTCCAAGCTCCTTCTTACCGCCCAGATATTTGATCAGACTTCTGTGAAAAAGACGCGCGGTCTGATAAGGAAGATCGATTCGCTGACAGACTTTCCTGCAAACACTGCTGTTCCTGCAATATGCACGATCTTTGATCCTTTCCATATGGAAGAAATAATCATCCGCCACCTCTACTGAATCGATCACTTCAAGATCGACGGCAACCCCGTCATCATATATGACTATGATGATGCCTTCGGGATTAGTTGTATATGAAAGATAAACAGGCTCTCCGTAGCCGTAAATAAAAGTACACAGGGAATCTTTGTCCAACAGAACACTTATATCAACGTCCGAGAAAGCAGTCGGATTACCGCGAAGAAATGAACCGCCCAGCCAGATGTGCTTCCCGTGGGCTTCAGCAAACTTCCTTACATATTCGATATATTCTCTTTGATTCATCATCACAATCTTTTCGCGAAGCATATCGCTCCTTCGAGTTTATCATAAGGAGGATAGTTATCTATGAGTTCGTAGCCGCGTTTGGTGTATAGATGGACTGCCGCTTCCATCTGAGGACGCGTCTGGAGGATCGCACGCCCGAAGCCGAGTTCCGCTGCCCTTTGTTCCAGCGCATCCACCATGGCAGATGATATTTGATTACCCCGGAATTCGGGATCCACCCAGACTCTCTTGATCTCCACGTCAGAATCCGAATATGCTTTCAGTCCGGCACATCCGACGGCTACACCATCAACCGAGGCTATCAGTATCCTCCGGACTTAATGAGTAAGCAGCCAATCCTTTACGATGCCTTCGAAGATCTCGGGCTGCTCTATCTGAAGATTGTGCCCCGCATTCTCGACGGCACAGTAAGTGGAATTGGGATATATCTTCATCAGATCAAACTGATCCTTGTATCCGACCTCCGTATCCTGCTTGGCGGCAATGATAAGAGTCGGGACCATGCACGGCTCATCAAGTGAATCCGGATCGAATGAGAAGCTGCCCTCCAGCACGTTATTAAGAAAATCCCAATCAGCAGCCGCAAGCGCCGGCATAAGGTACTTCTTATATCTTTCCCAAACAGGTCTCGTAAGAACTACGTTCATCTGCGAAAAGTTTTCGCGCTCTTCCTGAGAAAGCGAAGACAGCAGGTCGTCGTCCTTTTCAACTACTATAAGCGGCTCCACGCGACCCTGTCTTACGCCGGGAATAATGCACGGCACCAGAAGGATGATCTTCCTGATAAGTTCAGGATACTTGTTCACGAACCCCCTTGTAAGCAGCCCGCCATACGACTGACCAGCAATAATAAACGGCTCTTTAATCACATCGACCGCAAAGCCATGCAGAAGCTCAAGGATATCATCTGAATTTCTGACATCGCCGTGTTCCGAATCACCCATACCCGGCAGATCGATATAGAACCTCCGGTAGCCTTCAAGCACAGTAAAGACAGGCTCGAAAGCGCCCTTCATGGTGATCTTACTTATTCCCCAACCGTGGATGATAAGAACAGGTGTGCCGGTGCCTATGACTTCATAATCCAAAATCCCGTATTTCATAATTACTCCTTCAGCAAAGTAACTATACACATTATCTGCAACTAAAGGTTATGAGTCTGTCGTATCTGTTTTATTTATATCAAATTCCAGAATACGCTGTCAGATCAATCCGATATACGATGCCGTAACTTCGGTAATCTCATTGGTTATACGATCATATACATATTCGCCCGTGCTTAAGTCCGAACATGTAAGCATGATGTCATTGGGATACTTGTCCTGCAGTCCGGACAGATTTCGCGATGTTATTCCGAAGTCCGGATCAGTCGTATAAAGATCGGGAGCCGAGAACGTGTGCAGAATCTCGTGCGCATATACCGCAGGAGGATTAACCTGCCCGTAATCGATATAGTACAGGAACACGATCTCGTTATCGCTCTCCATGCCCTGATACCAGTTACGCGTACAGGTTATCGCGGGATTATCAACCTCGGTATTAAACACCGCGAGGAACACCGCATTATCCGCCTGATATTTCGTCTTTAATGCCTCAACATCGATGTACTCATCAATACTGTCCCACACAGCTTCTTCTTTAGCACCGTAATTGCTGTCATTCTCCATGTTACTGTTAATACGGACATAATATGCAAGATCATCATTCGCTATGAAATCAGTGATAAAAACAGCCTCGCCGCCGTAGCTTCCGACCTGCTCTTCCAGATAATCTCCTGCCATGGCAAGATACTCGTTAACGGTATCGATCCTTTGGGCATCTCTCTGAGCTTTAATATCCCACCCGTACTCGACATCGCTTATAAAGAGAGTGATAACTATTGTCGTTCCGTTAATATTATGCGCACTGCCGTTATCGTTGCCGCCGGTAAAGAAGGCAACGGAATTCGTGAATATACTCAACGCAGTAAACAATACTATTAACGGCCTTGGCACGACATAATCCTTGAACTGATTTATTTATGTTTATCAAGTGTAATACAACTCGCTATTCTCGACCAGCACCAATTGACTGCGCAAGGTATCGGCAAGATTGGAAGTAGCATTAAACCACTCCTGACGTATGCGCTCATCTTCAACAAGCGGCTTCCCTCATGCGTCCAGGTTTTCGATGAATACTCTCATGTCGGCGGCGATCCTTTCCTGCTCGAAGTCATAAACCAAGTGACCGCAGTCGAGTTCTACTACGCTTGCGTTTACCTGCTCCAGCACGAAATCATTTGTCTGTCTGCGCCACAGGTCCACATCCGCCTCGCCTCCGTCCGCAACGAAAAGCAGCATCGGAATATCAGGCTGCGGAGCATTCATGATCTGCGAGGAAACCTCAGGGATATCATTACCTTCATTCAAAACGGTTTCATTCAGTAGTCTCGCATACATGATCTGTCTGAAAGTCTGAATATCTTCTTCCGTCAATCCTTCCGTATACAGGAGTACGTCATCGGGAAACAGTCTGCATATGCCGGACAGGCGCAAAGCCTTGATGAGCAGATATTGCATATCATAAGAGTGGCCATCGGGATCATAATTCTCATAAGTCTGCGGGACAGCCATATCAAGTCCCACGATAGCCTCGACTTCATCCGGGTACTGCTGTGCCCACATTAAAGCCTCAAGTGCCGAGAACGAGTGAGGACAAAGAATAAAAGGACCTTCTATGCCGCTCAGCGCAAGGGCTTCTCTATCCTGTCTTAAGATAGTGCTGATAGACCGCTCACCCTCGACAACGTCACTGAAGCCGTAACCGAATTTCTCTACAACAACAATGCGGTAATCGTCCGACAGCAACGAGTACAGTGACTTGAAATCGTATATGGGCGAGGAAATTCCGGAACCTGACAGGAATACCAATGTATGGTCTCCCTCACCTTCCGTATAGATACACATATTGTGCCCGTCGACTTCAACGAGCTGACCGACAGGCGGATTCTCGAAGATCACTGCTTCTTTCTTAAGCATGATCTGATTGTAGACAAACATCACCAACAGAAATGCAGCTATTACAGCCAACAGGATCAGTAAGACTTTTCCGGTAACTTTGAAAATCTTCTTCATACATACCTCTCATTCCGCAATACTTCTTGTTACGTCATACATCATATCACGAGGTATGGTTGATATCAATATGTTTATTTATAAAAGAACATTAATAATTGCTTAAAGACTGTTTACTTTTGACAATATTGCATACTTTCTCAAATAGAAGAGAATTATTAGCAATATAGTGTCGCATCTCAACAAAAGCTCTCATAGTACCTATACTAACGCTGATCGCTACATCACTACGAAGTATTGCGGAAAGCATTGACACTCCCTGCTCTGTAAAAACATATGGCATATATCGCCTTCCACCACGTCTTTCCGTATCTTCATCTTTTGAGATGCCCGTTTGGCATCTCAAAAACTCTTCTTCAGTCAGTTGAAAACAAAAATCTTCCGGGAATCGCTCCTTATTACGTTTTACAGCGCGATTCACAGCTCCTGTTTCTACCTGTTAAAGCATCGCAAGATCACTGTCCATCATGACCTGCTGACCGCGGATCGTATAGATCATACTTTTGATATCACGAGTCTCAAGAAAATCGCCAATATCGCCTATATCTTTATCATTATCCTTCATTCCCATATAGTCCCTCCTCTTGAGGTAGAAATATGCTATTCCAAATGTATGTTGATTATACCTTGCCAAGCATTCCATTATTGGGACTAGGTCGAAAGACAACAAGCAATTGTTACTATTCACAGTTTCAAAGGTATCACAAACAAATTATACCATTTATCAGCAAAACACGTGACGATTTCTTGTGAGTGCAAAAAGCCTCGAAAGCCTTGAAAAATAAGACTTTTTCTTCACAAAACACTTGACTTCT
>JAGAXM010000022.1 GCA_017940895.1 Clostridiales bacterium | reverse complement strand
GCCGTGGGTTCGAGTCCCGCCACTCCGACCAGGATTTCCGAACAGGCTCGTGACAGTTATATCGGGGTGTAGCTCAGGTGGCTAGAGTGCTTGCTTAGGGAGCAAGAGGTCGTGGGTTCAAGTCCCGTCACTCCGACCAGATAAAGCCTTGAGACTTCAGTCTCAAGGCTTTTCTTATAAGGATCGCGGTCATGGCACGTAAAGGTATAGCGACAGATTTCGGTAAAGGAAGCGTACCCAAGCTTATCTTAAGACAAGCTCTTCCTTTGATGCTCTCTTCCCTTGTTCAGCTTTTATATAACATCGTAGACAGGATCTATATCGGTCATATCTCGGGCGACGGTCAGGTTGCTTTGACCGGACTGGGACTTACTTTCCCGGTTGTATCTGCGATACTTGCCTTCACAATGCTGTTCGGACAAGGCGGTGCTCCTGTATTCTCAATAGCCATGGGAGCCGGCAATGACAATCGCGCACGTAAGGTACTCGGCAACTCATTCACATTGCTACTTATAGGAAGTATCGTTCTCACGGCTGTCATCCTTATATTCATGAAACCGATATTATTCGCATTGGGTGCCGACGATATGACTTATGTATATGCCGAATCCTATCTTCGTATCTACGCCCTTGGTACCGCAGCAACCATGATAGCCAATGGTCTTAATTACTACATAACCGCACAGGGCTTCCCTGTCACCGCCATGATAACAACACTAACGGGTGCACTGCTTAATATAATCCTCGATCCCGTCTTCATCTTTGTTCTCGATATGAATATCAAAGGTGCGGCTATAGCCACCGTACTTTCACAGACTGCTTCGCTTGTCTGGGTTCTGATCTTCCTTACCGGAAAGAAGCCGAAGTTCAGAATAGAACGTAAAGATATGATTCTTGAATCAAAAATAGTTATCAGCATATGCTCGGTCGGATTCACGGGATTCATCATGCAGTTTACAAATGCCGCCACACAGGCTGTATGTAATAAGACTCTTAATACGATCGGTGCAGGCTCATACGTAGGCGTAATGACTATCGTTAGTTCCGTAAGAGACATAATGAGCGTTGTCGTACATGCGATCACGAGCGGAGCCTCACCTGTCATGAGCTTCAATTACGGTGCCGGCAAGAACGACAGAGTAAGAAGCGGTATCCGCTTCTCTTTCCTTTTCGCTTTTATTTATACTGCATTCGCATGGCTTATGGTCGTACTTTTCCCGAGGTTCTTTATCACGCTTTTCGCGACGGATACGAGCTTCATAGAGGCGGCCGTGCCCGCGCTTCATATTTATTTTCTCGCGTATGTATTCATGGCATTCCAGTTCTCGGGACAGTCCACGTTCATGGCACTCGAGAAAAACGGCCGTGCGATATTCTTTTCCCTTTTCCGTAAAGTCATTCTTGTAATACCGCTCACGATAATGCTTCCGAGATTTATCGATCCCGCGGTGAACGGCGTATTCATGGCAGAGCCCGTCTCCAATGTTATCGGAGGTCTTGCAAGTTTCCTTACAATGTACTTTACGGTCTACAGGAGATTAAACAAATCTTCTTATAGTAACAACTGATCCCATCGGCCAGGCTGAAGTTATAACACCCATACGTGAATTGGATGCATGTATGCAGGTGCCGTTGCCGATATAAAGACTGACGTGATCGATATAACCGTCGTTGTTGTAGTCGTGGCACAATACGTCACCGACCTGAACATTCTCGGCCGATACACCTGTACCGAGTGCTGAGATCTCCGCAGCATTATGAGGCAAACTGATACCGTAGTAATTCGCATATATGTATGATACATATCCGGAACAGTCAAATCCCGAAGGCGATGATCCGCTGTAAACATAAGGCGTGCCTACAAACTGCAGACAGTAAGAACCGAAGTCAGAGAAACCGGAAGTATCAACAGCAGCAGTCGTTGAAGCAGACGAAGGTGCAGGAGCTGCGGGTGCCTGATCAAGACACAGATCAGCTTTTACATAATATCCGTCAGCAGTTCTGTACCAGCCGTTATCCGTACTCGCAGTAACCGTAATGGCATCTCCGGCATTATATCCGCTTACAAGCGAATACTCAGTACCCGGACCGGATCTGACATTCATTACACACGATGCATATACAGTTGCACTCATAGGTGTCTCGGTATATGAAGGCTGCGCAGGAGCAGGCGTCGGAGTAGGAGTCGAAGTCGCTGTAGGCGCAGGTGTAGGTGTTGCCGTCGGAAGCGGCGTAGGTGTTGCTGTAGGAAGAACGATCTCTTCTTCTGACAAAAGCGAATTAAGAACATATCCTTCTGTTCCGCTTGAAGTTCTTACAAGTGACCAGTCCGAACCGTAAGAGATACGTACTACTTCAGAAGAATAAGTTATCTGTGATAATATATCCGACTCTGTATTAGGTTCAGATCTTAAATTAGCAATATCAACACTGACCCAGTAACGGTTGCCGTCCCGAAGGAACTCATCGGGATCAAGAAGTTCCGGATCCTCACCGTCATCCAGAGTAATTATAAAAGTTCTGTCTTCAATATCATCGGTAAACTCTTCAGCTTCAGCTGAAATATGTGAATTAGATACGATATAGGCAGAAGGAACATAGTCGACAGGTTCTGCTGTCGTAATCTCCATCTCAGGTGCCTGAAGCGATACATCGTTAACTGCGCCGATATCATCGACACTTAAGATATTAAGCGTTATCGCAAGACCCGCAATAAAAGCCATTGTTTTACGCACACCATAATCCATAATTCGATTATAGCTTTTATCACTGACAAAAATGAGGCAAACTACGTAAGCTTACCTCATTGTAAAGCAATTGAAATATTATTGACAGATTACGGTATTAAAGGAACTCGGAGAAGTCTTCAAGCGTCTGGGAATCGGAATCTTTATTTCCGTTATCCTCAGGCTTCTTTGCAGGCTCTGTCGCCTTAGGAGTATCCTTCGGTTCTTCCTTCTTAGCTTCCCGTACGGATCCCTTAGAAGCCTCCTTAGCAGCCTTCTTAGCAGCCTTCTTCTCCTGCTCTGCCATAGCAGCTTCCTTCTTAGCCTTTACCCAAGCCTTGTAATCGTCATCTCTTGCATCTTCAGCAGACTTGGCGGGCTCTTCCTTGGCAGCCTCAGCTTTGGCAGCAGCATTCTTAGCTGCAGCTTCTCTTAACTTGGCAGCAGCCTTAGCGGATTCTTCCTGAGCCTTCTTACGTGCTTCCTCTTCGGCAGCAGCCTTCTTCTGGGCAGACTCTTCAAGAACCTTCTGCTGAGCAAGTCGTCTTTCTTCACGGGCCTTATTCTTAGCTTCTTCTTCAGCCTGCTTAGCTTCTTTCTCGGCAAGCTCCTTCTCGATTTGCTCACGCTTCTCTTCGCTGATCTCCTTGCTTGCAGCAACCTTCTTAAGATCCTTGATGGACTCGGGAGCGATAACCTGCTTCTTGATCTCTTCCATCTTCCTTCTGGACTCTTCAGCCGCTCTCTTCTCTGCCTCAGATACCTCGGCACCGAGACTCTGAAGTTCTTCAATGTCAGCACTTGTAGGAGCCTGAATCTCCTCAGCAGGAGCAAGCGTCTTTCTGATGTCCCCACCCTTAAGCGTGACGTTATCTACGCCGGGGTTAGTAAAATCCGATGCGGCATCAAGGATCGTCTTGATATCCGGAGTTTTGATACCGGGAAGCACTTCATATTTTTTCTCTTCTCTGTTCACAACTCATCCCCCTACGTTAAAGAAAATTTTGATCAACAATATAATGATAGCAATCAACTCCAGTAAAGCAACAACTTTAAGCAGCCACATAGAGTGTTCTTTACTGTTGGAGTCTATCTTCATCTTCGTCTCGGAAGCAGCATCCTCTTTCTCATCCTTCTTAACGGGAGCCGGCTTAGCCGCAGAAGACCTGACTTCCTCACGATCGTCATCAACAGGCGTACCCTTAGGTGCGGGGTTGGCACTGCAGGAAGAAATTATATGTTTAGCCTTCTTAACTTCGGGAAGCAGTTCATTCTGAAGCTCCTTGAAAGTATCGGAACTCTTACCGAACTTCTCGGCAGACTTCATAAGCTTACCTGAATCCGGCGCCTTCGTCCCGTCGAAAAACAGTATTCCGAACGAGGAATCATCGCTGTTATTGGAAGCACCTACAATGTACTGGGACAAGATGGATGCTATCTCCTTCTCGGACTTCTCCCTGCCCTGCGCGCATGTCTCTATCATACGTGCGATAACAGGCTTGCACAGACCGGAGTTCTCATCGTAGACGCTGTCCTGAACACCGTCAGTCATAAGAGCTATACCGTGGAAATCATCAACGGTAGTCTTGACGATTCTCAAGTAATCCGCCGCATGAGGTGCTGTTACAAAATACGTACGTCCCGCACTGTCATTCTGAGGCATTGTTATGGGACGGATACCGGAAGATGAAACTCCTGCGATAAGTCCGTCTCCGATATGACCTATAAGAACTCTTCTGTCCTTAACAGCACAGAAAAGCAATGTACAGGACAGTCTCTCAAGCGAGTCGAGCTTATACTGTTCAATAAGCTTCGAGAACCCGACATGTACGGATGCAATTATCAGTGATCTGACAGCTGCTTCCCTGTTCTCATAGTAAAGCGCGTCAAAGTAATTGATAAGAAGTTCCGATACAGTCTCACAAGCAGACTTCGATCCGAACCTTGCATGCGTATACTGCTTAGAGCCGGCTCCGTCTGCTACTACAACAACGGATACACCGTCTCTTTGAGTTGCAAGAGAATAGTCCTCACAAGGAACGCCGCGTCCCTCGTGTTTCTTACCCATTAAAGTTACTGCTGATACTTTGATATCCGGCATAAATCACTCTTCCATAAACTTGAAGAAATCATCGACGTCTACCGATTCGCCTTCGGGCTCGGTAGACAGATTATAAAGAGCATCATCGCTCATACCTGAAGATACAACGGAAGAACTCGAAGAACCCAGGAACTCGAAGAGTTTACCGAAATCTCCGGATGATACGGAGATAGGCTCTTCTCTCTTAATCGAAACTCTCTTAAGGATATCGAAGTCAACGCTGTTGCCTACTCCGATATTGAAGATAACAAGCTTATCTTCCTTCTCAAGCTCATTACAGGCCTTAATAGCCAGCTCCATATTGGCCATGGCATTGGGACCCTGAGGAGCTCCGTCGGTGATAACAACAAGCCAGGGCTGATAATACTTGATACCCTGCTCCTTATAACCTTCTTTACGGGCATTAAGAAGCTCAAGAGCAGTAAGGATTCCCTCACCGATAGGAGTCATGGTCGTAGATGCATTGATCTCGGGAAGTCCTTCGTTGCCGATCTTACCGAACGGCATAACGATCTCGACAGATGAACCGAATGTAATGATGGCGATATCCGTAGCGGATCTTGTGTCATCATTGGCTTTGATAGAAGCGATAAAGTTGGAAAGACCCTGGTTCAGCTGCTTGATCGGATTACCCATCATGGATCCCGATGTATCAAGACAAAAGCATATAGGAAGTCTTCTCTTTGTACTGGTACCGAAATCCGATGCATTGATACTGTTTTCCGCCATTTTTACTGTCTCCTGTTCTTAAATATTCCGAACATTCCGCCGCCGCCCTTATTGCCGTCGGAACCGTCATTCTTGTTATTGTTGAGATTATTGCCGGGAGCATTCGGGTCATACATGATCCTTCTTGCAATAGCAGACTGACCTGAAGGCATTGTCTCAGATGCTCTCATTGATTCTACAGCCTTCTTGAAAGGGCTGTCCGGGTTCGAAGTCTTAACCGGAGGTGTAAATCTCGGCTTCGAGATAGGATTCGGATCCGTGGCAACATAATCCATCTTAGGGAATGCCTTATATGCTTCCTCATCCTCATATTCATGTGCTGACAGAGCATCCTTATATGCAGATACAGCCTCATACCACTCGATAGCCTCATAGGACTCACCGCCGCGGAATGTCTTGAACAGCATCGATCTCAGATTATCAGGCAGATACTCCCAGATATGGTCATATCCTCCCTTGGGGATATGCTCTTCCGATACGCCGGACAACGAATAAGGGAAATTCTTCTCAAGGATCTCTTCCCTTAAAGTCTCAGCACCGTTACGCGTAGCGAAAGGATGAAGTCCGCAGAAAAGGATAGAGAATACGAGCATAGCAATGGAATAATCCTCGTCTTCAAGCTTTCTTAAGAATCCTGCGAAGTTCTTGCCCCAGAGCTTCGGATCAGTGAACTCCTCGGTTCCGACAGGACAAGGCAGATTACCTACCTGCACGCTGTCCATATCTATAAGATAGATGGAATTCGGAGAATAGATAAGAGCATTCTTCATCTGTATATCGCCTGCGACGATACCGAACATATGAAGATAGATATACTTCTCGAGAAGATCCGCAAGCGTAGTTACGATATCAAGTCTCTTGCAGTCAGGGATAGCATTAAGAAGAGCATCCGGACCGTCAAATACATTTCCGAGAGTCTTACCCTTTCCTACGATCATCGTATAACCGACAGGAACATTTCTGAAGAAGATAAGATCCTTAGGCCAGCATATACCTACAGAGTTGATACCCATCTTTACCTGTGTCTGAAGTTTCTTCCAACGAAGAGGTGTGATTATACCCTTGTGATAGATCTTGGCGACGACCTTGGGATCAGTAGTTGTAAATACCATTCCCTCGGCACCGGCACTTAATCTCTTCTCGAGAACAAGTCTTCCTCCGTTTCCGGTAGTAACAGTATCACCGATATTACAGAAAGGAACATCCAGATACTTATCGGCAGATGCCAATGTACTTAACTGTTCTTCGGGATTAGCCGCGAGAAGCTCATCTATACTGTGATAAAGAGCCGGAGCTCCGTCCTCACCCAATACACATATATCACCGATAAATGAAGGCTTCTTCTCACGAAGTCTCTTCATTAGTATTCCCTTATCGGCCATTACAAGACATACACCCTCAACAAGACTCATCTTGGCAAGGAATTGTGAAGTCTCGGTTACCTGAACCGAATGGAGAAGTTTATCGGGAAGCAGCATTGTACAAAAGTCACGCATTGCAGAAGCCGCTGCAGAAGTCTTATCATCTGCCTGATGAATAACGCAGTAATGCATAAGCTTAAATGATCTGCTGACATATACATCAATTCGTTCAGACGTAACAATATCAAGGAATTCGGAAAGAACCCTTGTTCCGCCGAACCTCCTTATAAATGAGTAGTCAACGATCAATGACTTATAATTTTTGATAACCTCCAATGCCATAAATACATTTTATCTTATTAGAAGTAAAAGTAAATGATTTGAGGAGAAAATGTGGCAAATTTGTGGCGCAAATGCAAAATTTGTAATCTTGCCTAAATAATACCTACCAGCTTCATAAGAAATTTGGCATTTGATTCATGAGACATACCGTCTCTTAACTTGTAATCGAAGATCACTTCATCATCCTCGTAGCGTTCACTGAAATGACAGAAAATAATATTAGGCATCTTCTGCTCGGCAACTCTGTCACAAAGAGCATAATCGTGGGTAGTCATGAATCCGCTGATATAAGGCCTGTCGAGTTTACGAAGCAGTATCTCCGCGCCGTCAGTCCTGTCCTGGGAATTGGTGCCTCTGAACACCTCATCAATAAGGAATAGCATGGATTCTTCTTCTGACGAAGCCTTAACTATAGAAGCGATCCTGACAAGTTCAGCCTTAAATGTACTCATATTCTCTTCAAGACTGTCGGCTATCCTCATGGATGTGTAGATCTTCATGATCGAGCACTCAACTTTTCGAGCAGGTACCATAGCGCCTGTATAAGCAAGGACCGACATGAGTCCGACCGTTCTGATAAGTGTGGTCTTGCCGCTCATATTAGAGCCTGTAATAAGTGCTGTCTGCGAATCGATACATACGGAATTGGATACGACCTTGGAAGGATCGAGTAACGGATGCGACATGTCAACACCGTTAAAGAATGCTCTCTTATTCTCTTCGATCCCGGGAAAACATGATTCCTTTGATACAAGACCGGGCACAGCAGAACTCATAAGAGCCTCTATCTGACCCAGTCTTTCCGCATTTGCCATAAAGTCTTTGCCGTGCTCAACACTCCAGTCATACAACCTGTCAGCGCACATCAGATCGAACGGCATGACAGCATTAAGAAGCAAAGCGGTTATAGGCTGTTCTCTTAATGAACAAAGGCTGCAGGATCTGATAAGAGCATCAAGATGCTTCGGGAAATCAGGATCAAGATAATCGGGCACAAACAGAGTAAGTCTCTTCTCATCATCAAGAAGGATCTGTGTCCTTTTCTTTATGGCTTCTGCCTGCTTGGAGATAAGACCGCTCTTAAAGATGTCTGAAAGATCCAGCTTGGAAACCAAAAACCATATGACTATATTAATCAGCATAACGCAGAGAACTGCGATCCTTATATACTTGGAAAGACCGAACACCAGTAGCGCCGGTACTGAAAGCCATATAAAAGGAATGATCTTCCACAGAAGCTTAAGACCCGAACCGAGTTTCTCATTCTTCGAGCACAAAGTTATAAGCGCATCCGGAACCTTAGTTATAGGATGAAGTGCACCTATGGATTCATAATCAAGAAGGAACTCGGGATCATCCGCAAGCGCCTTAACAATCTTCTGAAGTCCTTTAATCCTTTGAGCATTTATAGAGTCAAAATGCTTACCTTTCAGATTATCAGCGAACGCCTTACGGCCGAATACGGAGTGTGACGTATTATACAGGGCAAATACGGAATGAGGACCGAATATATCAAGGTCTGATGTATACGGATGTGAATGGTCGGCAAACTCCGATCCGTCATCATTCAAGACACTGAAATCTCCGTCGATCCTCGCCATAAATCTCTTACAGGAGTCGATCTTCTCATTAAGAAGCTGCTCCATATACTTGGATCTCTTATGAATAACGCAAAAAAAGATAAAAACAGCGGCACTTACGACTCCGCCGATATAAAGAGGAATACTGTTTCCTTTAACGGTACCCGCGATGATTAAAGCAACAGCGGCGGCAAAAGATACGAGCCTTAGAATGCTGAATCTGCGGTTAATCCTTGATAATGAATCTCTCGCTTCTTCAAGCGAAGGAGCGATACTCTTAAAATAGTCTGTCATTTCTTACTCTTGGCGGAATCGGTCTTGGACTTAGCTGAAGTCTTCTTACGCTTCTTACCTGCATCAGACCTCTTCTTGCGCTTCGGAATTGCAGCATCGAGCACATCACCTATGGAATCGTGTATGGTAAGCATTGCAGACAGATCAAGGTATGTCGATGACTTATTGATAATGACGATCTTGTCATGCTTGATAAACTGCGAGAAAGTAGCAGCCGGATAAACAGTCAGTGAAGTTCCTCCTATGATAAGAAGATCACACTTCTTCAAAGCCTTGATAGCCGCATCAATAGGCTCATGCTCGAGATTCTCTTCATAAAGAGTAATGCCGGGACGGACGATGCCGCCGCATCTGTCACAGTGAGGTACACCCTCATGACTCATAATATAATCGAGTCTGAACTTCTTACCGCAGTCCATACAATAATTCCTGTAGACTGATCCGTGAAGTTCTATAGTGCACTTGGATCCTGCATCCTGATGAAGCCTATCGATATTCTGGGTAATGATAGCCATAAGCTTACCCTGACGCTCAAGTCTTACAAGAGCCTTATGAGCCTTGTTCGGCTTCGCATCCGGGTACAGAAGCTTTCTTCTGTAGAAGTCATAGAATTCTTCCGGGTGCTCGACAAAGAAAGAATGGGAGATAACATCAACGGCTCTGTAATTGATGCCGCTGTCCTGATTATAGATACCGTCACCGCTTCTAAAGTCCGGAATACCGCTCTCCGTGGAAACGCCCGCACCGCCCAAGAACACGATTCTCTTCGAGTTCTCGATAAGCTCTCTTAACTGTGCTATCTTGGCTTCTCTGGCGCCTTCGTATCTGTCTAACCTGGTCTCCACTTATCTACCTTGCCTGAATAATCAGATAATATCTGTATCTATGTCAATGTGATCCGGAATACCGTCACCGTCGATATCAACATCATGATGTCCGGCTGCTCCGAACATCTCCTTACCGAGAACTCTCTTCTCGTTTCTTTCTCTCTCTACGATATTGCTCAGCGCAGTCTTAACTCGCTCGGAATCCTTGACGCTCTTAATCTCGAGATTAGGCACCGTCTGATCGGCTGTCTTGAGGATAACAGTTCCTACCCTGAATATCTTCTGCCACAATGATCTGGAAAGTCTGATATCGAGAACACGGTAAAGAAGGATCTCATCGGAAATCGTATTGAACAGGCCTCTCTTAACATAGAACTTGTTGTTGTCGAAGCTGTATCTTGTAAAGGAGATAGGCAGACCGAGATATCTTCTTCTGTCGTGCCAAAGGATCGGCTCTTCCTTAACATATTCCGATAATCTGTCTGTCTTAGCCATGCTTATTCCCCCGAACTATTTTTATAATTATATATTTTTTTTGCGAATAGTACCACCGATTTATGAAATTATCAGCAAACAGAAATACAATTGTCAGATTGATTCCTGCTCGGTCTCTTCAGTCGAGGGCGTAACGGCATTCACATAAGAATCAAGTATCTGCGTCACATCGAACAGACGCGAATAGTCATAATTCGACAGTGTATACTCACTTATCGTAGTTCTGTCGTAGTACAGATAATTATCTCCGTAGATGTGATAAGGATTGTATCCCATACCGAAGAAAATCCTGAATCCGTTACTCTTAAGATACTCGGCACGGGGATCAGTACCGTATATGTAATTGCCTCCCGGATACACGATGATGTGGACATCACCGATCAGCGTTTCTATCTGATCCATCCACTTCTCGGTATCGGCAACTATAGTATCCATATCAGCTTCATAAGCATTGATATTACCGTAAGTCGAAGAAGCAAACTTCCAACCGGTATCAAGAAGCACGCTTGTGATCTCCGATACGATCTGACGGTTATTCTCGATCTCACTGTCTGTAAATTCGACGTTAGGTCTTCCAATAGATTCGAGAGCCGCTGTCCTGTCATCAGCTTCATCGCGGCTGATAACGTATCCGAACACAGACTCGTATCCGCACAGCGAGATAACACCTTTCGCACCGTCGAAAGAAAAATCGGGATGCGCCTCTACGAAAGCATCAAGAATGCCGATTGCCTCGAGTTCCCTCCCCGACACCAAAGTGCCGTCGGGAGCGACATACTGACCGCACACATGGCCCTGCTCATCAAGAGACAACTGCGTGCAAAGTCCGTAGTTATATGTAGTAGCCACGTTATAGTCGAATGTATCGAGCACAAGTATCAGAGGCTTCTTGCCGACAGGCACGGTCAGGTCGACCTCTGTCATAAATGTATCCTCAGACAAGTCTGCCATAGTCTCCGCATCAACGAGAACATAATCATTCTCATACAGTTCGTTAAGCATTCTTGTGAACTCATCGGTCGTCAGATAAAGACCGGTATTTGAGGCTCCGCGCGAGGTATCGGCAATAAGCTGTCTTATGCTTAACACCTCGACTGTACCGCGGTATGTGGTTACTTCCGTTGTATGCGAAGTTGCCTCAAGAAGATCGGAATTGATTCTGTTGTCGTCCGGGAAGATTACGGCAAGATCCGACAGAAGAGACTCGGCAGAGAAATACCTGTAACGCTCGAGCATATGCTCGCCCTCTTCTAGCATCGGCTCGTACATAATCTCCTTGATCTCGGTTACTCTCGAGGAAGCATAATCATATACGAAGCCTTCGTAATTATCACAGACAGTACCGTATATCTTTACGGCATTAATGTAGTCACCTTCATTGAAAGCAGCCTCCGCCGCCTGCACGTCACCTCTCGCCTGCTCTATCGTCTCTACTTCGTAAAGCAGAGGTCCCGTCGTGGCAGAAACATTGCCGACATCCTGAAGCGCCTCGAAAATAAAGATCAGGTCTGGCTTCTCGATAGTACCGAGAAGGAACTCCGTAGCAAGATCATTAAGCCACTGCGAAAGCCTCGAAGACGTCAGCTCCTGCATCTCATTCATGAATCGTAAGTCTGCCGTAGAAGGAGTATATCTGGAGTTTCTCATCTGATCTTCTATGGCAAGAAGTCTCGTATTAACGATCTCCTCCATCTGAGCCATCTGATCTCTTCTTATGGCAAGCTCGGCATCTTCAGAAGAAGCCGCCTGATCGGAAGCAACTACCTCATCGTGAACGGAGCGGTACAGCATCAGCGCATCAGGATATCGGCCCTCATCGATGGCAATCTCAAAATCTGGAACAACTCCCGACTCGATCTTCATCGAGGAATTGAGCCAGGCTACTACGCCTATCATCGAGACAATAACCGCGAAGCAAAGAACCGCGGCAACTATATGTCCCGCACCTTTTACGGACTTTTTCTCGTAATTATCGAAGATATTATCTTCCGATCGTCTCACCCTAAGTCTTCGATCCCGATCTGCTTATTCTCGAACGAATCCGATTTGATGTAATAACCGATAGCAGGAATATTCCTGATCCTGTAATACTCGGGATCTCTTAATCCCGACTCGGCAAGTGTCATAATCTCGGAAAGGCATGAGCCCTTCTTGCTGATAAGAAGCTGAACACCCTGTGTAGATCTTGTTGTCTTAAGAGGCACCATGGAAGACTTGAATACAACAGCCTTATCCTTATCGGATCTTGCGAACAGGTCAGGATCTTCACCTTCCGGAATGAACAGGAATGATACGGCTTCAGCCTTATCAGAGAAAGCATTTACAAGCTTTTTTCTGTTCTGCTTGGTCTCATATGCTTCTACCGGGAACAAAGCAGCCTTGCCGTTCTTAAATCCGATCATGATCTTGCCCTTATAGTCTGTCGTAACGAGCATCCAAATGATCTTCTCATCATCATCGAGACCGAGCTCATTTGTCAGAAACGAACCGAAGTCGGTAACCTTGTTGTCCTGGAACTCATATGTCTTACTCTTATAGACATTGCACTTATCGGAGAAGAACAGGATGTCGCTCTTATTCATGGCATCGACACTTAAGAATATCTCATCATCATCCTTGATCTTAATGTCATCAGATTTCTTAAGGGCATTAGGAGTAAACTTCTTTAAGTAACCGTGCCTTGTAAGCATAAGATGAACCTGATAATCGGGAATAGCCAGATCCGGAACATATACTTCAACATGTTCAGCCATGATGATCTCGGTCTTTCTTTCCTTACCGTACTTATCTGCGACTTCCTTAAGTTTCTTGGAGATCAGAGTATTAATGCGGTTAGGCTTACCCAGGATATCTTCGATCTCGGCGATATCCTTCTCGAGATTCTCCTTATCGGCAGTACGGTTCAGGATGTACTGCTTGTTGATATTACGAAGCTTGATCTCGGCAACATACTCAGCCTGGATCTTATCGATATCGAAGCCTCTCATGAGGTTGGGAACTACGTCCTCTTCGAGCTCAGTATTTCTGATGATCGCGATAGCCTTATCAATATCAAGGAGAATTTTCTCAAGACCTTCGAGAAGATGAAGCTTAGCCTTCTTCTTATCAAGATCGAATGCGAGTTCTCTAGATACGCACTGTCTTCTCCAGTTAAGCCACTCGTCGATGATCGCACGTACGCCCATGACTCTAGGCGAACCGTTGATCAGCAGATTGAAATTACAGGAGAAAGTATCCTGGAGCTTCGTGAATCTGAACAGCTTCTTCATGAGCTCCTCATGATTCGTTCCCCTCTTGCAGTCGATAGTTATCTTAAGACCGTCAAGGTCAGTCTCGTCTCTTACGTCATTGATTTCCTTGACCTTACCGGACTTAACGAGATCCGCGATACCGTCGATGATAGCCTCGGAAGATGTCGAATAAGGGATCTCGGTGATCTCGATAAGATTATTCTTGGCATCGACCTTATACTTACTTCTTAAAGTGATCGAACCCTTACCGGTCTCATAGATCTCCTGCATCTGTTCCCTGTTATAAAGGATCTGTCCGCCGCCGGAGAAATCGGGAGCGGGCATGATCTCAAGAAGATCTGTATTCTTATCCTTAAGATATGCGATCGTGGCTTCACATACTTCTCTTAAATTGAAAGAAGAAATATTAGAAGCCATACCTACGGCGATACCCTGGTTACTGTTTACAAGAAGACTCGGGAAAGTAGCCGGCAGCAGAACGGGCTCCTTCAGGGTGCCGTCATAGTTATCCACCATATCAACGGCATTCTTATCGATACCTGCGAAAAGCTCCTCGCATATCTTCTCAAGCTTAACTTCCGTATATCGGGGTGCAGCGAAAGCCATATCACGGCTGTACTGCTTACCGAAGTTACCCTTGGAATCGACATAAGGATGAAGAAGCGCTGCATTACCGCGCGTCATTCTTACCATGGTCTCATAGATAGCCATATCGCCGTGAGGATTAAGCTTCATCGTCTGACCTACTACGTTAGCGGACTTTGTCCTGTTGCCGTTAAGAAGGCCCATCTTATACATGGTATAAAGAAGCTTTCTGTGAGAAGGCTTGAAGCCGTCGATCTCGGGAATGGCACGGGAGACTATTACCGACATCGCGTACGGCATATAGTTGATCTCGAGCATCTCGGTGATCGGCTGGTCTACTGCAGGCATATCGGGCTTACTGTCATCGGTAAGCCTGGCCTTCAATGAATTACTGTTATCTTTGATATCTTTCTTTCTTGCCATTTCCTATACTCATCCTACATCGAGCATATCAAGATATAGATGCCCGTCCTGTTCTATGTGCTGCTTTCTGCCGGCAAGATTATCACCGAGCAGCATCTCAAATACTTCAGCAGTCTTTCTTGCTTCCTCGGGACATACCTTAATAAGCCGTCTGGTCTTAGGATTCATGGTAGTCTCCCACATCATCTCAGGCTCATTCTCACCAAGTCCCTTGGATCTCTGGATAGTGATCGATACCTTGTCATCCTCAATCTTGGACAAGATCTCGGTCTTCTCCTTCTCATTAAATGCAAAGTATGTCTGTTCCTTCGAATTCTTGCCCTTCGTCCTTACTGTGATCTCGAACAGAGGAGACTCAGCGATATATACGAATCCTTTCTCGATCAAGGTCGGACACAGACGGTAGATCATAGCAAGGATCAGTGTTCTGATCTGGAATCCGTCGACATCGGCATCGGTACATACGATGATCTTGTTCCAACGGAGCTGATCAAGATTAAATGCACTCATATCTTTACTGTGCTTATTACTTATCTCGACACCGCATCCCAATACCTTAATAAGATCCGTGATGATATCACTCTTAAATATAGTCGCATAATCAGCCTTAAGGCAGTTTAAGATCTTACCTCTTACAGGCATGATACCCTGGAACTCCGCGTCTCTTCCGAGCTTAACGGAACCCAAAGCAGAATCACCCTCAACGATATAGAGCTCACGCTTATTGGTATCCTTCGATCTGCAGTCTACGAACTTCTTGATACGGTTGTTGATATCAACCTTGCCCGTAAGCTGCTTCTTGATATTAATCCTCGTCTTCTCGGCATTCTCTCTGGAACGCTTATTGATAAGAACCTGATCTACGACCTTATCGCCCTGCTGCTTATTCTCTATGAACCAGACCTCGAGATTTCTCTTAATGAGATCGGTCATGAAGTCTTGAATAAACTTGTTATTAATGGCCTTCTTCGTCTGGTTCTCGTAAGACGTAAGAGTAGAGAATGTCGATGTGATGATGATCAATGAATCCTGGATATCTTCAAACTTTATCTTAGACTCATTAGCCTTGTACTTATCCCTTGCCTTGATCTCCTTATCAACGGCGTAGAGGAAAGCATTCTTTACGGCTCTGTCTGGAGATCCTCCGTGCTCGAGGAAACTTGAGTTATGGAAATACTGCATCTCATTGACTTCATTGTTAAAGCAGAAAGCGACTTCAGCCTTACACTTATAGACAGGTCTGTCATCGGCATCACGTCCGTTGCCTTCTCCGTCGAATCTGTAAACCTCAGTAAACTGCTTCATCTGTGACAGCTCTTCACAGAAGCCTGCGATACCGTCGGGACATACGAATGTCTCTTCAGTACCAAGAGCCTCATCTATAAGCTTAAATTCGATACCTCCGTTAACGACAGACTGCTTCTTAACAATGTCGCGCAGTCTCTCGTAAGGAATAACGGTATCCGTGAACACCTCGGGATCGGGCTTCCATCTCTGGATGGTACCGGTCCTCTTATATCGGTACGGCTCCTGCTGAAGCTCGCCTACTACCTCTCCTTTTCGAAAAGAAAGAGAATACTTTGTCTTATCTCTGAATACGGTTACCTCAAAGAACTCGGACGAGTACTGTGTGGCACACGCACCGAGACCGTTAAGGCCCAATGAATACTCATAATCACCGAGAGCATTGTTATCGTACTTGGCACCGGCATAAAGCTCGCAGTAAACGAGCTCCCAGTTATAACGGTTCTCCTTAGGGTTAAAATCAAGAGGAATTCCTCGTCCGAAGTCCTCGACCTGGAGAGAGCCGTCCTTAAATCTTGTGATAATTATCTCTTTACCGTGACCTTCACGGGCTTCATCAATAGAGTTACTTAAGATCTCGAAGAAAGAATGAATGCATCCTTCAAGATCGTCCGAACCGAATATAACCGCCGGACGTTTTCTTACTCTGTCAGCACCCTTGAGCATCGTGATGCTGTCGTTACCGTAATCTGACTTACGAGCCATGCTTACCCCCATATCTTCTAATCAATCAATTATAACATAACAATATATTGTGTCAGCACCGTTAATGGGACACAAAAAAGGACCGTCTTGCGACGGTCCTTCAGAATTTCTGTCCGCAGAGATTACTTTCTCAAGCCGAGCTTTGCTACGATAGCTCTGTATCTCTCGATATCGATCTTCTGGAGATACTCGAGAAGACCTCTTCTCTTACCAACCATCATGAGAAGTCCTCTTCTGGAGTGGTGGTCACCCTTGTGGATCTTGAGGTGCTCTGTAAGAAGGTTGATTCTTGCAGAAAGGATAGCGATCTGAACCTCAGGGGATCCTGTGTCACCCTCGTGAGTTGCATACTCTTTGATGATTGCAGCCTTGTCAATCTGTGCCATTGTGTTGTCCTCCAATAATAATTATTTATTCACCGGTGACTGCGGAAGAGGCGGACAAGCCCTTTTTCTGCGTCACGGCAACTTTCGAATATTATCACAGGCGCTTTTATGTGTCAATCAAAGCATCTGCGAAAGCCTGAGGGTCAAAGTCCATAAGATCTTCCACACCCTCGCCCAAGCCTGCGAGCACGATCGGAACCTTAGCCAGATACGATACTGCAATTGCTACACCGCCCTTGGCAGAACCGTCGAGCTTGGTAATTCCGAGATAATCAAGATCCACGGCTTCAGAGAACGCTTCAGTCTGAAGAACTGCATTCTGACCTGTAGTGGCATCTATGATAAGAAGCGACTTCTTGTTGGCGTCAGGCGCTTCCCTGTCAATGATCCTGTTGATCTTGGAAAGCTCGTCCATAAGATTCTTCTTATTGTGAAGTCTTCCTGCGGTGTCGACGATGAGCACATCACAATTACGTGCTTTCGCTGCAGCTACAGCATCGAAGACGACAGATGCAGGATCCGAACCTTCCTCATGAGAGATGACGGCAGTCTCCGTTCTTCTGCCCCATTCCTTGAGCTGTTCTACGGCAGCTGCTCTGAATGTATCTGCGGCAGCCATGATGACCTTCTTACCTTCAGACTTATACTTGAGAGCAAGCTTACCTGCAGTAGTGGTCTTACCTGTACCGTTAACGCCTACCATCAGAATGATATTAAGTTTACCGGACTCGAGCTCTATAGTCTTCTTCTCGCCCAGGATCTCGACTATTCTCGTCTTGACCGCTTTCATAACGCCTTCGTTCGAATCGTCGCCGGTCTTCTTAATATAATCCTTTACATAATTGATAACGTCTTCGCTCGCAGGAACACCGCAATCGGCTCTTACCATCAGCTCTTCGAGCTCATCGAGCATATCCTGATCGAACTTACCGTGGGAAGCTGTGGTCTTGACCCACTCCGCAGCCCAGAAATCACGTGTCTTGGCAAGTCCCTTCTTAAAAGTATCAAATAATCCCATTATTAATCTCCGATCCTCATTGAAAGTATCTTAGAGATACCTCTTTCTGCCATGGTTACGCCGTACATACGGTCGCACGCCTCCATGGTTCCCTTACGGTGTGTTACGAGAATGAACTGAGACCTTACCGTATAACGTCTTACGAAGTCCGTAAAGCGGCTTACGTTAACATCATCGAGCGCAGCCTCAACTTCATCGAGGATAACAAACGGCGACGGTCTCAACTGAAGTATCGCGAAAAGAAGCGCAATAGCAGTAAGACACCTCTCACCGCCCGACAGCAAAGTCAGACTCTGAAGCTTCTTTCCGGGCGGCTGAGCTTTGATCTCGATCGCACAGTTAAGAACATCATCCGTGTCGCTTAACAGGATCTCTGCACTGCCGCCGTTAAACAGATCAGTAAATACGGTTTTGAAGTTCTCGTTGATGGTCGTGAAGTTCTTGATGAACTGTTCCTTCATCTCGCTGACGAGATCTGCGATGACCTTCTCAAGATCTGTCTTAGCCTTATAGATATCTTCTCTCTGACCCGTAACAAACTCATATTTCTCGGATACTTCACGGTATTCCTCGATAGAGTTAAGGTTAACGGGACCTAATGCCTTGATCTTATTCTTAAGGCTCGTAATAAGCTTTGTCGATTCTGTGATATTCGTGCACGGAGGGTACTCGTCCTTTACGTTATCGTAAGTGACCTCATAATCTTCCCACAGACGGTTCTTGGAGATATCGATATCGTTGATATGCTTCTCATTTCGCGATACGATACCGTTCTCCTTGTTACGCAGTCTGGTGAGTATATCGTTCATCTCGGCACTCTTCTCGAAGAAACCCTTAAGCTTGCCGTCAACCTCATCCTTCTCGGCTGTCAGCTTTCTTATCTGCTCGGACATAGCCTCGAATGACTCCTGCTGCTTGTCCTTAACGGCTTTCTTTCCTTCGATGCCCTCGATGATACTCTTAAGTAACGAAGCATCTGTACTTCTCGAATTCTGGGAATCTTCAAGATTCTTCTTTCTGCTGTTTATCTCTTCCTTGATATGAGATGCAAGATCGAGCACACCGTTACGCTCGGCAAGAATTCTCTCAGAAGCGGTCTTGCCCTCGGTGATCTTCTCTCTTAACTTATCGAGCTTCTCGTTAAACTCGCGCGCCTCATTATCGCTCTTATCGATACTGTCCTTATACTCGGATATCTCGTTCTCGATCTCCTTGATAATCTGAGCATATTCGGCTATGTCATCCTCGAGTCTTAACTTATCAACGGAGATCTGATGGAGCTGCTTCTCGCCTTCAGTTACGGAATCTGAAAGTTCCTGTCGTCTAACTCCCAGGTTCTTGTATTCGGACTCGGCCTTGGCTCTCTCGACAGAGAAATACTTGAGTTGCTCCGCAAGCTGCGCCAATTCCTTCTCGATGTCACCGATCTGCGAATCAACATCCTGTCTCTTGGCCTCAATAACGGCAAGCTCCTGCTCTTTCTTAACAAGGCCGTTCTCAAGGTTCTTGATCTCTTCGGCACGTCCGAGGATACCGGTCGCTTCTCTTCTGACGAAACCGCCCGTTAGCGAACCGCCGGCGTTGATGGAATCGCCGTCGAGAGTAATGATCTTTGCCTGATATGAGATAGCCTTGGCGATGCCTCTGGCACTGTCCATGTCCTCGCAGATGATTATCTTGCCGAGGAGGTTGGAAACAATATCATTAAGGCTCTTATCGTTCTTGATAAGATTGTCTGCTATATCGATAAAACCGCTCTGCTTGGAAGCCGTATGGAAGATCATAGGCTCAAGCTCTCTGGGTCTTATGTTATCGATAGGAAGGAATGTAACTCGTCCGAGCTTATTCTTCTTAAGTTCTCCGATAAGATCGGCGGCATCCTGCTCCGACTTGGTAACTACATTATGGATTGCATTACCGAGTGCGATCTCGATGGCAGTATTGTACTTCTTATCAGTTGAGATAAGGTCTCCCAATACACCGATCTGCTTTTTCTTCAGATTAGGATTCTTATCAAGGTGATCGAGAAGTCTTCTTACCGACTCCTGATAACCTTCTTTACGGCTCTCGAGATCCTTTAAAGTCTTGAGCTTGGACTTATCCTGAAGGAACTGTCTTGTAAGTTCCTCATGCTTCTCAAGAAGCGAGCTCTCATCCTTCTTGATCTGCCCGAGCTTATCAGTCCTTACCTGAATATCAGAGGTAACTTCTCCCTCTTTCTCCATCATCTCGCGCCACAGCTTCTCAGCCTGTTCGATCTTCTGATCAAGCTCTTCCTTGATCTTTCTGGATGTTTCACGGGATTCGGTAAGTTCCTTGATACGGTCCTGAAGTGTAGTTATCTGACCGTTGGCAGTATCGATCTTACCCTGGGACTCATTGATAAGCTTTGTCTTATCTTCAATTGATTTACGAAGATCGGAAGTTGCCTTCTCGGAATCACGGAACTCATCAATTAAGGCATCCTTCTCCTTCTCGAGAGCCTCAGTCTTGTTCTTCTCCTCATTGGCCCTGTCAAGAAGCTCATCAGCCTTGGCAAGACGTGCCTTATATTCTTTCTCGAGACGGACGATATCTTCGTTGATATCATTCTCCGCGGAAGCCGTCTGCTCGATCTTTGCCTTTATGGAAGTAACCTTCTGCTCATCTACCTTGATATCGGATGACAGATCATGCATCTCTTCAGTAAGGTCGGACAATTCCTGTCTTTTATCCTCGATGGCAGTCTCGAGCTGCTCGGAACGCTCATTAAGATCCGCATTCGAATTACGAAGCTCAAGATATCTGTCTTCCTGTTCCTTGATCTCGGTCTGAACCTGGGTCAAAACATCAACATAATCGCCCATGGCTTCATTGGCATCATTGATGCGCCTTACAAGAAGGCTGATATCAGCATTCTTAAGCTGCTCATATGCCCTGTGATACTCGGTAGCTTTCTCCGCCTGCTCTTTCAGGGGACCTACACGCTCGGTCAATTCATTAAGTCTGTCATCGATACGAAGCAGGTTCTGCTCGGTAGAAGCGAGTTTTCTCTCGGCTTCCTCCTTGCGGGACTTGTACTTGGTGATACCCGCCGCTTCCTCGATAACACGCCTCCTGTCCTCGGACTTGGGCGAGAGGATATCATCGACTCGGCCCTGACCTACGATAGAATAACCGTCCTTACCGAGACCCGTGTCAAAAAACAGATTAACGATATCCTTTAATCTGCAGTTAACCTTATTGATCTGATACTCGGACTCACCGGACCTGTAAAGTCTTCTGGTGATCTCGATCTCATCATATTCCGTATCTACGTATTTATCGGAATTGTCGAGTGTCATTGTGACCTCGGCATAATTCATGGCTTTCTTGACGGAGGTGCCGTTAAAGATAACATCCTCCATCTTACCGCCTCTTAAAGATTTGACGCTCTGTTCACCAAGAACCCATCTTACGGCATCCGTAACATTGGACTTACCGCTGCCGTTAGGTCCTACAACTGCGGTCATACCGCGGTCAAATTCAATAAGAGTATATTCGGGGAATGACTTAAACCCCTGTAATTCCAACTTCTTTAAATACATAGCAAGTCATTTTACCACAAAAGCCGGAATCCTGCTTTTATACGTTAAAGATCCTCTCATAGACCTCGATAGCAGCCTTGGCGCCCTTCTGCTCGGCATCCTTCTTGGATCTGCCGGTAGCTTTGGCCAGGAATGTATCGTCGGCATATACTTCCACATCGAACTCACGCTCATGCTGGGGACCCCTCTCATCCGTGATGGTAAAAGTGATCTTATGCTGGTGATTCTTGGTCTGTGCGATCTCAAGAAGCCTGCTCTTATAGTCAAGGAAGATCTTTCCCTCTACTGCAAGCTTAATAATATCGTCAAGATTACGCAGAACGACTTCCCTTACAGTCTCGAAGTCCGAATCGAAGTATACTGCCGCCGTGATCGCCTCGAAAGCATCTGCAAGTGTGGAATCCTTATCTCTTCCTCCGGTCATCTCCTCACCCTTACCCATGAGAAGGAGTTCTCCGAGTCCCAACCGTCTTGCAACCTTCGCAAATGACTCTTCGCATACGATGATCGATCTGATCTTAGAAAGATAACCTTCGTCAGCCTCAGGCTTAAGTTCGTAAAGCTTTCGTCCTATTACCAAATCGGCAACCGCATCTCCCACATACTCAAGTCTCTGGTTAGACTCAAAGTGGGCTCTCTTCTGCTCGAATACGTATGTGGTATGAGTAAGTGACAGTGTCAGAAGATCCTTGTTCTTAAATGTATATCCGAGTTTCTGTTCCAGTTCACTGTAATCCATATTCGTTACTCTTTTGTTATTGATAATAAAAAAGGCTGAATGCAATCATTGTACATTCAGCCTGAAGAATCTTAATTAACTCTTATCAGCCGATAGAAGACTTAATGAACTCTACAGCGTCACCGACAGTTCCGACCTTCTCAGCTACCTCATCAGGTACGGAGATGTCGAATTCCTGCTCCATAGCCATTACGAGCTCAACCATGTCGAGGGAATCAGCATTAAGGTCATCAACGAAGCTGGACTCCATAGTGATAGAATCTTCATCTACACCAAGCTGATCAACGATCATGCCCTTAAGCTTCTCAAAAAGTTCTTCATTAGTCATTTGTTATTACCTCCAAAATTGATTGTCTGTCACAATCTACAATACTCTTTTAATGTAACTACTATAAAATGTCAATACTATAATTTCAGCTTGCGGGATTTTCTTTCAAATATCCCTTATTCTTGATAAGGTAATCCATTCCCGAGACGATGGTCATAATAACGCAGATATAGAAGAGAATATCGCCTATAACCGATACGGCACACGGAGTCTGTAAAGACGCCTGATAGTCATCGCCTGTGAACTTCATCAACATAGGCTCGAACATCAGATAGATAATAGCGATCATCTGAGTTGTGGTCTTGATCTTACCGATCATCTTGGCTGCCATAACGACGCCTTCCTTGGACGCTACAAGTCTGATACCCGTGACCATAAATTCTCTTAAAACGATGATGGCAAGAAGCCAGGGCGATACCCTGCCGGTCGCAACAAATGCAATGAGTATGGCGATTACAAGCATCTTATCAGCCAGCGAATCCAGGAACTTTCCGAGATCAGTAATAAGATTGCATCTTCTTGCGATCTGTCCGTCAAAGAAATCGGTAAGTGAAGCGATAATGAAGACAACGCCGGCGATCATCATGCCGTACTCCATGATAAATGCATTCCAACCTTCAGGCTCGAATCCGTATATTGATATTGGAAGCATGAACAGCATAGTTACCGGAATCAATATAATTCTTAACAAAGACAGCTTATTGGGCAGATTCATATAGTTACTCCTGTAAGATCAAAATTATCACTGCACTCAAGTATCTTTACGTCATATCTGCCGCCTATCTCAAGCTCATGCTCAGATGCCGCAACAAATATAACGGGATCTTCATCCGGTGCTTCACCGTAGCTTCTGCCGACATAGAATATGCCGTCATCTGCAACGGAATCTATCGTAACTCTAACTTCAGAACCGATACGCTTCTTTGAAGATTCAAGTGCGATAGGATACTGAGTATCATACACCTTCTTGACTCTCTCCTGCTTGATCTTCTCATCTATCTGATCAGGCATATCGAATGCGGGTGTGTTCTCCTCGGGAGAATAAGCGAAGCATCCGAGACGGTCAAATTTCCATTTCTTAAGATTGGAGATAAGTTCTTCGAAGTCTTCTTCGGTCTCGCTCGGGAATCCTACAAGAACAGTTGTCCTGATAATAACATCGGGGATCTCACGCCTTATCATCTCAAGCTTCTTCGTAATGATATCGACGGTATCACGGCGTCTCATCGCCTTAAGTATCTTGTCACATCCGTGCTGGATAGGGATATCCAGGTAATGAACGATCTTAGAATTATTCTTCATAACATTAAGCAATTCTTCATCAATACCGTCCATATACCCGTAAAGAACTCTGATCGCTTCAATACCGTCAATCTCTGACAGCTTCTCAAGAAGCTGCGGGAGCTGTCTCTTCTTACTTATCTCTATACCGTAATTGGTCGTATCCTGAGCAGTAAGAACTATCTCTTTATAACCCTTCGCCGCGATTGACCTCGCTTCTTCGAGTATCTCGTCCATCGGGCGTGATACAAAAGGACCTCTGATAAGAGGTATGGCGCAGAAAGCACATCTGTGTATGCATCCTTCACCGATCTTAAGCCAGGCAAATCCGTCTGTGGAGATATCGCGGTCAGTCATAAGATGACTCATACCGCCGGGTTTGCCCTCATATTTCCTCTTATAATTATTATCATCAGTATAAAGAGAATCGACTGCTTCAACGATACTTGAATAATCGGAAGTACCAAGGACAATATCAACTTCCGGCATCTGGGTAAGGATATCATCCGGATAACGCTGGGACAGACAGCCGGTAACAATAATATGCTTAAGCTTACGTGAACCGTTAAAACCGTACTTAAGGTCGCCTGCTTTAAGGATAGTATCTATTGCTTCCTTCTTGGCGGCTTCAATAAAGCCGCAGGTATTGATAACGACAACTTCAGAATCATCTTGGGAATCGGCTATCTTATAGCCTGCCTGACGAAGCTTCGTGGACATGCACTCTGCATCCACAAGATTCTTAGAGCATCCGAGCGCTACTATAGATACGGTTATGTCATTCCTGTTAATCATCAGATCTTACTTAAGCCTTCAATACTTCTTCAAGCCATTTACCGTAAGCCGTACGGGCAGTCTCCAAATTAAATCCGCGCTTGGAAGCAAGCTTCATCAATTCTTCTTCCGCCGACTGTGCCTCTTCGGCACTTGCCGCTTCCGGTCTGACACTCAAGTAAAGATTAAAACACAAAACCGAATCTTCTTCCACCTCGATTAGAAGTTGGTCGGCAACCTTACCGTCTACACCTGCCGCATAAAGACGTTCTTTAAGGTATCTTCTGCTCTCCTGTTTCTTTCCCGAACGGCAAAGCAGGACTTTACGCCCTGCTATGTCGTCATCTATATATTCTCTTCTTATAAGCTCATTAACCGCTTCATTAACGACACTGCCGGTAAAACCCTTCTTACGAAGATACTCACGCATCTTTCCGGAAGAACATGTACCTATACCGATATGCCGTATTCCTGCAGTCTGAGCATCAGAGACCGAATCGGGATTATATAAAGGTGCCTTAGCCATTACATATCGATTCCGAGGATATCATCATCACTCTCGCCCTGATCATCGTCATCGATATCGACATCATCCACATATGTGGAGCCGTCAGCGGGTTTATATGAATCTCTGATAAGTTCTTCGATCTCACCGCAGATATCGGGATTATCGATAAGATACTGTCTGGCATTCTCCTTGCCCTGACCGATCTTCTGACCCTTATAAGCGAACCATGCTCCGCTCTTATCAATGATATTATTCTCAACCGCAAGATCGATGATACTGCCTTCTCTTGAGATACCCTGACCGTACAGAATATCGAATTCCGCCTCCTTGAACGGAGGAGCTACCTTATTCTTAACGATCTTAACTCTTACGTGATTACCTATAACTTCCGTACCGTTCTTCAATGTCTCTGTCTTCCTGACATCAAGTCTTACGGAAGAATAGAACTTCAATGCGCGTCCGCCTGTTGTAGTCTCGGGATTACCGAACATGACACCGATCTTCTCACGAAGCTGATTGATAAAGATACATACCGTACCGGACTTGGCGATGATACCTGTGAGTTTTCTTAAGCCCTGGCTCATGAGTCTAGCCTGAAGACCTACATGGGAATCTCCCATCTCGCCTTCGATCTCAGCCCTCGGTACAAGAGCCGCAACGGAATCGATAACAATTACATCGATACAGCCGGATCTTACGAGAGTCTCGGTAATATCGAGAGCCTGCTCACCTGTATCAGGCTGTGAAAGAAGGAGATTGTCTACATCTACACCGATGATGGATGCGTAATTAGGATCAAGCGCATGCTCAGCATCAATGAATGCACATGTTCCGCCCATCTTCTGTGCTTCCGCTACACAGTGAAGAGCTACCGTTGTCTTACCTGAAGACTCGGGTCCGTAGATCTCGATGATCCTTCCCCTCGGAAGTCCGCCTACTCCGAGAGCGATATCAAGGCTGATCGCGCCTGTGGGAACTACTTCTATATCTGTTGTCTGCTGGTCTCCGAGTCTCATTACGGAACCCTTGCCGAACTGCTTCTCGATCTGAGACATAGCAGCTTCAAGGGCCTTCTTACGTGCATCCTGATCCTCTGATGATATTGACTGAACCTGGGGTTTTGAAGCTTTATTCTTTGCCATTTATAAAGTTCCTCCGTAGAAAATAAACATTTGTTCTTGTCTTTCGAAAACATTCTACGAATAAAATACTACAAAGTCAACTTGATTATTTCGACAATTGAGAACAATTTTCGACATAAAACGACAATCGTACCATTATTCGGACTTAACAAATCGACCGAACACTTTCTGCATCAGTTCTCTCGACTCCTGAACCTTAAAAATCAGCGAACATACAAAGTACAACATAAATGCCATTAATCCCTTTACCGCCAGATCAGCAAGGGAAAACAGCTTTCCGGAATACTCAACATTATACTGATTTATAAAGTAAAGAACGCCGCACATTATTCCCAGACTCAGAGCGGATTTCACAAGAAACACGAGCATACCGCGAGGTCGTAATTCTTTATATCTGTAATAGACTACGCACAACACTGTCATTTGCAGAATACTTGTTATGGAATAAGACAAAGTAAGAGCCATAGCTCCGATGTGCGGCATAAGCAGATAGCAGCACAAAGGATTGGTAAGAAGACCAATACATCCGGCTCTAAGCGGAACTCTGGTCTTTCCTATCGCATAGAAAGCCTGATTCATAATAAATACAATAGAATGCGTGATTATCGCTATCGAGTAACCCGCAAGGAACTGACCCGCCCTCATTGCATCAGCATCTGTATAGGCTGAATTCCACTGAAAGATAGCTTTAATAACTTCAGAATTCATAAGGAACATGAAGCCTGCAGACGGAATACATAAGAACAATGCACTCTTAAGTCTTGAAGACAAAAGATCTGATGCGCCCTTATAATCCTTCTTACCATAATGTTCTGCCAATGAAGGAAGCATAACATTACCTATTGCAACAGCAAAGATACCATACGGCAGCTGCCATGTAGTAGATGCATTACGTAATGCATAAACGTTTCCGCTGTCAGGAAGCTTCATGGCAAAATAATTCAGAATCAGCATATTAATCTGAACTACAGATGCAGATATCAGAATCGGTAAAGCCCTATAGACCAAAGCGTGGAAATCCTTATCAGCCGGAGCCCATATAAAGCGGAAAGGCTTAAGTTTATCTCTTCCGACAAAAGCCTGATAGAGGAAATATACGACCGCGGCAAGCATAATACCGAATGTTGTTCTCATCAACATGGGCTTACTGTTACCGGCAAATATAATGATGGCCATCAGTACACAGAAGTTATAGATGGTCGGTCCGAATGAAGTAGAACCGAATCTCTTATAAGCATTAAGAATACCGATGCACAAAGCCGCGAGCATCATGAATATTATCTGAGGGAAAAGCCACTTGGACGCAGCCGCCGCCAGCTCAATAGTCTCAGCACTATGATCGCCGCCGCTGAAGATGCTGTACAGCTGTTCGGAGAAGATAACGCCCAGTGTGCAGACAATAATAAGAAGAACCGCAAAGAACGAGATGAAAATACTTACAGCCCTTATACCCTTCTTCTCATTTCCCGATGCTATCGCAGCGGACAAAGACGGTGTGATGGCTGATTGTATGGAACCGCCTATAAGAAGATTATAGACAAGGTCAGGAATAGAGAAAGCAAGAGTAAAGCCGTCACGGTACAACGGTTCACTGAATTTGATACCTACAAAGATATCACGAAGGAAACCTGATCCTTTCGAGAGGACAAGACCTGCCATAACCAGGATCGTGGACAGGATTATGCTGTTACCTGAAAGTTTCTTTGCTTTTCGCTCGGCACTCATAGATCACATGCCCTGCTGTACACAAGTTCAACAGCCGCGTCGCGCGTCTGCTGTCTTATCTCATCACGGGAACCTTCGAAAAGTTTTTTAAAGCTTCCGGATCCGTTTCTGTCTTTAAAACCAATATAGACAGTTCCGCACGGTGTTCCGTCAGCACCGTCTCCGGGACCCGCGTAGCCGGTTACCGATACGGCAATATCAGCCTCTGAAAGTCTTGATGCACCTTCTGCCATAGCAACAGCACATTCAGCCGATACGGCAGTCTTACTGTCTATCACTTCGGACGGCACTCCCAAAACATTCATCTTGAAATTATCTGAATACGAAACGATACTTCCCTCGAAAACATCGGAAGCACCGGGAACATCGACAATACCGCAGGCGATCATGCCGCCCGTAAGACTCTCGGCAAAGGAACACTTAAGTCCCTTATCGCGAAGATAATCAATAAGCTGCGCGGAATTAACGGAAGCCATCAGTTGCCGCCCTTTGCCTTGATCTCGATCCAATCGGTCTCGGATATAAGAACGCGTCTGGGTTTACTTCCCTCGAAAGGACCGATATAACCCTTCTGCTCCATAACATCTATGAGTCTTGCGGCTCTCGGATAACCTACACCGAGTCTTCTCTGAAGGATAGATACACTCGCGTTCTTAACCTGAAGAACAACGTCAACGGCAGCATTGAGAAGTTCATCCTCGGAATTCTCATTAACGGAAGGATCCGATACACCCTCAGTCTTACCTGTACCCTCACCGTTCGCGATCTTCTTAACCTTCTCATTGATATCTTCATCATAAAGCGCGCCGTAACGCTGCTTAAGAAAATCAACACACGCCTGGACCTCGCCGTCGGATACGAATGCACCCTGGCCCCTGATAGGCTTTGGAGCTCCGAGAGGACTGTAGAGCATATCACCTCTTCCGAGGAGTTTCTCCGCACCGTATGAGTCGAGAATCGTTCGGCTGTCGACACCGGATGCTACCGAGAAAGCGATTCTCGAAGGAACATTACTCTTGATAACACCTGTAATAACGTCAACCGAAGGTCTCTGAGTCGCGATGATCATATGCATTCCGCACGCTCTTGCCATGGCAGCAAGTCTTGCGATCTGAGTCTCGACCTCATTCTTGGCAACTGCCATGAGGTCTGCGAGCTCGTCGATAATGATAAGGATCAAAGGCAGCGGATCTTCGTCATCGTCAAGACAGTTGTTGTAGCCTGCGATGTCTCTTACTTCCTTCTCAGCGAAAAGCTTATATCGTCTCTCCATCTCTGCAACGGCCCACTTCAAAGCACCGGTAGCAAGCTTCATGTCGCTTACGACAGGCATAAGAAGATGCGGTATGCCGTTATATACGGAGAGCTCAACGACCTTAGGGTCGATGAGGATCATCTTTACTTCTCTCGGTGATGCCTTACACAGGATACTTACAAGTATAGAGTTGATACATACGGATTTACCGGAACCCGTCGCACCTGCTATAAGCATATGAGGCATCCTTGCGACATCGCAGTATACGGGCTTACCCGGAATATCCTTACCGAGACCGACCGTAAGAGGCGTAGATTTTCTGAATTCCTGAGTATCGAGTACGTTACCCAGATATACGGCTGATGTCTTCTCATTAGGAATCTCGATACCGATAGCCTTCTTACCGGGGATCGGAGCTTCGATTCTTACGGCAGTTGCAGCCATCGAGAGCGCTATATCGTCTTCAAGGTTCTTTACCTTGGATACCTTAACACCCTGTCCGATAGTAACCTCGAATCTGGTTATGGCAGGACCGTGAGTGATGTTATTTACTTTGGCATCGGTGATACCGAATGTACGTAAAGTCTCTTCGAGAGCAGCGGCTTTCTGCTTGAGCTTCTCATTGCTCTCGGTAGTATTCTTGTTAGCCTTATCCTTGGCAAGATTGGTTATAGGTGCAGGTCTGTAATTCTTAAAGCTGTTTGCCTTGATACGTCTTCCCTCGGTCTGTGCAGAAGTGGAAGATACATCCAGACTGCCCGCAGCAGATGCTTTCTTTGCTTCGGAAGTATCGATGATGCGTCCTTCAGTAACGGAATAACCGTCAGTGTTGTCACTTCCGGAATTAATTGTTATCTCATCACTGTCATTAATGACATCAGCGGGAGCGCCTATGATTCCGTTGGTTACATTAGGCTTTCTGATTGCAGGCTTCTCTTCCGGAACGGAATAATCAAATGCCGTATCATCATTAACCTCATAAGGCATGTCGTCTTCGGGACGGTAATAGCCGCCTGCTGCAGGTCTCTGGGAATAATCGTCATTTACAACGGATTCATCCGCATATACACCGCCTGACAGATCATAGAAATCAGAAGGTGCATTCCTCTTAAGGAAATCAGGCTCATCCGTCTTCTTGCCCGGACCTCTCATATGGGCATTACGGGGCATGGAATCATAAGAGAAATCAGCATCGTCAGCCTGATAAGGAGTATCGGTATTCACGCGTCTCTCGCCGTACTTAAGCACGCCCTGCTCGCCCTTGGTATCGGCAGCGAAGGCGGGATCTGTCATATCGGCAAATCCGGAACGGCTGTCTACGGGAAGGGTTCTGTTAAAAGGATCCTGCACATTGTACGGCAACTTCTCGTCAAAGACGGGCTGAGGTCCGATCCTGACAGGAGTACCGACATTCTGTCCCTGTACAAAAGGTGTACCCGAAGGTATCTGTACACGACCCTGCTGAACAGGTCTTTGCTGGACAGGTCGCTGCTGAACCGGTCTTTGGGCTTTGCGCTGTGCAGAATTCTTCCTTACTGCATTTCCGACGGCTTTCGCAGTCTTCTTAACCGTCTTCTTCAAAGAAATATGGAAAACAAGTATTACCTGTGCGGCGATAAGTCCGATAAGAACAACGATGGAAGTGATCTTGCCGCACACTGTATTAAGAGCTACGGCGAGAAGACCGCCCAGAATACCGCCGGACAGGACATTACTGCCCGAAGGCGGTGTAATAAGAGCAGAATCGGAGCCGGACTTCCAAAGAAGAGCGATCGCCTCCGTAGCCTTATACTTATGGTCAACATCGGATACACACAATGACTTAAAGAACTCAAAGTCCATTGTAATTACTGAGAGCAGTGCCGACAGACAAATAAGGAAAATGATGACAGACCTTATTCTTATCGGAGATACGCCCTCACGCTTCTCAATAAAGAAATCGATCGAAGCATAAAGGATAAACAAAGGTATAACAAAAGCAGCGGAGCCTATGAATCCTCCGCATACGGTTCTTAAGAAACTTCCGAATACTCCGGTTACTTCTCCCGGAAGATAATACAGCAGCGTAAGCGCAATAGCGCAGAAAAACAGTGCTATGCCCGTTACTTCCCTTTTACCTTCAAAATTGTTCAAATACCAAGTCTCCTGGCTGCCTTATATATACAAAGCTGTGTCTTACTGTCCTTGATCTGACCTTCTTCAGCCATCTGCAGGAGCTTCGCAAGCGGTATCTTCTCGACATTAAGGAATTCTCCCTGATCGAGCTTCTGACCGATCTGCTTCAATCCTCTTGCCATAAAGAGCCAGATCACTTCACTGTCATACCCGGGAGATGCGATCATACCGCCGAATGAAGTAATATCGGATGATTCAAATCCCGTCTCCTCATGAAGCTCCCTTACCGCACAGGATAAAGGTTCTTCACCGGGTTCAAGCTTGCCTGCAGGAACTTCAAGAAGGATCTCCTCGAACGGACTTCTGAATTGTCTTACCATATAACAGTTGAGATCGTCGTCTATAGGCAGAACACAGGCGCCGCCGTTATGCTTTACGATCTCCCTTTTCGCTTCAGAGCCGTCTGCAAGGCTGACTTTCTTAACAATTGTATCAAAAACCTTGCCGTGGAATATTACCTCGGACTCTTTGGTTGTTTCAATTAGGTTACGATATTTATCTTCCATCAGGACCCCTTGGCGTACTTAGCCGACTCGGCAACGGCGAGCTCATCGCATCTGTTGTTAAACTCGTTGTCCGCATGGCCTTTTACCTTAATAAAAGTGACTTTATGGGTATTGCAAAGATCGATCAGCTTCTCCCACAGATCCCTGTTAGCCACAGGATTCTTGGCGCTGTTGACCCAGCCCTTCTTCTGCCAGCCTTCGATCCAGTTCTGATTGAAAGCATTAACGACATATGCACTGTCCGAATAAAGATCGACTTCACAGGGACGCGTCAGAAGCCCGAGGCTCTTAATGACAGCCATAAGCTCCATCCTGTTATTGGTGGTATGCGCTTCCCCGCCCGATATCTCGCGGCTCTTTCCGCCCGCCATCAATATCGCCCCCCAGCCGCCGGGACCGGGATTGCCTGAACAGGCGCCGTCAGTATAGATTGTTACTTTAGTTAAACCCGGCATCAGTTACCCTGCATCTTACGGGTCTTCTCTGCTGCGGCGATTACAGACTTGATAACGGCATTGCGAAGACCGTTCTCCTCAAGTGCCATAACACCCTCGATCGTTGTACCGGCGGGACTTGTAACCTGATCCTTAAGAACAGCCGGATGTACGCCTGTATCAAGACAGAGCTTTCCGGAGCCTGCTACAGTTGCAGCAGCAATCTTAAGAGCATCTGCTCTCTTGATACCGAGAGCTACAGCAGCATCGGACATCGCCTCAATAAAGAGCATTACATAAGCGGGGCCTGTGCCGGAGACACAGCCGATGGCATCGAGTGTCTTCTCGTCACAGATAATAACGATGCCGCACGTCTCGAAAAGCTTCTGAACAAATGAAGTCTCCTCATCAGTAAGACCTACGGGGCAGATCGCGGATACGCCGCTTCCTACCTGTGCGGGAGTATTGGGCATGATCCTTACGAACTTTCTGCCCCTCAATATATTGTCGATCCTTGAAGTAGTAACTGCTGCAGCGATCGACAAGACAATAGTATTCTCACCTAACGAATCCTTAAGTCCCTTCAATGTATCATCGAAATGCTGGGGCTTAACCGCCATCAGGACATAATCACTGTCCTTAACATCTTTATTGGGATCTTCGGATCTGATAATACCGAATTCGTCCGCAGTCTTCTGCGCCGCTTCGGCAATAATATCATAAACATAAACTTCTTCTGCCTTGAGAACTCCGCCCGTTACAAATCCTCTTATGAGGGCGCGTCCCATATTACCTGCACCGATAACAGTAAGCTTCATATATCAAACCTCTTATTATTAATATAAAAAGCATAATAACATTACACTTGACAGGTTGCAAACCTAACTGTAAACTACTATCCGTTGCCTATAGGGGAGTGGCTCAACGGTAGAGCAGCGGTCTCCAAAACCGCCGGTTGCGCGTTCGAATCGTGTCTCCCCTGCCAACAAAAAAGGACAGTCACTGACTGTCCTTTTCTTTTGCTTTTCGAGCTGTTGTAAGTATTTACAGGTTGCCTGACGGCATGATGTCGAATGCGACGTAATTAACGGTATCCGTGGTTACGATAGACACTCTGAATGCGATGTCCTGTCTTATGGTGAACTCACCCGTCGAGATATTATTTACCGCATCTGTTACAAGAGCCTGAATATCCTGATCGGATACGCCCGGGATAAATGCCTGCAGATACGAACCGAAGTACAGCACGAGGAAGTTGAAGTAATTGGGATCATTGCTGTATTCAGCGATAACTCTTAACGCTGTGATCTTATTATCCGTCTTTCTTACACTTCCCTGAATTGCAGTAGCAAAGGAAGTACCGGTATTTGCAATAGGTGCGCTGAAGAACAGTAACTTGTCCTGATTACTGCTGCTGTTCTCTCCTGCAGCTGTAAGAGCAACATTCTGCTCCTCCTGATATGTAACCTCGGGTATTGTGAAGCCGTAAGGTGCGAGAGCCGCATTATAGATGCTTGTTGAAATATATCTTACCCTGTAATCCTCGACAGTAACGCCCAAGGTCTTTATAGAGAACATCGGAACAAGGATATAAATACCGAATCCGATGGCAGCAATAATGATAAGCAGTATGCATGCAGGGATTACGGGATCCTTTTTACACTTACCGATAAAGCTCTTATCATCGGAAGAACCGGAAGAGGACTTCTTCTGAGTCTCTTTCTCCTTTTGCTTCTTAGCCTTCTTCTCATCGACGATCTTCTTTACGCGCGCACTCTTGGACTTATTCAAAGCCGCAAGCGCACGTTCGTATTCTTCTTTATCCTCTACATCATCGATCAGATCATTCTTCTTTATCTCTTCAGACATACTGATAACCTCATTAATATTATCCGCACAATTTTAATATGTTTGCATATTGGCTTCAACTATTTTATTCTTTTGGCATATTAATAGTGAGGTAATCTTATGGCACACGTACTGGTAGCGGGAGGCTCCCGCGGCATAGGAGCTGCAACGGTAGAACTCTTTATTAATAAAGGTTACGACGTAAGCTATTTCTATAAGAATGCTCCGGGGCCTTACGGCTATGCCATTAAAGCGGACATTACCGATGTTTCTGCCATCAAAGCAGGTATTAAGGAAGCGACAGACAAGTTCGGTCCTGTCGATGTAATGATCTATTGCGCCGGAATCAGCCTGACAGGTCTTTCCACAGACTTTACTTATGACGATTACCTTAATATCATGAACACCAATTTCGGCGGGTTCTTTGCCGTATGCAACGAAGTCATCCCTTCCATGGTCTCTGCCAAGAAAGGCGTCATCACGGCAGTCTCCTCCATGTGGGGACAGACCGGAGCTTCGTGCGAGTCACTGTATTCCGCTTCCAAGGGTGCGATGGACGCATATGTTAAGTCTCTTGCCAAAGAGCTCGGACCTTCCGGCATACGCGTAAACGCAGTGTCTCCCGGCGTCATCGACACCGACATGATGAAGAACTATTCGGACGAAGACAAAAAGAATCTTATGTATGAGACTCCCCTTCAAAGGATCGGCAGACCGCAGGATGTCGCAGGAGTCATATATGAACTGTCGACAGACAGATCCTCTTTTATAACAGGTCAGATAATAGGAATAAACGGCGGCTTTCTTATCTGAAAACCGCCGTTCTTTTTATTTAGCATTATAAGCTGTTGCTTAAGGATTACTTAGCAGCCTTAACTACCGCATCGAATTCATCCGTAATCTCCTTCTCGGGTTCCTTTGTAAGAAGCGAAACTGCGATTACGAGAATTACGTTAAAGATAAACGAAGGCAGAAGCTCATAGATATCAAGCCATGTTCCTGCGAACTGAACTCTGACGATGAACTTCCAGATGAAGATCAAAGCACCGCCGCCGATCATGCCGCTTAAGATACCCCACTTGTTGGCACGCTTCCAGTACAAAGCGAAAAGGATAGCGGGACCGAATGTAGCACCGAAGCCTGCCCAAGCGAATGATACGATCCTGAATACGGAAGAATCAGGATTCATGGCAAGGAATACAGCTATACCTGAGATGACAAGAACCATTACTCTTGCAACCCAAATGGATGTCTTTGCACTCAGCTTAACTCCGAAGAACTCCTGAACAATGTTCTGAGTTACCGAAGATGTAGCAGCAAGAAGCTGTGAATCGGATGTGGACATCGCGGATGCAAGGATACCTGCGAGAATGATACCGCCTACGATAGCAGGAAGTACACCGTAAGAAGCAACCTTGGAAGCAATATCGATGATGATACGTTCGGAATCGGATGTTGTCTCATAAGCAGGAACGACACCGTTCTTCATGAGAGTATAGCCGCATACACCGATGAGGATAGCAACGCTCATGGAGATAACTACCCAGATGGAACCTACTCTTCTTGAGATATGAAGCTTGTTCTCATCCTCTACAGCCATGAATCGG
The DNA here is from genome assembly GCA_017940895.1 of Clostridiales bacterium. Taxonomy (GTDB): domain Bacteria; phylum Bacillota; class Clostridia; order Saccharofermentanales; family Saccharofermentanaceae; genus Saccharofermentans. Next base: position 170,138 of record JAGAXM010000022.1, on the reverse strand, counting down.
AGAATGATATGAGGCATACCGAAGTATCCCAGACCCCATGCGAGCGTGGATGCTATGGGAAGAGCGCCGTATGAACCGACCGTTCCGTCAGTTACATTACATCCCTTGAAAATATCCATGAAGCCTTCGATGCTGTTGGCATTATCAAAGATAGCATTTGCTCCCGCTGTCTTGAAAGAGAATCCGAGAACAACAATAAGAGCGATCGTCATGATGATGCTCTGGACGAAGTCCGTTGTTGAAGCCGCAAGGAATCCGCCGAGAATACAGTACAGAGCGATAACCAGCGCACAGATTACCATGGCTGTGAAGTAATCGATATTGAAGATCGTTGAGAAAAGCTTACCGCAGCCTACGAATCCGGATGCCGTGTAAGGAACGAAGAATACTACGATAAAGATAGCGGAGATCAAGGTAAGGATCTTCTTATCATCACCGAATCTCTTGGAGAAGAAATCAGGGATCGTAACCGCTCCTACTCTCTGTGTGTAGATACGAAGTCTCTTAGCTACAAAAAGCCAGTTAAGATATGTACCTACAGCAAGACCGATAGCTGTCCATGTAGCTTCTGCAAGACCTGTGATAAGTGCAAGTCCGGGAAGACCCAAAAGAAGCCATGAACTCATGTCAGAAGCCTCGGCACTCATCGCGGTAACGAGAGGTCCGAGCTTTCTGCCGCCGAGGAAAAAGTCGTCGGTGCTCTTGTTCTTCTTGCTGAAGACAGCACCGATAACGATCATCATTACCAGATACAGGATAATGGTGATCAAAATACAGATGGATGTTGACATATGAATAACTCCTATAATTAAAATCATCGTTGATTCTATCAAAGTATTATGAATGCCTCAACTTTCACTCATTCATGGTCGTCCTTCAAATTGATAAAATCAAAAAAATAAGGTAAATTAAATATTCAGGAATAAAAGGAATTGGAGGACCGGAAGCATGAACAAGTTTTCAAGACTTACCCCCGAGATCATCGAACTCGCCAAGATGTGCGAGGCGAACAAGATAGATACGGAACTTTATACCAAGAACAAAGTTAACCGAGGTCTTCGTGACCTTAACGGAAAAGGCGTATTAACGGGTCTTACAGAGATCTCAGAGATCGTATCAAAGAAGGTCGTAGACGGCGAAGAAGTATCCTGTGACGGCGAACTGTACTACAGAGGTATCGACGTTCATAAGATAGCTGACGGTATTACGGGCGCAGGAAGACATAACGGATTCGAGGAAGTTACTTATCTCCTCCTTTTCGGCAAGCTTCCCAGCGAGCGTGAGCTTCTCGACTTCATGATCATTCTCGCGAACTACCGTGACGCTCTTCCCAAGAATTTCGTAAGAGACGTAATCATGAAGGCTCCGAGCAACGACATCATGAACAATCTGCAGCGTGCCGTACTCACTCTTTATTCATACGACCACAATGCAAACGACACTACTATCCCGAACGTGCTGCGTCAGTCTCTTGAGCTGATCGCGATGTTCCCTATGCTTGCGGCTTATTCTTATGCTGCCAAGATCTACTACAACGATAACAAGAGTCTTTATATCCACAGACCGAGGGCAAATCTGTCCACAGCGGAGAATATTCTCTATATGCTCCGTCCGGACAATAAGTTCACTCCGCTTGAAGCACAGATCCTTGACCTGTCTTTGGTTCTTCACGCAGAGCACGGCGGCGGTAACAACTCCACATTCACGACTCATGTTGTTACTTCTTCAGGAACCGATACATATGCTGCCATCTCCGCTGCTATCTCTTCTCTTAAGGGACCCAAGCACGGCGGCGCGAATATCAAGGTTATGCAGATGTTTGCAGATATCAAGAAGAATGTTAAAGACTGGGGCGACGAAGAAGAACTCACCGCTTATCTTAACAAGATCCTGCATAAGGAAGCATTCGATAACGCGGGGGTCGTTTACGGTATGGGTCATGCGGTATATTCCATCTCAGATCCCCGTGCCATGATCTTCAAGTCCTTCGTAGAGAAGCTCTCCATCGAGAAGCATAAGACTAAGGAATATAAGCTCTATTCCGATGTTGAAAGGATCGCGGCAAGACTCATCACCGAGCAGCGTCACATCTACAAGGGCGTATCAGCGAATATCGACTTCTATTCGGGATTCGTATATTCGATGCTGAATCTGCCTTTGGAGTTCTACACTCCCCTGTTCGCCATCGCGCGTATCTCAGGCTGGTCAGCACACCGCATCGAGGAATTAAACAACGCCGGCAAGATCATTCGTCCTGCATATAAGGCCGTTCAGCCGAGAGAAGACTACATCCCGATGGACGAGCGCGGCTGATAAACAGATTATCGAGTTTCTCAAGAATCCAACAGTACCATATTGCGGTTTATTCGCGTATGGTACTGTTTTTTATAACTATTCCAGTACTAAAACCTATCATCCTATTAATCTGGTACTAGATTTCTCGATAATTCAGTACCAAAAGCAACGATTCATTATATTGGTACATAAAATACGTCTAAAAACAGTACTAACTATTACATTCCCGCTTGGTTGGTACTATACTCATAAAGAAGCTGGTTAAGGTGTTTGGGGAAAGAGACCAAACATGAATAAGAACTTTATAGAACTAGTGAATGAAAGGTCTAATAACCTCACCAAGCTGATCAATTCTTGCAGCAAGTATCTGTCCGAGTGTCCCGAAGGCAGATTAAGAATAAAACGGCAGGGGTTGACTCTGTATTATTACCATGTGACCGATAACCATAAAAGCAACGGTGTTTTGACTTATGACAAGCCGCTGATACGAACACTTGCGCAGAAAGCCTACCTTAAGGATCTTGTAAAATCGGCACAATCTGAACTTAAAGTATTGCATCCTATACTTAAACGATACTCAGACCGAACATACGAAGACATCTACCCTGATCTCTCACAGGATCGCAAAGATCTGATACAACCATACATTCTTCCGGATGATGAATATAAAGAAAAATGGCTTAACACACCCTATAAGCGAAAAGGGTTCAAAGAAGGAACCCCTGTTTTTACAACCTTAAAAGGAGACCGGGTCAGATCAAAGTCGGAACAGATCATTGCTGATCGACTTTATATCCACAACATTCCTTACAAGTACGAATACCCGATAGCAATCAACGGCATAGTCTATCATACCGACTTCCGAATCTTAAGAATGAGCGACAGAAAAGAACTCTTCTATGAACACTTCGGCAAAATGGGGGATCCGCAATACGCCAATGACAATATTCAAAGGATCAATAATTATTCACAGAATAATATCATTCTCGGAGATAATCTGTACGCTACATTTGAAACCAACGAAAAACCGTTAGATGTAAGAGTCGTAGACAAACTGATTAATGAGCAGTTCCGTTAAGTTCAGGACATCGTTACCAGACCAAGGATACCTAAGATAAGGAACAGGATACCGATAACGATTCGATACCAGCCGAAAACCGTGAAGTTGTGCTTTTTGATAAATGCCATAAATCTCTTGATAACTACCCAGGACACGACAAATGCAACTACCATACCGATCACAAGAGTCGCGATCTCAGTGCCTGTTACATCACCATCGTACTTTAAGATCTTAAGCAGGCTCGCACCCATCATTACAGGGATGGCAAGGAAGAAAGTAAACTTGGCGGCTGCCTCGCGGCTTATACCCATGGCAAGTGAACCTACAATAGTTGAACCGGATCTGGATGTTCCGGGGAATACCGCAGCAATAAGCTGGAAAGCTCCAATGAGTAATGCCTGAGGATAGGTAATGTCATCAACAGACTTAACATAAGGTTCTTTATCTTCGACCCACTTCTCAACTACGATAAATCCGATACCGAAGAGGATAAGCATGATCGATACGCATATGTAGTTATAGAATAGTTCGTCGAGGTAATCATCGAACAGGACACCTACGATGACTGCAGGGATACAAGCGACAAGGATCTTGAACCACATCGTAAACTTATCGGCCTTGACCCATCTGCCTATTCCCTCTTTCTTCCAAGGGTGCTTGTTATCCTTGATACCGAACGGCCAGATCTCTTTCCAGTAGATCACTACAACGGCCATGATCGCACCAAGCTGAATGACAACAAGGTATAACTCGTGAAAAGCTTCAGATACATTAAGTGTCAGGAATGAATCGAGAAGGATCATGTGTCCCGTTGAACTTATCGGGAGCCACTCTGTAATACCCTCAACAATTCCGTAGATTATCGCAATAAGCACATCAATAAAACTCATAAATAATTCAAATATCCTTTTATATCATCGAGACGCTCTTCGCAGTCCTTCCTACCAAGATAATATAAACGTCCCAGTTTTTCCATATCAGACTCGAGCCTGCCGATATCATCGAGCGAACGCGAAGGTTGGATCATGTAGACGGATCTGTGTTCATTAAGATAAAACAGCTCATCCATCTCAAGATTGTATCTCTCACTCATATGACTGAGATTATAAGCAAGAGCAGGTCTGTCCTTATAGATCGTCTCTATAAGTTTAATCCCCGCATCGGACGCAGAAGGCTCACGGTAATCTGCCGCACGCGTCTTAACTACGATTATCTTCTTATACCCCTGTCTGATCGCCCAGTTATACGGAATATTGACACTGCATCCGCCGTCAAGATTGAATGTCCCTTCAACTTCGACGGGAGTTGATACATACGGCATCGAGGCAGAAGCCCGGATAGCCTGAAAGATATCACTGCAGTTATCCTTCTCCCAGTAATGCGCTCTTCCCGTGTCGACATCTGAAGTTACAGCAACAAAACGGCGCTTACCGAAAGCCTCATAATCAAAGGGTTCAACGCCTTCAAGCTCGCCGAAGATATAATCAAATCCGATAACTCCGCCCTCGGTAAGCATGGGCTTAACACCGACGTAATTCTTATCGTGACGGTAACGAAGATTGATCCTTGCCGAGCGTCCGATCTGTCCCGAAGCATAATTGGCACCGTTTAAAGCTCCTGCAGACACTCCGCAGACGCAGCTCATGTTGATGCCGTTCTCCATCAGAACATCGGCTACACCTGAAGAATACAATGCCCGAAAAGCACCGCCTTCAAGCACAAGGCAGCCTTCCGTCAACACATCTGAAGAATAACCCTTAGGAAGGGCGTCCCAACCGGAATAGACTTTATCCAAAGATTACTTGATCCTGATCCCTTCTTCGAAGATGGCACCGGGAGCACAAGCCTTAAGATCATCCGCGGTATTCTGAGTATACTCGCTGCCTCCGCTCGTCACGAAAGGAATTATCTTCTTGCCTGTAAAATCAGCACTCTCGAGGAAAGTATTGATGATTCTGGGAGCATAACCCCACCACAGCGGGAATCCCAAATATATCTCATCATATTTCGCGATATCTTCACAAACCGCAGCCAAAGCTACACGGTTGCTCTTGTTTTCCATCTCGTTGTTGGCTCTGCAGCCTCTTTCCTGCCAGTCAAGATCTGCACTTGTGTAGGGCTCTTCGGGCTGAATTACAAAGATATCAGCGTCTTCCCTCTCTGCGATCTTCTTGGCTTCAGCTTCAGTCTTGCCTGAAGTGGAGAAATATGCAACAAGTTTCATATTAAAACCTCCAAAATAATTTACTTCTTAATATTAGCACAATCACACTTATTTTTATGAGGCGAATATATAAGAATAACAAGCGACACTATAAACATCACGGCGTAAGCGGCTTCCGCCCAAGCACATATACCGTCGAAAAAAGGATTATTATTCCACTGCACAAAAGCCGTGATATGAACAAGCAGGTCGTAAACAAAATGAAGGATCATCGTAAGTACGATATTACCCGTATTAACGAATATAACCGCGAATGCGAATCCGATAGCAGCGGTAGTAAGAAACCTGTATGTGTCCCACCCTGTCACACAGTGCAAAAGTCCGAACAAAACGGTACTCGAGAATACATAAAGAAGCTTCATTACGACTGTATTTGATGTATGCTTCAGTCCTTCAAGGAGCAAAAATCTGTAATTGATCTCCTCGTAAAAGCCTGTAGTTAACTGCTGAAGGAAAACTCTTGTAAGAAAGATGCCGAACGTAAGCCCGGTAACCCCGCCGAATCCAGAAATAACCTGGATAAGAAAATAGAGGAAAAACAGAAAGAATCCTGCGCCTGCGAACAGCGCACATTTCATGTTCTTAAATGACAGGATCTCACCGGGTTTTAACTCAAATAGTTTAGATGCAACAAACAATATACCGAGTCCGAACACGATCCTTAACGTCGAACTGATCAGGAACCACAAAACGCCTGAAGTAAACTCAATGAACAGCAATGACAGACCGATAAACGGCAGAGTAAAGATAAAATGCCAGATGAACCCGCTGTATTTCTTATTCCCAAAAATATCTCTCATTATCCCTTCCACTCTTCCTTCAGGATTGAATAATACAGTCTGTCTTCGAACTGACCGTTGATCATGAAATAATCTCTCAGAGCGCCCTCATAAGTAAATCCGCACTTCTCGATGACTCTCTTGGAAGGTGTATTCGAAGGTCTTACGCATATCTGAACTTTATTGAAGCCTGCTCTTTTAAACCCGAAATCTATAACAGCCTTGGTCGCTTCCGTGGCGTAACCCTTTCCCTGATATGCAGTACCTATACAGTATTCGATCTCGCCGAATGCTCCGCTCGAATTTTCGAGAAAATATGCAGCCTGACCGATACACTCGCCGGAAGCCTTCTCTATGATCGCCCACCTGTACGAATATCCGCCCTGACAGCGTTTAATAAACCTGCTTATTAGAGCCTCGACTTCTCCTTTAGTCTTGTACGAAGGCTCGCCGTACATTCCCTGGATATTGTCATCGCTTACCCAGTTGCGCATCATAGAATCGGCATCATCCATTTTGAACCTTCTCAAGATAAGCCTGTCAGTCTCTATCGTCTCAGGACCGCAGTCATTTATAAGAGGAGCCTGCCCGCTCTTACGGTATGAACGTATAAGATCAACAGTTTCATCTACAGACAGACACTTCGCATATCTTCCGGGCCACATATTCTCGTTATAGAACTTATATGTGGTCTCACCATCCATATAGTCGTTACTGCGGGTAGTATTGCAGTAAGCAGGCACAATCATCTCGAAACCTGCCGAGAACCCTCCCTTAACCGTCGCATCGATGCAGTAATCTGTCTGAAGACCGACGATGATAACTTTGCTTACACCCTTCGTCTCAAGGTAATCTTCAAGACCCGTGTAGAAGATAAATGCATCATTAACATCCTTATCGAAAACCTTCTCTCCCGATACCGGCGCGAACCTGCCGTCAATCTCGAAAGCTTCGTCTCCTACCGTAAAACCGGAGCCTTTACCGTCATCGTGCCTTACATGAACTACCTCGACACCGGCCTTTCTTGCCTCGTCGATCAGGTGTATTACACTCCCGGTAAATTCCTCATAAGCATATAAGCGCTCATCGGTTATACCCTTCTGTATATCAACAGCCAACAGTATCAATTTGTCCTCCCTATTTCTTAAGCAAAAATGCCCGTGAATTTATTCCACGGGCATTATATCAAAGTTTAATTATCAATCGCGACTTCAGCTCTTGAATACGAATACTACGGAATCCTCAACACCGTCAGGTGTACCGGAGAAAGTATTGTAAGTTGCAGAATATTCTCTTAATGCTTCAACCCTGTCTGATACGGGAGACAATTCATTGATCATATCCGTAAGCTTATCTACAGCCTCTTCATTGAACTCATTAAGTCCGTCCTCAAGCTGACCTGCACCTTCAAGAAGCGCTGCTACACCTTCAGACAACTCTTCTGTACCGGAAGCGAGCTGATCCGCACCGTCAGACAAAGAAGCAGCACCTGATGCAAGAGACTGTGCTCCGTTGTTAACCTGAGCGACACCGTCATGAAGAGCTGCCGCTCCGTTAACGAGCTGCGATGTTCCGTTGCTTAATGATGCGGACCCAGATGCCAGCTGGTTGATACCGTTGGCAAGTGCTCCTGTACTGTTGTTAAGTGTATTAAGTCCGTTGGATACCTGTGCGGCACCGTTTGCAACCTGAGAGGCTCCGGACTGAACCTGAGCTACGGCATTGGCAACTTCACCGAACTTACCCGTTAATGCATTGATACCCGCATCGATACCCGCATATCCTTCGTTAAGTGCGGCTACAGAAGAAGCAACCTGACTCATGCTTCCGGTCATCGAGGAATAAGCCGTAATCAAAGCATTGATGCATGCAGCCGTTGTCTCATCAGCCTGAGCGGCATATGCAGAAAGATACTGAATGGCGCCCTGTAACTGAGCAGCCTGCTCCGGTGTCATTCCGCCTGAACTAAGCGCCGTATTAAGTGCAGATAAGCTCTGTGAGAATTGTGCGGATCCTGCAACAAGTGCAGACATCTGAGCCTGTGCTTCCTGTGAAGTCATCTGGCTGTAAAGCGTATTTACGCCGGAACTTAATGACGATGCACCCTGCGAAAGAGCATTGGCTCCGTTCGTAAGATCATTTACACCGTTCTGCAGTGCAGGAATATTAGCCTGCACCTGACCCAAGCCGTTGTTAAGAGCTGCTGCGCCGTCATTAACCTGGCTTATACCGTTCTGCAAAGATGCTGCGCCGTTAGCAAGCTCGTTAGTACCGTTACTTAATGAAGATGCACCCGTTGCAAGAGAAGCAGCACCGTCGGCAACCGCACCTGCACCGTTATTTAAAGCTACAGCTCCGTCATTAAGTGCGGATACACCGTCATAAAGACGCTCGGATCCGTCAACAAGACTTCTCATGCCGTCCGTGATCTGATCCATATCCTCGTCGATACCGTCAGTATTAAGCGAGATGTCGATATCATTAAGATCAAGCACAGATGCAACCGTCATGGCAGTAATCTCGCCGCAGTCAACTACATCGCACTCGACAGTTATCTCATCAGGGATATTGATATCTTCGATACTCTGCTCGATCTCGGGGTCATCGATATTAACATCGGCAAGTCCCAAGCTTTCATAAAGACCGGGGAACCCGATACCCAATACATAAGTCCTTTCACCGTCATTAACGCACTGACCATTGGTTACTTCGATATTTCTGTATGTATCATTATCGAGAAGCATTCCCGTCGTCATAACGAACGGCATATAGATCGTATAGACTTCGCCGTCTTCTCCCTCGACTTCTTCGCTTAAGTTATTAGCATAATCGATCGTCATTACCAGATGACCGCTTCTGCCTTCAAGATCAGACTCGGTTATTGAAGCGCCGTCCAATGTATAAGAAACATTAACATCCACCGGAAGCTCATCATCGGAAACGCCCTGATAATAAACATCTTCGCCGTTTGCTTCCCAAGTGATCTGTCCGCCTTCATCCTGACCTAACTCTGCAGCTCCTCTTACGACTTCGATATCGCTTAAATCGGATACATCATTTATAGAAGAGCTTCCGTCAGGATTATGAAGCCATGAACTTACATATGTTGTCCGCTCTCCATTAGCAGCAGTAATTACATAAACAGTCTCGTTCTTACCTGAAGTAAGCGAATGATAGGCTGCTGCCAAATCCTGTGCTTCCGCAATCTCGGAAGTAAGTTCCTGTGCGAGCACTTTGTTCTGATTATTCTTATAGATCATCACGCCCCCGCAGCTGCCCAAAGCAACTGCTGCAGTTGTTGATAAAGCGATAATCCTTTTCGAAGTTACTGATAACATTTCTTATGCACCTCCTTATGCGGTATGCAGGACTTCATGTCCCACGTTGTTCTTATGATCAATCCGTCAAATATAAGAAGCATCGACGGCAGTAAAGTAAGCACGATAACCATCGACAACAGCGCGCCTCTCGAAAGCAGCAGACAGATCGAGCTTATAAGGTCGATATCGGAGTAGACTGCAACGCCTACCGTAGCTGCGAAGAAACCGAGTGCCGAAGAGAATATGGAATGGATAGAAGTCTTGACGGCATTGGCAACGGCTGTTTTTGCATCGGCACCTGCGATACGTTCCGTCTTGTAACGGTTAGTAAGCAGTATCGCGTAGTCTATGGTGGCACCGAGCTGTATCGTTCCTATGCAGATGGATGCTATGAAAGGCAGCGTGGAGCCCGTGTAGTACGAGATAGACATGTTGATGTAGATCGCAAGCTCAACTACTGACACGAGGATCACGGGCAGCGTACCCGACTTAAGCACGAAAAGGATCAGAAGGAAGATCGCGCCGATACTTACGAGGCTCACTATCTTAAAGTCACGGTCAGTGATCTCGATAAGATCCTTGGTAGCCGGAGCTTCACCGACGAACATCGAAGTCGGATCATAGCGCTTGATTATATTCTGTATCTCATCACACTGGGCGTTGATCTCGTCTGTCGCGACCTGATATGCGGAAGATACTACGATCAGTTTCCAATTATCGCTCTGAAGTTTTGATACAGCATCAACAGGAATGATCTCATCAGGTACGAGCGAACCTACAACAGAATCAAGTCCGAGTGCGAAGTTAACTCCGTCTACAGTCTTGATCTCATCGAGCATCTCGCGTGTTTCCCTTGAAGACATATCGGAATCGACAAGAATCATGGATACGGATGAGATATCGTAGTTCTCCTCCAGTGCCTCATTCGCCTGCACGGACCCGAGTGATGCCGGAAGACTCGAGTCGAGCTTATAGTAAACATTAAGTCTCGAGTAACCGAAGATCGCAGGGATCCACAGAAGAAGCAGGAGCACTGCAGTTACAACATATCTTCTCGAAATGAATCCGGACAGAAGATCGCCCTTGATGTTCAAAGTCTTATGGCGGGTCTTCTGTATAGCCTTGTCGCAAAGAAGTATGAGCGAAGGCAGGATGGTTACGCAGCAGATAACGCCGAGCACTACACCCTTTGCCATAACAACACCCATATCAAGTCCGAGAGTAAATGTCATGAAGCACATTGCAAGGAAGCCTGCGATGGTCGTGAGAGAAGACCCCGTTACCGAAGTGATCGTTGCAGCGATAGCATTTGCCATTGCCTCCTTGTTATCGGAGAACTTTATCTTCTGTTCCATATAGCTGTTGTACAGGAAGATCGAGTAGTCCATCGTTACGGCAAGCTGCAGGATGGCAACGAGCGCCATCGTGATGAACGATATCTCTCCCTTAACAAAATTGGTTCCGAGGTTATAAACGATCGATATACCGATATCGATAAGAAAGATGATCGGAACAAGGAACGAATCCGTCATAAGGAACAGGACTACAAGTGCAAGAGCGACTGCAATGACCGTATAGATAGGAGTCTGCTCGGCGACAAGATCCTTGGTATCCGTTACGACTGCGGCCATGCTCGACAGCAGGCACTTTGTACCTGCGATCTTTCTGATCTGCCCTATCGCCTCCATCGTCTCGTCAGCGGAACTCGTCGTATCAAAGAAGATAAACATCAGGCATCCGTCGCCGTCCTTCGACATAAACACATCCTGTACTTCGGACGGCATCATCTCGATCGGGACCTGCCCGTCAGTTAATGAACTGTAAGAGATAACGTCGGCTACGTGATCTACAGCCATGATGCTGTCCCTCATCTCTATCTGCTCTCTTGTGGTAAGACCGTCACAGACGAATATACCGTATGCGCCCTTACCGAAGTCATTGAGCAGAACATCCTGTCCCTGCATCGTCTCGATGTCATCAGGAAGATAATAAAGAATATCGTAATTGATACGTGTATTCAGGAATCCGATGACGGACGGAATGAGCAGCAACAGAGCCACGATCAGTATCACGAATCTTGATCTGACTATCTGCTTTCCGAACTTAAGCATTATCGATTCACCTCACTTGCGTTTTTGACCATCGGTCATTTTCTTAACCCTATGATAGCACTTTTTGACTATCGGTCAATATTTTTGAGGTAATTTCTTGACCACCGGTCAAATTTTGTGTAAACTCACCAAAAAGCCCGTTAACAAGGGGGTTAATATGGGAAAAGCTGAAGACAACAAAAGACTTAAGCGTAATACTCTACTGTCCAAGTCTTATGATCTGTTCACTACCAAGGGCATAACCGATACTTCCATCTCCGACATCGTAAACAGCGCCGGAGTAGCCAAGGGCACATTCTACTTCTACTTCAAGGACAAGCAGGATATCATCGACCATCTTATCGCCCGTAAGTCTGAAGCTATTCTCATTAATGCAGTTAATAATCTTGATAAGAAGAAAAAGAAGAATCCTGATCTTCCCACAGTAGATCAGATAATCGTTATTGCCGACTCGGTCGTTACGGATCTTTCGAAGGATCCGAGGCTCGTACGTTTCTTAAACAGGAACTTAAACTTCGGCTTCTATCAGAAAGCGATCACTGACGACACTCTCATCAGTTCCGTTAATGTACGTGAGGAATACGAGAACATCCTTCACAGCAACGGCACGAAATGGAAGGACGAGCCCATAATGCTCTACACCCTTATTGAATTCATAAGTTCCACCGCACACACGATTGTGCTTGAAGGAACCCCCTGTGATCTCGACTCCTACAAGCCGTACATGTTCGACTGTATCCGTAAGATATGCGAGGTTTTCGCCGTGGAGACCGAAGCATGAGCACAGACGTTATATCAGGCACCGTCTCGAAAAAAGCCGACCGCTACGCCATAGACGTACTCGGTATCCCCTCGCTGACTTTAATGGAGACGGCTTCATCCAAGGTTGCCGCACACATCATCAGTAACTTCCCGACCTCTTCGGTATTGGTACTGTCCGGCACCGGCAATAACGGCGCAGACGGCATCTGCATCGCAAGACTTCTGTGCGAAAGCACCGCCTTTACCGGGACATTACAAGCTGTGGTCGCAGGCAATCTCGAGCACGCAAGCTGGGAATTTCTTCATCAACTTTCTGAATTCAAGCGGATCGGCGGAAAAATCTCATACTTCAGAAACGGTGATTCACTTCCCTCTTCTGATGTTCTTGTAGATGCAGTATTCGGCATCGGGCTTTTATCACAGCTTCGCGAAGACAAGAAAGAACTTCTTATGAGTGCAGACTGTATGCATTATTCTCATGTAATCGCAGTTGATATACCTTCAGGGGTCAACTCGGATACCGGCGAACTCATGGGAGCCGGCATACACTCGGAGACAACAATTACTTTCGGCAGAAGCAAAACAGGTCTTATCACAGGCGAAGGAAGAGAATACGCAGGCAATGTAATTGTTGAAAATATAGGAATCCCGGACGAAGCATATGACCACGTACTTTCCTGATTACTATAAAAACTTTAAGTGCATCGCCTCACTGTGCAGGCATACCTGCTGCGCAGGATGGGAGATAGATGTTGATGAGGATGCTCTTAAGCGCTTCATGGCTGTGCCTGACATAGCAAAACATATCAAAGACGGCTCTATTGTTCTGGACAAGAACGAGCGCTGTCCTTTTCTTCGTGATGACGGACTTTGCACCATGATACTTGAGCACGGCGAAGACTTCCTGTGCGACATCTGCACCGAGCATCCGAGATTCTACAACGAGTATGAAGACTGTACGGAAGCCGGCATCGGACTTGTCTGCGAGGAAGCATGCAGGATCATTCTAGATAAAGAAGATGATTTCCGATTAGTTCCTGCGCGCGAGTTATCGGATGAGATAAATACAGTATTCGATTCAAGCAAACCTCTTACGGAAAGACTGGCGGACTTAAAGCCGGAAGTGTGCTCTTCCCTGTCCCGCGCGGAATTCGTAAACACATTGGAAGTATTGGATCCTTCATGGACAGACATTATCAACAGGATCATATCCGACCCGCCGGCTCTTGATCAGGAAAAGGAATGCATCGATAACACTGCCCGCGAGTTCAGCAACTTCTGCGCATATCTTCTCTACAGATATCCGGAAGAAACGGGATTTGCAGTTGAAGCTGCATATCTTCTTGCCGACCTGGTCATTAAAGGCACCGACATTCACGAAGCCGCCAGAATGATCTCGGGAGAGATAGAATACTCAGACGTAAATATAGACAAAGCCTTAGATAAATGGTATTATTCTCGAGCTGAGGATGCTTAGCTCAGCTGGCTAGAGTACCTGCTTGACGTGCAGGGGGTCACAGGTTCGAGTCCTGTAGCATCCACCATGAGTAACGCCCGCGACAATGGTCACGGGCGTTTTTGTTTTACTTATATCAGTCCTCGTACGGAATGAAGTAATAGTAATTGGCGCTGTTCATATTGGTCAGATCAAGATTAAGATCTCCGCCGTTTGTGATCGCGAATCCGCAGTAAGGAGCATCTCTCATGCCGCTTAAAGTATCAACGCCGCCCTGCATACGTGCATCGTAGTGAAGATACAAAAGAACTACATTCTCTGCCGTATATTCGCGGTTAGCATCGATGAGCTCATATATCTCCTCTTCGGTAACGCCGTATTCCTCGAGATCGTCATCGATGAATTCGATTGCTTCTTCGCCTACATACAGCTCATATGAACCCTCATAGTAGTTATCATCAAGATCGTCAGCCGTCATGTAATATCTGAATGTATGACCGCGTCCGAATACGAGATACGAACCGTCTTCTTCATCGATCCAGTCGATATCGGTAATATCATCATCAGTAAGCACATCAGCGCTGCGGCTGCTTCTGCCGGAACCGCTATCCGAATCTATATCAAGAGAATCCAGCCACTCTTCGAGTTCCTCGATATCGGAATTGTCACGGTTAACTAAATCAAAGTAATTAAGGATTATTCCGCCTATAAGTAACACAGTCACTATCGAAGAGATTATGATACCTGCGATACCAAGACCCTTCTTTCTGCCCCTGGAAGTAGCTACACCTATGATCGACAGGATAAGTCCGATGATGCTCGTAAGTCCGCAGCACAGAAGTGAAACCAAGGAAACAACAAAACCCGCGATACACAGACCGTTGTTACCTTGAGACTGATTCTGTTCATTATACTGATACTCTGCCATTTCTTTCTTCTCCCCTTATTTTGTCTTATTCATAATAACACTATATCATTCGATTCCCGTCATTATCGGCAATCAACTTCTCAACCTGCGCTCTCTTGGTATAAAGAGTGCATCCGCCTCTATGCTCATCAAGAAGATACCCGTCATCACGGAGAGCCCGGAAGAACTTCGAATTGAGAGCATCCTTGAGGGACGTATCCTTCACATTGATATCGGAATAAGGAGAGAAAGGACAAGGTTCTGCGCTGCCGTATGCATTTATATGGAAGAACCCCCTGCCTGCAGCCACGCAGCCTCCCGAACTTTTCTCATCACCCGGGAACGATATAAACAGCATCTGTTGATAATCGCGGCGAAGATCCGATATCCTTCCTTCAATAACCTCACGTTCTTTATCGCCGGGTGCAAGATCAATGCTTTCTTCTTCGACCGGAACATACTCCACATATATAACAGCTTTACAGCCGCGCGCCGACAGATCGCTTACAAATCTATCCGACAGAACATCATTAAGATTTTCAGCAGTAACCGTAACCGAAGCCCCGAAGATAATTCCTCTGCCATTAAGTCTGTCCATAGCAGTTACAAGCTTATCGTAGACCCCGTCTCCCCTTCGCCTGTCCGTAACTTCCCTGTCTCCTTCCAGGCTGATAATCGGGATAAGATTCCTGTGTTCATCGAGAAGATCAAGGTACCGGTCGTTCATGAATGTTCCGTTGGTAAATACCGGAAAAAGAATATCGGGTATACTTCCCGCCGTCTCTATAACATCATGCCGAAGCATAGGCTCGCCGCCAGCAAGAAGTATGAAGCTGATACCCAGTTCATTGGCTTCATTGAATATCTTATTCCAATCATCTTTGTTAAGAAGATTAACCGGGCTCTCATCCGTGGTCGCGTTATTACACCTGGAATAGCAGCCGGCGCAGTGGAGATTGCACTGGGAAGTAATGCTCGCGATAAGGAAAGCCGGTATATGTTCACCTTTCTCCTCAGCCTCCCTGCGTCTTGCGGATGCACGGCGGGACGCTGCGGCAAACTTAGCCATAAAGATGCTTTCCTTGGGATTTTTAAGCGTTGCACGAACCGCATCGGCAACAACACGCTCCACTCCGCGCGTCATATAAGCCTGAATATCGAATGCTCCGCTCTGCCTGTCCATATGACAATTATAATTGATTGACATCTCTTTGGGCAAAGATTATTATCCGTATATAACATACCCCCTAGGGGTATATTGGAGGCAGTATATGAGCAACGGTAAAAAATGTCCTCACTGCGAACACAAAGACAGAAGCGAAGATGAGATCAAGGATCTTATAAGCCGTCTTAACAGGATCGAAGGTCAGATCAGAGGCATACATAAGATGGTCGATGAAGGCGCTTACTGCGTAGACATCTTAACCCAGGTTAATGCTGCAAGATGCTCGCTCAACTCCTTTTCGAAGGTACTGCTCGGAAGCCACATAAAGTCGTGCGTAAAGGATGACGTTAAGAACGGTTCCGATGAGAAGATAGACGAGCTCGTGGAGCTTCTGCAGAAGATGATGAAGTAATATGGCGAAGTACGATGTAACAGGAATGAGCTGTGCCGCATGTCAGGCACATGTCGAAAAGGCCGTGAACAGCGTTCCCGGCGTAGATTCATGCGCCGTTTCCCTCCTTACGAACTCGATGACAGTTGAAGGAAGCGCTTCCCCCGACAGCATCATTAAAGCTGTCGAGAATGCCGGCTACGGAGCATCACTTACGGGTGCTGAAAAATCTGCAGGTAAAGACTCTCTCGAGAACAAAGAATTGCCTGTTCTTAAGAAGAGACTTATAAGTTCCGTTGTTATTCTTCTGATACTTATGTACTTCTCGATGGGCGTACATATGTGGGGCTGGCCCTCACCTTTCCTTATCGGACACAACATGGTTGCCTCAGGGATATTACAGATGCTGCTATCCGGCATCATCATGGTAATCAACCAGAAGTTCTTCATAAGCGGATTCAAGGCTGTTATCCACGGTGCGCCTAACATGGATACTCTGGTAGCTATGGGATCCGGCGTGTCATTCCTGTACAGCGCTTATCAGCTGATCGTAATGAGCAATCCGGCAAGCAATGATGATATGCCCGCGCTGTACTTCGAATCAGCTGCAATGATCGTTACACTCATCACGATAGGTAAGCTCCTCGAATCCATATCAAAAGGACGCACTACAAATGCCCTTAAATCCCTTATGGATCTTGCTCCTCAGAGCGCAACCGTTATACGTAATGATAAAGAAGTTACCGTCCCCGTAGAAGAAGTTGCTGCAGGAGATATATTCATTGTTAAGCCCGGTGATAAGATTCCCGTCGACGGTGTCGTTATCGAGGGACAAAGTGCAATAAACGAAGCCGCTCTTACCGGCGAATCCGTTCCTGTTGATAAGGAGCCCGGAGACAAGGTATCTGCCGCAACGGTTAATCAGTCCGGATTCTTAAGATGCAAGGCAACCCGCGTAGGAGAAGATACAACACTGTCACAGATCATCAAGATGGTCAGCGATTCGGCCGCAACGAAAGCACCTATCGCAAGGACTGCAGATAAGATATCAGGTATATTCGTTCCTGCAGTATTGATCATCGCAGCCATAGTTACTGTTATATGGCTGATCTCAGGTCACGACTTAAGCTTCTCGCTTACCAGAGGCATTGCGGTTCTGGTAGTAAGCTGCCCGTGTGCATTAGGTCTTGCCACACCTGTTGCGATAATGGCAGGAAACGGACTCGGTGCCAAGAACGGAATACTCTTCAAGACTTCAGAAGCTTTGGAGCAGACAGGCAGGATATCAATTGTAGCATTGGATAAGACTGGAACTGTAACAAAAGGCGAACCGTCGGTCACAGACGTCGTCCCCGCTGCAGATATCGGTAAGAATGAATTGATAAAGATTGCCGCAAGTCTCGAGAGTAAGTCAGAGCATCCGCTCGCCAAGGCAGTTGTCGCGCGTTCGGGAGACAAATACGAATGTACTGATTTTTCTGCCGTTCCGGGTAAAGGTCTTACCGGAAAGATCAACGGTAAAGAAACTTTCGGCGGAAACAAAGAATATATAACGAAGCTTGTGAAGGTACCCGATGAAGCAATCTCAGAATCAGTCAGACTTTCGGGCGAAGGCAAGACTCCCATCTTCTTCGCATGTGACGGGAAATTCATCGGAATAATCGCCGTTGCCGATACGATCAAGGAAGAAGCTTCAAAGGCTATCGAAGAGCTTCATAACATGGGCATCAGGACAGTTATGCTCACAGGCGATAATGAGAGAACAGCGAATGCCATCGCTTCCAAAGCAGGAGTAGATAAGGTGATCGCAGGAGTTCTTCCTGACGGTAAAGATAAAGTGATCAGAGAACTGCAAAAGTACGGTAAAGTCGCGATGGTCGGCGACGGGATCAACGATGCCCCGGCCCTCACTAGCGCAGATATCGGTATCGCGATCGGAGCAGGAACCGACGTAGCGATAGATGCAGCCGACGTGGTACTCGTTAAGTCCAAGCTCACTGACGTACCTGCAGCGATCAGACTTTCCAGAAGAACCGTTACGATAATACATGAGAATCTGTTCTGGGCATTTATCTATAACATTCTTCTCATACCCGTAGCTTCCGGTGCACTCTACGGTCTGGGTATAATAATGAAGCCCGTCCTCGGTGCAGCCGCCATGAGCATTTCGAGTTTTACCGTATGCATGAATGCATTGAGGATCAACCTTTTCGACGTGTCTTCTTCAAGGCACGACAAACGCTTAAGCAAACCCGCGGAGCTTCCGCAGGAGATAACAGGAGGAATCAGAAAGATGGCAACAAAGACGATAAGTATCGAAGGCATGATGTGCAAGCACTGCGAGAAGGCCGTAAGAAATGCTCTCATGGACATCCCCGGTGTAGTTACCGCCGAGGCTTCTCACGAAGACGGCAAGGCTGTAGTTGAGATTGACGGCGACGTAACAGACGAGATGCTGACTAAAGCCGTAACTGATCTGGAGTATACAGTAACAGGTATTAACTGAGTTTAATCCTACTTGGGGATCTCGATGACCATATATTCGCCCGCTTGAAGAACAAGTCGCAGACCGATTCCGTCGAGATCCCTTTCCATCAGTAAAGCGCCCTGAGAAGAGTATCGTCTGTAATATCCGTAAGACGTATTATAAGCATCACTTAACACTACAAACTGCTGCAGTTCGTTCGAATGATTGGCGACAACAAGACAGATGCTGTCAGTCTTATCGATGAGCAAAGTCTCGCATGCCGTGTCAAATCCTTCGGAGGTAAATCTCGAAGACGAATCGAGAGGCTCCATTGTCTCGCAGTACATCAGATCGCCGTTAATAAGCGGTCTTAATGTTGAGATAAGCCCGCACGACGGCATATCGGAATCGATCATGATAAGCTCCGAATACATGCTCTCGGCTCTGATGATCGCGGATACTATATCGGCAGACACGTAAGTACCCGAAGCGATCGAAGGTCCGATACGTACTGAAGATACATACTCTCCTCCTCCCGAACCCGAGCTTCTTGATCTGGGCGCATCATAGATCGCATTGTCGATCGAAGCATATACCGAGTCTATAAAGTTAAGAGGCTCACCTTCACTCTCGACTATATCAAGTACGATACCGGAAGCATGTCTGTCCGCATCAGACAGCATAACGCCTCCCTCGTAATTCATTCCGTCGATAAATACGACTTTATCTTTGATCTCAAGATAGAACTCCGACTTCGCGAAAAGGTTTATAACATACGAAACATACGCGCCTCTTTGCGAATCAGTGGGGAATGTATTATCGATATCTCCTATCTCGATATAGATCGTATCGAACTGTCTGCTCCAAGGAAGTGCGGTACCGTTATTGATCCTCGCACGGCCGTAATCATTCGACACGGACCCGCACAGATAACCAAGAAGTTCATCGACATCATTCTGAGACAAGGAAGGTCCCAGAACGATCCACGGATTGGCTCCCGAATCCTTACTCAGGATCATGGCACGCTCAAGCGAGAAAGCACTGACCCCGTAGAACGTCTCCTCACAGAATCCGTTGCTTCCCGGAACGAGAGATGCAAATCGCAAAGCGGAAGGATTACTTGCTATGATCCTGTCAGTAAAGTCAGTAGGAACAGAGTTAATATCATAACGGTCAAGCCCGACATAGACATTGCTGAGATTGATCATGGCTTCGCCTTCGAACGATATATTAAATCTTATGTTCTCATCTGAAAGCATCTGTTCGGTAACAACGAATACATAAGAATAAGATCTGGGCTGATCACTTATCTCATCTATTCTCATCCCCTGACTTCCGAACGTGTCACCTTCAAGCCATACATAACAATCGGGATCCGTAACACTCGAAGAAAGCGTTACCTCTATCCTGTAGAACAGATTCTCCTCAAACAGTTCTTCTGAGGATCCGTTCAGAAGCACGGACATTGCATGAAGACCGTTGCCGGTACCTGTAAGACAGACTCCGCTGTCAGTACTCATCAGTTCGGTATCTCCATAGATATCCCAGGCACCCGTATCGGTACCGGAATTCTTAACCATACAGATATCGCCTTCAATAACCAGTCCGTCTGCGATCGGCAGATCGACTTCCAACGCGCACATCAACGAAGACTCATAGAGAAGGTTGCCGCTTCTTACGATATAATCATCATCTCCGTAAGACAAAACATCATCAGCCGAGATGCCGGTCAGACCGAGAGACTTGGGACCGCCTTCAGCCAAGGATATATAATAAGCCTGATGATCAGAAGCGACCGCTATAACCGCATTATTCCCGGAAGGGCAGATACTTAAAGGTTCGATGGAAGATATATCTATCGATGTCACTTCCGGTATATCCGATGACATATCAATCCTTATAAGCTTGCCATATGAAGTAAGTATGTATACGGCATTTCCGCCGACTTCCATATCGGTTACAGAATCGTCGGCTCTGATGATCTCATCGGTCTGCTCAACCTTTACCATGAACAATCCGTTACGGCTGACATATATATCATTACCAGCGCATACAGCCATAAAGCCGTTGCCTGACTCAACATGATCGGCAGCCATATTCCCTGTCCTTACAAAGCCTTCTGACGAATAAGTCATTACCGAATCATTTGACAGGAATACATTGATATTACCGTTAGCACATGCAATATGTTCAGAAGCAACACCTTCATTAACACCGCAGGAACCGAGAAGTGTAAACGGACCTGCATCTGTAGAGATATAGACATCACCTGTAACCGTCAATCCGTAAACCGATATCCCCTCTGCACATATATCAACGAAAGGAACATCAACGGATTCATCCGTCGGGAATACAGCCGCATCAGAGATTATCTTGCCGGACTGGGTAAGAAGATAAAGCGATCCTGAAGACTCTGCTGTCTTAATGACAGGATCATTGACCCAAAGAGCGGACTGGTCTTCAAGCGCGACCGGAACTCCGAACATGGTATCGGTAAAACCTATCACATCTCCGCTGTATCGAAGCCCCATCTTGCCGCTTCCGTCAATCGAAAGAATATTGACGCTGCTCCCCTGCGACAGATCACTGAATTGTCCCGCCTGTTCAGGATCAAAATAAACATAATACCCTTCAGCTTCGGACACCGGTGCCGAAATACAGTTCTCAATCTTACTGAAGAAAGGATCTTCAAGTATATTGGCATCCGGAATATCAAGTACGTTAATTCCTACGCCCTGCGTGCTTCCGGATGTAAGTTCGGCTGTAGCACGAAGTCTCGGCAGCTCCGCACGGCTTCCGAAAAAGCCTATAAATGTAAGGAAAAGTACCGAAGTCAACGCCATCAGTATAATTACACTGATAACAACGAGTATCCTTCTCTTATGAAGATTACCGAATCTGAATCTTGCGAGCCGGTTCATATACTTACCCCCGCCTCGATCTTATCAACATCCGGTGCCATATCATCTTTTCTGTCCTTGTAATTCCTGTATACAAGAATGAAGGCAGCAACAGCGGGAACAATACATATGATCTCGATAACAGAAGCATGAAGGCTTGCCTGATCAACGGCAGCAGACATATCTCCGAACATCCCGCTTTTAAGAAGAGTAAATATAGCATTCCCTATAAGATTGAATACTGAATGAACAATAACCGAGGTCCAAATTGAACCTGTATAGTGATACAAAAGTGCAAGAACTATGCCGCACATCAGTGCATATCCGATATGCACGGACACACCATGCATCAGTCCGAACACCAAGGCAGACATTACCGAAGATATTACTGCATTAAACTTGCATTTAAACTCGCCGAACAACGCCCCTCTGAACACCAGTTCTTCAACCAGCGGTATCAGTAAAAATGCCGCAAAGAAATCAAGAACCGAATCCCAATAAGGAACCGTAGCTGCTTCGACATCCGAATATCTGTTAATATGCTCGGAATACTCTGTAAGTTCGTCTGCAACGGGTGCAAAGTACTGTGAGATCAAGCCTGCCGCTACCATATATAAGGTAACAAGCCCAAGAAGTCCGAACCCGATAACAGCTGCTGCGAGGGAATTTAAAGTACCCGGAGTCGTAAACTTAATCAGCCTGTCTCTTTTATATGATCGGACCAAATGATAAACAACAAAAACCGCGGTTGTTATAATACCGTAGACTGTCGAGAACAGCCCGTGATAGATATCGGTATCAACACCCGCGAATATGAATCCCCAAGCTACCGTAAGCTGGATCAACACAAACAGCAACACAACAATTACAGCTCTGAAGAAAACACCGAGATAATCAATGACATTCTTCATGAAAGATCATCTCACTCCGACTCTTTCCTGTCTGTCCGGAGTA
This sequence comes from Clostridiales bacterium, assembly GCA_017940895.1. Lineage (GTDB taxonomy): Bacteria > Bacillota > Clostridia > Saccharofermentanales > Saccharofermentanaceae > Saccharofermentans. Next base: position 147,347 of record JAGAXM010000022.1, on the reverse strand, counting down.
TCCGAATCGTAATAACATCTCATAAACAGTGAGAAAGCAACTTCCAGCTCATTCTTATCTCTTATTGAGATAAAGATCTGGTCACCCTTCTCGTTGAACTTGGTCTGCATGATAACCAGCTCCGGATTCTCGTGATTGCCGTTATCCGGAGCATAATTATACAAAACGATATACTCCTTCTCTTTGTAGAAGAAGTCATCAATTACAGACAGGAAGTAATCCTTGTTGGTGGAAACATCCCTAATAACGATAAGTTCATCCTCGGCACCCGTCTTCTTACGGGTTATAACGGGAGTCTTATCCCATATGCCGAAAAGACTCTTTAAGAAACCGTTCTTCTGATTGGTCTTCATTATCCTTCAGATTCGTCTTCTGCTTCAGCTTCGTCGCAGAGGCTGTCATAGTAATCATAAACAGTATCCTCTTCACTCTCGTCGAGAGACTGAAGGAGAGTATCCTCACCGTCTTCGATTATCTCAAGGATAACGATCTCTGCCTCATCCTCATTCTCGGTAATAGTAAGGAAAACACCGAAAGTTCTGTCTTCCATATCAAAGTTATCGATAATGCGGAGCTCGATCTCCTCGCCGGTCTCCTCGTTTACCATTGTGATGATATCTTCGTCCATAATAATTCTCCCATCTATATAATTATTTAATAGTATAGCATAACGATCCGCTTTATCGCAGTGTCTCAAGATAATCGGACAGAATAATCTCCGCTGCCACCTGATCGATTACAGGTCTTTGTTTCTTGGCAGATCTTCCGACCTCTCTCATAAACTGTGAAGCCAATACAGTCGTATACCTCTCATCCTTCATAACGGGAACAATACCCGTAGCCTCTTCGATCTTCTTTCCGAATACTACTGCCGCCTCTTCCGTGTGAGATACGGAGCCGTCGGTTCTTGCGGGTTTACCCAGAACGATGCCCGTTACATTTTTCTCTTTTACTATCTCAGCAATTCTGTTGACCGCCCAGGAATCATCAGTTCCGTTCCAGTTGACAGTCTCAAATCCCGATGCGGTGATCCACAGTTCGTCAGATAATGCCACCCCGATATGCTTCATACCGAAGTCTATTCCCATCCATCTTCCTTTACTCATCAAATTACCTCTTTCTTCGCCCGTCTAAATAAAAAAGCGGCACCTCAAACTTCAAGTGCCGCTTATTATATCAGAATCTGTACCGTCAAAGCTTGCTGCAGTACTCGGAGATAATAACCTCGAGAAGCTCATCTCTGTCGATCCTCTTGATAACGCCTCTGGCGCCCTTATAACTCGTAATATAAGTAGGATCACCGGAAATGAAATATCCGACCAGCTGATTGATCGGGTTATATCCCTTCTCCTTCAGAGCATAGAGAACATAAGTCATCAGTTCTCTCGCATTCGCTGACTTATCGACGGAAAAATTAAACTTTGTCGTCTCAGTATCCAACTTCAATGCCTCACAATCATTACTATAGATTCATTCTACCACAATGAAATCAAAAAATATAAGTATTTTTTATATTTTAAAAAACTTTACAAATCAGTGATGAATACATATTCCCTGTCGCTTTGACCTTCGCGATCCCGCCGATTTCAAGCTTTTTGTCATGCGACACCAAAGCCTTCACATACTCACGCGTATACCCTACATACATATCATCGTGGTCAGCTTCGATCAGAACTTCCAGCTCTTTTCCGATCTGCGCCTGCGCGAAAAGCTCCTCCTGCTCATCCGACAGCTTACGCAGAAGCTCACACCTGCTCTTCTTCACGGTACCGTCAACCTGCGTCATGCCGGCGGCTTTCGTTCCTTTACGGACAGAATACGGGAACACATGCACCTTATCGATATGTGCCGTCTTAACGAATTCCATCGTCTCATTAAACTCTTCATCCGTCTCGCCCGGGAATCCGACGATAATATCAGTCGTAAGCTTCATTGTCGGGAACTGCGCGCGAAGCAGATTTACCTTCTCAAGATACAGCTTCGTGTCATATTTTCTGTTCATCCGCTTAAGCACCGTGTCGCTTCCGCTTTGAAGTGACAGATGAAAGTGAGGGCACATCTTACCGATCTTCCCGAGCTCCTTTATGAACTCCTCAGACAGGCTCGAAGGCTCCAGAGAACCTATCCTTATCCTCTGTATCCCGTCGATCGCCGCGATATCCTGAAGAACTCCGAGGAACGACTCTATTCCCTCGCCTCTGTCAGAACCGTAAGAACACACCTCTATACCGGAGACAATTATCTCTTTAAAGCCCGCAGCAGCCAGGTTCTTCGCCTCTTCTTTTATACTTTCACGGGACCTTGAAGCCACGCGTCCTCTCGCGAAAGGGATAATACAGTAAGTGCAGAAGTTATTGCAGCCGTCTTCGATCTTCATGAAAGCACGGCTTCCCTCGGGTGAGATGATCGTACCGAAGTCATGGTAATCATCATTCCGTGTCAAAGCAGGACGCTCATGCGAAGACTTGTGTGTTAATTCTTTTCGCGCAGAAAGGAATTCTTCCACACGGTTTACGATCTCATTCTTGTCACGGGTACCGAGAACGATGTCAGCATCGAGCTGCCCGTCTGCCATCTCGGACGCGCACCCCATGGCGACAATCACAGCACCGGGATTAAGCCTTGCCGCGCCCCTTAAGTTCTGCCTGGACTTGCGGTCGGCTTCGCCCGTTACCGTGCATGTGTTGATAACGCAGATATCGGCCTTGGTCACGTCTGTCGTGCACTCGAAGCCCGCGGATAAAAACAGCTCGCGTGCCGCATCAGTCTCATACTGATTGACACGGCACCCGAGCGTGTAAAAATAAACTTTGCCTTTAGACATTACTGTCTGACCTTGATGTGAACCTCACGGAGCTGCTGCTCTGTAACGTCTCCGGGAGCTCCGCAGAGAAGATCCTGTGCATTACCGTTCATAGGGAATGCGATAACTTCACGAATGGACTCCTCATTTCTCATGAGCATGATCATACGGTCAACGCCGGGAGCCATACCTGCATGCGGAGGTGCACCGTACTGGAATGCATTGTAGAGAGCTCCGAATCTCTGCTTGAGATCCTCTTCAGAGTAGCCTGCGATCTCGAAAGCCTTCTTCATGATCTCTACATCGTGGTTTCTTACGGCACCGGAAGAAAGCTCTACGCCGTTACATACGATATCGTACTGGTAAGCGAGGATCTCCTCGGGGTTCTTTGTGTTAAGAGCCTCGAGTCCGCCCTGGGGCATGGAGAAAGGATTGTGTGTGAAGATGTACTTCTTCGTTTCCTTGTCATACTCATACATAGGGAAATCATTTACATAGCAGAAACGGTAAGCATTCTTCTCGATGAGGTCGAGTCTTGCGCCGAGCTCATTTCTGATCTTACCTGCACACTCGTTAGCCTTAGCCTCTGTATCAGCGATAAAGAAGATCGTATCACCCTTCTCAAGACCTGCGAGATCTGCAAGTTCCTTCTTCATATCATCGGGAATGAACTTATCGATAGGTCCCTTGTAAGACATATCCTCGAGAACTTCGAGATAGCCTAAGCCACCCATACCGAGCTCGTCCTGAGCGAACTTGAGCATCTTCTCATGCTGACCCTTGGAAAGCTTGGCGTGAACGTTGATCGCTCTTACAGTCTTGCCGATGAATGCCTTGAATGTGCATCTTGAGAAGAATTCTGTAACGTCGATAATGCGCAGAGGGTTACGAAGGTCAGGCTTATCACAGCCGAATTCGAGCATAGCCTGCTTGTAAGGGATGATCGGGTAAGGAGCCTCAGTAACAGCAGCGCCCTCGGGAGCGAACTTCTTGAATACCTTTGTAAGTACTTCCTCACCTGCAGCGAAGACGTCCTCCTGAGTTGCAAAGCTCATCTCGAAGTCGAGCTGATAGAACTCTCCGGGGGATCTGTCTGCTCTTGCATCCTCATCTCTGAAGCAGGGTGCGATCTGATAATACTTATCGAATCCGGATACCATCAGAAGCTGCTTGAACTGCTGGGGAGCCTGCGGAAGCGCATAGAACTTACCCTTGTACTTTCTTGAAGGAACGATATAGTCACGAGCACCCTCAGGTGAAGATGATGTGAGGATAGGTGTCTGGAACTCTACGAAGCCCATCTCCTCCATTGTCGATCTTAAGAATGAGATAACCTTTGATCTGAAAAGGATATTCTCCTTAACCTTCTTATTACGAAGGTCGAGGTAACGGTACTTAAGTCTTACGTCCTCACGGATCTCCTTACTTGTCTGAACCTCGAAAGGAAGCTGTGAGTAGATCTTACCAAGGACATCTACCTTCTTGCAGTCAAGCTCGATAGTACCTGTCTCGATCTTGGGATTATAAGTCTCTTCATCTCTGTGCTCGATCACGCCCTCGACTGAGATGCACTCTTCCTTGACGAGTCCGTCGAGAAGACTGGTATCTCTCATAACGACCTGAAGCACACCGTACTGATCACGCAGATCGATAAATGATACACCGCCGTGGTCTCTGATATTCTCGATCCATCCGCATGCTCTTATAGTGGAACCTACGTCCTTCTCGGATATCTCGTTTATAACCTTGTCTCTGTAGATGTTTGACATTGCAAATAACCCCATTCGACTTTTTATATTAAGAAAAATACTCGAAAATGTTATTACATAACACTCGGGTTGTCAAACAACGCTATATTTTATTATAATAGCGCCATGAAAAAGATAGGTTTTGTTATTCCCTGGTACAGCGATAAAGTCAGAGGCGGCGCAGAGACCGAACTTCGCGGTATTGCCAAGCATCTTGCTTCTTCCGGGGTCGAACTCGAGATACTGACCACCTGCGTTAAGGAATTCTCTTCAGACTGGTCGGTTAACTTCTATAAGCCCGGTGAGGCGGACGAAGGCGGCATTAAAGTAATCCGTTTCCCCGCACGTAAAAGAGACACTTCCGCTTTTGATCAGGTCAATCTGAAGTTCATCAAGGGAATCCCCGTCACACCCGAAGAAGAACAGATCTTCATGCAGGAGATGGTAAACTCCCCCAAGCTCTATGAATATATAGAACAGCACAAGGACGACTATTCCCTGTTCGTTCATATCCCTTATATGTTCGGCACAGCATACTACGGCATCAAGGCGGCACCCGAGAAGTCCGTTCTCATTCCCTGCCTTCACGAAGAAGCTTATGCTCATATGACGCTGTGGAATGATGTCTTCAGTAAGCTTGCCGGCATGATCTACCTGTCATCCCCCGAGATGAGATTAAGCAACGAGCTTTACGACCTTTCTTCAGTTAAGCAGGAGGTTCTCGGCGCGGGCGTCGATTCAGACTTTGATCCTGTCGCTTCAAGATTCAGAGAGAAATATAAGATCAACGATCCGTTTATTCTCTACGCAGGCCGTAAGGACACAGGCAAGAATGTTGATCTGCTCATTCAGTACTTCTGCGAATTCAAGAAGCGTAACCCTTCCTGCGACAGCCTGAAGCTCATACTCATCGGCGGCGGCGACATCGGGATCCCCAAGGACTTCGCATCACAGATAATCGATCTGGGATTCGTCGACAGAGCCGATAAATACGATGCCTGCGCGGCTTCTCTTTGTATGTGCCAGCCGTCTACGCACGAGAGCTTTTCGATAGTTATCATGGAGAGCTGGCTGTGCGGCAGACCCGTACTCGTGCACGAGAACTGCGATGTAACATGCGCTTTCGCGAAGGAATCCAACTCAGGTCTTTACTTTAAAGACTTCTATGATTTCGAAGGTGCGGTAAAATATTATATAGACAACCCGGATACTGCGGACGCCATGGGAAAGACCGGCAAAGAGTATGTGCTCGAGCGCTTTACATGGGACGTTATCACAAGGAAATATACAGAGTTCTTCAAGGAGGTTTCACATGAAGAAGATTAATGTAAGACTCATGACCATAAATGACGTAAAGGATTTTGTTACGGCAGCCAACTTCTGCAGCTACGACATCGACCTGATCTCCGGCAGATACAACGTTGACGCGAAGAGCCTCATGGGCATCTTCAGTATCGTTCCTTCAGAGAAGCTCGAGTGCCAGATCTTCTCCGACGACTGCGACGACTTTCTTAAGGCGATCGACTCGTTCATCGTCAAGGAATAAAAAAGGAAGGTTATCGCCTTCCCATACGGTTTCTCTTGATCTTTCTTCTGCCGGGGCCTTTGTCTCCGGCGTTTTTATTGCCCGAAGACCTGCTGCCGCTCCTCTCGAAGCCCTCCTCGAAAACAAAATCGATCTTCGCCGCATCCGTATCGACTGCCGCTACGACGATCTTTACCTTCATGCCGATGGTAAGCTTAAGTCCGCCTCTGGCACCGACCGCGCGGTACATCCTCTCATCAAAGATATAGTGATCCGCCATCGTTCTGAACGGAACAAAACCTTCGATGGTACTGTCGAGCATTACGAACACGCCGGATGCAATGATGGATGTGATATATCCTTCATAGCGCTCGCCGATACGCTTGCTCATGTACTCGCAGACCTTGATATTCGTTGAAGCTCTCTCGGCATCGACGCTGTTTCTTTCCATCTCGGAACTGTGATCGGATACATTCGCGACAAGCCCGCCGAAATGCTTCTTCTTATCTTCGTTATGAAGGTAGCTTTTTATGATCCTGTGGATATAAAGGTCAGGATACCTTCTTATCGGGCTCGTGAAATGACAGTAGAACTTCGATGCAAGACCGAAATGTCCGAGATTACGCTCGCTGTAGCAGGCCTTCGCCATGGATCTCAGGAGTACCTGATCGAGCATGGGCTTGGCGGAATCGTCCTTGATGGTATCCATGAATTCGACTATATCCAGAGGTTCCACGTCGCCTGACAGCTTGCCCGTAGCACCGAAAGATCTTGCGATACGCGAGAATCTTGCGAGCTTGATCGGGTCCGGATCCTCGTGGATTCGGTATACGAACGGATAATTCATCTTACAGAACTTCTCCGCGACGAACTCATTGGCACAGATCATGAATTGCTCGATAATACCGTTCGCGAATGTGATCGGATGGGGCATTACATCGGTCGGATTGCCCTCTTCGTCGAGAATTACATCCGTCTCCGGGAAATCAAAATTGATTGCTCCCCTTCCGTCACGCATTCTCTTAAGGATATCTGCGAGTATCTTCATCTCGCGGAGCATGGGAACGATAGGACCGTATTCTTCTTCGTCTGTATCCTTCTCTTCCGTAAGGATCCTGTAGACCTCGTTATAGCTCATTCGCCTGTCGGATCTTATTACGCTCTCATATACATCACCGTCATAAGTGTTTCCTTCCGAATCCACATACATCTCGGCGGTCATCGTAAGGCGGTCGACATTGGGATTAAGACTGCAAAGACCGTTGCTGAGCTTAGGCGGCAGCATCGGTATAACCCTGTCAACGAGGTATACCGACGTTCCCCTGAGCATCGCTTCGTCATCCAGTGCCGTCTTCTCTCTTACGTAGTTCGATACATCAGCGATATGAACATAAAGCTTATAGTTGCCGTTCTGAAGCTTCTTAATAGAGATCGCATCATCAAGATCCTTGGCATCTTCTCCGTCTATGGTGATCGTCAGAAGATCACGAAGATCGCGTCTTCCCTCATCTATCAGGGTCTCCACCATACCGGGATCGGGATTAACGGGCAGATCTTTAACTTCTTCGATAACATCATCGGGGAAAGTCTGGGACAGGCCGTACTGCCTTAACACAGACAACATTCTGACATCGTTATTACCCATATCTCCGAGAACTTCCACGATCTTACCGCGGAAATCCCTGTTGGTATTATCGGGATTAAGCACCTCGCATACGACCGTCATCTTAAAAGGCGCGCCGTTAAGGTGATTCTTATCGATATGTATTACGCCGAAGTTCGTCTCCCTGAAAGCCTGATCGGGATATACATCTCCACCCTCGCCGTTCTGTACGAGACGTCCTATGACCTGATTCTTTACCTGAAGAGGTCCGCGCGGAGCAAGATCAGCGAAATTCTTCGGACCGTCCGCACTGAAACTCTCGGCAGCAGCACGTCTTGCCTGCTGTCTTAAACTCATATTAGCTGCGAAAGGATTCTTCATACCCTTCTTGTTATTCTTATAAAATGCCACTTAAAGCCTCCGTGTATCCCTTATCTGAATTATAACAAAAAGAAGACCGCGCCACACGGCACGGTCTTTATCTTCTTAAATTGTAACCTTGTATCAGAAACCCTTCGTAACAGCCATATAAAGAACTACGGACATGAAAGCGAAGAGAACAGCTACGATCTTTGTAGCCTGCTTGAGTCTCTCCTCAAGAGTCTGTCCCTTAGCCTTGCTGTAGTAAGAGTCATTGGAAGCACCTGTGATGGCGCCCATACCCTGATCATTACCTTCCTGAACGAGGAAAAGAATTACCATGGTAAGTCCAAGGATTATATCAAGTATAGATAAAACAATGTCAAGTGCGCTCATTTATAAGCCTCCTTATACTTTCAAACCGTAAGATATTAACATAACGTTGTTTACAGTGCAAACATATTTTTCAGATCGTCATAATACCTTCTTAAACAGCTTGAATATCTCGCTCGTGGCAAAAGGAATGAGTGCCAAAGGTACGATTACAAGCCATGCCGCAGGGTTAAGAGCGACATTGTCGAAGATGCCGTTAACTCCCGGGATATAGATAACCGCCAGAAGCATAACCAGAGACAAGCCTACGGCAGTATTCATAAGCTTATTAGTGAACAATCCGAGCTTAAATACCGACAGTCTCTCGGATCTTGATGCAAATGCTCTTAAGAGTTCAGCAAGGATAAGAGTTGCGAACGCTACCGTTCTTGCTCCCGTAAGCGCCTCGATGTCACTAGAGAAGAAGAACCCGTTATTTCTTGTAAGCGGGATCAGGAATGCAGCTGCTACGCATACAAATATCGCTATAGCCTGAACAAAGATCTGAACCAGCATACTCTTATTGATGATAGGCTCTCCCTTAGGTCTCGGGGGCATCTTCATGATGCCGGGCTCACCCTTCTCGCGTCCGAGGGCCAATGCCGGGAACGAGTCTGTAACAAGGTTCAGCCACAGAAGCTGAATGGCAGTAAGAGGAGCCGCGATACCCGGGATCACCGTATTCGGAATAAGTGACAGAAGGAAGATAACAAGGATCTCACCTACATTACATGACAGCAGGAAGCTTACGAACTTTCTTATGTTCGAGTAGATGATCCTTCCCTCTTCAACTGCCTTGACTATGGTAGCGAAGTTATCATCCATGAGAATCATGTCGGCAGAGTTCTTGGCAACGTCAGTACCCGTGATACCCATTGCAACTCCGATATCCGCGGACTTCAGCGCCATGGCGTCGTTAACACCGTCACCCGTCATGGATGCGATATGGTTGTTCTTCTTAAGAGCCGTTACGATACGGACCTTATGCTCGGGAGATACTCTGGCATAAACATTCGTATTCTCGCAGGCCTTAAGAAGCTCTTCGTCGGAGATCTTATCGAGCTCGGCACCCGACAGTGCCTGTGAATTCTCGTCCATCATCTCGAGGTTATTGGCGATGGCTACGGCGGAATCCTTGTAGTCACCGGTGATCATGACGGTTCTTATGCCGGCTTCCTTACATACGGCGATAGCATCCTTAGCCTCTTTACGCTCGGGATCGATCATACCGATGAGACCTATAAAGATAAGATCCTTCTCATGCTCAAACTCGGCCTTTGTTCCCTTGTTATGAACTCTGTAGGCAAATGCGAGAACACGGATAGCCTTACATGCGAAGTCGTGATTCTGCTTGGATATCTTCTTTCTGATATCTTCCGTCATCTCGACAGGACCGTTCTCGGTCTCATAATAAGCACATCTTGAGATAACGATATCGGGACCGCCCTTTGTATAAGAAACAAGCTTTCCTTCTTCGATGCCCGTGTGATAAGTAGTCATCATCTTTCGGTCGGAATCGAACGGGAGCTCCGTGATTCTCGGATACTTATCCATCGTCTTCACGCGCTCCATACCGGTCTTCATACCGAGAGTCGTAAGTGATCCTTCAGTAGGATCTCCGATACAAGTGTATTCGCCGGACTCGTTCTTAACGATATTGGCATCGTTACAAAGAACTGCGGCTCTGATCAAAGTCTCGAGCTTGCCTTCGGGCTTAACCTCGGAATCATCATCATTACGAAGCTTTCCCTCGGGTGCATATCCGTTACCGTCGACATTAACGACACGCTCGCCGTCATAGAGAACCTTAACGGTCATCTGATTCTGAGTAAGTGTTCCGGTCTTGTCGGAACAGATGACATCAACGCATCCCAGCGTCTCAACGGCAAGAAGCCTCTTAACAATGGCGTTGTTCTGCGCCATCTTCGTCATACCGATGGAAAGAACTATAGTAACAACTGCCGCGAGGCCTTCGGGGATAGCTGCAACAGCCAGGGAAACAGCCGTCATCAAAGCCTCGGTAACAGGCTCTTTCTGAACGAAGATATCAACTACAAATACAATGATACAAACGATAATACATACAACTGCCAGGATCTTACCCAGATGATTGAGATTCTTCTGCAAAGGAGTCTCATCATCTTCCATATCCGACAGCTTATTCGCGATCTTTCCGAGCTCCGTGTTCTTGCCCGTTCCGACTACTACACCCGTAGCTCTTCCGTAAGTTACGGATGTTCCCATGAACAGCATATTCTTACGGTCGCCGAGAGAACAGTCTTCTCCGAGTATGAGATCAGCATCTTTATCTACTGCAACGGACTCACCTGTCAGAGATGCTTCCTCCGCCTTAAGCGAACTTGAAGTCAGAAGTCTGATATCCGCGGATATCGCATCACCCGCATCGATAGAGATGATGTCGCCTTCTACGACGCTCTCGGAATCCACCATTACAACTTCGCCGTCTCTTACGACCTTTGTCTGAGGCGAACTCATCTTCTTCAGAGCTGCAAGAGCCTGATCGGCCTTACCTTCCTGATAAACGCCGAGGATCGCATTAAGGATAACGATGGCAAGGATTACAAATACGTCTATCCAGCCTTCGATGCCCTCGTTATTCTTGACTGCCATAAAAGCAGACAGGATAGCGGCTGCAATAAGGATTACTACCATCGCATCGGCAAACTGCGCGAGGAAGCGCTTCCACAAAGGAACTTTCTTCTCTTCTCCCAGTGAATTGGGACCATTCTTGGCAAGTCTGTCGGCAGCCTCCTGCTTCGTAAGACCTACGGCAGAATCCGTTTTAAGTTCTCTTATAACTTCTTCAGTACTTCTCGAAAATGATTTATCCAACTTAAGTATCTCCTTGTCGTTTCAACACATTATTCCGCTTCTGAAATATCGAAGTATATTATAATTAACATATTGTTTTTTTCAAGAAATCTGTAAAATACTATAAGAAATATTTATGTTTTTATATGAGGGATTTTATGAAAGTATTCTTAAAGATCGTCGGCGGGTTCTTCCTGTACCTGATCACAACATTGGCAGTTCTCTTCGTAGGACTGTACGGTGGCCTGAAGATAGCTGTCGACGGACCTTCCGATCACTTCAGACAGATATTCATTACATCACTGATGGAATCATCCGCAGGTCCTATCGCTGCCAGAATGGTACTTACCGATGATCAGATAAACGAGATCCTCGCGAACAATACGACGATAGAATTCGATCAGGTCACCGATCCCGCTCTCGTAAGTGTAATGAGAGAAGAAGCCGAGGCTGCTGCCGCTGCCGCTGCTCAGGCAGGAATAGATGCAGAAACGAACCTCGACCCCGACGGTGACGGCATAGAGATACATGAGATATCCGGACCTATGTATCATGGTATGATGATGATCGTCTATGATCCCTCACGCGTTATCTGCGCCACTATAGACAATTACACGCATTCAGGCGCCGGTATGACATTACAGCAGCTTATTGAAAAATACGGCGCAGTAGCCGGTATCAACGGCGGTCAGTACGAGGATGAGAGCGGCCTCGGCATCGGCGGATGGCCTGTAGGTGTAGTTATGAGTCAGGGCGTTCTCCGTGCAGATAACGTTGATGAATACTATGAAGCAGGAACGGATGAGAACGGTGATCCTATCTATCAGACAAGAACCAGTCTCCCTACAGTCGGATTTACTCAGGATGATATTCTTGTCGTAGGTACTTTCGGCGGAGGTTACGCAGAAAGCATCGGACTTCGTGATGCGGTTTCTTTCGGACCTGCGCTTATCGTAAACGGTGTAGCAGCCAACTACAGCGGCGTAGGAGGCGGTCTTAACCCCCGTACCGCGATCGGTCAGAGAGCCGACGGAGCAGTACTCATGCTTTGTATCGAAGGAAGAAGATCAACTTCCATGGGTGCCACAATGGCTGACCTTATCGACATAATGGTCGAATACGGAGCAGTAAATGCATTTAACCTTGACGGAGGTATGTCTTCGTCAATGGTCTATAACGGAGAAGAGATAGTCGATAATGCCAATATCAGAGGCGACAGAGCTATTCCTACAGCATGGGTAGTACTCCCGCTTGATGCATCATCTTCTTCTGCGGAGGTGGCAAATGAAGAAGCATGATCAGAATAAGAGCTATTCGGCTGAATCAGCCAGAATGACTACACCCGTCGTAAGAACAGAGTCCTCCCCTTTCGTAGCCCAAGAACAGACAAAGCGCCCCGTAAAAAAGAAAAAGGGCAAAAAGCGGTTTCATGTATATGTCGCGATACTCATGGTATGGCTTATTGCCGCCACATGCGCGATCCTGTACGGCTACAAGAAGTTCAATACCTTTCTCATCGACTATGAAGCTTCATATCAGTCTTCACAGCCTGATCTCGTCATGGCAGATGTTTTCACGCACTTCGAGGCTTACGATATCGAATATATCTGGCAGAATATGCCCGAGCATCCTACTGCTTCACAGTTCGAATCTGAAGATGCCATCAAGACATATATGCTTTCCATGATCGAAGGCAAAACTCTTACATATGTCGAATCCGGCGAATACACGCCCGAGAGGCCAACATATGCAGTCGAAGCGGACGGATATGTAGTCGGCACTGTCGCACTTCAGAGGATCGGTCAGAAGGAATACGGCAACCCGGTATGGGCTTTGGCAGATATCTCCTTCCCCGTTCTTCCTCTCGAAGGCGCGATGATCACATTACCTTCGAACTCTACCGTTTATATCAACGGCATTCAGCTTGATGATACTTACATTACTGAGCAGACACCGGTTGATGAAGATGAACTTCAGTATGTAGAACCCTACGGCGGGTCCATCCCAGGATTCACCACATACGCCGTATCAGGTCTATATTACGAGCCTACGGTAGAGGTTAAAGATTATTCGGGTGCAGACTGTCCCGTCGAATATAACGCTGATTTCGACCGTTACAGAGCAGAGTACTCCACCAACCATGCCGAGCGCGAAGCTCTTGAGCAGTACGGTATAGATTTCACGACAACATTTGCTAACGTTATCTCAATGGATGCGGATATTACAGAACTCGATCCGTACTTTCCTCCGGACAGCCTTGCATACAACTACATAAGCAGAAGCACGGCTCTTCGCTACTTCACTGGTCACGGTGCCGTAACGATGCAGAATGAAGAAGTTCAGGAATTCATTGCTTATAACGAAGATACTGTTTACATGCAGGTATACGTCGAGCAGGAGATGCAGATGTGGCCGGATCCCGAGATCGTACCTACGACTACTCACATCTATCTGACCAGAATTGACGGCGAGTGGCAGATCTCCGGAATGAGATATTAATCTCACGGAACAACGCTGATAATTAAGCAAAACAAAAAGCTCCGCTGATGCGGAGCTTATTTGGTGCCCAGAGACAGAATCGAACTGCCGACACGGGGATTTTCAGTCCCCTGCTCTACCGACTGAGCTATCTGGGCAAATTATTACCGGTACCGAAGCACCGGCGATAATTGGCGACGCAGAAGGGGCTCGAACCCTCGACCTCCAGCGTGACAGGCTGGCATTCTAACCAACTGAACTACTGCGCCATTGGTGGAAACTACAGGGCTCGAACCTGTGACCCTCTGCTTGTAAGGCAGATGCTCTCCCAGCTGAGCTAAGCTTCCATTTCAGTTGCTGGTGTGCGCTCCTCTTCGAAGCGCAAAAGAAGTATATCGAAAGTCATAGGCTATGTCAACTTCTTTTTCAATTATTTTTAGAATTGATTTTTGACCTTATTTATCTGACGTAATAAATGTACAGATATGCGTGATTTTCCTCTTCCAAATCGATAAAGTGAAGTATGTGGTGACCGTCCGCAGTATCTGAATCCTGCATCCATATTCCTGTTCCGGGAAGCGGCTGCGGCTTAAGAGAAACATATGAGTAAAAGTTCTCGAACATATAATTGGCTGTTGCTTCAAAATCGCTGTGGCTCAACTGCTCTCCCGCATTCCCGTAACATGTTGCGAAAAGAGTCAGGATCTCTTCGGGATTCTCGGGATTGATCTCCACCTTTGCTTCATAACCGACACGGTAGAACAGGAATCCGTGCTTATCGATATCAACCACTTTGGTGTCCGCAGGAAGCTCATATGCCAAAGTCCTTCCCATAAGCGCTGAGGTTCTGTCAAAATAAGCACACACTGCAAGCGCAAGCACCATAATAACCGTAACTGCAATAAGGACCTTCTCTTTAGTCTTCACTTTAATACCTCTCTTTATATCCGGAACAGTCTTCTTCCGTTCTCAGTAGTTATACGCACTGCTTCAGCAGGATCCACCCCTTTAAGCTGCGCTATCTTTTCCACTACCAATGTAACAAAAGCTGGCTCATTAGTCATGCCCCTGTTCGGTTCAGGAGAAAGATACGGCGAATCCGTCTCGACAACTATCCTGTCCCACGGACATATCTCAAGCACTCCCGGAGTCTTCTTATTATTCTTGAATGTAAGCGGACCGTCAAAACCGATATAGAAACCCATCGCGAGAAGTATTTTCGCGATCTCGGCAGAGCACGAGCAGCAGTGGCACACACCGGGCGTTGGCAGCAGCATGCCGTTTTTATGCGCGTCCTTGAGAATATCTATGCAATCCTGTGTCGCATCTCTCTCGTGCAAAATAAAGGGTATATCGAGCTCATACGCGAGCTTCAGCTGCTTCCTGAACACCTCGCGCTGTACATCACGCGGAGAGAGATCATAATAGTAATCAAGTCCTATCTCTCCTATCGCCTTTATCTTATACTTATCGCGCTTAGAAAGCATATCGGCGAGGAACGTTTCCGTGTCTTTAGTATAAGACGAAGCCTCATGCGGATGCACGCCTACAGAGCAATACAGATCAATACTGTTAAATCCGTCCCATTTCTGCACGTAGTCCGCGGCAAGCCTGCTTGTCTCCTCATTATCGGCAGGAACGAGAACAGTATCCACTCCGCATTCCAGCGCGCGGTTAAGCACATTCTCGGCGTCCTGAAAAATACGCGCATCATAAAGATGCGCGTGTGTGTCAAATACTCCTTTGTACCCCTGAGGGTAAAGCGGATCGCGATGCTTATGAGACATCAGGAGATATCAGCTCCTGCCTTTATGTCGTCACCAAACTCGACTACCCTGAACTTGTCGCCGTCTCTTACGGACATGATCATGCCGTTGCTCTCAAGACCCATCATCTTACGGGGCGCGAGGTTGATGATCATACCGAGAGTCTTGCCGACAAGCTGCTCGGGCTCATAGTACTTCGCGATACCGGAAAGAACCTGTCTCTCGCCGAAGCCGTCGTCTACGATGAACTTAAGAAGCTTATCGGACTTTGGCACGCGCTCGCAGGAAAGAACCTTAACGGCACGAAGATCAAGCTTAGCGAAATTATCGAATTCCGTGATCTCCTTAATAGGCTCGGCAGGAAGTTCTCTTTGAGGCTTATTCATTGCCTCAAGCTCTTCAAGCTCCTTCTCTATGTCAATACGAGGGAAAAGCACTCTTCCCTTATGTACGGTTACATCAGCCTTAAGAGCGTGACGAACCTTCGAAGCCTCCCATGTGGTTGCAGACTCATCTGCGCCGATCTGCTCGAAGATCTCAGGACAGATATGAGGCATTACGGGAGTAAGGAGAATAGCGCATCTTCTTACTGTGTCGAGAAGGTTATAAAGAACTGCTGCAAGTCTTCCCTTCTTCTCCTCATCCTTGGCAAGGATCCAGGGCTCATTCTCATCGATGTACTTGTTGGCACGTGCGATGACACGGAAGATCTTCTCGAGACCTTCAGAGAAACGAAGAGTCGAGAATGTATCATCAACAAAAGCGGGAAGCTCGTCTGTCATCGACAGAAGCTCCTCATCGGAATCGCTGAAATCCTTATCGGCAGGCAAGGTGCCTCCGAAGTACTTCTCTATCATCGCAACGGTTCTTGATACAAGGTTACCTAAGTCGTTTGCAAGGTCACTGTTATATCTTGTGAACATCTGCTCATTGGAGTAAGGGCAGTCAGATCCGAATACCATCTCTCTAAGCAGGTGATATCTCAATGAATCGACGCCGTATCTCTCACTCAGAATGAAAGGATCAACGACATTACCCTTAGACTTACTCATCTTTCCGCCGTCTCCGAATGTGATCCATCCGTGACCGTATACCTTCTTTGGAAGGGGCTCACCGAGAGCCATGAGGATTGCAGGCCAGATAAGCGAGTGAAATCTTACGATCTCCTTAGCCATAACATGCATGTCTGCAGGCCAGTACTTATCGTAATCGTTATACTTATCGTTCAGATAACCCAATGCAGTAATATAGTTGGATAGAGCGTCAATCCATACATAAACGATATGACCTTCATCAAAATCTACGGGGATACCCCACTTGAAGCTCGTTCTGGATACGCACAGATCCTGGAGACCGGGCTCGATGAAGTTGTTGATCATCTCATTAACTCTGGACTTAGGATTGAGGAAATCCTTCTCCTCATCAAGGAGCAGTTCCTTAAGCTTGGGAGCAAACTCGGAGAGCTTGAAGAAGTATGCTTCCTCGGAAGCATCCGTAACTTCACGTCCGCAGTCAGGGCACTTGCCGTCTACAAGCTGTGATTCAGTCCAGAAAGACTCGCAGGGAGTACAGTACTTACCCTTGTACTCACTCTTGTAGATATAGCCATTGTCGTAAAGTTTTCTGAATATCTTCTGAACGGACTCGATATGGTAATCGTCAGTCGTTCTGATATAACGGTCATAGGAAATACCCAGGGTGCTCCAAAGCTTCTTGAAGTTGGCAACGATACCGTCGACATACTCCTTAGGAGTCATTCCCTCCTCGGCTGCCTTCTTCTCGATCTTCTGTCCGTGCTCGTCAGTTCCCGTCAGGAACATTACATCATAGCCCTGCATTCGCTTCATTCTGGCTACGCAATCGCAAGCAATCGTGGAATAGCAATGTCCGATATGCGGATTGCCTGAAGGATAGTAAATAGGCGTAGTAATGTAAAACGGTGTTTTCTCTGACATAGAGCAATAACCCCTCCTGATAGATAATTAACCTATCTACTATACATCAAATGAAGTATTTATTCCAGAAAGCAAAGACAGACATCGGCTTGCCGAAGTAATAGCCCTGAATAATGTCGGCATCCATGTCGCGTATCATCTTATACTGTTCCTCAGTCTCGACGCCTTCGACAACTACTCCCTTACCGATGGAATGGGCAAGCATAGTCATAGCGGAGATGAATGTATTATCGAATTTATTGGAAAGCATATCATCGACGAAGGTCTTATCGATCTTGATCTCATCAACGGGAAGTTCCTTCAGATAATTGAATGAAGAGTATCCCGAGCCGAAGTCATCAAGCGCAGTCTTGATCTGGTATTCATGCAGACGGTCGAGATTATCTCTGCATTGAGCCATATTCTGCATCAATGAAGTCTCCGTAAGCTCGATAACGATATTATGAGGCTTAAGATCATACTTCTTGATAAGGCTCATAAGACGGTCAACATAGCCTTCAGTTATAAGATCATCTGCGGTGGCATTAATGTGAACAAAGAATTCCTTGGGAGCACCCTTGGAGATCCAGTCACTGCACTGTCTTGCCGCTTCCTCCAGAATCCACTTACCGACTGCCTCCATCTGATTGATAGCCTCAAGCGCGGCTACAACCTTCTCCGGATTCTCAGGATTGCCGTCGGGCTTGATCCAGCGAAGAAGAGCCTCAGCACCTTTAAGTTTTCCCGTCTTGGCATCTGTCAGAGGCTGATAATATAGCATGAAGTTCTCGAATCCGTTAATGATATTCGAGGATATCGTCGTCTGGAAATCAAGCTTATCACGGAGTTCATTCCTGTCCGCAGGAGAAAATACGGCATATCTTAAGGTCTTGTCTTCTTTAACCTTATGCAGAGTGATCTCAGCCTGACTCAAAAGCTCGTCCGCCGTTCTGCCTTCAGGATAGAACGCGGCGGATGCGATCAGCTGAACAAACAGTTTGCTGCCGTCGATCACAAAAGGCTCATCAGTACGGCTGATGACTTCTTTCATGTAATTACCTGCCTTGATCTGTGAAGAATCAGGCCAAAGGATCGCGAAATTATCCGTTCCGATATGATAGAGCTTGGCTCTCTCGGGAAGCGAATTATTAAGCTGATCTGCCAGAGTCCTTAAGATCTTATCACCGGCATCCTTACCGTAACGGTCGGTAAATTCATGGAAATCATTGATATCGAACATGATAACTGCCGCACAGCTCGTACTTCCCTCTCGAATTATAAAATCCACATCTCTTGAAAGTCTCTGCACAGTGGGAAGTCCTGTTATCTGGTGAGAAGATCCCGCCTTCTCGAAAGTATCCTTAACTTCGTTCATGGCAGACAGGTCGAGTATACTTCCGGTCAACATACGGGTCATTGTATTCTTGTTCTCGAATGATTTACCTCTTATTGCTACCCACGAAGATTTTCCGTCTTCATTTCTGATACGCACTTCTATCGCGAACCTCGTGCCGTTCTCCTGCACGGAACGGTTAAGGATATGCCTTAATCTCTGCCTGTCTGTCTGAACGACATAAGGCACCAGCGTCTCAATAAAATCACCTGCAACCATAAGCGGAAAATCAGGAAATATCTCGTGAATATTCTTCGATATGGTCGTGACATTCCTGTTAAGATCGGTATTGAACATCGCGGCATTAAGACCGTCGATCATATTGTCCCAAAGGAAATCATCATTAACGAATGATGTTACGTCGGAGAAGATTCCGGATATATACAGACCGTCGCTTCCGTAATCGGAGAAGCCGTCGGTCCTAAGATAGATCTCACCTCTGCCGGGCGCCAGGAATCTGACCTGAAGGCTTACATCATATGTATTATCCTCCAGATATTTCAGGATAGCTTCATGCAGGATCTCCGAATCATCGGGATGGATATACTTGCGGTATGTCTGCGTGAACTTTGCCATCTTAGGAGAACTCAAGTCGAATTCCTTAACGAACTTATCGCTCAGATAACAGACATCATGACGTGTATCATATACGAACAGATAAGACTTGATATCAGGACCGAAGAGTTCCTTAAAAGCCGTAAGCTTCATATCCGGCGTCTTATCTTTGATAACAGCCAGAATGAATCTTGACTTATCAAGAGTATCAACTCTCATAGTGATCTCGATATCATGTATAAATGAATCAGAACCGGTAAGCTTATGACATATAGTAAGCGACGGTGTATCCCTCTCCATCAGCTCACTGATAACCGATTCGTATCTTGCAGTTATGGGAGCACGTTCGGAACCCGGAATATACTGATAATACTGGGAAAGATACATGAAAGAACCTGCGGCAAGACCGAGGATATTCCCCATGCCGTCAGAAAAGCATATCTCTTTCTCCCATGGATCAATAACGGCAACTGCCAGAAAAGCCCCTTCTACCAAAGGGATATATGACTGAAGCGGCAAGTCTTTCGCATAAGCTACGAGTGCTTCGCGACTGATCTTCTCTCCGTTGGAATCATTCATTAAGGTATCCTCCGCGGTTACCCTTTTATTTTAACAGATTCAGCACCCTCGAGTACATTTCTTTTTTGGACACGCCTGTATCCGCCGAAAGCACCTCGGCAATCTTCTTAACAGGCATGCCGGAATCACGCATCTTCCTTACCTGTTCCTCTATATCCGCATCATCAAGAACTTTCTTCTCACGCACCATCGGCTCAAGGCAGACTACATACTCCCCGCGGGGCTCATGCTCCTCATAGTAATCACATGCCTCGTCTATCGTCATCCTGAGCACTTCTTCGTACTTTTTCGTAAGTTCTCGGCAAAAAGATGCTTTCGAAGCGCCGAACCCCTCCGCCTTCAATTCAGCCACAAGCTTCTTAAGTCTGTGCGGAGCTTCGTAAAGAACTATGGTTTCCTCGTACTCGTTAAGCTTCTTGAGTCTCTTCTTCCTGTCGGAACCGGAGTTCGGCAGGAACCCCTCGAAATGGTAATACCTGGTCGAAAGCCCGCTCATAACAAGCGCAGTGATCGCCGCGACAGGTCCGGGCACTACGGTAAACTCAACGTTTTCTTCTATACAGAGCTTAACAAGGTCCTCTCCGGGATCACTTACTGCAGGCATACCCGCATCAGAGACCTGTGCGACATTAAATCCCTGCTTCAGAAGCTCTACTATCTCCTGACCTTTGGAAGCCTTGTTGTGTTCATGGTATGAGATGAGCCTCTTTCCTTCTATCTCAAGATTCTTAAGAAGGATGCCCGTAACTCTCGTATCTTCGCATGCGATATAATCGACCTCGCTTAAGATCTCAACTGCGCGGCTTGTTATATCACCCATATTACCGATCGGTGTTCCTACAAGATAAAGCAATCCGTATGCTCCTTGTTATAAATATCGTTCATTCTGTCCTTATCATTTAATATCAAAGGCGCCATTATCTCAAGCTGTGTATCCGCATTGGTTTTCTTGCCTGCGACAAGTACCATCTCAGCTTTCTTTTGCGACGTCGGATGCACGGACATGAATCTAATAGGCTTAACGCCGTTCTCCGTCATAAGACAAATCACTTCGTCCGCCCTTGAAGCAGTCATTACAACAGTCATTATTCCCGAGGAAGGTATAAGTCTCGATGACCCGGCTTTGATGAAGTCTTCCAAACAACCGTTAAGCTCACATCGTCCTGCTTTTGCCGAAGAAGGTCCTGTCGTCTCTTTAAAGAACGGAGGATTCATAAACACCAGGTCATACTGCTTCTGTTTCAGAACAAAAGGAAGCTCACGCACATCGCCTTCATAAGCCGACACCTTACCTGACAGACTATTTATCTCAATATTTTTCTTAAGGACTTCATAAGCGGCTTTATCTATCTCGAGTGAATCAATACATACATTATCCCGGCGGGCAGAAACCAGAAGAGTTGCCGCTCCGCAGTTGGCACCAAGCTCGAGCATCTTTACCGGAGCAGAACCCTTTACAAAAGAAGCCGTAAACCATGCAAGCAGAACGGTATCGGTTCCGAATCTGAATCCGTCCTTCAACTGGTACATCCTGTACCTATTGCGTCCCAAGTCTTCCAATGTAAGCTTATTCTCATCCATGGGTTACATTATACAATACAAAAAAGCTGCTCCGTTGCCGGAACAGCTTATCTTTGATCTCTTTTGGTAGATAACTCTTATTCCTCGGAAATCGCAGATACGGGGCAAACACCCGCGCATGCGCCGCAAGAAATGCAAGTCTCAGCATCGATCGTGTACTGTGCATCACCGGATGAGATAGCAGCAACGGGACAGCCGTCAGCGCATGTTCCGCAAGAGATGCAAGAATCTGAAATCACATATGCCATGTTTGCAAACCTCCTGTTTTATTCTACGGGTTAATTTTACACAAATTCAGTAAAAATATCAAAAGCCCTGATCAGCTTTAACAAAGAATTCAAAAATTACTCATCCTCTTCGTAATCAGCCGTATCATCTTCAGCCTGCTTACGCGGGCAGTGCGGACATCCCGGATTCATATCGTGATTCAGGGGTGCAAGACCTTCCCAGTCGTAAGTCTCAAGCTTAAATGTATCATCCTCAACGAACTTAACGGTAACTTTCTCCGCGATGTAGTTAACGTCTGCTACTACACCCATGCCGTCAGGAGTTCTGATCTTCTTTCCCTGCTTGGGAAGACGCTTTCTGGCATCCGCGTACGCTTCCTTTTCGAACTGAAGGCAGCACATGAGTCTTCCGCAGGCTCCGTTAAGCTTACCCGGGTTAAGCGACATGCCCTGATCGCGTGCAGTACGCAGCGTAACGGGTGCGAACTTGTTTAAGAATGTGCAGCAGCAAAGCTCTCTTCCGCACATACCGATACCGCCTACGAGCTTAGCCTGATCTCTCGATCCGATCTGGCGAAGCTCGATCCTTGCACGGAACGAAGACACCAGGTCTTTAACGAGCTCACGGAAATCGACACGGTTATCCGAAGTAAAGAAGAATGTAACTTTCTTTCCGTCGAACGTGAATACGGCATCGAGAAGATTCATATCAAGATTGTGCTTGCCGATGAGTTCTAAGCACAGATCGTAAGCCTCTTTCTCCTTGACCTTCTTCAATTCGCCTCTCTCGATCTCCTTGGATGTGGCAAGTCTTAAGACAGGCTCGGTATCATTGCTTACGAGATTATCGTCAAGTTCCATGGGAACGCCGATGACGGTACCGAGATCGAGTGTGCCCTGATTCTGCGCCATAATGCGGTCTCCGGGCTTAAGGTCGATACCCTCACACGTATATCTTGTTGTCTTTCCGCCCTCGCGGAAACTTAAGTTAACGACTTTTTTCATAACAAAGCTCCTTATGTATGCGTAAGAGCATATTGCAGCAGGATGTCTCGAAGCTCGTGTTAACGCGCGAAGCGTCGACATAATCAGTAACGGCTTTCTCGGCATTGCTGATATTGATCAGAGTGATCGCATTGTTCTCCGACACGAAGCGGATGATTTCCTTCTTCTTATCGACATTCTTAATGCCGGAAGGATCGGGTACGGCTATAGCAGCCGCAATATCGCCCAAAGTCCACACGATAAGGAGCAACAACTCATCCATCTTATCACGATTCTTATCAAAGTAAGAGAATTCATCATAAAGAATATCCGTATAACCCATCTTCGGCATCTTCATGATCATGTTGAAGATATAGTCTCTTTCCTCCATAAAGTCGGAATCATTGATGAGTGATATGGCTTTACCCGGGATACCCGAAGAGAACGTCGTCAGGAACGATATCTTCTCATCAGAAAGATCATCCCCGCCGTGCGCCTTAAGGATCTTCTCCATCTGCTCTGCCGTGTATTCACGGAAATTAAGCTCCGTCACTCTCGACTGTATCGTACCCAGAAGCTTTGATGTATCAGAACAAAGCAGTATATACACGAGATGCTCATCAGGCTCCTCAAGCGACTTAAGAAGCAGGTTCTGACAGTCATTCGCGATCTTGTCGGCATTAATGACAATAACCTTGTGATCACTTATCTGAGGCTTTACCTGTGCATCCCTTACGACCTCACGAAGGTCTGCGATCCTTATGTTCTTGCGTCCTTCGGTGGGCTCTACTTCTACCAGATCCGGATGCGTTCCGGCTTCGATGTACTTACAGGAAGCACACTCACCGCAGGCTCCGCCGGCATTTCTGTGCTGACACAACACCGCCTTGGCAGTTTCTTTCGCGTAGAGGTGTTTTCCTATCCCCTCGGGACCAGAAAAAAGAAGAGAGCAAGCTGAAGGAGCGGACACAATGTCCTTGAGTCTGGCCTTTACGGCTTCCTGTCCAATCAGCTGATCAAATCCCATATAAGCTTATGAATATCCTCGTAAATAACCTCGGGCGTACGGTCCGCATCTATAACCTTGATACGGTCCTCGTCCTTGGCAAGTTCAAGATAGCCTTCCCTTACCGCCGCCTGATAAGCAAGTCCCAAAGCTTCGATGCGGTCAGCCTCGCCCCTTTCGGAACGTCTCCTGCATGCAGTCTCGGGATCGATATCAAGAAGTATCGTTATATCGGGATAAGTCTCGTTCGTCGCCTTAAGATTAAGAAAATCCGTCAGATCGCGTCCCATCTTATTGGCATAACCCTGATAAGCGGTCGTCGAATCATAGAATCTGTCGCAGATGACGCTGACACCCTTCTCAAGAGCAGGGATAATAACCTCTTCCGTGATCTGCGCTCTCGCCGCCTCGAAAAGAAGCAGCTCCGCCATTCTCGTCATGGAATCATTCTTGCGGTCAAGAAGGATAGTTCTGATCTTCTCTCCTACCCTTGTGCCGCCGGGCTCTCTTACTTCAATAAACTCGATGCCCTGCTTTGTAAATTCGTCCTTTAAGAGACTGAGCTGCGTACTCTTGCCGCAGCCGTCTATTCCTTCAAATGTAATGAAAATACCTTTGCTCATTCAAGCTTTATCGTATGGATCTCGGCAATCTCGATCCAAATCTCTTTCTCTATTCTGTCGTTATCGGCCTTAATATCCGCGAGTGTCTCTTCTGCAGGCTTAATAGGCTTGGCAGGCTCGATATTTCTTCTGTGCTGCTTCCTGTTCCTGTTATTGTCGCGGTTATCGAATCCTTCTCTTCTGGGCTTATTGTTGTCACGAGGCTTTCTGTTCTCGTTATTCTCCCTGTTGCCGCGGTTCTCGGAACGCTCGGCACGCTCGGGACGGTTACCGCCGTTCTCCCTGCCCTGATTCTCACGGCTGGAATTCTCTCTGTTCGGATTATTCCTGTTGCGGTTTCTGTTATTCCTGTTACGGTTACGGTTGGGATTATTCCTGTTGCCGCCGTTATTATTTCTGTTATTCTCAGAAGCTGCTGCCTGTGTATTCTCAGCCATCAGATATCTCCTTATTCGATATTACCCGTGAATTATATATTGTTATCGGTCAAACTTCAATTAAGAGATCCGAAGAGCCTGACATCCTTATCAGCGGGGACCGGTCCGTTATACATCCCGATCTCCCTTAACGGAACAAGTACAAATGCACGCTCATACATCCTCGGATGAGGGATCGTAAGTTCCTCTGTATCAAGTCTTACTCCGGTCATAAGCAGAAGATCGAGATCTATCGTCCGGGGACCGTTCTTTATGGTGCGCTCTCTGTGAAGATCAAGTTCGATCCTTTGAAGTTCATGCAGAAGCTCATACGGAGACAGATATGTCTTAACCGCCATACACCCGTTAAGAAAATCAGGCTGATCATCATATCCGACAGGCTCGGTCTCATATAACGATGATATCCTGACGACTTCAATGGCAGGATTATCCTCTATTGCCTTGATCGCCTGACGTATCGTTTCCTTCCTGTCGCCGATATTGCCGCCGAATCCGATAACAGCCTCGCGTCTTTTGATATTGATCTCGGTCTCCATGGACTCGAACACGCCGTCAACAGGTGCATCGGGCTTTCTGACAGTTACTTTAACCGCATCAACAAGATCATAGGAAGAGATCACTTCTCTTCCTATCTCATGCGCCAGATGCTCTATAAGATCGAACCCGGAATTCTCCACGATCTTCTTCGCGATCTCATAGACTTCGGCGTAATTAACCGTACCGGACAGTTCGTCGCTTACGGCACCGGGGATGAACTTAACGAACATGTCTATGCTCACATAGAAGTACTGGCCGTTCTTCTTCTCTTCGGGAAGGCAGCCGGTATAGCCGAATAACTTCATCTCTTTAAGGCTTATACGATCCATAATCATCCCTTTAACTTATTCCATGCATTGACCGCAGCATAAGTCTGACTTACGTCATGAACTCTTACTGCAGCTGCGCCCTTCTCGATTCCATACAAAGCAAGCGCCAGAGAAGAACCCACACGGTCTGAGGCCTCCGGGATCTTCTTATAGAACTCAGCTGTTACTCTCTTACGCGATACACCCAGTAATACCGGATATCCCCACTTGGCGATCATATCGGGAATAGCCTTGATAAGCTCTATATCCTGTTCACGTGTATTGGTAAATCCAACACCCGGATCGAGCATTATCTTATCGTCAGAGATTCCTGCAGCCTTGGCAGCATCTACAGTCCTCTGCAAGCTTACTTCCCATGGCTCATCAGCATCACCGAAGCCGTCTCTCATAAGGACCGCGCCGGCACCACAAGAAGCTATAACATTGCCCATCTCGGGATCTGCCATGAGGCCTGTAATGTCGTTAATGATATCCGCACCCGCATCCAAAGCAGCACGTGCAGTACCTGAGCGGAATGTATCTACTGATATCTTGCAGGAAGGAACGCCCTTCTTAAGTGCTTCAATAACAGGAACGACACGCCTGATTTCCTCTTCCTCCGGGACATCCGTGAAGCCGGGACGTGTCGACATGCCGCCGATATCGATAACATCAGCACCCGAATCCAGCATCGCAAGTGCTGTAGCAACCGCAACTACCTTATCAAAGTTCTTCCCGCCGTCCGAGAAAGAATCCGGCGTTACATTAAGAATTCCGTATATAGTGATATTATTCATCAGCCGTTTCTCTGGCGGTTAATAAGCGCCAATGCCTCGTTTCTTGTACGAAGATCCGATCTGCATCCGCCTCTCATGGCAGAAGTGACCGTCTTGGAACCCGGCTTTCTTATACCTCTCATCGTCATGCACAGATGCTCGGCTTCAATTACAACGCATACCGCGCGGGCATCGACAGCCTTTTCGATGGTGTCGGCAATCTGGCTTGTAAGACGCTCCTGTATCTGAGGCTTACGCGAGAGTGTGTCCACGATACGTGCGACCTTCGACAGGCCCAGTATCTTGCCGTCCTTGGGGATATATACTACGTGACACTTGCCGTGGAACGGCAACAGATGATGCTCACACATGGAATAGAATGGGATGTCGCCGATAAGGATCATCTCGTCGTTGCCTTCTTCCGTGAAGACCTTGATATCCTTGTTGATGTCGCGGTGAAGTCCGGAGAAGATCTCGGCATACATTCTTGCGACTCTCTGGGGAGTCTCCTGAATGCCCTCTCTGTCGGGATCCTCGCCTACAGCCTTAAGTATCGTTCTTACCGCATCCTCGATGGCAGGAAGATCCATATTCTCACGGCTCTCTGCCGGAATACCGTCATCATTCTTATAGTCGTACAAGAGCTCACCCTCTTCCTATTCTTGATTTTCTGTACTCGAGCGGAGTCATGCCCATAAGCTTCTTAAAGGCTACGTTAAATCTCTGAGGGCTCGAGAAACCTGCCTGCGAAGCGATACCAGAGACTTTGATCTCATCGTTCTCGAGAAGTTCGCACGCCTTATCTATCCTCTTCTTCATAAGATATGTCATGGGGCTCACGCCGATCTCATCTCGAAAAGCTCTCGTGAAATATCCCTGGCTTAAGAAAACATACGATGCCGCCTCGGCTACCGTGATACCGCGCTCGTAGTTCTCATCGATATAATCGCATGCGATAAGAACGAGCTCCCTTGCCTTGCCGTTACGAACCTTAAGGGAAGCCTCCCACTCCTTCTTCATGGCACGTGAGAGTGTGAGCATAAGCTCAACGGTCAGAACCTCCATCATAAGATCCTTGTTGATGGCGTCTTCCTTCTTCTCGTCTACGATACGCTCAAGAAGGCTGCCGATAGTCTTCTTATATGTACCCGACAAAACAATAAACGAATGGTTGCCGTATTCACTGCCGGCACCCGTGTCTTCGCTTCCCGCGAACTCGAGAAAGCTCTCGAGAGAAGGCTGGGCAGTACCGGGGTTGTTGGGCTTACTGAAACCGAAGTAAAGTCCGATCGTATCTGCGACCTTGGAGATAACACGGATCTTATGCGCGGTATGAGGCTTGATAATAAGCGTAGTACCGGGATCGATGATCAGACTTGTATTATCAAAAATAAATTCCACCCTGCCGCTTCGAAGATAGAAGAGCTCGTGGAAAGGATGCACGCTCATCTCGGCGTTTGCTTCCTTCTTCTCGCGAATCTGCTCAAGCCCCTCAAAAACGACAGGCATTGAACCGCTGTCGCTCTTCATACTCTCTTCAAGTGCAGGCAAAAGCTTATCAAACATATAATTTCCTTTAAATAAACCTGATGTTGTCTATGTAGATCTCACCGTTCTTGGACGCATCTACGATAGTAAATCTCAGGCTCTCAAGAACGATATCCTCGTCCTTGTTCCATTCTATCTCAAGCTTCTGCCAGTTCAAAGACTGACGGATCTCCTTGGTAACGAAGCCTGATACACGAAGTTCTTTCTTAACGGCATCGGGGTTAAACACATCGATGACCATCTTACGCTTATTACGGATGATGAGAGGTCCCATCAAAGAAGCATAATCAAGATTCGGCTCGAAGCCGTAAAGAGAATTCTCCGTCTCATATCTTATATGAAGCGAAGCACTTCCCTCGGACTTGTTCATATTATCCGCAGAGATAACTCCGTTGCCCTTGAATGTTCTGAACACCTTAAGAACTTCGAAGTCCTCTCCCCACTCCTTCATGCCGATGAGCTCCAAGTCGTCGCAGCTTGAGAAATACAGATCCGGCGCATAGTAAGCAGGAAGTCTGTCGAATCTGAAAGGCATAACTGGAAGATCGTTAAGATTCTTGAATGTGGCATCGTGCGGGAACGGAGAGAAACCGTAAGTTACGCTTACCGGCTCTTCAATATCGTCTCGCCATACCATTACTCTTACACCGTGAAGGATACGTGCCTGCGCAGGATAGAAGATCCTGTCCTCGCCACATACGGCGAAGCCTCTAAGCTCGCTCTTGCCTTCAGCAAGTCTTAATCCGTCTGCCAGGTTCTCGAACTCGAGGATCAGCTTATTACCCGCCTTCTCGACTCCGATACACTCGGGACATGACTTAGGCATCTTGGGCGTAACATGAAGACCCAATGCGATAACGGCAAGTCTTACGCCGAGAGTAAATGTCTTCGTCTTATCGGGAAGCAGCAAATCATGCAGGCTTATAAGGCCGCTCGGCATATTAAGCTTACCCGTGAATTCACGGAGATTCTCGTTAAACTCGAGAACTTTATAAGGGAAATCCCTGTCGACGCACTTAGGGTGCATAGTAACGAAGAGAATCGACGGCATCAGTGAGTCGTCATATACTTCCTTAGGTTCGAAAGTCTGGGACAAAGTACCGAGAAGTCCCATAAGAAGCAGATCGTATCTTCCGAAGAGCTGCTCTTCCGCTTCAGGCGAGAAGCACATACCTCTTACGGAAAGCCCCGACAAAGCCGCGAGCTTACATCTGTACAGAGTGGACGGACGGAACTTCTTCTTTATAAACTTCGAATCATCGATGTCTTTTACCTTCCCCGTCTTCTCCTGCATGCTCGATACCATATTGAAATCGAGCGCCTTGGCAGAAGACTGACTCTTCTCGTCAGGCTTTATCGCACTTCTGAAAGAAGATCCGCTTGATGTCGGGAAATCGAGTTCCGCTGCAGCTTCGATATTCTCGACTGCAGTAGTCTCACCGAGCATCTCGGAATATTCATTCTCTTTATTAAGATCAAAGTCGAGATTCTCTCTTCCCTTGGATACATCCTCTTTCAAGGTCTGCTCACGGCGGATCTGACGGTCGCGTTTGATCAGTGCCTTATAACGCTCTTCATCGGTTATAAGACCTAATTCCTCGATGTAATCATGAAGCGCAGTCTGTGTCTCGATAACATCGTCCGACAGCCAGTTTAATATCGTGGACTCCGGAGTCGACAGATCGACTACACCGATCGGGTAATTAACCTGATCCGCGATCGTATAAGCAAAAGAGAAAGCGGAAGAAGAAACATCTGCAAGCTTCTTCGTATCCGTAATCTTGATCCAGGCAGCTTCCTTGTAATGAGTCTTGGGCTCGAA
Organism: Clostridiales bacterium; assembly: GCA_017940895.1. GTDB lineage: Bacteria > Bacillota > Clostridia > Saccharofermentanales > Saccharofermentanaceae > Saccharofermentans. Next base: position 117,550 of record JAGAXM010000022.1, on the reverse strand, counting down.
TCCCATATCTTCCTCATCCGTCTCAAGACCGCTTCTTGAAGGCGTGAAGAATCTTAAGTTAGTCATTACATGTCTTTTAAGAGGAGTCTTGGGAGCATTCGCATTCTTCATGGGAACGCACAGGAAATCATTACCCAAAAACACCCAGACATCGCCGCAGCGGATATCGTTAAAGCTGACAACATTCGAAAAGCATTTGAAAACAAATGTATAAGTATCAGTCGAAGCCTTGTATGCAGGAATATCGAACCTGAAGTGCCCTTTATCGGAAGTTGTAGTCTCGAGGCTTAAGATAGTACCGTAATCCGTATCAAGCTTGGATACCTTACGTCCGTCCGTAGGATCCTTTGATATCTCAAGAGTGATCGTCGCGGAAGGCGCTGCCTTTCCTTCGATCACGAACGGAACATTCTGCTGGAAGACGGCTTTATTGCCGATCCAGCTCGGAAGTATTATGGGATTTACCTGAATCACCTTCTATCCTCCCCGGCTATCACAAGATTGATCTTCTTCGACCTGATGTAATCAGCAGTCTCCTTCGAGATCTGATCATCGGTAATAAGATAGTTTATCTTATTGGGAGCAATAAAAACAGAAGCAGAATCATCACCTATCTTTGTCGAATCAACAAGGGCCACGATATTCTTGCTTCGCTCAACACAAATTCTCTTAAGTTCGAGCTCGAAGAAATTGTTACCGGAAAGCCCCGCATCCGCCGAGAATCCGTTACCTGATACAAAATAGAACTCGGCTGACAGTCTGTTGATCATCTCACGGCTCATAACGCCCTCGATGGTACCCGAGTGGGGTCTTAACATACCGCCGATAAGGATGATCGACTTGAAATTATTGTATCTTTGAAGCTCTACGGCTGTATTGATACCGTTGGTGATAACGGTTACATCCATCGTATCTTTCAGAAACGGTATCATATGAAAAGCAGTTGAACTTGCATCCATGAAGATGGTATCACCGCTTCGGACAAGCTTAGCCGCGCATTCACCTATCTTCTTTTTAAGATCAATATTGGTGACGGAACGCACCATGTAATTCTCTGTTACTTCATCGCGCTGTCTGTCCGGAAGCTTTACGCCGCCGTGGAAACGTACGATGGCGCCTTCTCTTGCAAGGTCTCGAAGATCTGTTCTGATGGTAGCACCCGTAACTCCGAGTCTGTCGGACAGTTCATTGGTGTTGATAGAACCCTCGGATGAGAGTATATCGAGGATCTGCTTACGTCTTTCCAAATTAATCATGCGGTTATTATATTAAGGCGCATTTTCAAAGTCAATCGTTTGTTTTCATTTGCTTTCATATGACAGTAAATCAAACGATTTATCTACGAAGCCGTTTCTGAACTCCTGCAAAAACAAAGGGTATCTATGTCCATATTCTCTCCTCAGCCCCGATCGGACAGTTATCTTTCGGCAACAAAGCGGTAAAGCTCTACATTACCGTCTCTTTCAGTCGATTCAATTCGGAATCCGCACTTTTCAGTATAAAACTTCACATTCTCTTTCTTTTCAATTGGTGTAACTAAAGTGAGTACTTTCCAATCTTCATAGAATGTCTTAACAAAGCGTATTGCCTGCGTCCCGATTCCTTTTCCCTGATACTCGGGAATTATGCACAGACAACCGACCTCATACACGCCCTCACCCAGGTTAATACAAGATACACAGCCTACTGGCTCATCATCGCACAGTATGATGTGCTTCATATGTTTTCGGATTGAATCTTCCATCTTTTCGCTTGTTTGTCCGTAGCCCGGGCACGACCCGAATCGCACATAGTCGTCATAAAAGGAAGCATTATAGATATTTACCAAAACATCTGCGTCATCTATTACAGCAGGTCTGAATTCTATTTCCACGCTATATTCCTCTTCCTTCCTCTCATTCCTTTTTATAATCCAGTCTCAACAACGCTTTGCCGTTAGGCAACGGCTCATTATGAGAAAGAATCTTCTTATAACCAATGTCAGTCATAGCCGTATCCAATTCAGACTCTTCCATCTGATGGTGCACTTCATCCAACCTGTCGAACGAATGAAGATACGGAGAGTCGGAGACCCATTGCTTTGTATCTGTATTGATCTGTATCACACAGGATACATACTCAGGATCAGCATTAACTACTGCATTCTTAAAAACGTCATAGCCGATATACTCGATAAGAAGATTGGCTATTACCAAACCTGCGTGCGGCAGCTTGTCTGATTCATTGATCAGATCGATCTTCATGCACTTAAGCATATCTGATAGATCAGCATACCTTTGCTCCACTACATGCAGGTATTCTTCGTTAATATCAACTCCATAGACAGTACGATACTTATTCCGGTCAACATGCTCCAAACCGTTACCGCCGGCAATTCCGAAAACCATCACCGAATCGACCGGATAATCATTAAACTGAGACTTCATAATCATATTCATAGTCTGAAGCTGCTTAACAGAATCCAGACTCATATGATTCTCATAATCATCAAGCTTTATCTCTTCCCAAGGATTAGCCATTCAGTCTTTGCCCCCTCCCCTTAAATCTCCGGCACGCCATTTATTCGCTTTTACCAGAATATCCTCAATAAGATCTTCTTTACCTTTAACATAAGAATTTCTGTCATCCGGATATTGGGCACACAGATCCAACTTAAGTGATTCATATGCTTTTGCATCCTTCGGATGCGCATTCAGATAGTCCCTGAAATTAATGTAATTATGCCAGTCTTCCGAATCAGCAATAACCACATGTATAAAATGAGTAACTATATCATTCTCAAGATCGCCGCAGCGGTAAAGGTGCTGACCCGGAACATCCTGTCTTCTGTAGACAATTCCGTTCTCTGCCAACTCTTCGTTATGCTTCATAACATCCCGGAAATCTCTTACAGCCACTGCAACATCAATGATCGGCTTAGCACAGATCCATCGGATCGATGTACTTCCGACATGCTGAACATCAACTGCATCATCACCAAGGATATCTTTTATCTTCTTACAGGCAATTGCACCTTCAATATCCCAAGCATCTTGATGCGCTTCAAGTTTAACTGTATCTTTCTTTAATCCTAATGACATGGCACATTCATTTATATTAGTCAGTAACTTTTCTGTTAATCAAAACCATTATACCCGTAGCGGGCAGATACAAAATCAACAGGTAAAATGCATTATTCCCGAGAGTATGGCTGCAACTAACGGGTATCCGATGCATGTAGCGACCCACTTTTGGATCCATGTTTTCTTATGTATATATGGCATGAGATCTTCAGTTCCGGGAATGATCCACGCCTTCGTGTGCCCGACCCAGTACCAGTCTATAAAAATGCGGTCAAATAATCCGCACACCATATACATGATCGTAAGCTGAATAAATCTTTCCGTGAAGCCCGTTGCTTTATTAACGAAAAACACCGTCAGAGGGGCGGCTATCAGAAGCGCAGACATAAATACAGCTCCTGAACATAACTTATTCTTCTTGATCTGTTCCTTCGTGATAAGGCCCATCTCGACAACGCGCTTCTTCACGGGCTCTTCGTAGTATTGAACCCCGCCTACGGGACCGTTCTGGATGTTAATGACACACACCAGAAGAAGAATAAAACTCAACACCAATCCTTCGATAATTGCTAATATCATTTCAATACTCCTTTCCTGCCGTCACGCTTTTAAATATCGGTAGATCGAATCGAATATTAGATCAACATTCGTTTCCAGCGATTCTTCGAATAATGTCTCCCTGTTCTGGTACAGCGCGTAAATTGACTTGATGAAGTTGACGACGACACCGGGATCTATATCCTCTCTTACGCCCTTTATCCTCGGCAGGAGATACTCGATCTTCTGCCGGTCGCTCGATGTATTAAAATAAGTTGTATCGGTAAGATGCGACTTGAGCCAAACCCAGTCGTCCAGTCTGATCTTAAGGAGAAAATTGGTCTCTGGTCTGAAGTTCTCACGGAAAACACTCAAGAACTTCTTCAACGGTATCGTTCCGTCCTTCTCGAAAACAGTCGCCATCCTAAGTTCTGCTTCCTTTTCTGCCTCCTTAATCAACGCCAGGACGAAGTTCTCTTTGGAGTCAAAGAAAATGTAAAAGGATCCGACAGCAACTCCGGCCGACTTCGCCACCGTGGCTACCGTCATCTTTTTAAATCCTATCGAGGTGGAAAGTTCAAATCCGGCTTCGATCAGTTTTTCCTGTATCTCATCCTTCTGTTCCTGTGTAAATGCAATTGCCATAATAAGCTCCGTATGAATATTTATTATTTCATATTCATATGAATATTATCTTACAGATATTCATAAATCAAGGATAAAAAACATTTTTCCTCTTATCCTTTGCCAAATATTAATAAATGACAATACCTGTATGAGAAAAACTATAACCGTCAATCTGTGAAGAATGCAACTCATAAGTGCGGCCATCTGTTGTTATTACCATTGTGTGATTAGGCAGGCAACCATAGCCGGCTATCGAATTAAATTTCTTTCCGTATCTCAGATAAATCTTGTTGCTGTCTAAAGCATAGGTGAAACCGGTTATGTAATTTCCCTTGCTGCATCTGTAAACTTCGCGGGTCTCACCCGACGGGATATCATACTCATATAAAACAGAAGCCTCATCTTCTGTTCTCGCGAACAGGACTTTGCTTCTGTCACCGTTCAATGTGATCAGATCAAAGCCGGCCCCCAGGTATCCAATGTCACTTGCAACAGTTTCATTTTCGCTTGTAGTTTTATCATAAATATTCAGTTCACGCTGAGAGTTTACATATACAATAGAGTTACCCGTATCTCTTACAAACATAGAACTTTGTATATCATAGTTAGCTGTATCCGCCAGTTCTCCTGTCTCGCAGTCAAAGGTAAAGACAACAAGCGTATTCTCAGCGATATTACTTGCATAAATGCTCACATAACCGTCTTCATACCAGGTGTTAATCCCATACATCCTCTGTCCTTCATAATCAAATTCGTGAACCCTGCCATCGATCATCGGAAAGCCGATATCAGTTTTGTCTCCGGTTTCCGGGTTATAGATTGATACTTCCGTACAGTAGTTGGATGCTATGAGAAGATTATCATCAGAATCGTATTGCCAATAGGTTCCGAAATTGTTATCCAAAAGGATTTCCTGCCCTTCAGAAGTGACCTCAGTTATACATTCATCAATTTCCAGCATTACTCTGTCATCAGAGTCCTTTTCCACTAAGCATCCGCTGATCAGAGTAGAAACTGCCATAATTCCTATCAGAAGAGTCTTAGACTTTGTTTTGTTTATCATATTCGTTAGTCTCCTTTCTTATGGGCAAGGATCTCCGCCGAAGATTGCGGTCGCTGCCATTACATAAAGCCAAACGAAAACAGGAAACAGCCCCCATGCCAGAACACCGGCTAGAAGCGCATCTTTTCTGTTCTTCTTTCTGATACTACGGATATAGAGGATAATGCATATCACCATGGGAAGAAAAAACACAGTGATAACGATCCCGGCAATGACATCAGTTACAAAATCCTGCATTTCAACAGGAACAGTGAACAAAAGACTTTCAAGACCGTATAACAAAACACCTGCAACGAGCATAGAGATCCATGCAATCGATATGGCGAGCAGCTTTTTATTATCGTGTTTGACCAGACCAAGGATTATCATTCCGAAGAAGATTAACAGGACCGGCGCCCAGTAAATCAACATTTCCATCATCTGACCCCTCCCACTTGCTCTAGTAGTGTAATATTACACTTTATGAGTAATTATGGCAATATCTGATTTGTGGGATAATTTGGGGCATTTTTAATTCAGGATGAATGCAACAAACTCATCCATATTACTAAGCATCGCAGGATGTCCTCCGTGTTCAAAGATATGAGTCGTAGCCAACGAAGTCCTCGCGCATATCTCATCGAACAGAACCCTGCAATGCCCTTTCGGGAACATATCATCCTCAAGGCTTCCCGTCAGCAGCATCGGAACCTTCAGTTCTTCTATAGGCTTGTGAAAGAAATCTCCGATCTGTTCAGCATGCCTCAACACAGCATCCGTATCCGCATCGAAAACCTGTTCCCAGTCATCTCCGTGAAGTGACTTAAGGTAATCGACAAAGCCGCCGAAAGTTTTCGCCTGAGCGCGTCCGTTACGTATCTGTTCCGTGATTCCCGGATCAGCCTTAAGACCTTCAAAACTGTCGGCAACAAAGGATTCAACCAACTCAGGATATTCAAGCGCTACATTGACGGCTGCCAACGCACCGCCGCTGCTTCCGATTATCTTCACTTGCTGCAAACCGAGATGATCACAAAGCGCCTTAACCTGGCAAGCCCAGTCAAACCACAGATCAGCCGGCCATTTCTCTATACGTTCCGATCTTCCTCCGCCCATAAAATCAATCACGATCACGCGATACTTATCCGCAAGCTTCGGTACAATAGGATCAAACATCTTTCCGCAGGAAGTGTTTCCGTGCAGCAGGATCAGCGGAGTTCCTTTACCACGCTCTTCGAAATAAATATCTCTACTGCAATATTTAAAATAACTCATGTTACTAATAGTATATAGGTTTGCGTAGTATTTGAGCAAAACAAAAGGGTCTGCAGTTACCTGCAAACCCTATTTGGTGGGAAGAGATGGATTCGAACCATCGAAGTCGTAGACGGCAGATTTACAGTCTGCTCCCTTTAGCCACTCGGGAATCTTCCCATATATACTTGTCAAACGTCTGGCGGTGAAAGTGGTGGGCCTTCAGGGACTCGAACCCGGGACCTACCGGTTATGAGCCGGGAGCTCTAACCAACTGAGCTAAAGGCCCACATCATCACCTTCGCGGTTCAAACGCCTAGTAAGTATATAAATAGTTTTTCCCTAAGTCAAGAGTTTTTTTACGCAGTTACGATCTTGCTGGCATTCTCAAGATTGTGTCTTGCGACTGCCTCCTGACGCATCTTGTACTTAAGGATCTTTCCTGCCGCATTCATCGGGAAGGAATCAACAAAATCGACGTATCTCGGAACCTTATGCTTAGCCATATGAGTCTTTACATAATCCTTGATCTCATCTTCTGTTGCCTCTACTCCGGGCTTTAAGATAACGCATGCCATTATCTCCTCACCGTAGTCGGCATCAGGAACACCGATTACCTGGACATCCTGGATCTTATCATATGTATAAAGGAAGTCCTCGATTTCCTTCGGATAGATGTTCTCTCCTCCTCTGATGATCATGTCCTTGATTCGGCCCGTGATCTTATAATATCCGTCCTCAGGGCGTCTCAGAGCGAGGTCTCCGGAATGGAGCCATCCGTCCTCATCAATAGCTGCTGCAGTAGCCTCAGGCATCTTGTAGTAGCCCTTCATGATGTTATAACCGCGGGCACAGAACTCGCCGGGAACACCGTCAGGCAACTCCTCGCCTGTCTCAGGGTCTACGATCTTGGTCTCAACACCGAAGATGGAAGGTCCGACCGTATTAACACGCTGCTCGATGGTATCTGTTGTCTTACTCATCGTAGTTGCAGGAGATGCCTCTGTCTGACCGTATGTAATAACGATCTCAGGCATGTGCATCTTCTCAATAACTTCTTCCATCGTCTTAATTGGACAAGGAGAACCTGCCATGATACCCGTTCTCATGTGAGAGAAGTCAGTCTTGGGGAAGTTCTCATGTCCGAGCATGGCGATGAACATCGTAGGCACGCCGTGGAAGCATGTGATCTTCTCCTGGTTGATGCAGTGCAGTCCTTTTCGAGGTGAGAAGGCTGTAATAGGAGACATAGTAACGCCGTGTGTGACGGAAGCCGTCATGGCGAGTACCATACCGAAGCAGTGGAACATCGGAACCTGGATCATCATGCGGTCTGCAGTGGAAAGATCCATACAGTCGCCGATAGCCTTACCGTTGTTGACTACGTTGTAGTGCGTGAGCATAACGCCCTTAGGGAAGCCTGTCGTACCTGATGTGTACTGCATGTTGCACACATCGTGCTTGTCGATCGTACGGCGAACCTTCTCTACTTCACTGTAGGGAACCTTGTCAGCGAGCTCGTGGAGATCATCCCAGTGGAAGCATCCGTCAACTCGGGATTCACATGTGATGATGTTCTTCAGATAAGGAAGTCTTGCCGCATTAAGCTTACCGGGCTCGGAAGTCTTGAGCTCGGGGCAGATCTCGTTGATGATCTGGATGTAGTCGGAATCCTTGAACTTATCGATCATGACAAGAGTGCATGTATCGGACTGTCTCAAAAGATACTCGATCTCGTGGATCTTATAAGCTGTGTTAACCGTAACCAGTACACAGCCGATCTTGGTTGCAGCCCAGAATGTCAGATACCACTGAGGTACGTTAGTAGCCCAGATAGCGATATGATCGCCCTTCTTACATCCCATGGCGAGGAAAGCTCTTGCGAGGTTATCAACATCGTCACGGAACTCGGGGTATGTTCTTGTATAGTCGAGCTCAGTATATCTGAAAGCATACTGATGCGGGAAAAGCTCGCAGATCTTATCGAGGACATCCGGGAATGTCAGATCGATCAGAGTTTCCTTGGGCCAGGGATAGACTCCTGTTCCCCTCTTGTCCTGTTGAAGGGACTCCTTGTTCTTATGATCCCTGTACTGCTCCATGTAGCCTGCGAAGTGAGGAACTACGATATTCGCATCAAGAAGATCCTTGGACCATCTGTAAACCCACTCAAGTGATACGTAGCCGGAAAAGTTAATCGCCTCAAGAGCCTCGAAAGTCTCCTTCAACGGCATGTCACCGGTACCCATGAGCTTGTAGATTACCTTGCCGTCCTCCATAACGGAGTCCTTAACGTGTACATGCTTGATGTACTCGCCCAGCGTATCTACAGTCTGCTTAGGGCTCTCACCGAAGAATCTGTAAGGGTGATGCATATCCCAAAGGGCAGCAACCTTGTGGCTTCCGATCTCGTCGAGAACCTTCTTAAGTCTCTTGGTATCAGCATAAGCGCCGTTAGTCTCGAGCAGAAGCGTAACATTGTACTTCTCAGCTACGGGAACGAGCTGCTTCATGCTCTCGATGACGACCTCATCGTCCACTTCCTTGCCGGGAGCGGCATTGCGGTCACCGAGAACTCTTATGTATCTCGCACCGATCTTGGATGCGAGTTCGCAATAAGCGATTATCTCTGCTTCGGCCTGCTCTCTCGTATTAACATCATTTACAGGCTCACCGGAAGACAGGCAGGGGATCTCGAGCTTTAGCTGCTTTAGCTTCGCGATAGTCTTGGGCAATTCGGAATCCTTGAACGGAGGCGCCTTTACGGAAAAGATATCATTTCCCAGGCCTCTGATCTCGATTCCGTCGAAGTTAAAGTCCTTGGCCATGGAATAGATATCCTGCCAAGAGAAATCGGGACAAGCAAGTGTCGAGAAACAAGTAAGCATATGATTACTCCCTACTATTAATAATATTTTTGTATTTTAATATCAGAGAGTTTGTCTGTAAAACCGCAATAGTTAATAAAAATTAGCGATATTGCGCGTAGGTTTGTATGTTAATTACACTCAACTACCATCCAGCGGTATGTGTAATCGGGGTCATAGGTCGATGTTACGTAGTTATCGTAGATGACACTGTACCGGTCTGACGCGTAAAGTTCGTCCGCGAACCACTCATCCGTCGTCCCCGCCTCAAGGTCGAGCACAAGGGCATCCGCATCATACTTATCGACAAATTCATTCATCTCATCTATACCCGTGATAAGCATCTGCCCTCTTATATATTCCTCTCCCGAGAACTCTTCCATATACAGATCCGTCCTGTTATCAATATGAACAGGGATCTCATAGAAAGCAAGCCACGTGCCGCTGTTAAATGAGTTGTAGATCCTCTCATATTTCTTATCGCGCAGAACATCGATAACACCTTCATCATAAGCCGCGATGCCCGAGATATCGGACACGGTATTGGTCGGGAAATACGTGATCCACGAGAACACCGAAGTATATATCATGAACCCGGCGCAGAAAAGCGCCAGGATATAGTACGAGACATCATGAAGCTCGAGCTTCTTCTTATCGATCTTAAACAGATTGTCATTAGCCCAGTTAAGCAGGATCTGCAATTCCTCGCCTCCGAACATCACGATCATCATGGCGGTGAAGTTCATGAATCTTCCGTACTTGGTGGAGATGATTATAAACATGCACAGCAGACACAGCTTGGCGATCACTTTCTTATCGAACTTATAAAGGCGCTCGTCCAGGATAAAGCCGATGAGCACGATAAGAATGATTACTATCTCGGGCACGGAGAAAGTCTTCGGCTGCCATTCGTTATTAAACCGCCATATCTCCTCGCCCTTGGACTGCAGCAGAGCATACGTCCACGTCTTGATACCGAGAGGATTAAGAAGCGACATCACAAATCCCGCCGCGAGACCGAGCAGGTACTGCCCTCCTCTCTTGTACTCCCTGCTTAAGAACTCTATGAAGATAAACAGCAGGAACACAACGAAAAACAGCGGCACCATGCCTCCGTGGAACCACCCCATAAGAAGCGCGAACACTGAGAACACGGCACACTTGGCGACAACAGAGCGCTTATTGCTTAACATCGTATAGATGAATATTATGAACAACAGATACGAGAACAGATGCGGTCTCGCGTTGTAATTCGGGAATGACAGATATCTTCCTGCGGCAGCCACAAGCAGCATGATATACGGATCGACAGTCTCAAGGTTCTTCTTGAAGATAACCCCTGCCATCGCATAATTAAAGATCGCGGAAAGTCCTACTACGCCTGCGATCCCGGCGATCTTGTATGCCGCACCGACAAGCAGATACCAGCCTTCCTCATGAGCATACCAGTTAAGCCCCTGGTGCCAGCTGTATATATCATCAAGGATAAGCCCCTTGGATGCGATCATGTCGAGACCTATCCTCATCTGGATCAGGGTATCACCTGCGTATCCTACTCCGATGAGCATCATATTGAAGAACGGACAATAAAGCAGTGCGATCGCACAGATCACAAATACTTTTGCTGCAACAGACAGCTTCCTCTTCTTAAGTGCCGGCATCAGATGAACCCCGTCATATCCTCGAACTTATATGAGCTGACATCTATTCCTATATCCGAGATCAGTTTCATTCCGACATTATACATCATCCGGCATGCCTCTTCCTTGGGCATTCGGAAGTTATCGTACATCATCATAAGGGCAAGACCGTGAGTGTAAATGACCGTATCCCTTACAGTCGCCGCGATTATATCTTTAGGGATATCGTACTGCGAAGACAGGATCTCGACTGCATCGGCATCAAACGACCCGGAGAATATGCTCTGCCCTTCTCCCAGATCCACGCCGACAGTATCCATCGGATTATCCACATTCATGAACCGGAACACATTGGGATGTTCGCAGGCAAGCGAGATATAGTGAACACCCGAGATAAAGAACGCCTCGACGGCTTCCTTTCCCTTCATCTTGCTTTCGAGGTTACCATACGCTTTCCCCGCCGCATAGAAGTACAGGGCTTTCTTAAGTTCGGCCATGCTTCCGAAGGTCCATGTTACAGGACGCGTGGAACAGCCGAGCCTGTCGGCGATCTTCTTTATCTCAACATTATTGATACCGCCCTCATCGAGCAGTTCATATGAAGCCTCCAGGATCATCTCCTGCGTTATCTGTGTCTTACGTCCCATGTCCCTTTTTCAGTACGGGCGGAAGTCGAGCGGCGTTGTGCAGCCCCAGCCCTTTGCAATCTGCGCGAAGCCTTTCTTCGCCACAGTCTTAAATATTGTACCAATCAAAAGACGTGTGGGAGCAGGAAAAATCTCGGGTCCCGTAAACTTCTTACATTCTTCTGAATTAAAGTCCCCGTTCTTCCCGAAGATTACCCCCATATTCTTATAAGGACCCGTAACCTTATCTCTCTGCTTTCCTTCGAAGAACCTTATGCTGAAGTTATCGCCCTTTACCAGAGTGCCCTTGTAATTGCACCCGAGCTGCTTTGTGAGGATCTTAAGATATTCCTCGCCGCATCGAAGCTGTATGCCCTCAGCGAAACCTCCCTGCAGGATAAATGCGATGTTCGCGTCTCCTTTTCGCGCGGGAACTGTCTCGAGAAACTCCAGAAGAAGCCCCGGGATATTCTCCACATAGAGAGGGATCGCTATCAGGATATTCTCCGCCTTCGCGAAAGCATCCCTTATCGCATCCCACTGCTTCCTGTCAGATACCTCATACTGCTCGTAAGTGCTTCCCGCTTCCTTAAGCCCTTCGCCGAACTTGTCTATAATCTTGTCCGTATTGCTGTGTGCCTTTATACGGGGGCTTCCGTTTATTATCAGGACATGCATGCTGCCGCCTCCTTTAACTCATCTTCACCGTATACACCGAGCGACTTGCTGTCGAAGTTAAGTGCACATCTTTCCGTCCATCTCTGTGCGTACTCCCGCTCGAGCGTGCCCTTATAGATGATGCCGACGTCGGTCTGCCCGTCATAACGCGGAACATGTCTCATCTGGTCTCCTACAAATCTTAAGTACATCGTCGCGATGGGAAGGATCCTGTCGAAAATATTCTTTCCCTTGTGATCGATGAAGCCCAATGCCGTGTCGGAGATGACCCAGAGCTGATCGGCTTTGATGATCTTCTTTAAGATCTGCTCGTAATCGTCCTTGATCGAACAAACGCCCGGGGTCTTAAGCCAGCAGAAGTTGCAGCCGATGCAGGGCTTGATCTCAAGAGAAGATGCCTCGATGACTTCATACTCTTTATTCTGAGAGTCAAGAAGTGCTGCGAGAGTTCCCGTTATCCCCCTGTCTTCAGTAGTATTCACTATAAGTATCATGTTGAACCTGCCTTTGTGATTTTATGTAAACGCGTTTGTGTAATTACATTTACATAATATCATCAGCAGAACTGTTGTCAAGCGTTTTGATCAAGATTATTAAGGAAATCCAGGATAATATCACGGCAGTCTTCCGGTCTGTCGTAATGATACAAACAAAAAACCTCTCACCACTTGGATGAGAGGTCTTATGGCTGCCGAACTAGGATTCGAACCCAGACAGACGGTGCCAGAAACCGGAGTGCTACCCTTACACAATTCGGCAATGTTGATTTCTCAACGCAAGCAAGTATAGCAAATCATTTTTCAAAATTCAATAGCTTATTCAGGCATTCGGATTAAGAGGCTCCAAAGGCTTAAAAATCCCCAATTCTTCAAGCTTCGCCCTTACCTTCCCCATGTCCTCGTAGATAGGGATCTTCTGCTTCGGGTCACGCAGGGCATAAGCCGGATGGTAAGTCGTCATTATGTAATAACCGTTATTCTCGATAAAGCGGCCGCGCACGTCGCCCATCTTGACCTTCTGTCCGAAGAAACCTTCATATGCAGTGGAGCCGCACAGCAGGATGACCTTGGGGCGGACAAGTCTGAACTGCATGGCAAGAAGCCTCTTGCAAGCCGATATCTCCGAAGGCTCGGGACGGCGGTTCTGCGGAGGACGGCACTTACAGATATTGCATATATGGTAATCCTCATCAGAGAATCCGTATGAAGCGAGCAGGCTCTGAAGAAGCTGGCCGGATCGTCCTACAAAAGGACGACCCTCGATATCCTCGTTGGCACCCGGCGCCTCCCCTACTATCATGAGCGGAGCCTGACGTCCGCCTCTGTAAATTACAGTATTGGTCGCATTACTTCTTAAAGGACAATTGCTGCACGAATTACATTCATTCTCGAACTCACTCCACTTGGCGTTAAACTCTTCAGTTGTCATATCTTCCTCACTTAAACAAAACTATCGTTATTCCCGGGTTATCCCTGCCCCAGTCTATATCACTTCTGACTTCAGGACACGCAGCCGACAAACGTCTTCCCTCATCCGAGAAAGGACCGAACTTCTCACCGGGACATGTATCCTTGATCACACGTCTGGTCTTGTACTCGAGAAGCTTTCTTCTGCATTCCTTGCGGATTATGCCCCCGTGCCCCGTCGATCCGTATCCGTGGATGATCTTAACGCAGCGCGCACCCGTCGCACGTTCCGCATAGATACGGTTGTTAAGAGTATTCATCGCATCCTGAGAGGACGGCATTCCGGCTTCGAGGTTGATCGTTCTCATGATGTAAATTATACACGATAAGTTATAATCAGAATCATGAGACTCGATAAGGCACTGGCATCATCAGGATACGGCACAAGGACCGAAGTAAAATCCCTTATATCCAAGGGCAAGGTTACTGTCGCAGGCAAAGTCATCAAGGATCCCGGCTACAAGGTAAAAGACGATGAGCTCAATACCATTTCAGTAGCGGGAAGCATTGCCGAGATCAAAGAGAATATATATCTTCTTTTCGACAAGCCTGACGGAGTCCTTACGGCGATGGAAGACAAAAGGCTTCCCCACGTAGGTCAGTTTATCCCCGCGAACCTCATTAACAGAAAGATATCCCCCGTAGGAAGACTCGACTTCCATACCACCGGGCTTCTGATACTTACCAACGACGGTGAGCTGTCGCACAGACTCACATCACCCAATTACGGCATAAGGAAAGTATATGAAGTCACTTACGAAGGCCCGGCGCTTACTGAAGCACAGATAAAGGAAGCGGCAGACGGCATTACTCTTACCGATATGGATAAGCCCGTAAAGCTCCACCCTTCCGTACTCGAGATCAAAGAAGGCAACCGTGCCTTGCTTACGCTTACCGAGGGCAAGACCCACGAAGTAAGAAGGATCTTCGCACACTGGGAGCGTCTCGTAATTACACTTAAGAGAGTCGCACTCGGAACGCTTATGCTCGACAATAATTCTCAGGAAGGTTCTTTACGCGAGCTCACATCAGAAGAAGTCGATGATCTTAAAAGACTTACGGGCCTTATCACAGAACCGCATCAAGAAGACGGTAAACAATAAGCTCCGAATCACTGTAATCCATAGTCTGCACATATACGCAGAATACAAGTGACGGCTCGTAATCGGGCCACAGGTTCTCATACCCTAAGGCACTAATCGCCTCCTGATCCAGAACCTCTATACCTACCATGACCGAAGTCTCATCATATACGGACAGGTCATAATCCAGGATATCGCCCTCCGCGCCGTAGCTTACCTCATATTCATACAGAAGCTGCTGGGCATCACGCTCGCTCATATATATAGGTCTTAACTTGGCAAACTGCTCTTCCGACAGATTCTCGCGAAGGAAGTTATAGAGCGAACTGACATCATCCAGATTCGAATAGTAATACGGCATCGTCGCCTCATCGAACACGAGCACGTTCGGGCAGGACAGCATCAGCGTAGATGCCGACTGATCCGCATACGCCTGCTGGGACTGACCCTGATCGTTAGGAACTACTGTATCGACAAAGCCGACAAGAGGATTCGTAAAGCCGAGTCTCGTCGTCATGAAATCCTCGATATACTCGGATTCATTGGAGAAATGTCCGATGGAAAGAATTCCGCTGTCATAACCGGGCTTCGTGATCATTGTATATATGATATTTCCGAGCAGAAATAGAAGAATAACACCGATAAGATACTTGTACCAGGTATATGAGAAATACGTACGCCACTCATCACCGGTCTTGCCGAAGTACTTGCGCTCCTGTTCTCTTTGCTGCGCCTTCTGTACTCTCTCGTCACGGCGGCCCGTCGCTATATCGTACGCGGCAGACAGATCGGCAATCTTTTGCTTACCCTCAGGGGAATTGTCTCCCCTGTACTGCTTGCTTAACTTCCAGAACTTCTCGTCGATCATGAAGTCGTTGGCATCCATCGGAAGTCCCATGTAGATCAACGCGTGCTCGCGCGACATGGAACTTACTTCAGACGCGGCACTCACCTCGCAGTTGTTCTGGATCATCATGAGTGCGAACTGCTCCGAGACGACCTTATCCGTCTTGAACTTATCCGCGAAAAGGCTGTACGGCAGATCACCGCAGTCGGAACCTGCTTCCTCCTCCCCGACAACGAAATAAATATGCGTGCAGGAAGACTCCTTTAACTTCGATATTATGATCTTTTTTATCCACTTAAGATCGTCATCACTTAACTCCATGCGTTCTTCGCATGCATCTTCAAGGATCAGATTACCGCAGCCATGCTTCTTTATTATCTCGACCGCATGCATCAACGGGGTTCTGAAGTTATCTCTGTCCCCGTACGTCTTGTGTGTCAGAACACAAGAATTGGTTTGTTCATCATATCTGAGTTTAAAAGCTTCGGAATCAAACAGTTCTTCCATCTTTGAAACACTTTGCCGCCATTCTTACAATATTGCATGTGCACCACTGCAAGTCAGCCTTGGGCAGACTTCCGTCGTTCACCGCATCAATTATATCAGTTACATTCAATTTGCAACCCGGCATCTGCCAATCATTTCCGCTTCTTATGCATTCGACGCTTGAAGAGTGCGGATATTTTGCTTTCGAGGGATCGCTTAAGCCGAATACGGCCTGCGATGTGAACCAGTCTGTCATAACTACGCCCTTAAAGCCCCATTCATCACGCAGAACCCGCTTACAAAGGCCGATATGATTCGCAGTATGCGTGCCGTTAAGCAGATTATAAGAAGACATTACCGAATACGGCTGTGACCTTCTTACTGCGATCTCGAAGCCTCTTAAGTACAGATTACGAAGCGTCCTCTCGCTTACACGGGAATTCGAATACATTCTGTTGACTTCCTGGTTATTACAGCAGAAGTGCTTGATGGTCGTTCCCCCGATACCCCACTTCTGCACGCCGTCAGTCATGGCAGAAGCACACATACCCGACAGGAACGGATCCTCCGAATAGTACTCGAAGTTTCTGCCGCACAGAGGATTTCTGTGGATATTCATTCCGGGAGCGAGCCAGAACTGGACATAATACTCCTTCATCTCCTCGCCGACCGCGGAGCCGATCTCACTTATCAGATCCATATTGAAGCTCTGCGCCAGCGCCGTCGCGATCGGGATCGCCGTACAGTACTGATAGTAGTCGACAGCATCATCGGGGATATCATCCGGGAAAGGTACAAAGGACATACCGAACTTATCACCGCCCGGGATCCTCTTGCCGTCCTTCGTAGCCTTGAAGTGCGGATAAAGTCTTAATCCTGCAGGACCGTCGGCAAGTATCATCGAAGGAATTCCTCTGTCCTTCTCATAAGTAGCTATCGTCTCAGCAGCAGCGCCCGGCACCTGAGCGGAAGCATTTCCTACAACAGCCAGATCAAGATCCGCACCGAAGTCTCCGACACACAGAGCCGCCATCTGCTCCGTTTTAAGCTGTGCGACAAGTTCCTCTACAGTAGCCTTACCCGCCAGTACGTCTTCGAACCTTAACGTCTCCCCCTGCCTTGCATCGACAAGTTCCTCGCAGGTCTCATGATATTCCGCTTCGAAAACTTTCACTCCCGATGCATCGATCGTAAACTCCTCGACTCCGAAGTCATCGACTGCAGCCGCATTGCCGGGATTGGTAAACTCTTCGGTAATACCGCTTGTTCCAAATACATTCTTAAGATGCTCAGTCTCGATATCATCCGTAACGATAAGCTTCGCGATACAGGTAACGTCATCGGAATTCTTGCCCGCGAGCACAAAGTAATCACCCTTCTCGAGGACCTTGGATTCACACTTATCACAATAGGATGCGACCTGTGAAAGATCAAACTCTGCCTTTACCGTCGCTTCTTTACCGGGTTCGATAAGTTCGGACTTTGCAAAAGCGACCAATTCCTTGAAAGGCTTATCGAGTATCTCATGAGGCGATGCCACATATATCTGTACCACTTCCTTGCCGGAACGGTGACCGATATTCGCTACATTAAATTCAGCCTCGACATTAAGACCGTTTACCTTAACAGACTTAAGATCGGTATCAAAAGATGTATATCCCAAACCGTATCCGAACGGATAATCAGCCTTAACGCCGAACGAATCAAAATATCTGTAACCGATGTACGGTCCCTCGGTATAGTACTCATCATCAGTATTGCCGTTGTTCTGGCTGAAAGTCTCGCTGTTGGGATACTTATAGTAATCAGAATCCCATGTGTCCGTAAGTCTTCCGCTCGGATCGCTCTTACCCGTAATAACATCAGCACAGATATTACCCGTAATATTACCGAGCTGGCTAAGAAGGATTACGGAAGAGAACTTCTTCGCGTACTTGCCCAGAGATATAATGCCTCCGACATTAAGCACCAGAATGCTTCTTGAATAGGCGGAAGTAATGGTCTCGAATGCCTCTTCCTCATCATCCGTCAGGAAGAAGTCTCCCTTATCTGCCTTGCGATCATAACCTTCACCGGAATCTCTTGAAAGAACATATATAGCTGTATCTGCCTCATCCGAAGTATCTATCGGCGGCATGGGAGGAACGGAAGGCGCGAACTCGAGCATAACAGTGATCTCGTTATATCCCGTATTCTCGCAGCGGCGTCTTACCTCTGCCATATAGTCATCAAGATGCTTCTTTACTATCGCATCATATTCATCGAGCCAGGCTCCGGTCGTTACCTCGAATCCTGCATCCTTAAGACCTTCATCGATATTTACTACGTATCTTGAATTAACATCTCCGCTTCCGGTACCGCCCTTGATCGTATGGCGCGCACCGTTGCCGAACAGTGCGACCTTACCGGGATTCTCGATAGGCAGCGTCCCGTCATTCTCAAGAACAACTACGCATTCGCCTGCAAGTTTTCTTACAGTATTGCTGTGAGCGATCTCTTCAGGGGTGATCTTATCTGTGATTCTTGCATGGTAAGCCATAAGCGGGACCTCCTTAAAATGTCTGATAACATTTTAAATGGTAAGTCCCGCTTTTATATTTAAAGTATTTGTGAATATTGGGGCAGTTACTGTCTGATCCAGCGCTTAATATAGATCTTGAATCCCCTTACGTCTGCTCCGTGAATGGAAAGTCCTTCCTTGATCTCGGCCCCCTTACAGATCTCGGTTATATCATCGATCGCACGTCCGAATGACGAACCCTCGTGAGTGATAAAAGGCTTGATGGTCTTGCCTTCCCAATTAAACTTCTCGAGGAATGTGAACATTGCCATCGGATAAGTCTCTATATAATTGGGACCTCCGAGATAAACCGTATCATATTCGTCGATAGACTCGGGACAGTTCTTGATCTCGGGTCTCATATTCGCACTCTGATCTACCTTAGCCTTCGCAAAGCAGTCCTCATAAGACTCGGGCATCGGCTCTACGGGGTCGATCTTAAACATGTCTGCATCAGGGATGAATTCCTTGATATACTCCGCCGCTATCTCTGTATTTCCCTTAGGAAGATTGATAATGTCTCCATTTACGTTATTCTCACCGGCCTTTGAAAAGTAGGCTATCAGTGTCTTACCCATTTGTACGTTCTCTCCTGCTATTTATTACTCAGCTTCATCAAGCTTATTGATCACATAATCGAGGATCGCTTCCTCTATCTCTTCGGGCTCCATCAGCGAAGCATCGAAACACATATCGTAATTATCCGGATCGCCGAACACCTTACCGGTATATGCCTCGTAGAAGTCCTTCCTGTACTTATCGGAGATAGCCTCATACTTCTCGGCATCCTCTTCACTGCACTTCATTCTCTTGGCGATATTCTTTACTCGGTACTCCTTGGGAGCGTCGATAAAGAAACTGAACACATTCGGGCGTCCCGCCAAAACATAGTCGGCACAACGTCCTACGATGATACAGGACTCACTGTCAGCCAAAAGGTTAATAAGCTGCGACTGCTTCTCGAAAAGCTCTGCATCGTATTCGAAGTCCTTCTCAGGCTCGATCGTATCGCCGGCGCCTTCGCTTATGAGGTTTCTGATATCGACCTTACCGGACCTTAAGTTTTTGATACCCTTGTTGTAGTATCTTATGCCTAACTTATCTGCGAGATTCTTGGCAACACGCTTACCGCCGCTTCCGAATGTTCTCGATATTGTGATGACATAATCTTTCATTTACTTGCCTCCACTTAGATCAGATAACATTATAACAGACAAACGCCGCTTCAAGTGAAGCGGCGTTTGTTAAGTAATTAAGAATTCTTATGTCATCAGCCTTACAGTCCGTAATACTCACAGATCAGCCCCCACTCAGCTGAAGAAGCGAATCCTCTGGCTATATCCTGTCTGCTCGCTCCGTTATTAAGAGCATTGACCCAGTTTGCAAGTCCCGCAGAATCTGGAGTTCTGTTAAGGAATGCCTGGTACAGGGCAGTTACATACTGTTCGTTATTGAGATTTCTTCCGACAAACTCCTGAGAATTGAGGATGGTAAGTACTACATTAGCGGGATTGTATGTTCCGTTCTCGATTCCGTTTACCCAGTACTGTCTGCCTGCATCATCTGATGATCTGCCGAGGACGGATCTGTAGATCCTGTCGACAAACTCACCGGTTATTCTGGATTTTGCCATATAGATCGGAAGATTACGTGAGGATGAATATGTCGCTGCAACATTTACCGCAGCATCTCCCGTAAGGATTCCGATACCTTCGTTGATTCCGTCGAATGTTCCCATAACTGCACCGGGAGCACCGTTCGCGCGTGTAGGATCATTCATAAGAGCAGCCTGTGCGACCGACAGCTGCATTCTCAAGTCACTGATCGCAATACCGAATGCATACTCATCACCGTCCTCAAATACGGGATAAGCATTATTACGTGCCGTATCCAATGCCGCATATACATCCGCAGGGATCTTATCTCCGTACAAAACAAGGAATGCGGTAGCATTATCGTAGTATGTACAAAGATTCTGATACTGCTGGTCGCTTACCTTACTGTTGGCAAGTGCAGTCCCTGCGGGGAAAGCAGCGAATGCCATAGCCACGGTAAGAGCAACAGCAACCAACCTTTTCTTAATATTTCTTGCAAAAATCATAATATATACCTCCTTATTGCCTTCTGTAACCTAATTTTACTATCAAAAGGCTGTGGAATACATATTTTTTATATTTATATTTTGTTAATTAATGTAAGAAACAATTCATTGGCTTCTTGGTATAATCTTTTTGTTTGTAATCAATCAGCAGAGGACAATAATGAAAACTTCCGACTTTTACTACGACTTACCTGAAGAACTTATCGCCCAGCATCCTCTGGACATACGTTCAAATTCCAGATTAATGGTATTGGATAAGAATGACGGATCTGTGCTTCACAGACATTTTTACGATATTAAGAAACTTCTCATCCCAGGAGACGTTCTGGTTGTTAATAACACTCGAGTCATACCCGCAAGACTGATGGGCAGCCGCTCTGATACGGGGACTGCCGTAGAGATCCTTCTTCTTAAGCGTCTTGATGAGAAACGTTGGGAGACACTGGCCCGTCCCGGAAAGAAAGTAAGAGAAGGAAGACGTATAACTTTCATTCCCGGCGAGCTCGAAGCCGAGTGCGAAGCGGTTCTTCCCGACGGCAACAGGATAATGAGGTTCGATTTCGACGGTATCTGGGAGGAAGTACTCGACCGTGCAGGCACCATGCCCCTTCCGCCCTACATCCACGAGCAGCTCGTTGACAGAGAGCGTTATCAGACAGTCTACTCCAAGATCCCCGGCTCAGCGGCAGCACCTACGGCAGGTCTTCACTTCACACCCGAACTTCTGAAAGAACTCGACGATATGGGCGTAATACGTGCAGAGGTAACCCTCGATGTAGGCTTGGGCACATTCCGACCCGTTAAGTCCGACAACATCGAGCAGCACGAGATGCACTCCGAGCGCTACACTTTCGGACAGGAAGCATCAGACATAGTACGCTTAGCACGCAAAGAAGGCAGACGTATCGTCTCTGTAGGAACAACATCAACAAGAGTGCTCGAGACCGTTGCAGCTAACGACCCCGAGATGAAGCCCTGCGCGGGAGACACGCAGATCTTCATCTACCCGGGCTATGAATTCAAGTGCATCGATGCGCTTATCACGAACTTCCACCTTCCCGAGTCGACGCTCGTTATGCTCGTCTCGGCGATGGCAGGCAAAGAGAATGTCCTGAATGCATATAACGAGGCGGTTAAGGAGAGATACAGATTCTTCTCTTTCGGCGATGCGATGTTTATCACAGATCTTAAGAGGTTCCCCGAGCATGAGTAATTATCCCGTATGGTATGAACACATCCACACATGTAAGCAGACCGGCGCGAGACTCGGTCGTGTACACACGCCTCACGGCACTTTCGACACTCCCGCTTTCATGCCGGTAGGAACACAGGCTTCCGTTAAGGGAATGAGTCCCGAGGAAGTTGCAGGCACGGGAGCCGGAATCATTCTGTCCAATACATATCACCTCTGGCTTCGTCCCGGAAGCGAGATTGTAGCCAAAGCTGGCGGCCTTCACAAGTTCATGAACTGGAAGGGTTCAGTACTCACGGACAGCGGCGGATTCCAGGTTTTCTCACTTGCGAAGCCTAAGGATATCGTTGAAGAAGGCGTTAAGTTCAGATCCCACTTGGACGGCTCAAGACAGTTCCTGTCTCCGGAGTTATCCATGCAGGTCCAAAATGACCTCGGCGCGGATATCATCATGGCTTTCGATGAGTGCTGTCCCTACCCTTCGACTCACGATTATGCGTTGCGTTCTCTCGAAAGGACAACGCGCTGGCTCGACCGCTGTATCGACTCACACAAGAAGCCTGATACACAGGCGCTGTTCGGCATCATCCAGGGCTCGATGTATGAAGACTTAAGAGCTATAAGCGCAGAGCAGATCACATCAAGAGATCTTCCGGGTTATGCCATCGGCGGAATCTCCGTAGGCGAGCCGAAAGATCTGTTCCTTAAGATGATCGACTGCACTGTTCCACTTATGCCCGAAGAGAAGCCCCGCTATCTCATGGGTGTCGGCACTCCCGACTATCTTATCGAAGGCTCGTTAAGAGGCGTCGATATGTTCGACTGCGTCCTCCCCACAAGACTCGGAAGACACGGCACCATCACGACTTCCAAAGGCAAGAGGATCATAAGACACAAGTGTTATGCCGAAGACTTCGGACCCATGGATCCGGACTGCGACTGCTATGCATGCAAGAACTACCAGGCAGCTTATGTAAGACACCTGCTTAAAGCTAAGGAGATGTTCGGACAAAGACTGTGCACATACCACAACATCTGGTTCCTGGTTAAGCTTATGGAAAAGATCAGAGAAGCAATCGCAGAGGACTGTCTCGGAGACTTTGCCAAGTCCTTCTACGAAGAGTATTACGGTTAATTAGGTTTAATCGCCCGAACGGACGATCATAGTAACAGCCGTAAGATTACCTTCCGATAAGCGGTTCTTATCTGAGATACGGCAGACAAGATTATCCATCCACTCTTCCGCGCTCTCGGATACTACGGCATCGGACAGTATCGCGATATCATTAAGGCATTTAAGGAACTCGCCGGTACAGCAGATGACACGGTCCTCATCTTCAAGAGAAGTCATGCCGTTCGGCAACATCTTAAGCTCGCCGTTCTGAACTATATAGGCATAGACCTTACCGTGACGCTCTATCTCGATATGCTTGTCATCTATCCTGATGAGCATGTAATTCTTCAGATTGGTAAGTATCGGATATATCGACTCGGAAAGATCCCTGAATCTTAACTTGGAACTTCCCTGCACAAGCGCAGATACCGAAGCCTCGTCAGCAACAGAGAATTCAGCCTCATTAGGAAGATACAGGATCGCGAGAGTAAGCGCAGCCGAATAGTTGACGAACACATTGTCGCGATATTCTTCCTGACCTCCCTTATGCATGAGTATATAGTTCTCTATCACATGAAGCTCCTTTTTATCGTAAATACGATACCGGTGTAATTATCCTGCTTCGGGCGCTTTCTGGACGCAACTGCCCTTTTAAGCTCCAGCGCAGTAGAACTTGCACTGTCACGAAGATAGTGATGGAAGTTACGAAGCGAAACTGCATCCGTAAGACCGTCAGAACTTACTATGATCTTATCACCGTCGTAAATACGGATAGGCTTCTTGGTATAAATAACACGGGGATTCTGATTACCCATAAAATCTATAAGCGAACGCGCCTTGGGATTACTGTAAGCAGTTACTGTCTGTTTGTTATTACGGCAAAGAGACTTTATAAGCAGAGCCATATAATTCTGTCTGGGATTAAGAATAGTCGGATTACCGTTCCTGATAAGTATAATGTCGCTGTCACCGACACTGTAATAATTTATATAACTTCCTGCAATGTGGACCATCGCAAGTGTCGATCCTCCCGACAGCTTATACTCTTCGTACAATTTATTGGAGAATCTCCTTAACTCGTCTGCGTTCTGCTCAGTAGCAAAAAAAGACATGGGACACATGTCTTTTACAAAATCCGCGATCTTCTCCGATATCTCCCCGCCATATTCCATGCCGCCCATACCGTCGGCAACAAGCGCGGTTATACCGTATTTACGGTAATCCGCAAGATTGGATATGAATACCGAATCCTGCTGGGAAGGACGTTTGCCTATCTCACAGAAATAAGCGCAATCGATATAGAGTTCCGAATCATCGGGTCTGCCGGTACTTTTCTTCTTTATGTACAGGACTGCAAGCCAGATAAACGCGATCGTAGTGACAACAAACAGCACAAGGGCTGCAAACACCGAACTCTGAAGAGTAGGAAGATCCGCGAAACTAGTCTCCATCGCCTTCCCCGGCTGCCTCGTCTTCCTCATCGTCTTCGCCGTACTCGTCTTCATCTTCACTGTCATTATCATAATCGCCGGACTTGGGCGCAATATACTCCTTAATAAGCTCACCCGTGAAATAAGCGATAGCGAACTGAACTACGCCGAAGATCAATACGATATAGTAGAAGACCACAATGGCATATGCAAAATATGTTGTAGTAACAAGAAGCATTGACGGGATAACGATCAGTGTTACGATCAGCATCAGGATCAGACCGAGACAGGGACCGAACTTCAGAAGGAAGAACAGGAACGCATTCTTATAGATCTTATGAAGAGGAATATCTCTTGATACGATCATCGTATAGACCATATTCTGGATAATGATGAATACGAAGAACAGGATAACAAAGAACGTTCCGACCGCGGTACCCCATGATGTACCCATATTAAGATAGAATCCCGAAGCCAGAAGACATATCGAAGTTACTATGATCGAGACGATCGAAGCTCCGAGTGACTGCTTCCAGTTATTGCTCATTCCCTCCTTGAAATCGGAGAAGAAGAAAACGCCTTCCTGCCTGTAAAGATTCCTGTAGATCTGAGAAAAACCCGCCTGGAAAGGACCTATTACAATAAGAGTGGTTCCCATCAGGAACATAACGCAGAATACTACTATCAGGTAATAGATCTGATATGCGGCATCCGTTCCGACATCATTGATAGCCTGATTGCCGACGACTCCCGAATCGAGCATAAATTGTGCAAAGTTCTGAGGAACAAACACACTGTTCAGATAAGGAAGGAACAAAAGCACAAGTGCAAACGCGACGAACATCATCGGTATATTAAATACCAGAAACAGAAAGTTAACTGATGTAATAGTAAAAAAATGAGTCTTAAGCGTATAGAAAAAATTAAAGACCGGCCCGTGCTGCTCGGGAACGTAATCTTCCTTGGGTACTTTCTTCAGATTCATCAGAATCTCCTCTTAATCTTGGATAATATCTCTTATTATATCGCTAAATTCATCGATTCGCGTCAAAGAACGTTCCGCTATCGCCGCATTCTTATCCTGCTTGGCAGTCTTGCCCCTGAACTTGCCGGGCATAGTCGCCACGATACCGAAGTTCGCATTCATGGGAACGAACTTGGTTACGGATCTGTCGGATACATAGCAAGCCATGGCACCTATAACGGTCTCATCGTTAAGCTTTTCGCGCGGATCTATCCCCCTGCTTCTTAACGCCGCGTTAAGACCTGCGAAAAATCCGGATGCCGCCGACTCGATATAGCCTTCAACACCCGTTATCTGACCTGCGAAAAAGATCCCGGGGTGTTCACGCATACTGTAATCGGAATTAAGAAGTCTCGGCGAATTGATGTATGTATTACGGTGCATTACGCCGTATCTTAAGTACTCGGCATGCTCAAGTCCAGGGATCATGCCGAAGACGCGCTTCTGCTCACCGAACTTAAGACGTGTCTGGAAACCCACGAGGTTATACATTGTGGATGCTCTGTCATCCTGTCTTAACTGAAGGCAGGCATACGGCTCCTTACCGGTATTCGGATCTGTTAATCCCACCGGTTTCAACGGACCGAATCTCATCGTGTCCTCTCCTCTGGCAGCCATAACTTCGATCGGCATACATCCTTCGAAAACATTTATCTTATCGAATCCGTGCACATCAGCCTTCTCGGCTTCGATAAGAGCATGATAGAAAGCCTTGTACTCGTCCTCATTCATAGGACAGTTAATGTAGTCATTACCACCCTTGCCGTAGCGGGACTGCCTGAACGCCTTGGTCATATCGATGGACTCATATGAGACTATAGGAGCCGCGGCATCAAAGAAATGAAGATCCGCATTGCCTGTAAGTCTCATGATGTCATCGTAGAGCTTACCGTCGGTAAGAGGACCCGTGGCAACAATTACGGTACCGTCTGACGGGATATGATCGACTTCTTCCGTCTTTACGTGAATATGGGGATTGTTCTTTATCTTCTCGGTTATATATCCCGAGAACTCATCTCGGTCTACTGCCAAAGCGCCGCCCGCAGGAACTTCTGCCTTATCAGCAGCCTCCATGATAAGCGAGCCCAATCTTCTCAATTCTTCTTTAAGAAGACCTACCGCATTGGTGATCGAAGCCGCTCTTAAAGAATTACTGCACACAAGTTCAGCGAACATATCAGTCTTATGTGCAGGAGACTTTCTTATAGGCTTCATCTCATAAAGATCAACATCTATTCCGAATGAAGCAATAATATGAGCAGCCTCGCATCCTGCGAGGCCGGCTCCTATTACAGTTATCTTGTTAATGGTATCAGGCATCTTCACCCTTACCGTCAGAATCGGACTTCTTCCTTACCTTACGTGAAGGACAGTCTTCGTTACCGCATCTGGGGTACATCTTGCCTCTGAATCTGTGAAGCACCATGTAAGAACCGCATGTCTCACACTTCTTGCCTTCTACAGGTATATCCCATGATATGAACTTACACTCGGGATCATTCCCCTTCTTATCACAAACATAGAATGTTCTGTGGTTCTTGATCGTCTTCTTTTGAAGAAGTCCCGAACCGCACAAAGGGCACTTACCCTTTGCCTGTACTTCGATATTCCTTGTGTACTTACAGTCAGGATAATTCGAGCAGGCAATGAACTTACCGTTTCTTCCGTCCTTTATAACGAGATCGCCGCCGCAGTCGGGACAGGTCTCACCTGTCTTAACATCTTCGATCTTAACCTTCTCGATATTGGCATCGGCCTGCTTGATCTTCTCATGGAAACCGGGATAGAAATCCTTAAGAAGTCTTACCCAGTCCTTATCGCCGACTTCAACGTCATCGAGCTTAGACTCCATGCCGGCTGTAAAGGATACATCTACAATCTCGGTGAAATTCTCTTCGAGCATGTTTGTAACAAGCTTTCCGAGATCCGTGATAAGAAGATTCTTTCCGTCTTTCTCTACATACTTTCTGTCGAGAACGGTCGTAATGGTCTTCGAATAGGTGGAAGGTCTTCCGATACCGAATTCTTCCATAGCCTTGATGAGGGAAGCTTCGTTATAGTGTGCCGGAGGCAAAGTCTGCTTTGCTTCCTTCTTCACACCGAGATTCTTCAGGGTTGCACCCTCTTCAACCTCGGGAAGAATCGCCTTGCCTTCGTCAGCTTTCTTATCATCCTTGATATCGCCGTAAGCCGCGAGGAATCCCGGGAACACAACAGTCTCACCGGTAGCACGGAATACGTCATCATTGCATCTTGCATCAATAGTAACCGTATTTGTTACGGCATCAGCCATCTGGGAAGCAAGGAATCTCTCCCAAATGAGCTTATAAAGCTTATATTGCTCGTTAGTAAGAGATGACTTGATCGAATCGGGATTCAGATCAAAGTGTGAAGGACGGATAGCCTCGTGTGCATCCTGCGCAGAGTTTCTGTTCTTGAACTTTCTGTCGTAAGGACATACATATTCCTTACCGTATCTTTCCTTGATCAGGCCCTTGGATGCGGCAACAGCTTCATCTGAGATTCTTACGGAGTCTGTTCTTATGTAAGTTACGAGAGCCGTCTGTCCCTGACCTTCGATATTTACACCTTCATAGAGTTGCTGGGCAACTCTTGTTGTCGTTCTGGTAGTAAAGCCGAGTCTTCTTGAAGCCTCCTGCTGCATCGTTGATGTTGTGAACGGAGGAGCAGGCTTTCTTGCGCCGTTACCCTTCTTCACTGCGAATGCAGTAAGATCATTGCCGTTTACGTTATCGTAGATCCTCTGTGCCTCTTCGGGATCGGATACTCTACCGTCCTTGGGCTTAACAATATCGGATCCGGAAAAAGTGCCGTAATACTTAACCGTAAATGCATCCTTCTTGGCTCCGGGTGTAACCTCACATGAAAGATTCCAGTAATCCTCGGGAATAAAGGCATCGATCTCAGAATCTTTATCAAGAACCATTCTGGTCACAACAGACTGAACACGTCCTGCAGAAAGACCGGTTCTGATCTTCTTACAAAGAAGCGGACTCAACTCATAACCTACGAGTCTGTCGAGGATACGTCTTGCCTGCTGTGCATCTACAAGATTCATATCGATGGCTCTGGGATTGGCGATAGCCTCCTGAACAGCCTTCTTCGTGATCTCGTTAAATGTAACTCTGCATGAAGATTCGGGATCGATCTTCAAAGTATTGGCAACATGCCATGCGATAGCTTCTCCCTCACGGTCCGGGTCGGTTGCGATGTATATCTGATCCGCCTGGGACGCAAGAGCGATGAGTTCTTTCTTTACTTTTACATTCTTATCTATATATAAAGGCTTAAAGTCATTATCGACATTTACGCCCAGCGTCTTATCGGGAAGATCTCTGAAGTGACCTACCGTAGCCGTAACTTTATAATCGTGTCCAAGATATCTTTCTATTGTCTTCGCCTTTGCAGGAGACTCAACAATTACAAGATTTTTTCCCATATTAAAACTTCACCGCTTTCATCGATTCAGTGTTTTACTATAGATTAACGACCGTTAATTGTCAAAACATATTTGCCTCTGTCGTTTATTATCAGCCCCGAAGTCTCAAGAACGGTAACCACTGCTGACAGGTATGAGAAAGGGATTCCGAGACTTCTGCACAATTCATCGATATTCCTCGGTTTCTCCGATATCTCATCGCATACAAGTGACTGCCACTGACTCTCGTTAAGCCTCTCCGGAGTACTCCTCGCCATATGTAAGAGCACATCCCTGTCGGGCTCGGTATTCTCCTGTTCATTAAGCAGCACCCGTCTGTTGTTGACCTCCGTCAAGATTCTCTCGTAAACGGTATCTGCATCGATCAGCACCTCCGCCCCGTCTCTTAACAACAGCAGACCTCCGAGAGAATTATCCGCATAGATGCTGTTCGGCAACACAAATACATCTCTGCCCTGTGCAGCCGCGAATGAAGCAGTATGTAAAGTGCCGCTGTATATTCCCGCCTCCATGATAAGGCATACATCCGACAGAGCCGATATCAGCCTGTTACGAGAAGGAAAATACTGCTTAAGAACTTCCTGTCCGGGAGGAAGTTCCGTAATGACCACGCCTTCGTTACTTATGCGTTCATATATATCCCTGTTCTTATACGGATATATTATGTCTGCCCCTCCCGGAATTACGGCAACAGTCTTTCCGCCTGCATTCATACAGGACTCATGTGCTTTACGGTCGATCCCAAGCGCCATACCGGAGACTATAACCGCCCCCTTAGAACTCAACTTACTGCTGAATTCATCCGTCGCATATAAAGAGTATCTGCCCGGATCTCGGGAACCGACTATCGCCGCGGCACCTTTATATGTGATATCTGAAAGCAAAGAAGCATCTCCCCTCGCAAAGAACAACGGCGGCATTCCGGACAATTCTTTCCAAGAGAAAGGATAGTATTCATCCTGTCTGGAGATGATCTTAATGTCATTCTTTTCGACAAGCGAAGCATACCGCTCAACCGCCGCCCGGACTTTACTTCGTTCGGAGATTACCTCCGACAGTTTAAACCTTGTCCTGTCACTCAGACCGTTTACGTCAGCATCCTTCTTCAGCCGTACAATATCATCTATAACCGGGTATGAACCTTCGGCAATGAGTCCGGCTGATTCAAGTTCACGCAAGGCTCTGTAATCAAGCGGGGTTTCATATCTGATCGCAGTATGCTCAAGAAGCCTTAAATCCCGTGCGTCCATACTGAAGATCCCCCTTTCTGTATATTCCCGCCTCAGCGACATCTGCTTTACACATATCCTCCCTTCCGTCGAGGTCCGCGATAGTACGGCCGACTTTGAGCAGACGGTTGAACCCTCTGGCAGAGAAACCGGAAGCTTCGGCGATCTCGGCAGCATAATTGACCACATCCGAATCCGCCCTGAATATATCGGCATCGACATTACAGCAGGTCCCGTTAAACACGCCGTCGTTAAAGCGGCGCCGCTGCATCTCCCACGCACACTTTACATGCGCTTTCATGCGCTCGTTGATCTTACGTTCTTCCTTTATCGCAGACTCGGCAAGGTACTCCCCCGATATCGATCTCATCTCTGCCACAAGGTCGATCCTGTCTCTTACGGGACCCGAAAGCTTAGCCATATAGTTATTAATGATCTGCGGCGTACATGTGCACCTCCTGCCCTCTTCGTAGAGCATGCCGCACCTGCACGGATTACCTGCCGCAACGAAAACAAACGATGCCGGAAACGCGAAGTTCCTGCCGTCTTTACTCATCCTTACCACATGATCTTCAAGCGGTACTCTTAACGCCTCCATAACTTCGCGTTTAAACTCGAAGATCTCATCGGCAAAAAGCACACCGTGATTGGCAAGGGCAAGTTCCCCCGGAAGAAGTTTATTGGGATTGCCGAGTATACGTCCGCGGCTCATACCCGGATAGATATATCTGAAAGGTCTTCTGTCACTTAAGACCAAACATTCCTCAGGATCATCCTTAAGGCCCGCCGCTTCCATGATCGAATACACATCACCTATCTCCGATCCTTTAAGCGGAGGCAGGATTCCTGCAAGGATCTTCCCTGCCATCGTCTTGCCGCATCCGGGACTTCCGAGAAGCAGTATGTTATGTACGCCTGCCGCAGCTATAAGAAGTGCTCTGATAGCCTTCTCCTGACCTTTTACTGCAGAGAAGTCCGGTACTTCTTCGAACGATTCCTCTATGTCATTCACCGAATACTCTTTCGGTTCATAGCGACCATCAAAGAACACACTTTGAAGCTGCGACAGGTGCCGGATCGGCATGGCGGATATACAGGCACATCTTGCCGCATCCTCCTCATCCGCAGAGATGAAAACCACATCATAATCCTCATCCATATGGAGTCTTAATGAAGCGGACGGTGTTCCCTTGACCGTTCCGTCGAGCATTAACTCCCCGCTCGCATAAATTCGGGAAGCGGGATTGTACGGCAGTTGTCCTGATGCCATCAGCATTCCCAGCGCTATCGGCAGATCAAATCCCGTACCCGTCTTCTTTATATACGAAGGCGATATAGATGCTGTTATATGCCCCTTGGGCATAGTAAACCCCGATGCGATAAGTGCAGGCTGTATCCTGCCTCTTGATTCCCTGACAGACGGATCACACAGACCTATCACGTCGAATGACGGCAGTCCCGGCGTGATCGATACCTCTATCATGGCATTTACTCTTGTCATGCCATCCATGAAGGATGTACAGACTCTTACAATGTTGACTTTCGAAGCCATATTTATCCTCCTTTTCTTATTCCGCACCATAAAGATAACAGGTCAAAGGGCGTTATTTTTCGACAATTTTCGACAATTTTCGACAATTTCGACAAAGCAGGATTTGTGATACAATACTTGCGTTTTGAAGAAGAATAATAATAAAAAGAGGTAATAATAATGGAACTCGGCATAGTTGGACTTCCTAACGTAGGAAAGAGCACACTGTTCAATGCTATTACAAAGGCAGGAGCAGAATCAGCTAACTACCCATTCTGCACTATCGAGCCTAACGTAGGCGTCGTAGCGGTGCCCGATCACAGACTCGATGAGCTTGCCAAGATGTATAACCCCGAGAAGTACACTCCCGCAGTTATCAAGTTCGTTGACATCGCAGGTCTTGTTAAGGGCGCGAGCAAGGGCGAAGGCTTAGGCAATAAGTTCCTCTCGAACATCAGAGAAGTCGATGCTGTAGTTCATGTCGTAAGATGCTTTGACGATCCCGACGTTATCCATGTAGACGGTAATGCAGATCCCGAGCGTGACATCGGAGTTATCAACCTCGAGCTCGTTCTTTCCGATATGGAAGTCATGGAGAAGAGGATCGACAGAACAAAGAAGATGATGAAGGGCGGCGATAAGTCCTATCAGGCTGCCCTCGATGTTTATGAGAAGATCTATGCCGCTCTCGAAGCCGAGAAGCCTGCAAGATCCGTTGAACTTGATGCAGACGAGATGGAGTTCACAAGAGATCTTCAGCTCATCACATTGAAGCCCGTTCTTTACTGCTGCAACATCAAGGAAGACGATATCGGCAACAGCGACATTCCCTACGTAAATACCGTTAAGAAGATCGCTGAGGCTGAAGGCTCACAGGTAGTTGTAATCTCCGCTAAGATCGAAGAAGAATTAAGCCAGCTCGAAGACGAGGACAGACAGATGTTCCTCGATGACTTGGGACTTGATTCCGCAGGTCTTGATAAGATGATCCAGGCTTCTTATAAGCTTCTCGGCCTCATCTCCTACCTGACTGCAGGTCCCCAGGAAGTACGTGCATGGACGATCAAGGAAGGCACCAAGGCTCCTCAGGCTGCCGGTAAGATCCACTCTGATTTCGAGAGAGGCTTTATCCGCGCAGAAGTAGTTTCTTACGATGATCTCGTAGGATTGGGTTCCATGGCAGCGTGCAAAGAGAAGGGTCTTGTAAGATCCGAAGGTAAAGAATACGTAATGAAGGACGGCGATGTCGTTCTGTTCAGATTCAACGTCTGATATTATTATCAGCGCTCGTTGATCTTTATCTCAAACGTCTCCTTATAGGTGACGTTTTTCTTTAGCGGCAAATTCGTCGTATTGCTGTCGGTACGCTCGATCTCCTTAGAGCAGAAGTCGATAAGCAGTTCGCAGAAATCATTCTTCATGAGAAGCTCATCGTGCAGTGATTCATTCATCTGCTCGGGCGTATAAGGCAGGATCGTAAACTCGAACTTCTTATCTCCCGACACTCTTCTTACTACAAAGGAACTTCCCTGTGTCGACTCGAGTCTCATGGCATCCGTATCCGTATGAGAGCTGTTCTCTGCAGGTCTTGCATACGAGTGGAATATCTTGTCTGCGCCTACACTGAACTCTCCGATACGCGTAGCGTTCTTACGGTCATAGTAAGACTCACCGGGGCCTCTTCCGTACCAGGTACAGAGCATATCATCCTTGGTAACGGGCACACGGAATCCGTAACGAACCATATCGTACTTAGGCGTGAAGTTTAACGTAACGCGGATAAGATCGGATGAAGGGACTTCATAAGCCACAAGGATATCACCCTTGAAAGCAAATGACTTATATCTTGATACGAGCGAGAATACGCCGTTTACGATGCTGTAATTCATGCCGTCGAACTTGATCGACTTCTGTATCTGCTCGTAGTCACTCTCATTCGAGAAGATGGTCCTCGACAGTACAAAGCTTCTGTCCGTTCTGTCGATATTGGAAGGACATCTGTAGAAGCTCGGCATCATGGGTCCCTTTATGAAGTCAAAGCCGTGAGACGATATGCCGCACAAAGCTCCGTCCTCACGAGAGAAACGGATACTTAAGGCTTCTGTATTAACCTGAAGGCTCTCGGGAACTGCCACAAGCTCGGTGGTATCGATCTTGGTTACGGATGTCTCCTCCAAAGCCTCATCGGGCATCGCAAGAGCACCTGCATCTTCGAGAGGTATCTCCGCAAGCTCATCTACGGGAGTTTGCTCGAGCACCGTCAGCGATCCGTCGAAGTTATCGTCCGTAACTTCAGGAGCAGGCAAAGCTCTCGAATCGGAAGGCGCGGCAGCAGGCTCAATGGCAGCAACAGGCTTTACCGCACCGCCTCCGGGCAGTCCGCATTCCGTAGCAACAACATCCTGATAGAATGCCACCTCGAAGCCTTCCTTGGCATAATATGTATCCTTGGCAAGCTTGAGATTAATCGCGAAAAGGATCTCATGCGACAGCAGATTCATATACATCTCGACAAGCTCGGGTCTTCCCTGCGCCCATCCGTCTTCGAGATACTTATCGACATTTATCGGGAACTTTAATGTTCTCGTACCGTAAGGTTCTATCTGAGGTATCGTTCCCCTTCCGCTCATAACGATATGACCGCCGAGCAGCACCTGCCACTCAAGCAGAAGCTCCGGAGTATATGCGAAAGGATGCGCATTACGAAGCGTCAATGTAGACGGGTCTTCGGGATGAGAGAAGATATTAAGAATATTGCACTGGTTCTTGATATCAAGGTAGATCGGGTGCGGATTACGCTCGGCGTCTACTATACCCTGACCTATACAGCTGTCATCCTTGTTCTTGCCTCCTACGAGGTCGGCATGATGGATCCACTTGTAATCGGCACCGTCATCCGGGAAACGCTTTCTTCCCGCGATACTCTCGAAGATATTCTTTCCGGTCTTATTCTTGGCAAATATCTCTTTACGGTCCAGGCAAAGATCTGCCCAGGGACCGTAGATGATACCGGACTCATTCGGGAAAGGCATGATATCCGAGACCGTCTTCGTCTCATCCTCACCACAGTACCACGCCCTGCTGTGATCGACCTCGGACTTGATCTCATTCTTAACCTTAAGACACTTGTCGTGATTATATCTGTAATCACTGAAAGCCCACATTACTACGCAGGGGTGATTAACGGCACTCTCCGCATAATCCCTCATGAGCTTTCTGTCGGCGCATGCGATGACATACATTCCGTACTGGTCGCAAAGATTAAGGAACTCGTCGCTTAAAGGAAATCCTTCGCCGATAACGGCATTAATGCCGCATCGCTTCATAAGAATGATATCCTGACGGAATCTTCCGAGCGGAACGCTTATACCGCCCTTGGGATCGAATTCGCAGTAACGTACGAGATTAAGCTTGACCGGTACGTCATTGATATGGAACTTATCGGCAAGTATCTCCGCAGTTCTGAATCCGAATCTCTTCTTCTTAACACAGATTACTCTTCCCTCGGAATCCATTACCTCGATGATAAGGTCATAAAGAACAGGCGTCGCATCCGTCCATCTTGCCACATCAAGCGCTACGAACTCTACCTTGTCTCTTCTTGTAGATCTGGCTTCTGCCGTACCGCCTGCCTGAGACTGTATGCTTATCTGAACAAGAGGAAGCTTATAAGGATCGTACTCGGATCTGACCTCCATCAGTGATATGCTGAGCTGATAAGGCATAATAAGATCCGTGTGATTTCTTACTCTGAAATCGGCAGTAACCGAGAAGTTACCCTTGGTTACACCTGTCTCCTTCTTGACTGTCAGAGACCTTGAATCAGAAGAAGTGTTAATGATATCGAGCTGATCAACATATGCATCGGGAACCGACGAAACATTAAGATGCAGATTCGATATCTCTAGCAAAGGCTCGGCTACGATTCTTACAGGTCTGATAATACCGGAGAAGCCGAATGTCATGAGCTCCTTAAGAACATGACCGAATCTTTCTCTGTCCCATCTGTAGACTGCGATAGCAAGCTGGTTGGTGCCCGGTCTTGCGCTGTCTGACAGAAGTATTCTCTTACGGGTCATAACGGCATGAGACTCGGTAATGAGCTGACCGTTAAGATATACATCAAAGCTTCCGCAGATGCCCGAAGTCTCAAGATACAAAGCCCTGTCGAGATCCTGGGGCGTAAATACCACACTTGTCCTGTAGATTCCGATCTCATCGGAATGCTCGTTAACGGACTTCATTATGTACTTGTCGCTGATCGAATCTTCACCGCGTCTGGTGATCTTCTCGAGCTCTACGGGATAGTTATACAGAAGATTCTGAGGAAGACCGTATCCTTCAGTCTGCCATGTGGAAGGAACATTGATTATGTCCCAGTCGGAATC
This sequence comes from Clostridiales bacterium, assembly GCA_017940895.1. GTDB lineage: Bacteria > Bacillota > Clostridia > Saccharofermentanales > Saccharofermentanaceae > Saccharofermentans. Next base: position 81,307 of record JAGAXM010000022.1, on the reverse strand, counting down.
ATCGAATGATAAAGACTCGAATCCGAACGGCATCTGGCTCTCGCCGTCTGCCAGGAAGAATTTCCATGATGAAAGTATCCTGTCGTAAGGAGATACTACATCACCGAACTCCGGAAGCTTTCTCTCTTTATATATGTAGTCGAACGAATCATATGGTAAAAATCCGTCTGTGCTGAATTCAAAACCCATGATGTCTCCTTAAATACACATTTATATAGTTTATTTTAACAGATAGCATTTTGTCTGTTCGTTTCCGAATGGTTACAAGTTGTGGCAAATTAAAAGGACCGCTTCCGAAGAAACGGTCCTGCAACTTCTTTTCGAGATGTTATCAGAATCTGAAGATCGAGATGCTTCTGATGACAGGAGCGAGTGTGTTGGCTACCGTGGACATCATCTTGATGAAGATGTCGAGAGCAACGCCGACAACGTCCTTACGTGTGTCACCGATCGTGTCACCCGTAACGGAAGCCTTGTGAGCAGCGGAGCCCTTGCCGTGACCCTCGAGCTGACCTGACTCGATGTACTTCTTGGCGTTATCGAAAGCACCGCCGGAGTTACCCATGAAGATAGCTCTCGGGATAGCAACGATAGTAGCACCTACGAGAAGTCCTCCGACGAACTGTACGCCGAAGAGGATACCGCCGACAACGGGGATAACGAGAGCAAGGATTGAAGGAACTACCATCTTGTGGATAGCCTCTCTTGCAGCCATAGCGATCATCTTGTTGTAGTCAGGTTTAACCTTTCCCTCAAGAACGCCGGGAACGGACATCTGCTTGTCACCCTCATCAGCCATGAGCTTTGCAGAGTCGATAGTGTTATCTGTAAGAACGGCACTGAAGTACTCGACGAGAGCACCGCCGATGATACCGCCGGAGATAACTGCGAATGAAGCAAAGTTAAGAATAGGATCGGCACCGATCTCAGTGTACTGTCCTACATAAGCAGTGATAAGTGATACTGTAGCGAAAGCGGCAGAACCGATAGCGAAGCCCTTACCGATAGCAGCTGTTGTATTACCTACTGCATCGAGCTTATCTGTGATGGCACGAACCTCAGGAGCAAGGTGGCAAGCCTCTGCAAGACCGCCTGCGTTATCTGCGATAGGACCGAATGCATCGATGGAAACTGTAGCACCTACGAAAGCGAGCATTCCGAGAGCGGAAACTGCAACGCCATATGTGCCGCCGAGAACACCCGAGATGAGGAGCGATACACCGATAAGAAGGATAGGCAGCAAGCATGATCTTGAACCGATCGCGTCACCCTTCGTAACAACGAAAGCCTCACCTTCCGTACAGATCTCGGCAAGCTCTCTTGTGGGCTTGTGCTCTGTAGCTGTGTAGTACTCTGTGATGATACCGATAGCAACACCGCTTACGATACCGAGAACGGAAGAGATCCAGGGGGAAGCCCATCCGAGCTTAAAGCCGTAAGCAGACATATCGTAATCCTTGAACATCATATAAGAAGCGATACCGCCGAGAACGACAGTTACACCTGCGGAGATCCATGTGGAGAGATCGAGCTCTCTTGAAGGATCGTCACTCATCTTCTTAAAGTTGGCGATACCGAGACCGATAAGGCATCCGATAAGGCCGCATGCAGCGAGTACGATCGGGAACAAAGAAGCATTGGTGAATGCCTGCTCTGCGATCTCAAGACCCTTGTGTACTGCCACCTGATAAAGTGTGACGGCGATCATGATGGTAGCGGACATAGTAGCAACGAAGCTCTCGAGCAAGTCGGAGCAGTTACCTGCGATGTCGTTAACATTATCACCGATGAAGTCTGCGATTGTGTTAGGGATTCTGGAGTCATCCTCGGGAAGGTCATGACGGAGCTTACCGAGAATATCAGAAGAGATGTCTGCTGCCTTTGTGTAGTTACCGCCGGCAACACGGTTGAACATAGCAACGATGGAGCATCCGAGTGAATAAGTCGAGATTCTCATCATTGTAGGATTACATACGAGATTTACAAGAAGGCCGCGGCTCTCTGCTGTATGTGAAACACCGCCGTCGAAGCAGAATTCACCGAGGAGAAGAACCAGGATGATACCGAACATACCGAAAGCCTGAACTGCAAGTCCGCTGATGGAACCGCCGCACAGAGCAACCTTAACGGTCTCTCCGATGGAAAGCGACTCTCTTGCCTTGTTGGAAGTTCTTACGTTCGCATAAGTGGCACTCTTCATACCGAGAATACAAACGATGGAACTCATGAGTCCGCCGATAAGGAATGAGATACCCGATGTCTTCTCGATGACCATGCAGAAGATTACTGCGACCACGGCAAGAACGATACCGATGTACTTGAACTCAGTCTTAAGGAACGTCTCGGCTCCGGATCTGATGATAGCTGCAAGCTCGCTCATCTCCGCTGTGCCCTCCGGCAGCTGCTTGATCCTGGAATAATTCCAGAAGATGTATACCATAGCAACGACGGTGAGACAGAGGACAGCAAGCCAAACAGTAACTGTTGACATAATACGACCCTCCTGAAAAACAAACTAAAAAAACAATACTACATCAGGGGGTAAATTACAATTTTAAAATACTATGATAAGCCCTATGATCTCTAGGATTATGATAAGTCCGAACACGACGCAACCGATCGCAAGATCGACAGGGTTACGGAAGAACTCGGGAGTGGCAAAAGAATCCTTCGTAAGCACACCCATCTGGGAAGTCCGGTCAAAGGAATCCGTCGCAGGCTTTACATCACCCGTATGGTCCTTGGAAGGATCGTAGACATTCGGTTTCCCGTCATATCCCGTATCGTAAACTGCAGTTACCTCGGGTTTTACCTGTCCCGATATTACGGCTTCGTCTTCATAAGGTTCATTATATGAGATCGATGTATCTGTAAACTCGACAGACTCATAACGGGCGGATCTCATAAGCTTCCGCTTCTGTTCATCCGTCTTTATGACAAAGCCCGTGTTCTCATCCGGATCTTGGGTATTGAGGACATTGCGCTCAGGATCCATGTCATATTTTCTGACTGCCATACGCGCATTATATCACGGCATTACCCGAAATGATAAATACAGTCCCGCCCTTACCAAGGCGTTCCGGTATAACTGAAGCCCGAATAAGGATCGTCAGGAGTTCCGTTCGCACCTGCATATCTTTCCTGCTGACCCTGTGCCTGTATATCAAGAATCTGCTCTTCAGGTGTCAAAGTAGGCGTAGGAGTCGGTTCATCTCCTCCCGCTCCTCCGGGTGTAGGCGTAGGCGTCTCGCCTCCCGGGTTATCTCCGGGCGAAGGAGTAGGTTCATCTCCTCCGGGCGTCGGTGTCGGTGTATCACCGCCTTCAGGTGTAGGCGTCGGAGTCTCGCCGCCTTCGGGAGTCGGAGTAGGTGTCTCGCCGCCTTCCGGCGTAGGTGTCGGAGTCTCCGAAGGTTCAGGTGTGGGAGTCGGTGTATCCGTAGGATCAGGTTCCTGCTGATCAGGAGGCGTAAGCAGCAACTCCTCGAACGCATCGATCTCATTCTTCAAGGTCTGAGCATCCGGGTAATGTCCGCTGTTATCATCTCTTGATGCGCATCCGTTCTCACACAGGATATCGCGTGCCTGGTCAAGGATCGCGAGCACCTCATCAAGATTCTCATCTGTAATATTATTGGGATCGATCTGCTCTACCAAAGACAGAGCATAGTTGACTCGAAGCCTGCAGTCCTGAGGCTCTGACAGATGAGAGTGACCGCTTAATGCCTGTTCATATTCATTCTCAGCAAGCTCGTACTGACCAAGAGAATAATAGATATTTCCGCGGTTATACTGATTAACATAAGGCTCCACGAAACCTAAGAATCCGAACGGATTCTGCTCGTACTTACCCTGATTGAACTTCTCGATCATCTTGTTATTCGTATAGTCCGCGAGAAGCAGGATCACGAGGAACATCGCAAGTATAGTCCAGATTGCAGCCATCAATCTTCTCATACTCATCCCCTCCTCTTAAGACTTATAAACTCGTAAGATACGAGGAGGACGAGCGGAGCAACGAATACATAGTAAATATCCTTATAACCCTGTCTGAACTGCTCTTCAGGATCGGCAAGATAGTCTTCCCTGATCGCTTCCACAACAGGAGCCAGAGGATTCTCTGAATTCATATAGACATAAGAAACACCGAGATCGTCGGCAATGCTTCTTAAGTTACTCTCATCAAGCTTAGTAACAGCTTCAGTCGAAGGAATATGTGTATAATCTACGACCTGCTCCCATCGGTCATGCAGGCTGTCATAGTAATTCATATGACCGCCTCTTTCAGTACCGTAACCAAGCACGGCGCCGCCTGCAATATCATCCTCAAAGCCCGTGAAGGAACAAAGCGAACCGCCGTCTGTATTCTCGCCGTCAGACAAAATGAAGACAACAGTCTGAGTATTCTCGTACTCGGAAGCCTCGTCAACCATATCCTCCAAAGTCTCATAGCAGATACTGATATTGGTACCCGTTGCATACGTGGGAGACAGCGGATAGATAGAGTCAACGGCGTTATGAAGATAATCAACGGAATCCGTCAAAGGTGTCAGGACATGAGTGTTGTTGTTAAAGCACATTATCGAGAACTTGGATCCCGGAAGATTCTCGATCAGATAATACATATCGGCTTTGGCACGGTCGAGCCTGGTCTCGTATCCGTCCTGATCATCGCCTAACATACTTATCGTATCATCAACGACGATAATTACATTAAGATCCATCTTCTGTGACTGAACCCTGATATTATCCGCAGGATACATGGGTCTTAAGTTAATTACGAACAGCAAAAGCACCGTTAGGATCTGACGGATATAAGGTGTGATGCCCCTTCTTTTGAAAATTATGAGCACGACACAGAAGACCGCCATGACAGGGATCGGTATTATCGGCTCGAAAATAATGTCACCAAAAAGTCCGTTCATACCGTCACACCTTACAAAGCCACTGCAAAAGTATCATGCACGCCATCGAGATCAACAAAATGATAAAAGGAATCTCAGGCGTTACCGTCTCACTTATCTCATACTCGATCGTATCCAGCGAAGCCACATGCTCCTGGATATTGTCGATGATATTACTTACCACACGGGAATCCTCACCGTAGTAGAACTCTCCTCCCGTCATCTCAACGGCATCTCTCATCATCGCCTTATCGGAAGGATACATCTGCTCGGTACCTATTCCGTAGACGGTGATTCCGCGGTCGACGCAAAGCTGACCTGCTTCGGGGAGTGTAATGATCTCATCTCCCTGCAGATCGTTATCAGTCGAGAAAATGATGATTCTTGATCTGTCCGGATCTTCCTCGATGTTGGTAAAGTCCAATGCCGCAGCTGCAAGACCGTCACCGATGATGGAAGAACCTCTCTCCTCATTACCTACAAGAGTACCTGCACTGATATACTCATCAAGCTCAACAAGTCTGTTGCTGTATGAACCGGAACCGTTATAGTAATCATATCTAAGGTCGAGTGCTTCCTCGATGATATCGAGCTCATTAATTACCTGCTCATAATCAGTCGTCAGAGGGCAAAGATAAAGCGGAGAAGTATTAAAGATAACGATACCGAATCTCTCGCCGTTAAGGTTCTCTACAACCTCCTTAAGCTTACCTACGAGTTCGAAGTTAAGATGATCTACCGTCGTCGATATATCCATGCAAAGGATAATATCACGGTTCATATTTTTGATCTCATTAACCTCTGTCTTATAAGGCATAGCCATAAGGAAGCCTGAGATAAGAAGGTTAGCTATAATGACCGTCGACAGGATAAACTTAAGGACCTTATAGATCCTCATCTTTCTTCTGAAGTATGGGATCTCCTTGATGTAGTCTGCCTCAGCAGCTTTTGTTCCGCCCTTAAACTTCTTCCTTCTTCTGAATCTTACGAAGGATACAATAATAAATGCGAGAGCTATCGCAGCGCATGCATATAAGGCGACCGTATACTTTAATTCCATTGTGTGATCACCTTCCTTGTTCTCTCGATTGATTCCTTAACGTCACCGGCAGATATCTTATCAAACTCCGGCTCATAATACTCTTCAATAAGATCAGACAGAGCCGACAATTCAGTCTGTTTGATCTCGGACAGCGAATACTTCATTACTTCGATGCCTGTTGCCTTATAAGCAAAATCTCTTATCAGCACACTCATCTTCTCATAAGCAGATCTGATCTGCGTCTTATCCGAATCAAATTCCATCTCTATATGATTAAGTCTTGCAAGATATTCCTGCTTGAGTTTATCAAGATCGGGACGCGTCCACAGGATTGCTTTGATGGTATTCTTCTTACCTTCCTTCTTATTCCTGATTATCCTGTAAAGGATCATCGCAATAAGGATCAAAGTCACGGCAACAAGTGCAATCGCTGCGATCGTCAGCGGCCACGGGGAATACTTAAACATCTTCTGAAGTTCTACGGTAGTCGGCATATCATCACTTCCAATGCTTATGCTTCTCAAGAAGCTCGATAAGACTTCTGTCGACGTGATCTGCCGTATCAACAGTCGTATGTGCTATACCGTGGTGGTTAAGCTTATTCTCGTTGGACTCGATGATCTCTCTTCTCTTCTTCTCGGAGATCTTCTTAAGTCTCTTGCTCTCGGATACGAAAGGTGGGATATAGTCTCTTCTGTCTACGCTGTAAATCTTTTTACCGAACATGTCGGCATCGCTGACATTAACAAGGAGCACGTCATGAACGATAACGAGCTGTCTTAACAAAGACTCATCGAGCTTTCTTGTGCCCTCCATATCTGTAATGATAACGATGATCATCCTTCTTCTTATATTACGGATAAGATAAGAAAGAGCTTTATTAAGATCTGAATCATTATCATATGTTACCGAATCATGGTAATTACTTAATATCGTCTCGAGATTAAGAAGTCCCCTCTTGAACGGAAAGTGACGCATCGACTTATTGTCGGGGAAGATCGCGCTTACATAGTCACCGTTATGATCGACCATGTATGCCAGAGAACCGCCCGAGATCAGTGCGACATCGCGCTTCTCCTCACCCATGTCGGTATCTGCAAGCATACGTTTGTTGGTATCCATGACGAACATGATATTATGCTTCTTCTCGGCAATATACTGTCTTACAAGGACCTTCTGGGATCTGGACGTAGCCTTCCAGTCGATATCTTTGATATCGTCGCCGGGCACATATTCGCGCAGCTCATCAAAGTTCATACTTCTACCTTTGTAGATAGAGTTATATGAACCGTCCAATACTCTGCTCGTGGCTCTGTTCGTTGCTATGGTCTTATAGCGCTGGAGTCCGAAGCTGATCCTTGAAACATAGTTTAATTTCACGGAGTGTCAACCGCCTGGAAGATAGCGTCGATGATAGTTTCAGGCTTAACACCGTCAGCGATCGCCGCGAAATTAAGCATGATCCTGTGCCTCATTACTTCATGACGCATTTCCTTAACGTCATCAGGTGTAACATAAGCTCTGCCCTGCATAAGAGCAACAGCCTTGGACGCCTCCATGAATGCGATAGCCGCACGTGTCGAAGCACCCATCGCAACATAAGGAGCGAGATCCTTGAAGATAGCTTCCTTGTTACGTGAAGCCTGAACAAGATCTACGATATATTTCTTAATTGAAGGAGCAAGATAGATCTTCTTGCAGATATCCTGAAGGAAGAGAACATCATCTATCGTTGCAACGGGAGTAACATTCGTGAATACATCCTTCTCGATACGGTTAAGGATCTCAACCTCCTGGTCTGCCGTAGGATAAGTGATGATCTCTTTGAGAAGGAATCGGTCGAGCTGTGCCTCGGAAAGCTCATATGTACCCTCCTGCTCGATCGGGTTCTGCGTAGCAACTACGATGAAGATATCGGGGAGCTTGTAGCTTGTACCGCCGATACTTACCGTTCTCTCCTGCATCGCCTCGAGCATGGCACTCTGCGTCTTGGCAGAAGATCTGTTGATCTCATCGAGAAGAACGAAGTTCGCGAAAACTGGTCCGATCTTCGTCTCGAATGTATTGTTATTCATATTGAAAGTCTGGGTTCCGATGATATCACTCGGCAGTAGGTCCGGTGTACACTGGATTCTCGAGAACTGTCCGTTAACCGATTCGGTTACGACCTTGGCAGCTGTTGTCTTTGCAAGTCCCGGGACTGACTCAAGGAGTATGTGACCGTTCGCCATCATGGAAACCAAGAGTGACATTCCGAGTCTCTCCTGTCCTACCATTTTGGATGCGTAATAGTCTTTGATCCCCTTGATGATAGTGCCGGCGCGCTGCATCTGCTCAACCGTGATATCGGTCTTAATCTGATCCATAAAGCTACCCCTTCTATTACTATTATTAAAAAACTTTAACCATTATAGCACAAAGGGCTGTCTGTAAAAGACAGCCCTTATGAAAGATTTTTGTGTCAAACAGGCTATTAAGCCTTACCTGCAGCCTCGAAGCCTTCGCAGAGTTCCTTAGCCTTAGCAACGATAGCCTCGCAGCCGGGCTTGAGAAGCTTTCTGGGATCGTAACCCTTGCCCTCGAGATCCTTGCCTGCCTCGATGTACTTTCTTGTAGCATCAGCGAATACAAGCTGGAGCTCTGTGTTGATGTTGATCTTGGAAACACCGAGAGAAACAGCCTTCTTTGTCTGCTCGAAAGGAATTCCGGAACCGCCGTGGAGAACCATGGGCTTACCGCCGATAGCTTCCTTGATCTCAGCCAGTCTGTCGAAGTTAAGACCAGCCCAGTCAGCGGGATACTTACCGTGGATGTTACCGATACCAGCAGCAAGGAAGTCAACACCGAGATCAGCGATTCGCTTGCACTCAGCAGGATCAGCGAGCTCACCTGCGGAAGCAACACCGTCCTCAACACCGCCGATACCGCCGACTTCGCACTCTACGGAAACGCCCTTAGCATGTGCGAGCTCGATGATCTCCTTAGACTTAGCGATGTTCTCCTCGATAGGGAAATGAGAACCGTCGAACATAACAGAAGAGTAACCGACCTCGATGCAAGCCTTAGCACCCTCGTATGTACCGTGGTCAAGGTGCAAAGCTACAGGAACTGTGATGCCCATTGAATCGATAAGGTCGTTAACCATATCAACTACAACCTTGTATCCGCCCATGTACTTAGCAGCACCCTCGGATGTCTGGATCATAACAGGTGTGTTTGTCTCCTGAACTGCTCTCAGGATGCACTGTGTCCACTCGAGGTTGTTTGTGTTGAACGCAGGAATTGCGTAGTGACCCTCGTGAGCCTTGTTGATCATTTCTGTTGCAGAAACTAATGCCATTTATATTTCCTCCAATTTGTTATTAGTTAGCCTATGCTATCTTACATTATTTTTATCAAAAATCAACCGAATATCGCGGAGATTCTGCCCGCTGTACTCTCGAGCGAGTTAGCCGTCTCATCAAGCGTCTGAATAGCTTGATTTAATGTCTCAAAATCGACTGATGCCATATTGTTTGTCTGCTCCTGCAAAGCTGCAACAGCCTGTGCCAAAGCATTGACCGCATCCGCCATATCTTCGACATCTTCGGGATTTACGGTATCGTAGGTTGCATTCCCTGAAGCACTCTCTTCCTCTTCATATCTTTCGTTGATGGCAGTAATCTGCTCCTCGATATCAGAGATCTTGGAAAGTGACTTCTCCGAATTCTCCTTAACCGCACCTGCAGTCAGAATAACAAACACAGTGATCGTTACCATGCAGGCTGCAGTGATAAAAGCCATTATGTTGAGGAATGTGTTCTTCATGGATTACTTCCCTCCTTTATGCTCGCTCGTTACCTCATCTACGATGGAACCGATGTCATCATCATCAAGTTCAGAAGCCTCAATATCCTTCTTTCCTCTTCCGTCCGTATTGGGCTTGATGGCGTCCTCGCTGTTTCTTGCGCCGTATGCATCGGCGATGGCAAGAGCCTCTTCCTTGAGCTGGTTAAAGTCCTCTGCGGAAGCAAGATCCTTGGAAGATGTCTGGTAGCAAGCCTCATCAAATACGTTATCAAGAACAAGGTACTGTGTAACGGAGCCCTTGTTTACCGCATTGTTGAGCATCTCCTCAGCCTTGTCGGGCTCACCTTCTCTTGCATCAAAGCTGTCGAAAGGAATATCGATAAGACTGAACTTATAACGCAGAACGAGCTTCTTCTCGTTATAGTCGATCGCTACACGGAACTTCTCGATCATGAAAGACTGGATGAATACCAGAAGGCTGATCAGGAAGCCTACACCGCAGACAGCGCCTAAGATGTACTGCTTATTGGCAAGTACCAGGCAGAAGACTGCAGCCAAAGCGATGAATACTACCATGAGTATTACTGTGATGATTCTTCTGTTCTTGATCTGGCTCTCGTTTGCCGGGAAGCAGTGTACGCCTTCCTTAGGCAGCTTAGCGATCAGATCATTGTTCTCGAATCCTGTTCCCATAAATAGTTCCTCCTTATTATTACCGGAATCAGAGTGCTGAAAGTGTATCGATTCTTTCTGTTATGTTCTTCTGCATCTCTTCGTACTTGGTAAGCTTAGCCCTCTCGGCTTCAACTACCTGTGCGGGAGCCTTTGAAGTGAAGCTCTCGTTTGAAAGCTTTCCGTTAAGTCTCTTGATCTCGCCGTCAAGCTTCTCCTTCTCCTTGCCGAGACGCTCGAGCTCCTTGCTGATGTCGATAAGGTCTTCGAGAGGCATGTAGATCTCTCCGCCTTCGAACAGAGCAGCTACGGCTGTGGAAGGGATGCCTTCCTTATTCTTCTGAATATCCATGGAACCTACGGAAGCAAGTCTCTCAAGGAAAGCCAGACCGTTTGTAAACATGGAAGCAACCTCGTCGGAAGCAGTCACCACGATGATGTGCGCCTTGCGTGAAGGAGCGACATTCATTTCGGCACGGATGTTACGCATGGATCTGATGGCGCCCATGAGTGTGCTCATCATCTTCTCGTCCTCGGGGAAAGAAGGCACCTTGGATGCATCAGGCCAGTCTGTGATCATGATGGAATCTGCACGGGCGTCGATAACGAGGTTTCTGTAGACTTCTTCTGTCAGGAACGGCATTACCGGGTGCAGCAGCTTCATCAAAGTTGCGAGCACGTTGTTAAGCAGATACAAAGCTTCGTTTCTTGTAGGACAAGCCTCGTCGAAAAGACGGCTCTTCGCGATCTCGATGTACCAGTCGCAGTAAGACTCCCAGATGAAGTCTACGATCTTCTGGAGCGCAACACCGTAGTCGTAGTTCTCATAGTTAACGGTAACTTCGCTTATAAGCCTGTTGAGGCCTGTGAGGATCCACTTGTCCTCAAGTGTGTACTTAGCAGGATCTACGTTCTCATAAGAAAGATCGTCGCTGCAGTTCATGATAACGAATCTCATGGCATTCCAGATCTTGTTCGAGAAGTTTCTTCCCATCTCGATCTTGTCTTCCTGGAATCTCTGGTCGTTACCGGGAGCGTTACCTGTTACGAGAGCAAATCTCAATGCATCTGCACCGTACTTGTCGATGATCTCGAGAGGATCGATACCGTTACCCAAAGACTTACTCATCTTTCTTCCCTGCGCATCTCTTACGAGACCGTGGATGAGTACATCCTTGAAAGGAACCTCATTCATGTGAGCGCAGCCTGCAACCATCATTCTGGATACCCAGAATGTGATGATGTCATAACCTGTTACGAGTGTATTTGTAGGATAGAACTTCTTAAGATCCTCTGTGTTCTCGGGCCAGCCCAATGTGGAGAAAGGCCACAGAGCCGAAGAGAACCATGTATCGAGTGTATCGGGATCCTGACGCATAGGCTTGCCGCACTTGGGGCAAACAGCGCTGTCATCCTTTGTAACAACGATCTCACCGCAGTCATCGCAGTAGAATGCAGGGATTCTGTGACCCCACCACAGCTGTCTGGAGATACACCAGTCACGGATATCGTTCATCCAGTTAAAGTAATTCTTCTCGAATCTTGTAGGGACGAATCTTGTCTTGCCTGTCTTAACTGCTTCGATGGCAGGCTTTGCAAGTTCTTCCATCTTAACGAACCACTGAAGTGATACGCGGGGCTCGATTGTAGTGCCGCAACGGTAGCATGTACCTACGTTGTGGTTGTGGTCCTCGGTTCTGAGCAGGAAGCCGCCTTCCTCGAGGTCCTTGACGATGGCCTTTCGAGCTTCGTAACGGTCCATGCCGGCATACTTCGGGTAATCCTCAGTGATCTTCGCATCCTCAGTAAGAACCGTAATAACCTCAAGGTTATGTCTTCTTCCTACCTCGAAGTCGTTAGGGTCGTGTGCAGGAGTGATCTTAACAGCACCCGTACCGAACTCGACATCAACATAATCGTCTGCGATAACGGGGATTTTTCTTCCTACGAGAGGCAGAACGAGCATCTTGCCGATGATGTCCTTATAACGCTCATCCTTGGGGTTAACCGCAACTGCAGTATCACCGAGAAGTGTCTCAGGTCTTGTTGTAGCAAGCTCGATGTAGCCTGTGCCGTCCTCGAAAGGATACTTCAGGTGCCAGAAGTGACCTGCCTGATCTTCGTACTCTACCTCGGCATTTGAGATAGATGTAAGGCAGTGAGGGCACCAGTTGATGATCCTCTCACCTCTGTAGATATAACCCTGGTTGTAGTACTTAACGAATACTTCCTTAACGGCCTCGGAGCATCCCTCGTCCATTGTGAAACGCTCGTGGTCCCAGTCACATGAGGAACCCATCTTCTTGAGCTGCTCTACGATACGTCCGCCGTACTGCTTCTTCCAGTCCCATGCACGCTCAAGGAACTTCTCTCTTCCGAGATCTTCCTTGAAGATGCCTTCCTTACGCATTTGCTCAACGATCTTAGCCTCTGTGGCGATCGAAGCATGGTCAGTACCCGGCAGCCAAAGTGTCGAGTAGCCTCTCATTCTCTTATATCTGACGAGAATATCCTGAAGGGTATTATCGAGAGCATGTCCCATATGCAGCTGTCCCGTGATATTCGGGGGCGGCATTACGATAGAAAATGCTTCCTTCTCCGGGTTGCTGTCAGGCTTGAAATAGCCCTTGTCCTTCCATTCATTGTAAAGTCTGGGTTCCGCCTCCTTAGGATCGAAAACCTTGTTTACCGAATCAATTCTCGCCATGGGTTCTTACTTCTTCTTTCTTAAATTATTTGTCTGTTATCATCGAGAGCGCGCCGTAGAGGATGGAATCATCACCTAAGCCCGCTGTCTTGAACTCTACTGTTTCTCTGATCGAAGGCATGCAGTACCTGTCTACTTCGGAGAGGATCTTCTCAAGGAAGTAATCGCCGCACGCTTCGATAACTCCGCCGCCGTAGACGACCATCTCGGGGCTGAATGTATTTACGAGGTTACCGGATGCAACCGCCAAGTAGTGACATGCGCGGTCAACAGCCTCAACTGCTACCGGATCCTTCGCAGCAAGGCTCTTTTTCAGAAGCTTGCTCTTGAAGACTCCGTCAACAACGCCTTCGGTCATCATGGACTCGCGTCCTCTTGCAGCCTGTGTTCTGATATAGTCGCTCATTCCCTGCTTACTTGAGAAAGCCTCGAGGCATCCTCTCTGTCCGCAGTTGCACTTGGGTCCTTCCGGGTCGAGGATCATATGTCCGTACTCGGCACCCTTGAACTTGTGTCCCGTATAAAGCTTGCCGTCAAGGATAAGGCCGCCGCCCATACCCGTACCTACGAAAAGTCCGACTACATTCTTCTTGCCCTTGGCAACACCGTACTTATACTCACCGAGAACGCCTACGTTAACGTCGTTTCCGATGAAGAAAGGTGCACCGAACTTCTTCTCGATGGGCTTTCTGATATCGTAATTCTTCCAGGGAAGATTAGGTGAAGTAAGTACGATACCGTTCTGCTGATCGATTACACCGGGAGCACCTGCAGCGATAGCCTTGATCTGGGTTCTCTTGATGCCGAATCCGCCGATCAGTTCGTCAACTACGGAGATGATAGTCTCTTCTACATTCTGAGTTGCTTCACCGTCAGCCTTAGTCTTCTTCTTGATGCGGTAGACGATATTCTTCTTGGAGTCGAAGATGGCTCCGAGGATCTTGGTTCCACCGATATCCAGACAGATGTTGTACATAGCGGGCATGATCTTACCTCCTTTGTTTATCAGCCGGCGTCGAGACCTAAGCGCTTGCTTCCTGTCGCAACGGCTGAATTACTGCTATTCTCGGACGCCTTCTTCTTGTAGATCAGAGTAGGCTCCTTACCTTCAGTGATACAAGCGGCGTCTATAACACACTTGGAAACGTCCTTCTGTGAAGGAACGTTATACATGATGTTCTGCATAGTGCTCTCGATGATCGAACGAAGTCCTCTTGCACCGGTCTTCTGCTCGATAGCCTTATTTGCAATGGCAAGAACGGCATCATCCGTGAATTCGAGATCGACGTCATCGAGCTTAAGCATCTTCTTATACTGCTTAACTATGGCATTCTTAGGCTGTGTAAGAACATGAACAAGATCTTCTGCAGTAAGCTTGTTAAGAGCGACTGTAACAGGAATTCTTCCGATGAACTCGGGGATAAGACCGAACTTCATAAGATCCATAGGCTGTACCTGTCCGTAGAACAGACCGCTGTGCATATCCTTCTTGGACTGGATATCAGCACCGAAGCCGTACTGCTTATCTGCAACTCTCTGAGCGATGATCTCGTCGAGTCCGTCGAAAGCACCGCCGCAGATGAACAGGATATTTGTTGTATCAATGGAATAGCACTCCTCGTTCGGATGCTTTCTGCCGCCCTTGGGAGGTACGTTGGCCTGAGTTCCCTCGAGGATCTTGAGCAGAGCCTGCTGAACGCCTTCACCGGATACGTCTCTTGTGATGGATACGTTCTCGGACTTCTTTGTGATCTTATCGATCTCATCGATGTAGATGATACCCGTCTGGGCACGCTCGATATCGTAATCGGCTGCAATGATGAGCTTGAGAAGGATATTCTCTACGTCCTCACCGACGTAACCTGCCTCAGTAAGTGAAGTGGCATCGGCAACGGCGAAAGGAACATCGAGGATCCTTGCAAGAGTCTGCGCGAGAAGCGTCTTACCGGAACCCGTAGGACCGAGCATCAGAATGTTGCTCTTAGAGATCTCGGTATCGTCATCGGACATATCCGCATAAACTCTCTTGTAGTGGTTATATACAGCAACGGAAAGCGCGATCTTCGCGTCATCCTGACCGATGACATACTGATCGAGCTTATCCTTGATATCGTGAGGAGTGATGAGCTTATTGGGTCTTGTGGACTTAAGTCTCTTCTTCTTTCTGACCTTCTCCTCTTCGGAAATAATACCGTAAGCGGTTCTTATACAGTCAATACAGATGTAACAGTTAACTCCGGAAAACAGTCTGGGTACGTCATATTCGGACTTACCGCAGAAAGAGCAGCTTAAGATCTCAGCTCCGTTTCCGTTATCACCGCCGTCATATCTCATATTTGCCATTTAACACCCCTTAAATGTTAAGTTTAAACAATTAAGTTTATCACATAATATATAAAATATAAAAAGAGAGTATTAAAAGTATATTAAAAACGCCGTTTCTGGACAGAAACGGCGTTTTGTGTCTCTATTATAAAACGGAAGATTACTCTTCTGTCTTAGCCTCGTCTTCAGACTCAGCCTTCGGCTCTGTCTTAACAGCATGATCTGCGAGCCACTCAACAGTCTTTCTGTTGATGATTGTCTCCTTGATGTAAGGATTCTCCTCGCCGAATGCCTGCTTGAGGTTCTCAACATCAGTATTGTAAGCCTTAGCCATATCCTCGAGTTCCTTCTGGTACTCTTCTGCTGTAGCCTCCATCTTGAGCTCCTTAGCAACAGCCTCGATAACGAGGTTGCCCTTAACTCTGATGAGAGCCATAGGTCTCATGCCGTTCTTGAAGTCTTCCATTGTCTGGCCTGTGTACTGGAGGTACATATCAAGACCGATACCCTGCTGGCTCATAGCGGAAGCCTGCTCATCAGCCATGCTCTCTACTTCATTATCGATCATTGCATCAGGGATCTCTACCTCTGCATTCTCAGCAACAGCGCCTACTACAGCGTTGATGAAAGCATTCTTGGCATCCTTCTCGGCTGCTTCCTGCTGATTCTTTCTGATATCAGCCTTGAGCTCATCAAGTGTATCGAACTCGGAAACATCCTTTACAAACTCGTCATCAAGCTCAGGAACCTTCTCCTCCTTGATGTTGTGGATCTTTACGTTAAATGTAACAGGAGCGCCCTTGAGCTCTTCTGCATGATAATCCTCGGGGAATGTAACCTCGATCGTGAATTCCTCATCAACGTTATGACCTGCAACCTGATCCTCGAAGCCGGGGATAAAGGACTTGGAACCGAGCTTAAGGCTGTAGTTCTCACCCTTGCCGCCCTCGAAAGCAACTCCGTCCTTAAAGCCTTCATAGTCGATAACTACTGTATCGCCTTCCTGTGCAGGACGACCCTCAACGTTCTCGAGAGTGGAGTTTCTTCTTCTCATAGCCTCGATATCGGCCATTACAGTCTCATCTGTGATCTCTCTGCAGAAATAAGGAGCCTCGACACCCTCGTACTTACCGAGCTTAACCTCAGGCTTAACAGTAACCTTGAGTGTGTACTTCATGCCGTTCTCATCGATAGACTCTACATCGAGCTCAGGACGGGAAACAACCTTAAGGTCATTTTCCTTAACGGCAGCCTGATATGCAGGATTAACGATCTCGTCGATAGCATCCTCATAAAGAACGCCCTCGCCGTAATACTTGATAACCAGCTGATAAGGAACCTTACCCTTACGGAAACCGGGTACCTGGAATCTTTTCTTGTTCTTCTTGTAAGAACTCTGAAGAGCCTTATCAAACTCTTCTCTTCCGCACTCAAGCTTAATAGCTACCTGTGAATGCTCAAGCTTCTCGATCTGTGCCATATATATTCTCCTTAATATAAATATTATTCAATTAAGCAATCGACAAAGGATTGTATCACAGCAATCGCAAATAATGCAACAATATCAGACTACTGTAACCTGTATTCCCTTCAATATATCGAATGTCTCTTCGTTAAGCTTCTTGTCAAACGAATCGGTAAGTGACGAGTCGACAATGATCTCGGCCTCGGGAGCGGCCGCCTTAGCCATTACTGCGTTGGAAATTACACAGATATTGGAAACGAGACCGCACACCTCGATGGAATCATACTTCCCGGAATTCTCATTGATATATTTTCCGAGTTCCAAAGAACCGAATGTGGGCTTCTCGAAGCACCTGCAGTCTGAAAGAAGATCCTTAAGGGCAGGAACAAGCGCATGACCTTCAGAGCCCTTGATGCAATGAGGAACGGGAAGATTTCTACCCTCCTGAGTCTCGGAATAGTTCTCGTGATGAGTATCCAGAGTATAAACAACTTCATCGCCGGAATTTTTATAATCAGCAATCTTACGGGCGATACCGTCGATGATCCCGTCCGCTCCCCCGAACCCGAGAGCGCCGTCAACGAAGTCATTCTGCATGTCTACCACTACTAAAAGTCTGCCCATATCGTGCCTCCTGACATCAACAGATAGTAAAAATCGACCGCCGAACGACGGTCGATTATATGGCGCGCCCGGCAGAATTCGAATCCGCAGCCTTCTGATCCGTAGTCAGACACTCTATCCAGTTGAGCTACGGGCGCGTAAAGCTTATTAATATTAGTACACGACCGGTTGAATGTCAACAACGACATGTTGTAGAATAACAGCCGATGAATAACTACAATCCTGATGATCAGCGTCTGTTTTTTGACGATCTTATAAACTGCAGAGAGCTCGGCGGCATGCCGGGTGCGAATGGTGTTGTTTTCAGGAAAGGCATTCTTCTGCGTTCCGGCTCACCACAACTTGCTTCTGACAAAGCATTTAAAGAACTTAAAGAATTCGGCGTAAAGACTGTCATCGATTTAAGATCAGAAGCAGAACTTTGTAACTACGGAAACCCTTTTCGAGATGATAAGGATTCCAATTTCTATAACATTCCCTTGTTTCTAGGAGACCCGGATGCGAAGACGGATCCCACGATGAAGTTCCTCGAAACTCATACCATGGGTGATTTCTATGTGCTTATGGTGCAGGAACTGGGTCCGCGCATCGTCGAGGTAATGAGGGTGTTTATCAAAGAGACTGACGGGTATACCCTTTTCCACTGTGCTCACGGCAAGGACAGAACAGGCGTCATCGCGGCACTGCTGTACATGCTCATCGGAGCTTCACACGAGGATATTGTTCTTAACTATAAAGTATCTTATGAATATGCGAAGCATTTCCTCGACCCTCTTATCGAGGCAAGAGTCGACAACATGAAGCACACTTTAAGATCCGATGCCGACAACATGGTAACTCTTCTTAAGTTCTTTGATGATGAGTATGATTCCAGTGCTCGCGCATTCCTGGAACACCACGGAATGTCTTCTTCCGAAGTAACCGAGCTTATAAACAGAATAAGCTCTTAATTATTCATCACTTTAACAGACTCAACCGTACCGTCTTCCGAGAACAGGATAGTGACCTCATATTCATTCGCGCCCGAATTGACCGTTATCGTATAACCCGTCTCATCTGCGAAAGGATATGCCATCAGAACCTGCGATCTGGTCATTCCGGGGTACAGATTATAACCGAGACTGTAGATGGAACTGCTGATAAGATGTATCGAAGTAAGCGAGCCTTCCCAGTCTTCCCCTGTCATAACAACATCGTCAAATCTCAATACAAGATCGGAATAGATAACGATAATCATGTTGTTATCGGGATCATACGAGAAAGTCGAAGGAACGCTTCCGATAACGGAGTTGAGCTGACTGTAGGAATACTCGTTACCTGCGCGTATAAGCCTCTCATCTCCCCTTACAAGATAGACAAGATTTATGTCATTAGCCGCGTTGATCTTGTCATCGATATTGTAGACTCCGTTCTGATAAGTAAACGATACGATATGATCTTCGAACAGATCTCCTTCAGCTGCGATAGTCTCCGGGATCCTTACTGTCATCTGCCCCGGTACAAGTCTTGTGATCTCGTATTCGTTGATATTCGACATTACCCTTAAGCGGTAGAATTCACAAAGCATCTGCGCCTTGGCATAAACAACTTCATCCGTATACTCTTCCCCGTTAAAGCCCGGCATAAGAAGAGCCTTTACTGCATCCGCATTGCTCTCGTCAAGCAAAGTGAAATAGTGATTGCTGTAGTTATAGATATTAATGATCGAAGTAACCCAGTCCTTCGACAGTGTTACCTCTCCGTTCTCCTTCACCGAAAAGAAGATATAAAGAGGATACTCTACATCTGATGAATACATAAGCTCGGCGCCTTTAATCTGACCGTATCTGTTTATCAGATCACCGCCAAGAAGATTAAGGCATTCGTCATCACTCATGATACGGAACGAGACAACTTTGCCGTTATTGTCCTGGGTCGATACGGTACGCAGTATATTCATATACTCATAGAAGTAAGAATAAGATAATCCGTCATTCTGATCCGAAGGTATCTGCGAATAGACATCGGCGGTATTTCTCTTATCATTGATCGCACTGACGATCAGTCTCGTCATCTCCTGAACCGAGATGTCATGCTGGATAGTTATTCTGACATGAAGGCTGTTACGGATCTGCTCGGCAAGATTACAGGCGCTCGAAGAAAACAGCATCATAATACACATCAAAAGTGCGGCTGTCTTCTTCAATACACTTTTTCTCATCCGAGTGCCTCCTGCACCGCAGAAGCGAAAGCTTCCATAGCTTCATCTGCATCACCGTAATCGCCGTTAACGTATTCATTAACAACAGTTACGAATTCAGCATTTATTACATCATCGTAAGGCGTGATATCAGATGCGTCAATATTCCATGCGACCTGCGAGAATACACGGAACGGATTCTGTCCGTTAAGCCATGTCTCACAGTAAGCATCGTCTCCCGCACAGGTCATCATTACGCTAATGTTATTAACCGTAATTCCGTCTTCGGCCATATCATAGAGATTGGTCTCACTGACAGTCATATCTCTTATGAAGCGTGCGGCATCTGCTTCCATATCACAGTATGAGGTAACAAATATGTAGTTGCCTCCGTCGTAGTAGTTATATGGAGGCATAACGAGTCCCCAGTCACCCGGATGATATGTCTTTAAGAACAATTCACCGAATCTCATGGTACCGAAGTACGCGAGCGCAGTTCTGTTAGATATTCTCGAGTTCCACTGAGTGCTCCATCTGGAACAGTCGAATGTCAGTTCTTCATTGATAAGTGAATCCATAAGCGGCAGATAATCAGACATGTAATCAGGCACATTAAGATCGCCGTCGTCATCAAGCCAACTGTCTTCGCGTCCGTAGATATATGCGTTCTGTATGTCGGCAGGACACGCGAAAAGATTTCTTGTACCGCCGGAAGACTCATTGACGGCTCTTGCCGTATCAAGAACTGCATCCCACGACTCAAAGTACGGTGTAACTTCACCGGGCTCGCTTACGCCGAGTTCGGATGCCATGGCACTTCTGCAGTAGAAGACGGCACCCGGAGTAATCTCCCATGTTACGCCCTTAATAACGGATTCCTCATCCGTCGCGAGTGAGAAAGTATACTCGTACATATACTGAAGTTCGGAATAAGCTATTCCGATATCATTAAGAGGGATCGTATACTCACTCAAGGCATAATACCTTGCATAGTCGCTGTCGCATATGATGATATCCGGAGCATCCTCACCTGAAGCAAGAACCTGATCCATCCTGTCACGGAAGGTATTCATGCTTACCGCAGTGTAATCATAATCGACGTCCGTATACTCATTTACGAGATCCATAGCATTACGGCTTCCGGTGCTTATCTCAAGCTCCGCATTGGTCTCTGTATTGGTATTCTCGACTGTATCGGGAACATCAAGCTCGGTATAATCATCGGGATCAAGATTGAGGATAACATTCGCGATACAGCTTCCCGCGAAGGTTCCGTTGTTGTAAACACTGATGGAATAATCACCGGTATCAAGCAATTCGTCCCCGTAAGAACAGATAGCGACACTGTCATACACTTCCGCCTGAGCATCATCAAGTATGATCTCACCGTTACAGAAGATGTCATAAGTAAGATTAAGAGGTCTTCCGGAATCGATATATCTGGGATCAAGCCAAACCTTTGCAACGATATCCGTACAGTTGAAATAGATACCTGATCTGTCGGTATACTGCCATACAATATCATCAACAGCAGTGCCGTCGGGGAATGACAACGCACTCAGAGTACACTGCTGATGATCCTCATAGAAATGATTGCCGTCATTAAAGATTACGAGCCTGTAATTAAACTCAGGAAGCACGTCGAAATTAAGACTTGTGTCTTCGATATTAAGCGGGAATGATAATCCGTTGCCGTCCTCATCAAAGACAGGCTCGCCCTCATAAATGACCTCATCATTACGGAGGTACTGATATGTCAGATTAAGTTCCACTCCTGAAGAAACGAATTCATCTGCAAAGTCATAATGACAATTGATCCCCGTCGTATCGAGGTAACTGCCGTCTTCATTCTCACTCGTCCATGTTCCGTTAAGAAGAATGGAGTATCCGTCAAGAACGAATTCATATCCCGGATAATACAAAGAACCGTAAAGATCCTGAGCGATCTGAGCAGAATTCATGACTCTCCACTGTCCGTCAATCTTCTTAATGACGACTGTAACGCTGACATCGCTCTTGCCCATTGTATTCAGGCAATTGACAAACTCTTCATAATCCCCGGGGTTAGCAGCAAGAGCGGCATTGATATTGGGCATTACGAGTGTATAGACAGCTTCGAGTGTACCGTCCTCGCCGGAGCCTGACTGTCCGGCTTCGAATCTGTAATGTGTAGCCTCAAGGATATAGCTTACCGCTCTGTCCTTGTAATCAAGCTTCATATAGTCCGCCAGGCAGGAATTGCCGTCATAACAGAGAGTATCGGCAGCAGCAGTATTAAGTGACAGAAGAGCATTGATATATGCATCGGAAGTCTCGCGTGCCGCTCCCTTAACGGAAGAACACCCGATCATACCTGCAAATATGATGGCGGCCGATATCGCCGCGACGCCCCTTCTCAGCCTGTTCATTACTAAGCTCTTCTGCCCTTCACCGCTTCGTAAATTACTATTCCCGCAGCAACTGCCGCATTAAGACTGTTAACATTACCTGCCA
This sequence comes from Clostridiales bacterium, assembly GCA_017940895.1. Taxonomy (GTDB): domain Bacteria; phylum Bacillota; class Clostridia; order Saccharofermentanales; family Saccharofermentanaceae; genus Saccharofermentans. Next base: position 59,110 of record JAGAXM010000022.1, on the reverse strand, counting down.
TCGGTATGGACAACAGGAAATCACATTCTTTCTGAACTACGTCTCTCATGCCTTCGCCTTCGCTTCCGATGACAATGGCGATTGCTCCCTTATAGTCCGCATTATCGTAAGGAGTCTGTCCTTCAGCAGCCGTGCCAAACACCCAGAAACCGTGCTTTTCCTTAAGGTCACGCAGAGTCGCCGCAATATTTGTAACACGCGCTACGGGTACATATTCGATAGCTCCTGCAGAAGCCTTGGCAACCACGCTGTCGAGTCCTATGGATCTGTGCTTCGGGATAATGACGCCGTCTACTCCTGCAGCATCGGCAATCCTTAACACGGAACCTAAGTTATATGCGTCCTTCAACTCATCAAGAACAACGAAGAACGGCTTTCTGCCTTCATCCTCAGCCTTCGCGATCATGTCGTCAATACTTACATATTCGTGACTTGCGACTGCGGCGATGACGCCCTGATGATTATGAGTTTCGCTCATTCTGTCGAGCGCTTCCCTCTTTGTTCTTACAACCGGGATCTTCTTTTTCTGTGCAGCGTCGAGGATCCTGATAAGAATCGGATCAGGCTTCTTTCCTGCAGTATCAAGTACCCAGAGCTTATTGATCTCTCGTCCCGCCTTCAAAGCCTCGAGAACGGAATTTCTTCCTTCAAGTCTGTCGGCAGAGGGAGTCTTCTCGGCTGAATTGTCTTTCCTGATCCTGTTCTCTCTGTTATCCCTGCTCACTGTCTATCACCTCGAATGATCGCTGAATTATGTAATCAAGCCTGTCTCCCTGGTTGTCCAGGAAAAGGAATCCCAATAAAGCCTCGAACCCGGTGGCATTCATATAGTCCATCGGGCTCGCATTCTTTGACATGGTCGGGGAATTGGAATTTCTTCCCCTCTTGAAGTATTCTGTTTCCTCTTCGGTAAGCTCATCGGCAAGCGCCGTTGCAGCCTTCGCCTGTGAAGCAGCAGATACATAATGCACATTAAGCTTATGCATCTTACCTGAGTTAGATGCTGTCTTCTCACTGACGTGACATCGGGCGTATAACTCATACACCGAATCACCTATATATGCGAGAACGGAAGGATTGATCTCCCGCAGATCTGCTGCAATGAACGGGATAATCACAGCTTTTCCACCTGCGGTCCCTGAGGAGTATCCTTGACGGAATAACCCTTGGATGTGATCAGATCTCTGATACGGTCAGCCTCGGCAAAGTCCTTAGCCTTCTTGGCTGCGGCACGCTGCTCAACGAGCTCTGTGATCTCGGAAGGAATACCCTCCTCCTGATCGCTTAAGTCGATACCGAGAACACCCGTGATCTCCATAAGTGTGTCGTATGCATTCTGCAGAGCTTCCTTCGAAGCTGCGCCTGAAGAAACTGCAGTGTTGGCAGCCTTTACGAGGCCAAAGATATCGGTGATCGCATCAGCTGTATTAAGGTCATCGTCCATATGTGCGATGAAGCTGTTCTTCTGCTCCTCGCAAGCCTTGTTAAGATCGGCGTCCGCACTTCCGTCACCGTTCATTCCGTTATCGAGATTGAACTTGAGGTTAGACGCGCATGTGGAGATCCTCTGCAAAGATGTCTGAGCGGATCTTAAAAGCTCATCAGAGAAATTGATGGGCATACGGTAGTGGCCTGTCAGGATGAAGAATCTGATGACAGGATACGGGAAATGAGCAACGATATCCCTGATCGTGAAGAAGTTTCCGAGGGACTTACTCATCTTCTCTCCGTCAACATTTACGAAAGCATTATGAACCCAGTAATTGGCAAGCGTGCATCCGTTGGCACACTCGGACTGTGCGATTTCATTCTCGTGATGCGGGAAGATAAGATCCTGTCCGCCGCCGTGAATGTCGATGGTGTCACCAAGGTGCTTCTTGATCATAGCGGAGCACTCGATGTGCCATCCGGGTCTGCCCTCACCCCAGGGGGAATCCCATGAGGGCTCGCCTTCCTTCTTGAACTTCCAGATAGCGAAATCACCGGGGTTCTTCTTACCTTCGTAGGAAGCTCCTCTCTCTCCGCCTCCTGCTACGAGCTCATCGAGCTTGTAGTGCGAAAGCTTGCCGTAGTGCTCATCCTTGGAAACGTCATAATAAACTCCGTCGCCTTCGATGACGTACGCGATGCCCTTGTCGTAAAGAGCCTGAACGATACCGATGATGGCATCGATGGACTCCGTAGCACGGGGCTGATATGTAGGTCTCTTACAATTAAGTCCGTCAGCATCTACGTAATACTCTGCGATATACTTCTCGGCGATGTCCTTAACCGTTACGCCCTCTTCCTTGGCACGGTTGATCATCTTGTCATCGATATCGGTAAAGTTCTGACAGAACTCGACCTCGTAGCCTCTGTACTCGAGATATCTTCTCAGTGTATCGAAAGTTACGAACGGTCTTGCATTACCGAGATGGAAATAGTTATAGACCGTAGGACCGCAAGCATACATCTTTACGTGTCCTTCAGTGATGGGCTTGAACTCTTCCTTGTATCTTGTGAGTGTGTTGAAAAGCTTCATTAAATGCCTTCTCCTTCTGTTCCTTCTATTTTCTCTTTACCCTGCATCTGCAGGTGATATATTCTTTCCTGAAGTTCTGTTACGACCTTAGCAAGTTCTCTTACTTCCGCCTCAGTCGGATCATCAGTAATATAGTGGTCGAGTGCAACGGCATGAGACTCACCTGCACTCTCGATCTTAACGATCTTGCCGGGTACACCTACTACGGTGGAATTAGCGGGTACATCATGAAGGATAACCGCATTGGCACCGATACTTGAACCGCTGCCGATCGTTACGGGTCCCAATATCTTCGCGCCTGCACCAATGAGAACATTATCACCGATCTCAGGGTGACGCTTCGTACCCTTAACATGACCTCTTCCTCCGAGAGTTACTCCGTGGTAGATAGTACAGTTATTACCGATAACGGCAGTCTCACCGATAACGATACCCATACCGTGATCGATAAACAGACCGTCGCCGATGGTGGCACCGGGATGGATCTCGATACCCGTCTTATGTCTTGCGATCTGGGAATTCCATCTTGCGAGGAAATACAGCTTGTGTTTGTAGAAAAAATGACTCACGCGGTGATATACAAGTGCGTGAAAACCCGAATACAGAAATATAACGCTCGCCACATTACGCGCGGCAGGATCGCGCATATAGATCTGTCTTGCATCATTAAGCAAACTCATCAACAACCAATTCCAATTCTTTTTTGCACAAAAAAGCCTGATTTGGACGAACCCCGCTTGACCCCTCGAATTCTCAAGGGCGGTACCCTGCAATCGATTTCAACAGTCCAACTTAAAAGGCTTTGCCTACGCCGACTGACTCCGGGTTCCAATTAACGTCATGTAGGTTCAATGTAGAGCCCACCCGCCTCAGGTTGCTTATATTATATATAATGTGCGCGAATAAATCTACCCGCGTGTTATAAGGCTTGCTTATAACGACTCGGCGTTAAGAACGGCCCTGTTGCCGCACACGGCACAGCATAATACTTTCGAGGCTCCGGCCTCATACAGCGCGCATGCAGCCTCATGAAGCGTATTGCCGGTCGTAGCGACATCATCCAGTACCAATACTTCAATTCCTTCAACATCAAATGACGGATCAACCTTGAAGGCTCCGTGTACATTCATGCTCCTTAAGGCATTGTCTACTATCTCTGTCTGCCTTTCCGTTTCCCTCACCCTGACAAGAACGTCGCCGGCATACGGAATACCGCATATCTTCGAAGCCTCCGAAGCGATCAGTCCCGCCTGGTTATACCCGCGTTCCTTAAGTCTCGACGGAGCCAGAGGAACAGGCACGATCAGATCCGCACCGATATTGTCCTTCTTCATAAGACCTCCGAGAAGCCTCCCTGCAAACTGCGCAAGTTCCGGATGAGAATGAAACTTCATGGAAGGCACGGCTTTCTCAAAGAATCCCTTATACGGGAACGGCATATACAAAGGAAGATCCGGATGCGGATCACCGTCATACGGCTCTGACAGACACAAAAAGAAACGCCTGTCGGGCGGCTGCGGGATCAGTCCGGATAAACAGTCAAAGCAGATGTGAAAGTCATCAGGCACATCATAAGGAATCCTGCCGTCGGCATCGGGAAATCGTCCGCATACACAGCAGTTACGCGGAAGCATCAGATCAACAGCCTTCTTAAGTATTCCCATCCTTGTATCTCGTCTGTACTATGGCAAGAAAATCTTTAAGGGATGTATTACGGTACGACTTAACATTCGACTTAAGCATCTTCGACAGACGTTCCCCCGAATCGATTATCGTCACTTTGTTCTTTCCTCTCGTAACGGCGGTATAAAGAAGCTTCCTGCTCGACAACTGCGAATTCATAAATCCCAGCACAATGGTAACACGGTCGAATTCACACCCCTGGGCTTTGTGGACCGTTATCGCATAGGACAATTCGATATCGGACATATTCTTCTTGTCGAATCCTATCTTGCGGTCCCCGTCAAAGAGAATATCGTACTTACCCGTAAGCACATCAAAGCCTTGGAATCTGCCCATCTCGCCGTTATAGATTCCTCTTTGAACTTCGCTCGAAGCAGGATCGTAGTATTCGATCGAATAGTTATTCTTTACCTGCATCACACTGTCTCCGCGATAGAGCTTAAGCGTCGGTCTTATAACCGCAGGTTCTTCTTCACCTTCGTTATTTGCTTCCTGCAGGATCACATTGAGATTCTCGGTGCCGAGGATCTTCTGTCTGGTGGGACACAGTATCGCGTGATCACTGTCCCTGTTATCAGCAGACAGTCTCGTAATAAATGGAACTGCTTCTTCATCCGAAGCGGTCTTTATTATCTCGAAGTCGTCTCCCTCCACAGGATATTCACCGTTAAGAATACGGGCGGCGTTTGCAGCGATCGAGCTGTCGACACCCTGTCTGAATACATACTGCAGTTTTACCCTGGGTATGGAAGCGCACGACAGAAGGTCTTCGAGCACATTGCCTTCACTTACTGAAGGCAGCTGTTCGGGATCTCCGACAAGGATTAAAGATGCACCCGGACGCAGTGCATCAAGAAGAGCCTTGAAAAGAAAGATGTCTATCATCGAAGCCTCATCGGCTACCACCACCCTGCACTCGAGCGGGTTCTTCTTATTCCTTCCGAAGAACAGGTCTGACCTTTCATCCTCGTCATCCGAAGGCGCGCTCATTTCGAGAAGACGGTGTATGGTGCAGGCCTTCTCTCCGGTTGCCTCCGAAAGCCTTTTCGCAGCTCTTCCCGTAGGCGCACAGAATTCGCACTCTATCCCCGCATCGCGGAAGTGCTGTGCAAGTATCGAAGTGATGGTTGTCTTTCCCGTGCCGGGTCCTCCCGTTATGATCGAAATGGGAGAATACATGCACATAAATATAGCCTCGATCTGATTCTGTTCGAGCTCAAGATCGCGCTGTTTTCCCATACTGATGATCTTCGTCACTGCCTTGTCTTTGTCAGGTATATGTGTCTTCGCCTTCAGAAATTCCTCGATCTGTTTCTTGATCGCATGTTCCGTTCCGAACACGGACATGGAAGATATACGCGCGCCTTCATCCGTCTCTTCGCATCCTGCGCATTTATCTCCCGTAAATCTGTATACGACGATAAACTTATCTTCTTTGGCTCTTACCACGGCATCGTGGTACAACCCGTCGAAAACATCCTGCGGGATCGTGACCTCACTCTTACGCATAAGAACAGATGTCGCGTGTTTCCTTACGGTGTCGGGATCAAACCATGTATCCTTAGTCTGCTCATGGAGATCATTGACGGCACTTACTATCGCGCCTTCGAATCTTGATATGCTCACAGGTTCCGCATTAAGCCTCTTCGCGATCGTTTCACAGGTCTCGAATCCTATGCCTGATATACGCATGAGAATGTACGGATTATCCTTTATCACATCGATGCATGAAGATCCGTACTGATCATAGACTTTAACAGCCTTCTTATTTGAAAGGCCAAGCTTACGAAGTTCAAGAACAGTCTCATAGAACACCGTGTCTTCTTCATATTTACGCGCTATATCCGCTGCGAGCTCGACACTCAGACCGGTTATGGCGGAAGAAGCGGCCTCAGGGTCATTAAGCAGAGCTTGAAGGACTTCATTGCCGTAAGCCGTGGCAAGACGTTGAGCAAGCTTCTCTCCTACCGCATCGAAGTTATCTTTAAGAAATCCCGCGATAAGAACTTCATCATTCTCATCAGTCTCAATCAACTCGATGCTGCCCGCTGTTATCTGGGGCTTGCTGTTATATGAAGTGACCTTGCCGCTGACCTTGTAATTCATCCCTTCGATCAGTCCTTCAGGGCAATTACCCTTCACAGTAAATCCGCCCTTGCAGGCAAAGATAACAAAACCATTCCTGTCAAAAACAGACTTGACGGCCGTTACAATAACGCCGTCAAGTTCTTTACCGATATCATCTGTACTGAGTTTCTTCAGTATTCCGGATTCAGATGCGCTCATTGATCAAAGCTTAGCCGCTTCCTCCTTAAAGGCATCGACAAGATCTAGCTTCTCCCAAGGAAATCCCGCATCTTCTCTTCCGAAGTGACCGTAAGCTGCTGTCTTCTTATAGATAGGACGGCGCAGGTCGAGATCTCTGATGATTGCTGCAGGACGAAGGTCACATACTTTGTTTACGATCTCGGAGATCTTGGTATCAGAGATTGTTCCTGTTCCGAAGGTATCGATCATTACGGATACGGGGCGTGCAACACCGATCGCATATGCGATCTGAACTTCGCACTCCTTCGCAAGACCTGCTGCTACAACATTCTTGGCAATGTGACGTGCAGCATAAGCAGCACTTCTGTCAACCTTCGTCGGATCCTTGCCCGAGAAGCATCCGCCGCCGTGACGACCGAATCCGCCGTATGTATCAACGATGATCTTTCTTCCCGTAAGACCTGTATCTCCTGCAGGACCGCCAAGTACGAATCTGCCTGTAGGATTGATAAAGATCTTGGTGTTCTCATCCATAAGATCGGCAGGAATTACAGCCTTGATAACCTTCTCGGTTACAAGTTCCTTAACCTGCTCTTCAGTAGCTGACTCTCTGTGCTGAGTTGAGATAACTACCGTATCGATCCTCTTGGGTGTAGGACCGTCATATTCAACCGTAACCTGTGACTTACCGTCAGGGCTTAAGAAGCTTGTCGGATCATTCTTTCTTACTTCTGCAAGCTTCAATGTAAGCTTATGAGCAAGAGATATAGGAAGAGGCATGAACTCAGGCGTATCGTCATTCGCATAACCGAACATCATACCCTGGTCACCTGCACCGATATCGAGCTGTCCCTCTCCTCTTGTCTCTAGGGCATCGTTAACGCCCTGAGCAATATCGGGAGACTGCTCATCGATGGAAGTCATTACGGCGCATGTCTTGTAGTCAAAGCTTACATCGCTGCCGTTATATCCGATCTCCTTCAATGTCTCTCTTGCGACACTGGGAATATCAACATAAGAAGATGTTGTGATCTCACCTGCAACTACGATCATACCTGTAGCAGCAAATGTCTCACAAGCTACTCTGGCACCGGGATCATTCTCTATTATGGCATCAAGTACTGCATCAGAGATCTGATCACAAACCTTATCGGGATGTCCCTCGGTAACAGACTCGGATGTAAACAGCCATTTTCCTTCATTTTTTCTCATATATATACCGCCTTCAACAGATTTATAGTCTGATTTGTCATTATAACATCACTGACATCACGGCTCAACAAAACCTTTGTCGTTTTTTGTCGAAAATTGTCGAGAATTGTCGAAAAATAACGGGTCATTCTCTTGTACGATTAAGGAAACTTTTCGAAAGGAACAAGGAAATGACATTCGGAATCTTAGTCTACGAGAACGATGATTACCTATATTCTCTTATACGTGAACGACTTACTTATCTGTTTCCTTCTGCATATATAGAACGCTCAGGACACAACAGTTCACAGGAGAATCTCAAGCTCATCAAGAAGATCTTTATTCTGTATGACAACCGTCAGTATAAGGCGCCGGAAGATCTTAACGGAACCGTACCTATCCCTTTATTCAGCGAACTTAAGGAACACAGCATCATTGACATGCGTGTTATAGGTAAAGCTATATCCGGAAGCCTGTCATCAGATAATGATTCCTATATTACACAGGATAGTACCCAGGACAGATTAAGATTACTCATCTCATATGCATATATTGATGAACGTGAGTTGTTTATAAAGAACGTTATCGGGCCTGACAGTTTCGATTGTATTCATCCGATACGGATCGATCTCATGTCAGGGATAAGAATGCCCGCCTCATTCACTTACGAGAAGACAGGATCGTTAACCGGGCTTCTGCGCTCCTGTACAGGCAAAAGGTTCGCCCCTGCCCTGATCCTTGATTATCTTAATCCGGACAGCAACGGATTCCTTTCCTGCGGTAAACCGGAAAACGAAGACGATGTATTCGATATCGGTATAGATTCCTGTGACAGATTAATGGAGTTGTTATCGCAGCTTTGCAATCAGGAACAAACCGGCGCCCTTGTAGTAGCCGAGGGCTGGCGCATGGCAGATCTGATCAGATTAATAAAGCATTGCGACACACTCCATATCCTTCTTCCCGCCAGAATGTGCACGGAAGACACCGGGATGACCAAAGAGTTGGACTTATTCAAAAGAACTTTACCGTCAGGTTCTCTTATGACGGTGCATTATTGCGAGGATTACAGACAGAAGTATGAATCAATCAACATGTGATACAGCACAGATCAAAGAAAAACTGATCTATTACGTTTTGAGTTTTCTCCGGACGGAATCCGATCCGTCAGACGAACGTCTTAAAGAGATAATATCCGAAGTGATCGGTATCGATGAGAACTCGGCACAACTGCCGCTTGAACAGAAAAGATCGTTGGCTCAAAGTGTCTTTAACAGTCTTCGAAGACTTGATGTCATCGAACCTTTGATGGAAGATCCGACCGTAACCGAGATCATGGTCAACGGTCCGGATAAGGTCTTCTATGAACGCGGAGGCAAGCTGTATAAGACAGACATACGGTTCAAAGATGCCGATTCACTCAAGACCGTAATCTCATGCTTCTTTGCCAACAGGAACAGACCGCTCAATGAAGCCAATCCGATATCGGACTTAAGACTGCCGGACGGATCACGAGCCAACTGTGTTCTGCCGCCTGTCGCACCCGACGGACCGATAGTTACCATAAGAAAGTTTACGGGAATCTCCCATGACATAGTAACCCTTATACGTCAGGGCTTTATAAGCGAAGAAGCAGCCAGATTTCTATGCGAATGTGTAAGAAACAAGAAGACCATATTCTTGTGCGGCGGCACCGGAAGCGGCAAGACAACTTTTCTCAACACGTTATCGGGATTCATTCCTCCGGATGAACGAGTCGTAACCATCGAGGATTCGGCTGAGCTCAATCTTCAGGGCATCGATAATCTCGTCAGGATGGAAGCGCGTCTCCCCGGTCCTGACGGCAGCGGTGAAGTTAATATCGGAATGATGATAAGAGCCGCTCTTAGAATGAGACCTGACAGGATCATCGTAGGCGAAGTAAGAGGCTCGGAAAGTGCCGATATGATGCACGCACTTAATACCGGTCACAGAGGAAGTCTCAGCACAGGACATGCAAATTCATGTCTTGAGATGCTCGAGAGACTGACCGGTATGGTAATGGCAGGATCCGCTCTTCCCTATGATGCAATTATGACTCAGTTGTCTATGGGAATAGACATCATGATACACATCACACGTGATCGAAGCGGAAAGAGATATGTCGATGAGATTTGTTCTGTTCTTCCCGCCAAAGGCAAGGATTTTAACCTTAAGAAACTATTCATAAACGAAGGAGGAAACTGCTGTGAAAGAGCCTGTTCGACTGAAGAACTTAATGACACATGTTCATATAAAGGCTGACGCGTCATTATCATATCTGCTCAGACATTGGTGGGTATATCCTTTCTTCGTTGTTGCGATTTATTCGATATCTTCTTTCTTCATTGATGCCCAGCTTCCAAGGATAATAGGCAGTATCATCCTCGGATTCTTCCCGTGGAAAGAATTGATGAAGAAATTATACTCGGGCAACTATAAGCATATGAGAACCCAGCTTCTGATACTGCTTCAGGTACTGACAACAAGTGTCAGCAGTGGTTATTCAATAGAGAAATCCCTCACGCTCATAAGACCCGTAATAGAGCATTCATTCGGAAGCAAGAGTGTACTGATAAAACCTCTTATAACGCTCGAGAACAACATCAAAGTTCATATGAGTCTCGATAAGGCTCTGGAGATCTTCTCGAACGAGATCAATTTCCCCGAGACCATACCCATCTTTCACGCACTGGCGATCTCTTCCGACATAGGCAACAACTCACTTGCTATACTTCGAAGCAGCTGTCAGATGTTATCCGAGATGAATGCCGTCCAGAATGAGATAAATGCGAACAACGCAGGCAAGAATGCCGAAGCCGCCATGCTGTGCATCATGCCTTTTATGATCACAGCAGCGCTTGATAAGATGGGCGGAGGATACCTCGAGACAGCACGTGCTTCACGCCTCGGCTCATTCATTCTTATCGGAGCATTTGCAACAGCGATCATTGCCTCTTCACTGCTTTTCAGATTCATGACACATTCACAGAAAGCAAGAAAAAGTTTTGACGATACTTCTTACGAACCATCGTCATCTAAGAAAACACCTCTAACGGATCTTCTTCAGAAGATAATGCCGACAGGCTTCATAGCCTCAAGGCACGAACTGTTCAACGAGATATCGATTAATCCGCGATATGCATATGAGAAGTATTTACGCAGACAGGTAACGATCTGTTTGATAGTCCTTATCATATCTGCTGCTGTTCTTCTCGTCGCTGATATAAAGATCATCTTCAGTCCGTTGCTGACCATCGCGGTTGCAGTACTCGGAGCTTATGATATCAAAAAAGATGCACAGATCCGAAGAGAAGATCTTATGAGCGATATACCGCTTTTTCTGTGTCTTATACACACTCTTCTTGAAGCAGGACTGCAGCTTCCAAAGTCCATAGCGATATGTTCATATGCATTTAAAAGCAGCAACGGGCTGTCTTCGGAGATACGTAATCTTAGGGCGATGATGTTAAGCGGAATGACCGCATCTGATTCAATCGAGAAACTCTCTTTACGAATACAGATCCCCGAAGCCCAGTCAGCGCTACTGCTCGTAGCAAGATACGGCAGATTAGGAACAAATGAAGTATTGGGGCTTCTTTCACTGCAGGCATCGGCCTGTTGGAATCTGTGCCGTAACGCGGCACGCAAGAAACAGGAACGCGAGTCATTGGGTCTTTTACTTCCTATGACACTCGACTTCGTCTCCGTACTTCTTGTAGCAACAACACCGGCAATAATCTCACTTGGTATATAGATCAAACAAAGGAGGATACTACATGGCAAATACAAATGTCAGAAACAAACGCGGTATGGGAACCGTTGAGATCGTCATTATCATCGCAGTGCTCGTGGCACTTGCGCTGATCTTCCGCGAAGGACTTACAAGATATGCAAGCAACGTAATGCAATATGTCTTCGATGAAGGCAGAATTACCGGCGCGTTCGGCTGACAAATATAATAGAAACAGGTTAAAAATATGGAGATAAGGAAAGGTCCCTACGGACAATTTGTAATTAATAAAATAGAAGACATAGACTCTGTACACAGCTATACCCGTGAGATAATTGCAGAAAACATTCCGGGTCATATGCTTCCGCTTTATTTAATTCCGACCGTAAGCACTTACGAAGCATCATACGATTGCTCCGGATTGTCTAATCTTATTCCGCAAAATCCAGATAATCCGTCCGGAGTAAACAGTATTCGTAATGCGCTCGGGGACCTTCTCCTCTCCATCGTTGATCTTCCGGATCTCTTACTGGCACCTTCTTCACTGTGTCTTGACCCGGAGTTCATGTTCATAAACGATGACTTAAGTGAAATAAAAGTATGCTTCAATCCGTGCCGAATCGACCCGCATGACCTTTGTATAGGATCGGTAACCAAAGCAGGTCTGAAAGGTTTACTGACCTCGGATTGCTTTGCCGGAATAATAAGCAATGACGAGATCGACGGACTGCTGTATGCTGCGAAGCAGAATGATCCTGAACTGTTCAAAAAAGAAGCCGGGAAAGTTAAAGAGCCTGTTATTCAAACATCCAAAAGATCGGAACTTCTGGGACTTAACGAGTTCAGATTTATCATATTGGGAAGTCTCCTGTCCATGATTTTTACTTTGCTCAACATGCCGACAGCAGCCTTGATATTCGTTATCTTACAGATAACCTTTGCAGTCAGGATAAGAAAGGAATTGTTCAACAAACCGAATATCACACTTCCCGTTTCTTCTGACGACACTAAGATACAAATGCTGTTCGGTGATGAAGGCACCAAAGCCGGGAGTCTCGATGCTCTTATTCTTACGGACATCGACTCCGATACAGGCGCAGAAGACAAAAAAGCTGTCTATACAGACAAAGCAGCCATCGGATCAGACCGGTTTTTGTGTGATCTGTTTTATCCCGACAAGAGCATATCGCCGATACATGCTCAGATCAGAAAATATGACAGAGCATATTATATAAGCGACCTGTCCTCGGACAATTCCACTTACCTTAACAATGTAAGACTGCTTCCCGGACGCGAATATGAGATCAAAAGCGATCAGAAACTGATATGCGGCAACAAAGAATTCAGAATAGAGATAATCTGATCAGACAATATCCTTCCATCCGTATTCCTGAACGAGTATTGCGATCCTCTCCTTCTGATGATCGGAACCGTACAATTCAAGAAGATGACGTCTCGCGCGGGCTCTCGCCATCGCCTGTTCGAACTCCTTTACAAGAACCTCTCTGGCGGCACGATCCTCGATCTTCTTTGCCCTCTCAAGTTCCTCGTAGGCTTCCGTATAAGATTTACAGGTCCTTCTCGGACTTAAGTCTTCAGGATATTCTGCAGCATTGCAGATTATCTTGATACCGTCTCCAGTAACCTCACAGTAGCCTTCTGACAACGTAAAATACTTTGTCTCTCCGTTCTGAACAAGATGACTCATTCCGGGACTTAATGCAACAATAAGAGGCGGATGACCTGCCATAAAGCCCATCTGTCCGTCTATTGTGGTAATAACAACAGAAGTAACATCACCTTCAAAGAATTTCTTGTAAGGCGTTACAATTTCAAGTTTTACGGTATTCTCGACTTTCTGAGCCATATGATCAGTTCGTTCCGTTGTTATCTTCGTGATAAGCCTTCAATACGTCGTCAAGGTCGCCCTTCATGAAAAAGTACTGCTCGGGGATGTGATCAAGTGAACCGGAGATGATCTCACCGAACGCCTTTACGGTCTTATCGATAGGTACATAACGAGGTGCATAACCCGTTGAATCAGCAGTGACGAAGAAAGGCTGTGACAGATACTTCTGGATCTTACGCGCTCTGGATACCGCGAGCCTGTCATCTTCCGACAGTTCTTCCATACCGAGAATGGCGATGATATCCTGCAATTCCTTATATCTTTGCAGATTCTCCTGTACCATTCTTGCTACATGGTAATGCTCAGGACCGACGACATCTTCACTTAAGATTCTGGATGAAGACTCGAGCGGATCTACCGCGGGATAGATACCAAGCTCAACTACCGATCTGGACAATACGATATTCGCATCAAGGTGCGAGAAAGTCGTCGCAGGAGCCGGGTCGGTAATATCGTCAGCAGGTACATATACAGCCTGAATTGAAGTAATGGATCCGTTCTTCGTGGAAGTGATCCTCTCCTGAAGTTCGCCTACCTCGTTAGCGAGCGTAGGCTGATAACCTACGGCTGAAGGTATTCTTCCGAGCAGAGCAGATACCTCGGAACCCGCTTGAACGAATCTGTAGATATTATCGATGAACAGAAGAACATCCTTCTTCTTGGCATCTCTCAAGTATTCGGCCATCGTAAGTCCGGTAAGAGGAACTCTCATTCTCGCACCTGAAGGCTCGTTCATCTGACCGAATACCATTATCGTCTTATCAAGAACTCCGGACTCCTTCATCTCGCCCCAGAGATCATTACCCTCACGTGAACGCTCGCCGACGCCCGTAAATACGGAATAGCCGCCGTGCTCCGATGCGATGTTACGGATAAGCTCAAGGATAAGTACCGTCTTACCTACACCGGCACCTCCGAACAGACCGATCTTACCGCCTCTGCTGAAAGGTACGAGAAGGTCAATAACCTTGATACCTGTCTCGAGGATCTGAGCTGTGGGATACTGATCTGTAAATGACGGCGCGGGCTTATGGATAGGCATGTGCGCTTCTGCATTGACCGGACCGCCGTTATCGATCGGACGTCCGAGCACGTCAAACAGTCTTCCCGTTATCGTCTCACCTACCGGAACATTGAACGGAGTACCGAGAGAGATCGCCTTAACACCTCTTGTAAGACCTTCCGTCGCGTTAAACGAAACGCATCTTACTATGCCTTTGCCTCTCTGCTGCAAAACCTCAGCAAAAACATCCTTATCGCTTTCCTGACCGTCTTGGGAAAAGATTATCCTGACACCGTCATTGATCTTCGGTGTCTCGCCGATCCTGAATTCACAGTCTATGACAGGTCCGATTATCTGAACTACTTTACCTTCTGCCATATCTTTACTCCTTCGTTATACTTACAGGTTATTTACCTGGTTCGCGCCGTTGATGATCTCCGTGAGCTCATTGGTTATCTTCGCCTGTCTTGCGCGGTTAAACTTAAGCTGCAAAGTCTTCATCATGTCCTCGGCGCTGTTGGTTGCATTATCCATAGCGGCAAACCGTGCGGTCTGTTCGCACGCATATGCCTGCGTCATCGTTCCGTATACCATTGCATTAAGATACGAATCCATAAGGAATCCGAATACCTCATTAACGTCCGGATAATATGTTATCTCGCTCTTCTCGGGTGCATCCCCTGTCCCGTAGAAAGCTCTTACGTTATCGATCGACTTAAAATCAACGGGCGCAAGTCTTATGACCTCGACCTTCATGTTAAGTGCCGACTCAAGCTGTGTATAAACCAGATACACAAGATCGTAGTTCTCTATAAGGAACTTCTGCTTGAGTATGGAAGCCACGCTTCTTGCCTGATAGTAGGTAGGCTCGGTAAGCGGATAGGAGAACTCCGTATCTACGTTGTAACCCATGTGAAGAAGCCTCTCTCTTACGACCTTGCCGAAAACATAAAGCTTATAGTCGGTCGTAATACCTTTGCGGGAGTTCTCAAGGATCTTCGCCTGCACATGTTCCTCGCAGGCTTTAACGACATTGTTGTTATAAGCTCCGGCGAGTCCCTGATCGCCGCACAGAACGAAATATGCGATCTTCCATGTCTGACCCGGCACCTTCTGCTCAAGAGTAAAGAACGGGTTGTCGATGGCTTTCTTGTTGAAACGGATGTCGCTCATCGTATTAAGACAGTTCTTTACAAAAGAGTCGATCGTCTCGAGAAGCGCAATGGAACGGCGTTTCTTGGCGGCGCTGACAAGCTGCATGGCACCTGTCATCTGTGCTATGCCCTGAACGCTCTTTATCCTTTTCTTTACGTCGTTAAGAGTCTCCATCAGTCTTCTTCTTTGTACTCAGGATGATCGTAGATATAGCTTTCCCTGAACTGCGTCTCATACTCATCGATCTTTGCAACGGTCTCATCTTCGAACTTGCCCGAGGAACTGATATCCATGAGGATATCCTGTCTTGCAAGTCTGATCTGATCCATAAAGGAATACAGATATTCCCTGATATCTTCCTTGGCAAGGAATGTGAGCTTGTCGGAAGTCGCAAGATAGAGCATTATTACCTGCTCCTCCATCGACAGAGGAGAATACTGCTCCTGCTTAAGAACCTCGTTAAGAACCACGCCTCGCTTAAGCTGAAGCTGAGTGTTCTCGTCAAGATCGGCACCGAACTGCGCGAAAGAAGCCATTTCGCGAGCCTGCGCAAGAGCGATACGCACAGGACCGCCGACTTTCTTCGTAGCCTTCGTCTGAGCTGCACCGCCGACACGGGATACCGACAGACCTACGTTAATTGCAGGACGCTGACCCGAGAAGAACAGCTCCGGCGACAGATAGATCTGACCGTCAGTGATAGAGATGACATTGGTCGGGATATAAGCCGAGATATCGTCACCCAAAGTCTCGATGATGGGAAGTGCGGTCATTGAACCGCCGCCCTTCTTTGCTGACAGCTTGGATGCTCTCTCGAGAAGTCTCGAATGAAGATAGAATACATCACCCGGATACGCTTCTCTTCCCGGAGGTCTTCTTAAGAGCAGCGAGATTGCTCTGTATGCCTGGGCGTGCTTACTTAAGTCATCATAGATGATAAGCACGTCCTTGCCGTCATACATAAACTCTTCTCCCATGGCACAGCCCGAGAAAGGAGCAATATACTGCAAAGATGCGGAATCCGAAGCACCTGCCGCGACTACGATCGTATAATCGAGCGCGCCGTGCTTATCAAGCGTATTTACTGTATTAACGATCGTACTCATCTTCTGTCCGATCGCTACATAGATACAGATGGTATCTTTACCCTTCTGGTTGATGATCGTATCAATCGCGATCGCAGTCTTACCTGTCTGACGGTCACCGATGATAAGCTCACGCTGACCTCTTCCGATAGGGGTCATGGCATCTATAGCCGTGATACCCGTTGCCATAGGCTTGTTAACGGGCGACCTGTCAACGATGGAAGGAGCCGGAGACTCGATCGGCCTCGTCTTCGTATATCTTATGATGCCCTTGCCGTCTATGGGATGTCCCAGAGGATTAACTACTCTTCCGAGAAGTCCCATTCCCACGGGAACGGAAACCGTTGTTCTCGTTCTCATGCACACGGTGCCTTCAACGACATTGTCTGCACCCGAAAGCAAAACGACACCGACTGCATTTCGCTCGAGATTCAGCGCCAGACCGAAGCCGCCGGACGTGAATGTAACGAGCTCAGAGAGCATGCAGTGCTCAAGACCGGATACCATGGCAACACCGTCGTTTACGCTCTGGACGATACCTACCTCTTCGATATTATCGACATTATCGAAAGCTGCTTCTATTCGCTTCTGCAGATCTTCACCCGTGAGCTTAGCAATCTCGGCACTGTCGAAGCTCGAAGCAGGTGATTCTTCGAACTTATCGATAGCTTTCTTAATATCATTCTTGACCTTCTCGGGAGAGAAAGTAATATCTTCTTCTGCATCAGCTTCCTCGAGATTTCTCGAACGCTTAACGAATGTTCCGAGCCTTTGAAGCTGACCTTTAACGGAATAATCGTATCTGGTTCCGCGTGCGAAGATTACGAAGCCTCCGATAAGGGACTCATCGACTTCGAACTGCATCTCATACTGTTCAATATTATTCTTAACAGCAAAAGTGTTGGCGATACGGGCAATCTCATTCGCCGTCATATCACCCGCTGCCACAACTTTCAAAACAACCGGTTTACTCGCCAAGGCTGTCCACCTCTTCTCCGACAAGCTCCTCAGTATGCTTTACGGCAAGATCCTTAAGCTTATCGTGCTCTACTACGTCGCCGATAACCCTTCCTGCAACCTCAACGGCAAGATCGGAAATCTCGTCCTTCATCTGCTCAATCGAGACTTTCTTCATGCGAAGAACTTCGGACTGAGCTCTGTCGATGATCTCATCAGCCTCTTCTTTGGCTTTCATTTTAATGATCTTGGCCTGTTCTTCGGCATCGGTCCTTGCATCTTCGAGTATCTGGGAAGCCTCGACTCTGGCATCATCTATAGCCTGCTTGCTCTCTTCCGCGTTCAAAGCAGCCTGTGCCTTGGAATCCTCGGCATCCTTAAGCTGTGAAGCAATCAGCTCTTCTCTCTTCTTTATGACCCCGAGGATCGGCTTAAAGAGCACAAACTTGAAGAACAGGAATACGAGAAGAACATTGATGACAGTAAGAAGAATAGTCGCTGCATATCCTCCCATCTGATCGGGAGAGAAAAGTGACGACTCTTCGGCAGACTCTTCTGCCATTAATATCATCGAATACATATTAATCATGGGTTTGATCTCCCCTTACTTTACTGTGAATATCAAAAGCAGTGCGACAACGAGCGCATAAATAGCAAGTGACTCGATAAATGCTATACAGATAAGCAACAGTGTCTGTATCTTGGCGAATACCTCAGGCTGTCTGGCACCTGCATCGAAAGCACGCGAAGCGGCAATACCGATAGCAAGTGATGCTCCGAGTGAGCCTAATCCGATAGCAAGTCCTGCAGCAAGTACGGCAAAAGCCCTGGGCTCGATAGCCGAAGTAGTGTCAAGCGCGGCACCGGCAAAAGTAATAAGATCCATGATATACCTCCGTTATTGATCGACAGCTGCTACATCTGCAGCCGTGGATTTTTTATTTCTCTTTTCCTTCTTCTTCTTAACAAAGTTCTCGGGATGCTCCTGCATCTCATGTCCTATCTCGATGCTCTCGCCGATATAGTAGATCGTAAGATATGAGAATATGATCGCCTGAAGCACGCCGTCGGCAAGGTCAAACCACAAGCCGAAAGCAGCCGGCAGGATCAAAGGACATACGATATGAAGGAATTCCATAAAGACGAATGCGCCGAATACGTTACCGAACAATCTCAGACACAGTGATACGGGTCTTACGAGAATATCGATGATCTTGAACGGCAGCATGAATGCCATGGGGTGGATAAGGGAATTCCAGAATCCCTTGATCCCTACAAATCTTATGGAAATATAGATTACATATACGATCGCGCAAAGCGCCATTGCTATCGGGAAGCCGATATTCTTGGCAGGCGGCACAACTCCGAAGATGGAGATCGTATTACATGCCGTGATCATTATAAAGAAAGTGCCGATCATGGGAGCGATGTGACGCGCCTCATCTTCCCTGATACCGAAGCCTGCCGCTACAGAGAGCACAAGACCTACGAGCATCTCGACAAAAGTCTGTTTGGTATCGGGCTTGATCTTCGGCTTATGAGCCATGACCGCGAAAAGGACCGCGAATATACCTACGGCGATCCACATTACTATTACAGCGTCCGTAAGCACAACCTCATAATCGCCGATCATAAGATAATGCTTAACCTGTAGGATAGCCTCATTTATCTTCTCTCCGATATTACTCGGAATAATGTGTTCTTTAAGATGCTCTAAGAATGAAGCAAAGAACTCTGACCACCAATTCATTGACAATAACTTCTTTCTTAATTAGTTCCGAATATACGGTCACCCGCATCGCCCAGTCCGGGTACGATGTAAGAATCGTCATTCAATCTCTCATCCTTGGCTGCGCAGTATATCTTCACGTCAGGATGATCTTTGGTTAATCTTTCAATACCTTCGGGAGCGGCAATCAGACACATGAACTTGATGCTGTCTATTCCCTTCTCCTTAAGGTAGCCGATGGCTGCCGAAGAGGATCCGCCGGTCGCGAGCATCGGATCGAGGATAATGACTTCTCTTTCATTGATATCCTCGGGAAGCTTGCAGTAATAAGTATGAGGCTCGATCGTAACAGGATCTCTGTAAAGACCGATATGACCTACCTTAAGGTTGGGAATAAGCTTGACCATACCGTCTACCATTCCGAGTCCCGCACGAAGTATCGGAACAACGGCGATGGATTTGCCCGCAAGCATCTTTGAATGTGCCGTGGCAACGGGAGTCTCTATCTCAACATCCTTCAAAGGAAGATCTCTTGTGACCTCATATGCCATGAGCATAGCGATCTCCTCGACGAGCTCACGGAACTCCTTGGTGCTCGTGTTCTTATCGCGGAGAAGCGATACCTTATGCTGGATAAGCGGATGATCGAATACAAATACGTTGTCCTGCGCCATAACCTTCACCTCACTTATGAGATTACTTGAAATTTTCTTCTTCTGTCTGCTTCATCTGGCCGACTCTCTCGGCATGTCTTCCGCCTGCGAACTCCTCTTCAAAGAAGCAGTCGACCATAGCGAAAGCGATCTCGGGACCTACGACTCTCGCACCGAAAGAAAGTACGTTGGCATCGTTATGCTGACGGCACATTCTTGCCATGTACTCGTTGTTGCAAAGAGCTGCACGTATTCCCTTATGCTTGTTGCATACCATCGAAATACCGATTCCCGTTCCGCAGATGGCGATACCTCTGTCAGCCTTGCCGGAAAGAACATCCTGTGCAACCTTGTTGCCTGCCTCAACATAAGAGAAACGCTCCGTTGCGGATACCGCACCGCCGTCGATAACCTCGAAGCCCTTGGACTTAAGGTGCTCGATAACGAGCTGTCTCATGTCGTAACCTGCATGATCTGATGCTATTGATACTGTCATATATCTCTCCTTATATGCTTAAATTTCTTTTCACCTGTTGCGTAATCGGCAACAATATGTCCGTCGCCGTAAAGCTTATACTTATAAGAAACGAGTCCTTCGAGTCCTACGGGACCTCTTGCATGAAGCTTACTTGTGGAGATTCCAACTTCTGCACCGAAGCCGTATCTGAAACCGTCCGCGAATCTTGTGGAGCAGTTAAGCAGCACGCTTCCCGAATCGACCTTATTCATAAAGTATTCGGCTCTTTCCTTATTTGTCGTAATGATCGCGTCTGTATGACCGGAACCGTACTTATTGATATGATCGATCGCCTCATCGATGCTGCTTGTAAGCTTGATCGATACTTCATAATCAAGATACTCGTGATGCCACTCGGTTACTTCCGACTCAAGATGGACCGTAACGCCCTTATCCTCGAGTGCCGCGATGATCTTAGGCATCAGTGTAGTCTCGAGCGTCTTGTCGATAAGTATAGTCTCCGTGGCATTGCATACGGATACATACTGAGTCTTCGCATCAACAACCACCTTCAAAGCCGTAGCCTCATCAGCATATCTGTCGATATATGTGTGGCATACACCGTCGGCATGTCCCATAACGGGGATCGTCGTGTTCTGCATAATATACTGAACAAAAGCATTGGAGCCTCTGGGGATGATCAGATCGATATAATCCGACAGTGAGAGCATGGCATTTACTTCCTCGCGGCTCTCAAGAAGATTGATCCATCCTTCAGGCAGGCCGTTGCTTACGGAAGCATCTCTTATAACCTCATAAAGAACTCGGTTGGTCTCGGCAGCTTCCCTTCCGCCCTTTAGAAAAACGGAATTGCCGCTCTTAAGACAAAGGGATGCGATCTGAACAAGTGCATCCGGACGAGACTCGAAAATAACTCCTATAACGCCGATAGGGCATGTAACCCTGTAAAGCTCCAGCCCGTCATCAAGCGTAGTATGAAGCTTGATCTCACCGACAGGATCATTAAGGTTCTGAAGACTTCTTATACCGTCTACTACATCGTTAAGCTTATGTTCGTCAAAACGAAGTCTCTTCATCAAAGGTCCCTCAAGACCTTCGCCCTCGGATCTTGTAAGATCCTTCTGATTGGCTTCGAAGATACGGTCCCTGTTCTCGAGAAGTGCACAAGCTACAGCTTCGAGAGCTTTCGTCTTGGTCTCATTGTCCAGAAGAGCCATCGTGAAAGATGCTGTCTTGGACATCTGTGCTGTTGTTTTTAAATCAGACATAGGCCACCTCGTAAATTCGAACTGATTATAACACTCATGTTACAAGTAATTAAGAATAATATCCGATTAAATGTTATCAAAGAATATTTATCTTATAAATTGAAAACCGCCGATATTTGATCATTTTCAAACGAAAAGTGTTCATAATGTTCATAACTCTGTCGATAACCTCAAAACAAGCGTTCCGAAAGTTCACAACCCGTCAGGCCAATAAAACCCGCCTCTTTGGAGAATGCGTCCAGATTGTTGCCGAATTATTACAAACACTTTACACAACATGGAAACACGGTAAATCAAGGCTTTAAGTGACTAAAGTGTAATTATTCACACAGGGGTGTCCACGAGAGAAATACACAAAAAAATCAAAAAAAGATATTGACACGCCGATTTTCGCATAGGGTATAATTGCACGTATGAAAATCGTACTTACATGTCTGTTCGGTCTCGAAAGCTGCGTGCGCGACGACCTCACTGCGATCGGCTACGAGCGCAGCAATATCAACGTTTCCGACGGTATGGTCGTCCTAAATGCGGATGACGATACATGGGAATCCGATGTCGCCAGAGCCAATATGTGGACAAGGCGAGCCGAGCGTGTCCTTTTCGAAGTAGGCTCCTTCCCTGCGGCAGAGTTCTCCGAGCTTTTCGACGGTACATGTGCGCTGCCGTGGGACGAATTCATCCCCGACGGGTACGCGTTCATAATCAACGGTTATTCAAGAAAGTCCAAACTGTTCGGTATCAGCGCATGCCAAAGCCTCGTGAAGAAGGCTGTGGTCAAGTCTCTGTGTAAAGCAAGAGGTCTCGGTGCAGACGGCATCATAGCAGAGGACGCTGCTAAAGGTGTAGTACGTATACAGTTCGGTATAGTAAACGATGTCGTTTCCCTCATGATCGACACTTCCGGCGAAGGTCTTCATAAGAGAGGCTACCGCCCGCTTACACACGAAGCGCCGATAAGAGAGACACTTGCTTCCGGCATGATCACACTCGGAAGATACAGACCCTACGGTGCGGAAGCGCTTGCCGACCCGTTCTGCGGATCGGGAACGATACTCATCGAAGCCGCTATGATGGCTTGTAATATCGCACCGGGTAAAAACAGATCCTTTTCATATGAAAACCTTCCTTACATAGGTGAATATGCGAAGAAAAAGGCACTCGAGGAAGCGCTTTCACTTGAAGATGCGGAAGCGACCGACGACTGCTTCTACTTCGGCTCCGATATTGATGCCAAAGCGATCGAGTCTTCAATAAGAAATGCAAAAGCAGCAGGTGTCGCCGATCACATCAGGTTCACCGTAGCCGATGCAGCGACAAGAACGCCTTCGGCATTCGAGAAGATAACGGGATTCTCACGCACAATGGTTATAACCAACCCTCCCTACGGAGGCCGTCTCATGACACCCGAGGAAGCAGCCGAGATCTACAAAATGATCTCTTCCCTGTATCTTACTTCTCAGGGCTTCTGCCGTCCCGGAATGAGACTGTCGGTAATAACTCCCGACGATTCGTTCGAGGTTGCCACAGGACACAAGGCAGATAAGAGAGTCAAGCTTTATAACGGCAACATAAAGTGCCAGCTGAATAACTACTTTAAGCTTAAGTAATCCCCTTGCGGATATAGTAGAACATAAACTGCTGTAAGATCCCTGCAGTACCGGGATAACGGTCCGCATCGAAATGCCCGTTATAATACTTATCCTCTATCCTCTTTATCCATACGTCTACGGGAAACCTTCCCGTCCTGTGAAAGCCGAACAGCATAGCGCAGTTCGCGACCTTTACTCCGACGCCGTGCATAGCGGTAAGCACTTCATAGAGCTCGTCGTCATCAAGCTTCTTCATCTGGTCGGAAACAAGCTTGCCGCTTGCGAAATCATTTACTGCAGACATTATATATGCCGTCCTGTACCCTGCACCGATACCGTTAAGTTCTTCCGCCGTGATCTTCGAAGCCTGTCCAACCGAGGGAAAAGCATAATACTCTTTCTTCAGAGGCTTCACGAAAGGCTTATCGAGCTTCGGCAGTTTGATCTTGTCACCCGCAAGTCCCGAGAAACGGTCAACACATGTGGTTATCGAAGGGATGGATCTTCTCTGTGAGATTATGTAAGAGATGACGGTCTCGAAGACTTCCTGCTGTAAGATCCTTATTCCGTATCCGAACGAGGCAGCGGCATTAAGGAAATCATCTTCCTTATCTATACGCTTAACGGCGCTCACATAGTCCGTATCAAGATCGAAGTAGTCCTGCCATATATCTTTGAATTCCTTTTCAGTACACGAGAAAGCGAAGTCATTATTACCCAAAGATGCGATCTGAAGATATTGTCCGTGTGCGACAAGCTCGGTATGGGTATCATCTATCGGATGAATACGGAACGCCTGTCCGCTGTCCGCGATCTTTAACGGATCAAAAAAGTCGATATGTTCGGTATGCATTACAGCCATTTCTTCTTCTCTTCAGGGGACAGGACGGCAACGTACTCTCAATCAAATAATACATATTACGTACTCTATCGCTTTTTGTCGTATAAAGCAAAGTTTCATATGATAAAATGATTCGCAGAATAAGTATTGCATGAGGAATCATATGAAACTTACAGATATCTACAAGCAGGACAAGACCATACTCTCCTTCGAGATCTTCCCACCCAAGGCAGAGTCGGAACTTAATAATATCGACGAGACTTTGGAGATGCTGTGCGATCTTCATCCCGACTACATCTCGGTTACCTTCGGTGCAGGCGGATCTTCGAACAACAACAAGACGATCGCGATCTGCAAGAAGATCAAGGAGCAGTATCATACTGAGCCTGTCGCTCACCTGACATGCCTCTCGTACGATAAGCACGAGATTGACGAATTCAGCAAAGAACTCGCGGATGCAGGCATCGAGAACATCCTCGCATTAAGAGGCGACGTTAACCCTAATGCACCCGCTAAGGGCGTATTCTCACACGCAAGCGAGCTTATCGAATACATTAAGCCCAAGACAAACTTCTGTATCGCGGGCGCATGCTATCCCGAGTGCCACACGGAATCTCCCGACAAAGTCACGGAGATCCGTAATCTCAAGAAGAAAGTTGACGCGGGTGCCGATGTGCTTTTGTCGCAGCTCTTCTTCGACAACAAGTACTTCTTTGACATGGTGGAGAGCGCCAGGATCGCAGGCATCGACGTACCGATCACACCCGGCATCATGCCCTGCCTTACTGTCGCATCGATTAAGAGAATGGTATCCACATGCGGCGCCACGCTGCCCGATAACTTCCAGCGCATAGTAGACCGCTACGGCGATAATCCGGATGCATTCCTTGATGCAGGTCTTGCGTATGCCATCAGCCAGATCATTGACCTTCTTACAACAGGCTGCGACGGCATCCATCTTTACACGATGAACCGTCCCTCCGCAGTAAAGAGAATCTGCGACGGTATCAAGAACATCATCTGAGTACTTATGTAATGTTAAATTCGACGCTGCTCATCGTTATGATGTCAGCGGTCTCGAATTCGATATGCATTATTCCGCTGACACCTTTTGTCGATAAATAGGCGTAGTCTGATCCTTCGGCGAATATGATTGCGGTATCAAGGATCTGGGTTTCAGTTTCAATCCTTACCGCATACGCGGCACTGCTTCGGTCTCCGTTTCTGTCGAATCTGATCAGCTGTTCATCATCTGTGTTTACTTCAGTATCAAAAACACTCCACGCATTCTCTTCGATATCAGATACCGGGAATGATTCATCAGAATACAGCTTTGCGCCATAATAAGGATAGCTGAACATTTGAATATTATCGGGATACATATTAATTACGGAAATGATATCTTCCATAATATACCCGTATAAATAGCTGTAATCATCATGATCATTACTGAGTACTTCTTCATACACAGTATCAAATGAGTACCCGTCATAGTGATACAACATCAAACCTCTTCGTTCTATGGTATAAAACACGATAGGATTCCAATCACCGTCTGCACAGATAATCTGATCATCAACAGTTGTGAGCTGTTCGAGGAGATTGACACCCGGGTCCTCTACCCTGTAAAAAAAGTAAGTCGCATCCAAATACGGCGAACGGTAATTGTAGAAAATAATCGTTGATAAAAATATGATTACTAATAACTTTCGATTCCAAATCCCCTTGAACATCTCATACATCATAATTCCGATGAAAAAAGCGAATACGGGAGTAACGGCAATAAAATAGTACGAATGGCGGTAATACAGATTGAACAATATCAAAGGGGCACTGACAACAGATACGGCCGCAAACAACAGATATTTTATATACTCTTTCTTAGTACCCAAAAAGTAGATAGCTACTAAAAACAACAATAATAACGGTCCCCCGCAAAGCGAAGTCAGCTTTTGAAAAATACCGCTCCAACACGCCGGATCGAGACGCTGTTCCGGTGACCCGTAAAACCATTCGTTAAGATTATCACTTACCAGACTTCTGTAGAAGCAATTACCTTCAGACTTAATCGCGTCAGCATATCTGTCCCAGATCATAACCGGAATCACAGGAACCACAGCGAGAACAAAAACAGATACATATCCGGACAATCGGGTGTGTATATCATTAATCAGCCATTTGAAAAAGTGATTCCGCGTGCTCTTTTTATAAGCCGTTACAACTCCGTCAAGAATCACGAACGCCAAAAACACTACATACGGAAACATTGTAGATGCCTTTTGAAGATACGCCAATATACCTGCAAGAACACCGCAAACGGCAAATACAGGCTTACCTTTCTTAAGGTAATTAACAAACAGCAGAACATACACAAGGGCGAACAGTACCGACAGATAATCTACCAGAACTGCACGCGACCAATAGATATCGAACGGAGAAAACAAATAAACAACAGCGGTCACATCAGCAATCCGCTCATTTGCAATCTCTTTTATCAATACATGCAATATGATCGCTGAGATCACAAAAACAGAAATACTCAGAATCCTGCCGCATACAGTTATATCGGCAAGCCCGCCCAAAAGCATAATCAGATACAAAACGATCTGATATATGGGAAATTCAAAAGGAAGACTCCAAGGCTCACCGAACACCGGCACCTGATAATGAATCGGATCAAAACCGTCGAGGAAGAATCTTTGAACCGCTATGGCAGTTTGAGACTGTCTGAATTCATGCGCCTGATTCATAAGAGGAACATCGATATTGATCAGGCGAAGAACAACTGCCGCTATAAGCACCAGAATATAAATGATTCTGCGTAATTTGACGCCTTTTATTGATTCCGGTATTTTGATCATCTGTTTTTGACCTTAGGAGAAAAAATACACAAAAAATACCAATGCAGATAATGAGGCATCCATTTCCACATATGAAAATTCGACTTTCCTTCCGAGCGGTCAAACCACTCTGACGGGATCTCTTTGATCGTATATCCGGACAAATACGCTTTTACCGTGATCTCCATTCCGATTTCAAATCCGCCGTTACTCTCTATCGTGATCGAATCGAGCATTTTCTTGCGGTACATCTTAAAACTGTTAGTTACATCATGTGTGGGGATTCCGGAGAAAAGATGAAGCGTTACACCTGCCATCCGCGAAAACAATCCCTTAAGGACAGGACCGCCGTGCTGCTTTCCGCCTTTCATATAACGGGATCCGCATACAAGATCGGCTTCACCAGTCACTATCATCTCATGCATACGGTCAACGATCTCTATACTGTCAGACAGATCAGCCATCATTACAAGGACTGCTTCAGACCCGGCTTCTTCGAGCCCGGTCTTTATGGCATTAAGAGCCCCGCGCCCGTATTTGTTTCTGATCCTGATTATCGGATAGGACAATTCAGGCTCGACGGTCTTCAATGCGGGAAGCGTATCATCCTCTTCAAAGTCATATACGATCAATACTCTTTTGGCAGACTTAATGCATTCCTCAACTTTAAGGAGTTGAGTTCTGATATTCTTACCTTCGTTATAAACCGGGACTACTATATCAAGCATTTCAAGTCTTCCGGGCCACCGCAAAGAACTGTTTTCCGAGTATCTTCCAGGCAGGTCTGAAACACAGATACATTCTGACAAGAAACGGTTTTACCGGCAGTTTCCCTTTGGTCGTATAAGGCATAAACCGAGGTATCATCGTCGTAAGCTTAAATCCGCCTGCAAGCTCCAAAGCCTCGGCATAGCTTCTGTCAGACAATGCTGTATGATGATCGAAGAAATCCCAATATACGTCATATGCGAACCGGATATTGGGCTGCATAGCAAGAAACTTACCGCCGGGCTTCAAAACACGGTGAATCTCCTTGATAAAAGTCATCACACTGTCCTTATCCTTCAAATGCTCAAGGAAATTGGAAATAAAAACAACATCCACTGAACTATCGTCCAGAAAACTCAGATCATCGGCAGAACAAACATGAGTCTCAACATTATCTGCAGCATGCTGTGGCATCTCCGAGTTCAGATCGCATGCGATCCTTCTGCCTTCGCCCTTTATCGTGATCAGATTAATAAATTCACAATACCCGGCAGCAGGATCAAGAACCACTGCATCTTCAGGTATGTATTTACTGAAGAAATGATCGCAAAGGATCTTCCAAACCTCAATCTTCCTTCTTTGTTCTTCAGGACTGAATCGATTACTGTATAACTTCTCCAGATCTTCTCCCATATCAGATATTTCCTATATCGATCTGATGAGTGATCCACGGGATAACTTCATCCAGTGTTGTACTCAGATCAGTATCAGCCTCGAATCCCAATAATCTCTTTGCTTTCTCCACAGAAGGAACTCTCTTCTGAACATCATATACATACGGAGTATCGTGAACAAATGTCAACGGCTTATCCCCGTTGATCTTCTGCCAGATCATTGTAGCCAACTCTGTTACTGTCGTAGATACCGGTGTGGAAAGATTGAAATCCTCATTCACGGCATTCTCGCTCTCGATACACAGTCGTATTCCGCGTGCAAGATCACCGCCGTAAGTATAGTGACGGATCTGATCTCCGCTTCCCAAGATATGGAGAGGATCCTGTCCCTTATATACTTTCTGAACAATATCGGGAACAACATGGCTCATCGCAAGCTTAACATTACCGGACATAATCTCCTTCTCATCTTTTGCCCGCTGCTCACCGGTACCGACACAGTTAAACGGTCTGATTATGGTATACGGAAGCTTATACTGCTCCCATGCGCCTTTCGCGAAATATTCACATGAAAGCTTCTGAAAACCATATGTGGACAAAGGAGGAGGACAGTTCTTCTGATCGCCTTCTATACTGGGATAGTGACTTACACACTCATAAACCATCGAAGAAGACAGAACGTTAATCTTCTTCAGGTGCCTGTTCTTATGTGCCCACAACGCCGCATCGAAAGTAGAAGCGGTTATCCTCTCATTCTCTGCGAAAAGATCGTATGCATACTCGTGAAAATAAGTAATGCCGCCGATCATCGCTGCAATGGCAACGACCTGATCGCAATCCTCTATCAGAGATTTCATTAATTCGGTATCCTTAACATCTCCCTCTACAAACTTGTAATTGGGGTTGTTATCATAACTTTTCTGAACATGTCCGTATTTGCTGTAATTATCAATACCGACAACGGTATGCCCGTTTCTGAGCAATTCATCAACCAGATATCCTGCAATAAAGCCGGCTGAACCTGTAACTAATATCTTCATCAGATCTTCCCTCCGTTACCAAGAATATTCCATATATCAACTGCCTTTTTATCAGAAGGTATCGTTAATTCTTTATATAACTTATGAGGTGTAGCAATGATAATAATATCTGATCGGGTTATCAATTCTTCTTCAGAAACAAATCGATCATCTTTAACATAAGGATCAGAACAAAGAACTTCTTTAGCTTCAAAATCAAATATCTTCTTAAGCTTATACGAAAGGGATTCTCTGATATCATCACTCTCGGCCTTAAAAGCCATTCCGAGAATCCCCACGGTCAGTTTCGACAGATCATACTGCTTACGAAGAGTCTTGCATACATAATTCGGCAGGCCTTCATTGATCAACATAGCCGTATGTCCGAGATTAAAATCATTATCGCTGAAAGCGCCCAGCTGCATCGTATCCTTAAACAGACACGGTCCCGCAGCAAAGCCCGGACGCGGGAAATCCTTACATCTCGGATAATTATAGGTCATAGCATTATGGATCTTATAGAAATCAACATCATAATCATTGGCAATAGTATAGAACTGATTGGATACGGCGAATTTTATATAACGCCATACATTCGTACAAAGTTTTGTCAATTCGGCTTCAATAGGTTCTACTACAACAATATCATCCGTAAGAAGTTTAAAGAGTGCTGATGCTCTGTTAACACCGCTTTCCGTAAACGAAGATACGATCTGTGGCAATGACGTTAATTCTTCTACGGCTTTTCCCTCAAGAATCCTTTCTGGACAAAATGCTATATCACAATGGTGACCGTCTTCTTCCAACCAGTCTTTGGTTCTCTTAGTTACACCGGGATATACTGTACTTCGAAGTATCAGCAGTTTGTCATCTGTCATATACTGCGAAATGGATTTAAGAGTCTTCTTGAGGATATCTACCCTCGGGTTCAGATGCTCATCTACAGGAGTACCTATAATTACAATAATTATCTCTGATTCACCTAATACACTTGCATCTGAAGACAATTGCAGATTACCTGACGCCAAAGCATTCTTAAGAAGCGGCTGGGCACCTTCCTCATGAAAAGGGACAACTCCGCTCTTAACAGTAGCAATATTATTCTCATTAATATCATAGATGCTTACCTTCTTATCGCGATTGGCAAACATAATTGCCAATGGCAAGCCGACATGACCGCATCCTCCTACAACGCAAACATCATACTTATAGTCATTAACTGCCATATCTGCACCTCACAGCGGTTTAATAAAAAATATTATACTATTTTTAATAATAAAAAACCGCGGCGTTTTGCCGCGGTTTTCATTTCTGTCATTTGAAAGTCTTATCAGACGCAGGTGTAACCGCCGTCAACAGCGATCGTCTGACCTGTTACATAGGAGGACTCCTCAGCGCCGAGGAATACTGCAACAGAGTTGAGCTCACCCTCGTTACCGTATCTCTTCATAGGAACGGACTGATTAGCAAATGCCTGGAAATAATCAGAGTTCAGTGTCTCAGTTGTAAGCTCTGTGTAGAAGTAACCGGGGCAGATCGTGTTAACTGTGATGTTGGATGTAGCAAGCTCTGCAGCTGCACCTCTGGAGAAGTTAACTACCGCACCCTTTGTTGTGTGATATGCGATTGTGGGGATAGCTGTATTACCTACGATACCGTAGATAGAAGCGATGTTGATTACACGGCCGTATGTCTGCTTGCCCTCAGCCATAGCTTCCTTCATGAAGTTAACGAAAGCCTGTGAAACCGTGAATACGGAAGTAAGATCGAGGTTAAGTGTGAAGTCCCAGTCCTCTCTCTTGTAATCAACGAAAGGCGTACCTGTACCCTTCTCTCCGCCTGCATCGTTGATGATTACTTCGCAGTGACCGAAGTGCTCCTTAACAGCCTTTACTGCATTTGCAATGGACTCGGAATCAGTTACGTCACATGCTACGGGCAGAACATCTACTCCGTACTTCTCGGACCATTCCTTGGCACTTGCCTCGAGTCTCTCTACTCTTCTTGCAAGAAGAACGAGGTTTGCATTCTGCTGTGCAAATCCTTCAGCCATCTGCTTTCCGAGACCGGATGATGCGCCTGTGATTGCAACTACTTTTCCTGTGTAATCGAACATTTTGTTGTCCCCCTGACATTTTTATTGACATCTCAATTATATGGGAAAAAAGTTCCTCAATCATCAAGAAAGTTAGAGATAGGTAACCCGGCGTATCAAAATGAAAGATAATAATTATTCTTTTTGAACTTAAGCT
This sequence comes from Clostridiales bacterium, assembly GCA_017940895.1. GTDB lineage: Bacteria > Bacillota > Clostridia > Saccharofermentanales > Saccharofermentanaceae > Saccharofermentans. The sequence goes on along the minus strand of JAGAXM010000022.1, from coordinate 27,533 downwards.
TTCAGATGAAAATCACTTGGTTTTATATAAAGACGAATTCTCCAAAGCGAAAACCCTGTCCGTCATCTGACCGGGATCTACCTTGCCGAGCTCCTTCTCGAAGATATACATACGCGAGTCTATCATGTCGATCTCATGAAGCAGGAAAGCCTCGGGAGTCGCGGGAGTTGTGATGGCTCCGTATTCGAGAGATCCGTGATGGGATGCGATCATATGACGGATCTGACGGACTTCCTCATCGTTATAAGATCCCTTCTTCGCCTCTTCGGCTACCATCTCCATACCGATCACGGCGTGACCGAAGAGTCGTCCGTCGACAGAATAATCTGCAGAGCCCAAATCATCGGTATCAAGCTCATGGAGTTTGCCGATATCATGCAGAGCAGTTCCGCAGATAAGGATCTCCAGATTGATGCTCTTATATACCTTGGCAAGATAAAATGCGGTATAGACCATTCTGAACGTGTGATAGATCAGACCGCCTCTTATATCGTGGTGAATGCTGTGGGCCGCGGAAGACTTACAGAAAGCTTCACGGTTGTTATTAAGAATCCTTATGGCAAGAGCTGCAGCACTGAAGTCTGTCGAAGGCACATCCAAAGTATTATAATCATACTCACGTCCCGTAGCCTTCTTGATACTGTCGATAATCTTCTTATACATATCATCGATATCATAAGGAGGAGCAGGAACAAACTTCTCCACCTTGGCATCAGGGTCGGGACATACGATCACATTGTTGACGGTGAAATTCTTCTTATCGTTATAAAGCTTAACGTTGAAAGTAAGATCTACGACCTTGCCCACATCGACGCCGATAGCCTTCATAGCTGCCTCGGTCTTGTCGAAATAATTGGCGCTGATCTTATCCGTGCCGTCAGAAAAAGTGAAAGTCACGAAGGGCTTATCCGTCTTCGAGACCTTCTCGGTCATCTCTACTACGAGTACCGTGAAGTTGTATGTACTTCCGAGTTCTGTGCTGCTAAACTTGCCTAAATTCATGCCTGACCTGCCGTTCTTCCCTTCTCGAAAGCCGAGAGATTTCCCGGGATAGTCTTGGGCTTGCTTGCGAAAGCTTCTTCTACAGCCTTACGCCACTGCTCGTCATCAGCGCCGAGGTAATTGGACAACGCACCGAGCATTACAATATTGGTAGCCTTGGTCGTACCGGTCTCGAGTGAAAGACCCGTCGCATCGATGGGAACGATCTTCGCATCATCTCCCGCCGCATCCTTCAAAGCCTCGATGATACCTTCAGGGTACTTCATCTGGCCCATAAGTACGGGCAGAGACTTGATCTGCTGTGTATTAACGATCATGGTGCCGCCCTTCTTAAGAAGCTTGCCCCATCTTACAGACTCAACTTCTTCGAATGAGAGAACAAAGTCAGCAGTTCCCTCTTCGATAATAGGCGAATGAACTTCAGGTGCGATCTTTACGTAAGTAACAACCGAACCGCCTCTCTGGCTCATACCGTGGACCTCTGATACCTTTACATCGAGTCCCAGATTCATAGCCAGGATACCGAGAAGCTTACCTGCGATAAGCGTTCCCTGACCGCCTACACCGGCAAGTACTATTGAAGCATTGATCTCATTACTCATATTCTTACTCCTCCGCCTTCTCGAGTGCCCCGAACTTGCACATATTTACGCACAGTCCGCAGTTATTGCAAGACTCGGGATCGATCGAAGGGAATCCGCTCTCATCGATCGTCAATGCAGGACACATGATCCTTGCACAAGCGCCGCATTTCTTACACTTATCATAATCAACAGAAGCCTCGATACCCTTCTTGGCTCTTCCTGTCGGGATGAGAGCGCAGGGGCGTCTTGCTATAACCACAGATACAACATCACGTGCGAGTTCTTCCTTGATAACCTGCTCGCATCCGAATGTATCGACAGGATCGACGACGCGGATGGCTTCAGGCACTACGCCTACGCTCTCGCAGAGCTTCTCAAGAGATACGGCAGGAGCCGCCTCGAGTCTGATATTCTTACCCGTGCAGGGATTCTGCTGGTGACCTGTCATACCCGTAATGGAATTATCGAGGATGATAAGTGTGATGCAGCTTCCGTTATAAACGGCATTCATAAGATTCGTAATACCCGAATGCAGGAATGTGGAATCTCCGATAACACCTACGGTCTTCTTCGAATCCTCATGGTCCGTAGCCTTGTCAAAGCCGTGAGCCATACCTACGGAAGCACCCATACAAACTACTGTATCTACTGCCTGCATAGGAGGCAGAGCGCCCAAAGTATAGCATCCGATATCGCCTGTAACGTTTACCTTAAGTCTCTTCAGAGCAAGGAACAATCCCTTATGAGGACAGCCTGCACAAAGTACCGGAGGACGTCCGGGAATCTCGGGAAGCTTAGCAGGATCAAGAGCAGCCACAGGAAGCTCTTCATCTGTAAGCTTCTCCTTAAGAAGTCTGATGGAATACTCGCCCTGCAGTGTGAAAAGATCCTTACCCTCACACTTTACGCCCATAGCCTTGATCTCTGTCTCAAGGAAAGGATCGAGCTCCTCAACGATAACAAGTCTGTCGACCTTAGAAGCAAAGTCCTTGATAACCTTCTCGGAAAGAGGCCATACGAGACCGAGCTTCAATACGCTCGCATTAGGGAGCGCATCTCTTACATACTGATATGCCGCGCCGTCTGTGATGATACCGAGTTTTGTGTCTCGCATCTCGATCTTATGAAGACCTACGCCCTCAGGATCAACTTCAACATCGCTTATGATCTTGGAAGTTCTGTCCTCTACTACTACATGCTTACCGATGGCATATGCCGGCATCATGACATACTTGGGAGGATTCTTCTCATAATCCTTGATAGTTATGGGCTGAGGCTCTTCTGTCTCAACTACTGATCTTGAGTGGGATACTCTTGTATGAAGTCTGATGATAACGGGAGTATCGTACTTCTCAGAGAACTCGAAAGCATACTTCGTGAATACTCTGCACTCTTCGGAATCGGAAGGCTCGAGCATCGGAACCTTGGATGCACGCGCATAGTTTCTGGAATCCTGCTCATTCTGAGAGGAGTGCATGCCGGGGTCGTCTGCAACGCAGAAGACAAGTCCGCCGTTAACTCCTGTATATGATGCGGTAAAAAGAGGATCGGCACATACATTCATACCTACGTGCTTCATGCAGGTCATTGCCCTGCCGCCTCTGACCGAGCAGCCTATTGCAGCTTCGGCACCGCACTTCTCGTTCGGCGCCCACTCGCATGCTACCTCGGGATATTTTGCAATTTCTTCGGTAATCTCGGTACTCGGTGTTCCGGGATAAGATGAGACAAACTTGATACCTGCCTCGTAAGCTCCTCTGGCAACTGCCTCGTTGCCCAGCATGATCTTCTTCATGTGATTCTCCTTGAAGTTCGGTAATCTGAATTACGAACTTAAATTATACCACTTTCAGAGAATTGTCTCCATGCCGTACTTATAAGGAACAAGTCCGAGGTCACGGTAAAACTTTATGGCTCTGTCGTTGCCTTCCCACATATTGAGCGTGAGATTATAGCATCCCTGCTCTTTTGCATATGCTTTCACATACTCGAAAAGCTGTTTTCCTATCCCCGTTCCCCTGGCATTCTCGTCCACACAGAGGTCATCGATATACAGAGTCTTTATATCAGTCAGGATATTGTTGCCGGGATGCTGCTCAAGAACGCACATAGCGTAGCCCTGAACAACGCCGTCATCATCTTCATATACGAAGACGGGTCTTAAATCATTCTCGATAAGCGCAAGGATCTGTCTGTCGTTATATTTACGGCAGTTTCCTTTGAATATATCGGGACGTATCTCGTGATGTACCGTAAGCACCTGCAGCAGAAGGTCCGATATTCTTTGCAGATCCTTTGACTCGGCTCTTCTTATAAGGGACATTACGCGCCTCTGTATCTGTAGATATGACGCTCGGCTGCGAGCATGGATCTTACATAAGATGTGATCGCACCCGCCCATACGCCGTAGCCGGTATTATTCATATGAACGTAGCCGTCGCTCGAATAATTCGCATACAGACTGTCAGTGTTGTTCTTCAAAGGCGTATTGATATCGATAAAGTCGAGGTTATTATTCGCGCAGTACTCGCTCATCATCTCGTTAAGCTCATCGATCTTCTCATTCGTAAGCCCCGGAGTCTGAGTCGAATCTACTCTCGGAGGAGTGGAAACGATAAAAACACGGATACCGGGATTCGACGAGATAATACCGTTGATGTAATCGATATACCTGTCATAGACGACTGAAGCCTCCGTACCGACAAGATCATTCGTACCCATGCAGATGAACACCTTCTGAACGCCCGCCATGTTAATGAGCGATGCTGCCTGCATCTCGATATCGTTGTACTGAAGCATATATCCGGACATGCTGTTCATATCCGTAAGGAATGAGTAACTTACTCTCGCATATACCTGCACGTTACCGAGAAGACCTCTGCCGTTAGCGGAGAAGTACATCGGGAAACCCGCCGTTACGGAGTTGCCGATAAATGCGGCATCATCGAAATAAGAAGTAAGAGCTTCATCCGTTATGCCTGCGGTATTAACTACAACCTGAGTACCCGGCATAAGACCTCTGCTAACACAGGAAGTCATGAATGACTGTCTGTTAACGAAGTAATTAAACAGATAATCAAGATTGATATTGCCGTTCATCGCATTAACGAGCGCATATGTCTCAGCTGCGACAGGAGCTCTTCCCTCGAACGCACGGTAGAATATATCTACGACCTTACCCGGAGAAGATGTCTTCGCGGCTGCAATGAAATTCTCATTGAAGATAATATCGTAAGCCGCCTGTCTGCACGTTGTACGAAGATATGTAAGATCATTTGCAAGAGTGTTGATCTGCATATCCGTCATTGTCGTGTTATAGAAACTTCTGTTCAGATTATTGATATAGGCGTAGCACTCATCGGTAGGTACGAGCTGAACGGAAGGCTCTGCGGTACTTCCGGAGAAGATACCCGCATTGGCACAGTAATCAGCCCATTCGACGGAATTGACGAATCCCATCATTACGTCTCCCCTGTCTGCACCGTCTGCCAAAGCAGCAGTCCAAGCCTGCATTCCGGCATCGTCAGGTGCTCTGTTGAAGAAGACGTGATAGAGCATATCGACATAGCACGAATCATCAAGACCGATATTGATCGCTTCCTGGCTGGTGATTATGCCTCTTGCGACGTCAGCACCGTTCGTCTGACCTGTAAGAAGCTTATTGGTCCAGTCCTCATACCCTGCAGCGTCCGGTTGTCTGCACAAAGCATAATTATAAAGTCTGGTGACAAAGTCCCCTGCTCCGGGATTAGTCGCGGCATTAACGCGAATCCCCGTCAAAGGAGCCTGAATAAAAACTATAACAGCGGCTGTCAAAGCCAATATTCTTAAAATTAATTTACGCATACGCACATATAATAACATCATTCGCATAGGAATATGTAAGGAAATTAAGCATTACGGGTAAAAAAATACCCGGATCCTCAAGATCCGGGTTGTATGTGGTGCGGCCGACGAGACTTGAACTCGTATGGGGTTAACCACACGCCCCTCAAACGTGCGCGTCTGCCAGTTCCGCCACGGCCGCGTCTTGCTTCGAGCAAGCATGAATGATTATATTTGTACAAGTCCAAACTGTCAAGCAGTTTTTTAAGGCTGCTTTTTCAGAAGAAAAATGCCCCCAGGCAGAACACGAAAGCAACAAAAAACACCGGACATCAGTCCGGTGTCTGTGGTGAGCCATGGGGGACTCGAACCTCCGACCCACAGCTTAGAAGGCTGTTGCTCTATCCAGCTGAGCTAATGACCCACATCAGTCAAATGCGATTTGACCAAAGAATTGTATACCATTTTATCCGAGTTGGCAAATCATATTTTTATGATTTGTATTCCACCAGTTTCGTAAAGCCGCAGTAGTCACATGTCGCCTTGCGTAAAGACGCATCGGGAATGAGCTTTCCGCCGCATGTCGGACATATCATGCTGACCGTAAGAGGCATGGTATGAAGATCCTTGAAGTGATAGCCCGTCTTCTCCTCCACATACAGCTTCACGCCGTCTATGGCAGATTTCTCCACAGCCGACAGCCCGTCCATCTTGACAATATACTCGGCTCTTAATGTGAGACTGACGAGAGCCTTATTGTCGGCGCGGTCCAGATAGACCTTGACCTCATCGAATGTCATCGGTCTGTACCCTTCAAGTTCTGCCAATGCATCCCTGTACTTCTCGGGAATATCGCCCGTCTGTCTGATATTCCTGATTCTCTGCGTGACCGCACGTTCCTCATCCTTGGAGATATTGCCGTCTATACCCGCGATATACCAGGAAAGAACAATACCCGCTCTCATGGTATTGAAAGTCTTATCGTCGAGAAGCTTAACATTAAGCGCAGCCTTATCTGCATCAGCCTGAGCCTTGATCGTGGCGATCTCCTCAGCTTTCTTGCGGCGGCGTGCATCTTCCTCCATCTGTTTCTTCTGAAGTTCATAAGCCTGCATCTTGGCCTGCGCTTCAGCCTTGCGGGCATCAGCCGCTTTGTTATCGGCTTCCATAAGAGAGCTCACCGCACCTGCGGCGAGATTTCCCAATACATTGTTCATGAGTTTAGTAACTAATCCCATAATCCTCTATCTCCTTATTAGTTTCCTTGATCATTATACTATATAATCTGAATAGTAATTCCCTGTGAGGTAATGCATATGTCTTCAGACAACAAAACTGCCATCAGCCTTCTTAATCCCGGCTCTGAAACACCTTTCAAGACTATGAGCGACACCACAGTCCACGATCTCGGTATCGACACCATAACCTCGCAGATCACAAGCGACCCCAAGGAACAGCAGATGATCATCCGCGTACTGTCCGGCATGAATCCGGATCCCAATGTCGCGCAGTACAGACAGGATGTATTCGACGATATATATAATCTTCCCGACATGAGAGACAAGCTCCTCGGACTTATGAATCAGATAGATTACCTCAAGGATTACGGCACCTGGCGCAAGAACGCCGAGGAGAAGCCCGGGCTTTGGGATCTCATGCACAGACTCGATGAACTTAAGACCTTCATCACCTGCGTCGAATCACTTCACGACTGTCTGTCCGATCCCGGCATCAGATCCAAGGGACTTAAGGATCTTCTTGCTTATATTGATACCCTCTATTCTGATGCCAACTTCGCGCAGATGAAGAAAGACATTAAGAATATAAGCGTCGATGCGAACTCCATACAGAGCGTCACCATCGGCATCAACGTTAATTCAAGATTCGAAGCCGAGAGCTTAGGTCTTATCTCAGTAAACGCCAAGCCCTTCAGAAAGTCTGGCATCGTCAGCAACTTCGCGGATGCGGTAGCAGCCAAAGACAGGCTCAACGAGGACACAAAATGGGACGGCGAGCTTCGATACGAACCTGCTGATACACCCGGCGCAGAAGGCGCTCTGGATAAGATCAATTCGACTTTGACCGACGCCATCAATTACACGAGCGTCATAGGCAATAAGTCCACTCTTTCCAAGATTCCCGACGGCGACGGAACTTCGAACTCCACGTTCTATCTTTCCAACATCGCCTCGAAGATGATGAGCCACCTCGTAAAGAAATTGCGCTCCGTTCTCTCCGCTTATTCAGACATCTCCATCGTTACTATAAGCAAGCTTATCCCGGAACTTACCTACTACATCAATTTCGCCGTATTCATCGCGAAAGCAAAAGAAAAGGGTATGCACTTCTGTAAAGCGGAGCCCGTACCCGCCGAGGACTGCGTATGCATAATGAATGCGAAAGGATTTTATAACTTGAAGCTCGCGTCTTCCCTTGCAAGCGCTGATGAAGTTGTTGATAACGATCTTGTTTTCGACAGGGACCACGTTGTCTTCCTTCTTACGGGTGCAAACAGAGGCGGCAAGACGACGCTTACGCAGGCTGCGGGACTTCTTTATGCGCTCGCTCAGGGCGGCATCTATGTGCCCGCGGATTCATTCGAGTATACTCCCGTCGACATGATCTTCACCCACTTCCCTGCGGACGAAGACAAGACCATGGATCTGGGCCGCTTGGGAGAGGAATGCGTAAGATTCAAGGAGATCTTTAAGGACGCGTCTTCCGAGAGCCTCGTGCTTCTTAATGAGAGCTTCTCGACCACTTCTTTCGAAGAAGGCTACTACATAGCAGTCGATGCCGTGCGCGCATTAAGGCTCAAGGGCAGCCGCACGATATTCAACACTCATATGCACAAGCTTGCGGAGAATGCCTCCGAATTTAACGTATCTTCCATCGTAATGGCAAGCGAAGAAGGAAAGCGTTCGTATAAGGTCGTGGAGAAAGCACCTGAAGGCTCATCCTATGCACGCGATATCGCCGCCAAGTACGGCGTCACATACGAGATGCTGACTAAGAAGGATTGATTATTCCGGCAGGAACTCCATTATCTCAGGATCGTCGCCGTCATCTTCGGGATCTATGCCGCCGTCTGTCTCCAACGCAGCGCGGATAGCCGAGGTTACATTCGCATATTCTTCCATCATGGTATCGAAGCCCGCGATGACAACGGGTATATTCTCATTCTTGGATGCATTCTCCTGCTCGAGAGCCATCTTTGACAGCTTATCGGCACCAATCGTACGAGCAGAGCTCTTAAGGGCATGAACATATGTGGAATAGTCTGCCCAGTTCTTGTCTTTATAGAACGCCGTAATGGCCTCTGTCTTCTCCTGTTCGGAACCGATGAACGTATTAAGAAGTTCTCGGAAGAATTCCTCGTCGTCCATGCAGTAAGTCATCGCAGCATCGACATTGAAGCCTTTCAGGCGAAGAGCGCCGACAAGACCGCCTTCTTTCTCTTGGGCATCGCTTTCATCGGATTCATACTTATACGAGCCCTCGGGCAGATACTGCGCAAGCATCTTCTCGAGCTGCACGGGAACGATAGGCTTCGACAGATAATCGCGGAAGCCTTCCTTCAGATACATCTCCCTGGCACCCGCTATAGCATTTGCCGTAAGCGCTATGACGATAGTCGTATCATCGATCAGATTATTGTCTTTTATAAGTTTCAGTGTCTCGATACCGTCCATAACGGGCATCATGTGGTCCATAAGAACGATGTCGTAATGTTTTGTCTTGATCATCTCGACAGCCTTCTTACCAGAATTAACGGTATCGGGGACTACGTTGAGCTTCTTCATCAGACCTTTGGCAACCTTAAGGTTCATATCGTTATCATCGACTACCAGGATATCTGCATTATGGATAATAAGATTCTTAGGCTGTGATTCTTCCTCGCTCTCGCTCCTGTGTCTTCCGTACTCGCCTATGGGAGTCGCGTCGACAACGCCCTGTCTTAACCGGAACGAGAATGACGATCCCTTACCGTAATCGGACTCGACTATGATTCGGCTGCCCATCATGGTGAGAATACCCTGCACGATCGCCATGCCTAGACCCGTGCCCTCAATGTTACGGTTCTTACGCTCATCAAGTCTCTGGAACGACTCGAAAAGCTTGTCCATATCCTCTTCCCTGATACCGATACCGGTATCCTTAACCTCGACAAAGATAACACACTGATCATCTTCGATATGCTCGAGATTCATCTTAAGGGTAACGGATCCCTTCTCGGAATACTTAACTGCATTGGTAAGAAGGTTGATTATTACCTGCTCTATACGCACATCATCTCCGTGAAGTGTCTTAGGCAGATTACCGTCGATCTCGAGATTAAACTCAAGGTACTTCTTCTCCGCCCTGTCTGCGATCATATTAACAAGATCGTCTATCAGCTCTTCGGTATTGTATTCAACGGGAATAATCTCCATCTTGCCGCTCTCGATCTTCGAGAAATCAAGAACACCGTTTACAAGAGACAAGAGTGTCTTACTTGCGCTCTTAATATCAAGCGCATATTCCCTGATATCTGGGTCCGCCGTCTCTCTTAAGATCATCTCATCCATACCGATGACCGCATTGATAGGGGTTCTGATCTCATGGCTCATCTGGGCAAGGAAGTCTGACTTCGCCTGATTGGCCGAATCGGCGGCATCTTTCTCGAACTTAAGCACCTTCGCTTCATATTCGCGTCTCTGCTCTTCTTCACGCATCTCGGCGATCCTTCTGGACGTGCGTCTGTCGTTCCTGTAACCCAGGAAATAGAACAATGCAATCAACGCAAAGATAATTACGCAGATAAAAATATTGACCGCGGTCTGTTGAACGGACTCTGCATAGAGCTCGGAGTTATCGATGATAATTACTACATACCACTGATCAAGGACTGTCTGGACGAATACCGTATTCGTGCTGCCGTCGATCTCGATCTCGAAGTATCCGTCCCGGGTCTCGACAGCTCTGCTCATCAGCTCTGGCATGCCTGCAATATCATTAAGATTAAGGCCCTTCAGTGACTCATCCTTAGAGGCGATCACAAGACCGTCGCTGTCAAAGATGAATCCGTATCCTTCGTCACGTACATTAAGAGACTTAGCCATCTCCTGGATATTCTCAAGAGTGAGGTCAACGGCTACTACATCTTCGCCGTTAGTAAGCATTCTTGTTATCGTAATAACGACTTCACCCGTCTGGGCATCCACATAAGGCGATACGATTATGGTATCTCCGTTTGCCGCTATAGCCTGACGATACCAGTCACGCTCGGTAGGTTCATAATCTTCATCAGGCACCCAGTTAAGTCCGTCCAGATATTCACCGCCTACGTAACCATACAAACCCGTATAGTCGAAGTTAAACGTCTCGATCTGAGCATTAGTCTGATCAACTAGATACTGTTGGATCGCTTCAGTCGGCTGGTCATTCTGAACCATGTGATCAACAGTCGAAGCAGTAACCCAGAGCATACCCTTGGTCGTATCGAGGTAATTCTCTATCTGCGCGCATACGGAAGTTAACTTATCGTAGCCGACCTCATGGATGTTACGGACAGTAACGGACCTTACATTCTGTGACGTATAAGCGACCATCACGACCATAAGGAAAAATATAAGGATAAGCGGAATCGCAAGGGGGTTTTTACCCTTCAATTCATTTAACTCGGATTTATTATTATCAAGCCAGGCATTATTCATGCAGCGATAATCCCCTCCAACACAGTCGGGAACATTATAATACATGATTATTTATAATAGATAGGATTATTTTACTTTCAGCTTGTGAGGCAGTGCGTACTTGAGCGCCGGCTTTTCGCACTTTAAGTTCGGCAGCAGTATGCGGCAGAAAGCGAAAATGTTTACAAGAAGCGCTCCCGACCACGCGCACACCTCGGCTACGGCAGCCGCCCTGAAGCCGATACGGTCGATAAGAAGGCATATCGCCGCGATGCGAAGCACCATTTCGATAACACCGGACCACATCGGCAGCACCGGGTCTCCCATACCCTGCACGCCGTTACGCACTACGAAAAGGCAGTCGACAGCGATAATGAACAGACCACATATGGGCAGGAAGCTGCATGCAAGGTTAACGGCAGCATCACCCTGAATGAGTATGCGCACCAGAGTCTCCGGAAAAAACACCATGAGGCTTCCGAGGCAGATATAAGTTACGAACGAGATCTTAAGACAGACTGAAAGTCCCTGCCTGATCCGGTCGAACCTTCCCGCGCCGTAGTTCTGGCTTGTATATGCTCCCATCGCGTTACCCGCCGTAGATGCAGGATTCATGAACAGATTCAGATACTTGCAACATGCGGAATACGCAGTTGTATAGTCGACACCGTGGCTGTTGATAAAGTGCTGAACCGTCATGCATCCGATCGCCGTGATCGAATTCATCAGAGCCATCGGGATACCGTTTCTGAACAGATCGAAATATACGCGTCTGTCGTTCTCAAAGTCACTCTTGCTCAGGTGCAGCATCTCGATCTTAGTAAGTCTTATTACGCACACGACCGTCGATACGACCTGAGAGATGACAGTAGCTGCAGCCGCTCCGCCTACACCGGTGTGAAGCACGAAGATAAAAAGCGCATCGAGAGCGAGATTAACGATCGAAGATATTATGATCGCCGTCAAAGGAGTCTTGCTGTCGCCCAAAGCCCTAAGCAAAGAGGCGCTGACGTTATAGCAGATCGAAGCCGTAAGTCCGCCGAAGATTATATAGCCGTACGTAAGACAGTCCTTCATAAGCGAAGCGTCAGTGTTAAGAAGCTTGAGCGCGAACGGCAGGAACAGAATACTTGCTATCGTAAGAACGACTGAGATAAATACCGTAAGAATAATCGTTCCCGCAAGTCTGTGTCTTAACTCGTCTTCCCTCTTAGCGCCGAAGCTCTGTGCGATAACGACACCGAAGCCATTCGCAAGACCGAACGAGAATCCTACGATAAGGAAGAAGATCGATCCCATGTTGCCGACAGACGTGAAAGCCTGATCGCCGAGACCCTGACCGACGATCATCATGTCCACGAAGTTATAGACCTGCTGCAGCATACTGGTCAGAAGCAGCGGCCAATAGAACCTCATTATATGCACGGCGGGATTGCCGCGCGTAAAGTCTGTCACTTTAGTACTCATCTTGAGGTCAGATTATCGCTAAGAGCAGAGTAAAAACAGAATTAATTTATTGTATTTTGACCGTTTTTTGTTATTGTATGTTTATGGACAAAGAGATAATAAATTTTACGAATATTCACGGTATCGCGGTCACTGACAGCACATACCTTACCGAGTTCCCGTCCCATTGGCACAACGCGGCGGAGTTTACCATCGTCCAGAAAAAAGGCACCAAGTACAGGATCGGCGACACGGTATATACCCCCGGCATCGGGGACATCATGCTCGTATGGCCCAGAGAGCTTCACGAGATCATATATATGCCCCAGCACGGTTCCATGTTCTTCCAGTTCTCATCATCTTTGATTGAGAACAATACCGACCTTGCAGCCGCTTCGAGATTTCTTAACAAATGCCATATTATCTCGCGCAGAAAGAACCCGGATCTTGTTAAGCAGATAACAGATCTCATATATGTACTTCAGGAACTGTACCGTAAGAACGAACACTTTAAAGAGACTCGCTGCAAGCTTCTTGTTTATCAGATCCTTCTTCTTATCGGCGAATATGTTATGACCGAACTTCGCGAGCAGATCGGTACGGAGAAGTTCTCCGACAAATCATGGGATTATATCCGTGCCGCTTTAAGCTATATCGCGGAACATTCCAACGAAGATATATCCGAAGCACAGGTAGCCGCGAAGACGGGACTTTCCCCGTACTACTTTTCTAAGCTTTTTAATGAATACACTGAGATGTCTTTCCCCGATTACATATCGGGAATACGTGTACAGAATGCGATCAACCTGCTGGTTAACGATAAGCTCTCCATAACCGAGTGCGCTTTTCTCGCGGGGTTCCAGTCAACGACGAGATTCAATAAAGTTTTTCGCGAGATAACGGGAATGACGCCGCGCGAATACAGGAAGCTCCACACGCGTAATCACAATCAGTAATATCAGTCCCCGTTGCAGTAAGTGCTGTATATGCTAAGCATGCTCTTGATCTGGTAACGCAGAAGCCACGCCGCATTCTCATATTCGGGAACGCTCTCCACAGCGTCAAGAAGAGCCGGATAATACTTTCTTGTCTCGACAATATAACGTCTGACCTTATCGGGACTTAATCCCTTTGCCATAGTGGTTATATTGTGGCACCTGTCGATACACTTGATAAGAGCAGCTCTGGGGTCTTTGGCTATACCGGCATAGTAGCGCTGCATATATTCGTCACGATGCTCTTTATCGGGATGTTCCCTTGTAAGCAGTCTGACGATATTTCTTACATCGTCATTGACGGGAAGCTCATCGTAAGTCCTGTCGCAGTCCTCGACAACATCGTGAAGAAGGCAGGCAGCAAGTATCTCATCATCGATAACATCGAGCGCTATCGCATGACACGCCACATTAAGCGGATGATTGATATAAGGGATATCCGAATTCTTGCGGAGCTGCCCCTCGTGTGCATTTGCCGCATAATCGAGAGCCGCCGACGTATTGGTCAGTCCGTGGATCTTTGCCACTTCCCTTACCTGTTCAGACATGTCATCTGTTCTCATTATCCGCATCCTTTATCCGATTGATCATTCTATTATAACAAACGCCGATTAATCAGTCTGCTCGCCCCTTAAGATCCCGAGCCCGTGCTCAAGCGACGGCAGAATGTATTCCAGGCACTCGCTGACCGCCTTGGGGCTTCCGGGCAGATTTATGATCAGAGTCTTATTTCTTATAACTGACGCGCCCCTTGAAAGCATCGCATTCGGAGTGATCTTAAGACTGTACGCCCTTATCGCTTCTGCGATACCCGGAGCGTCGCGGTGTGCGATCTTTTTCGTAGCCTCAGGCATATGATCGCGCGGCGAGAATCCCGTTCCGCCGGTCGTAAATATCACATCCGGCTTTACTATATCGCACATCTTAACAAGAGCTTCTGCTAATACCGGCTCATCATCCGGCAGAAGCGCGGATGTGATAACGTCGTACCCGTGAGCCTCAAGGATCTCCATAATCTTGGGTCCGCTTAAATCCTCACGCTCACCGCGGTAAGACCTGTCGCTTGCAGTAATCACCCCCGCCTTAAAAGGCTTCTGCACAACAACAAACTCATCTCCCTTACTTATCACGCCGCCTTCCAGCGCCCGCGCGAAAACACCTTCAACAGGCATTATGCACTTGCCGGCGATCTTGGATATCTCGCACCCCGTGTGGCATTTCTTACCGATCTGCATCAGTTCGAGCACCACATCGCCGCATTTAAAGCGAGTGCCTAAGGACATTGACTTAAAATCAAATCCCGACACCAGCAGATTCTCACCGAACACACCGGGCACAATATCCACACGCCCTTCATTAAGTGTTCTGAACTCTTCGAACGCCTCATAAGACAGGAGACTCACCTGTCTTTCGGATCCCGCATGCGCATCTCCCTCGAGACCGAAGTCCTTTATAACAACCGCACTGTCGACCTGGATCTTAACAGTGCCCTTACGCTCACTTGTACAAACAGCGATAACCTTACCCATATCAGCCTCCGATACCTATCATATTACGGCCGTCAGTAAACTTGAGGCCGTGCTTAGCGGGTTTTCTTAACACCGCATTCTTTATCTCTTCTGCTGTCTGCTCATCAGTCTTTCCCGAGCGGATCAGTGTCTTAACGTCAAGACACTCGGGCGACGCGAGACACAGCTTAAGCATTCCGTCGCACGTCAGCCTTATACGGTTACACCCGGAACAGAACGCGTGCGTCATCGGGCTTATAAAACCGACTCTTCCCTTGAAACCTTCGAAGCTTACATATTCCGCGGGACCGCCTGCATTACCGTCTTCAGAAGACACACAATCACCGTAAACCGAAGTCAACATCGTCTTCACTTCAGCATTTGAAATTCCTTCACAACATGAAGCACATCCGATCGGCATCAGTTCTATGAACCTAACATCGATCATTCTGTCACGCGCAAGAGCGGCAAGAGCGGGAATATCCTCTTCATTGATCCCTTTAAGCGGCACCGCATTTATCTTAAGGTTCACGCCCGCGTCATAACACGCATCAATTGCCTTCAGCACATTATCAAGCTCCGCGCTTCCGGTAATCTTCTCATAGACGAACCCTCGCAAAGTATCGAGACTTATATTGATATCACTCACACCCGCATCGAGCAGTTCAGGCAAATACGACGCAAGCATCACGCCGTTGGTCGTAATACACAACTTCGGCGCATCCTGAAGCAAAGATACATTATGTATCAGATTCATCGCGCCTTTTCTTACAAGAGGTTCTCCGCCCGTGAAACGCACCTTATTAACGCCGAGCGACACAAGGATACTTATGATCCTGAGCATCTCCTCATGCGTCAGAATATCAGCGTGATCAAGCATCTTCACGCCCTCGGGCGGCACGCAGTACTTACAGCGCAGATTGCACTTGTCCGTCAGCGATACACGCAGATATGTGATATGTCTTCCGCACCCGTCAATAATCATCTTATCTCTCCAGCAGTATCAGACGCGAAGGATCCACCTTCAGAAACTTCACGTCACATGCATCCGTATCCTTCCCCGTAATATATGTCAGAAGCGAATCAGGCGACTCACTCGTATTTCCCTTCTGCCTGAAGCAGATCACGCGCGAGAATGTATCCTCGATAACACGCTCGACCTTAACCTCAAACACATTCGGCTCCCCCTTCTGATCTTCTCCGACCTGCTCGAAAAAGTGAGCACGGTAACCCGCGAACTTCGCGTGGCAGCCGGACGGCAGCTCAAGCTGAATGCCCCAGTCTGAAGCAAAACCTTCATCTGTCAGTGCAGTTATATTCTTACATCCCGTAAGACGCGCTGACACAACTGTCGCGGGATGCTCGAAGAATCCCTCTTTATCCTGCACATCGATCACGCTGCCGTTATCCATTACTCCTATCATTCCACACATACGGTAAACCTCATTGCGGTCGTGGGACACGAGAACCGACGGTCCGTCGAATCCCGAGAGAATATCCATGATCTCCCTCTCGATGATCGTATGCATGTAGTTATCAAGAGCCGAGAACGGCTCATCGAGAAGTATCACTTCAGGGTCAGATGCGAGCATCCTTGCAAGTGCCGTACGCTGGCACTGCCCGCCCGACATTTTCGCAGGCCTCAATGAAGCGCAGTTCTCGATATTAAATCTTCTAAGAAGCGCCTTCGTGCGTTCCGGATCATGGCAGATGAGATTTATATTGTCGAACGCCGTCATGTGCGGGAACAGCGCATAATCCTGGAACAGATACCCGACTTTACGTTCACGGCACGGAATATTAATTTTCGCAGATGAATCAAACAGTACGCGGTCACCGATAGCGATAAAGCCCTCATCCGGCTTCTCTATTCCCGCGATGCATTTTAATGTCATGGACTTGCCCGAGCCGGATGCACCCAGGAGCGCGAACCGTTCAGACGAGGTCTCGAATTTACTTATCAGCATGAAGTCGCCGCACTTCTTTCTGATATCAACTTTTAAGATCTTCATCTTCTGCTCCTCCTTAACGAAGGAAGGCAGTTAAGGCCCACCAGAATGATCAATGAATATGCGACGATAATGGCCACCCATTTATACGCAAGTTCACGGTCACCACCCTGCATCGCAGTATAGACCGCGACTGACATTGTCTGTGTCTTGCCGGGGATATTTCCCGCCACCATCAATGTGGCACCGAACTCACCCAAACACCTTGCGAAAGACAGTACAACAGACGCAAGTATTCCCGGAGCAGCCATCGGGAATATGACCTTACGAAGTATCTTAAACTCGCTTAATCCCAGCGTGCGTCCCGCCTGAATAACAGTCGGATCTACCTGCTCGAGTGCACCTCTTATCCCGCGGTACATGACCGGGAAAGATACGACTGCAGCCGCGACCGCAGCGCCCTGCCATGTGAATACAAGTTTCATACCGAAAGCATCAAGGAACTTGCCGACAGCGGAATTAGCCCCGACAGATATCAGGATCAGGAAACCCATGACCGTCGGCGGCAGAACAAGAGGAAGCGACAAAACGGCATCGATCAATGCCCTGCCCCTCTTCAAGTTAGTAACTCCCCATGCGAGCAGCAGCCCCGTCACGAAGACGAAGACTGTTGCCGCAAGGGATATCTTAAATGTTGTCCACAAAGGAGACAGATCCATCATCAGCCTGCCATTGTAAATCCGTAGGATTCGAATACCGCAGCAGCATCAGCACTCTCGAGATACTGCAGGAATTCTTCTGCCTCTGCGCTTACAGCGGAACCTGCAACAATACCTGCAGGATAAACAACTCTGTCGCAGGAACCTTCCGGAGCTTCGGCAACGATCGTTACCTGATCGGAAGTATAAGCATCTGTGGCATAAACGACGCCGCAGTCTGCTTCACCCATCTCAACCCATGTAAGAACCGTTCGAACATCAGTACCGAAGTTTGCTCCGGCTTCAACTTCATCCCATATACCGAGACTCTCGAAGACCTGCTGCGCGTACTTACCTGCAGGCACAGATTCCACATCGCCGAGAGCGATAATATTGACGCCTTCGTTAATTACATCCCCGAATGAGGTCAGACCCAACTCACTGCCGTTAGGAACGATAAGCACTACTCTGTTAAGCAGCAGGTCTCTGATGCTCGCACTGTCCATAAGACCTTCTTCGTTAAGTGCATCCATCTGTTTGCTTGCAGCACTGATGAATACGTCGGCAGGAGCACCTTCCTCGATCTGTGTCTGAAGCGCACCTGAACTTGCGAAAGAGAACACGAGATCGATACCCGGATGATCGGCTTCATAATCAAGTTCGAGCTCGTGCATTACATCCGTAAGCGATGCCGCTGCAAGTATGTTGATAGTCTTGTTTCCTGCTGCCGCTGCTGATGTTTCTGATGTTTCTGCAGAGCATCCGAATACGAATGCACTCATGCAGATCGTCATTAATATTGCTGTGATTTTCTTCATTTCAATTCTCTTTTCTTTCATAATGTCCGGTCTTTCCGCCGTCCTTCTCGAGAAGACATATATCGGAAATGACCATGTTCTTGTCGACTGCCTTGCACATGTCATAGACAGTCAGCAATGCAACGGATACTCCCGTAAGAGCCTCCATCTCAGCACCTGTCTTACCCGTAAGACACACCTCGCATACGGCTTTGATTTCATAAGCATCCTCATCGGGTTCGAATGATATCTTCACCTTCTCGAGCATCAGCGTGTGACACATAGGGATAAGATCCGAAGTTTTCTTCGCGGCCATGATGCCTGCGATACGAGCCGTGGAAAACACGTCGCCCTTCGGGATCGTTCCTCCCAGAAGCATCGTAAAACACTCGGGACTCATCTTGATCTTTCCTGTGGCGACCGCCATTCTCGCGGTTACATCCTTGCCCGAGATATCCACCATGCGTGCATCTCCGTTCTCGTCCAGGTGACTGAATAAGTTCATTTGGTTTCCTCCTTATTTACCGAAGCCGCAGTTCGGGAAGTGACAGGTGCCGCAGTTAAGACACAGACCTCCCTCGCCGTAAGCGCTTATATCTTTAGCAGTGAGTCTCTCTCCCGCGAGTACACGGGGAAGCGCGAGATCGAAGACGGTCCTTGCAGCATACATAATGCATCCGGGAAGCCCCATGACAGGCACGGTGCGTCCGCCGACGGTAAGATACGACAGCAGGAACATAGCGCCCGGAAGCACCGGAGCTCCGTAAGTCACAATATCCGCGCCGGCATCCCTGATCGCAGCAGGTGTCCTGTCATCGGGATCGACGCTCATTCCGCCGCTCACGAGCACGACGTCACATCCGTCTTCGCACGCAAGCTTAAGTATCGCATTCGTGATCTGCTCCTTGTTATCATCGAGGATCACCTGCTTTACGAACTTGCAGTGATACTCATCCATCTTGCGCTTGAGCACAGGTCCGAACTTGTCCTCGATCAATCCCTTGTACACCTCGGAACCCGTCGTGACGATGCCGTAACTTAAAGACTTTATGGGAAGCAGACGGAGCACAGGTGCTTCACCCGCGGCAGCCTTCGCTTCATTCATCTTGGACTTCTCGATAACAAGCGGGATCACGCGGGTTCCTGCAAGTTTATCTCCCTTCTTTACGGGGAAATCACCGTGCACGGTCGCGATCATCATCTCGCCCAACGAATTGATGGCATTAAGTTTCTCGCGGTCTATCTTAAGAAGTCCGTCACACGCCGCCAGGATCTCGATCTTGCCTTCCTTCGGGGTTGTCACTTCGAACATGGAGGATCCGCCCGTACAGATGTCGCGCAGAACCGCGGCTGCCTCATCCTCGTGCAGCATATCGTCGTTCATCTCCCACACGTAAAGGTGCTCTTTGCCGATGGAAAGCAACACGGGGATGTCTTCCTTCGTGACGACGTGTCCTTTACGAAAAACGGGACCCTTCTCCTGTCCTGGAATTATGCGCGTCATGTCGTGGCAAAGCACATGCCCGACAGCATCGACTGTATTTATGAGTTTCATAGATTACCTGCTTCTTAAAGATCTGTGTATTTCTTCACTGCGTCGCAGATGCCTGCGACTTCGCTTCGGTCGCATCTGCCGTTGATCTTAAGAATGACAGTAGACTCGTCCACGGACGGAAACTCTCCGTCCTTGCCGAGGACGATCTTCGGATAGGAAGAAGACTTGAAGCCTTCCAGTATTATGATCTGCGGAGGATTGGAAGAACCTCTCATGTGATTGATCAGATCTTCAGGATCAGCCTCTCCCGTGCCGCTTATCACATACTTCGAATCCGAATATACCACCGTGACTCGAGCACCTGCACAGGCATACTTATACGTATCCGTGCCTTCGGTTTCAGCGATACAGTCGTGTCCGTCATGCTTAACAACACCGACAGAAAAACCGTCCTTAATAAACTCGTTAATAAGTTCCGCGATAAGCCACGTCTTGCCTGAGTCCTTGTAACCCGATACGGCAAAGATCACGGGCTTTTTAAGCTCGCGGTACTCCTCCTTGGTATTTACGTTTCTGACTATTTTCTTCTCGAAAACAGTATTCTCGAGACTTATAAACTTCGTTCTTGCATTATCGAGTATGAGCCTTAACTTATACTCGCCGTTCGCGATCAGCTTCTCGATAACAGGCAGCACCCTCTTACTGTAGATCGCACACAGAGGATGCATCCTGTCTTCGTCAGTAATGACATAGCAGTCGTAATCGGACGAGATGAACTCCGCGATATAATCCGCGATCTTTCCCGTGATGAAAGGCATATCGCATGCACATATGAAGACATAATCTTCCGACGCCGCCTTAAGTATCTGCCTGATACCTTCGATCGGACCGATGTCATTATTCTCGTCGTTTACGATCTTCGCGGGAAGCTTCTCATACTCATTCTGCCCGGAAGCCGATATGATGATCTCGTGCCCCTGAAACTCCTTTACCGCATGACCGATAAAAGTATCAGACTCGAACTCGAGCAGAGCCTTGTTCTTACCCATGCGCGAGCTCTTACCACCCGCAAGGATTCCTACAGAATACGGTCTTAACGCGGAGTTCACAACAGCGCCTCCGGTATCCTTAAGATATCGACTTCATCGCCGGGATTCACCATAGAACCCTGGGGGAAATCTATATAGCAGTTCGCGCCGATAAAGCTTGAGAGAACCGACGACATCTGGTTTTTATTAAGTATCGTTACCCTGCCCGAATCGACACGCGCCCTAACTAGTCTTCTGACATTCGAAGGCTTACCGAACTCGGAATCCAGAACCGCGCGCTCTTTTACAGGAACAAACGCACTGCATCCGGTCTTCGCCTCTATGATATGTCCCATATAAAGATCGAAGTTCGCGACCGCCGCATAAGGGTTACCCGACAGACACAACAGCGCCTTGCCGTTAAGCACCGCACCGATCGTGGGAGAACCGGGCTTTACGTTAACCCCGGCGAAAACAACTTTCGCACCGATCGTCTCCAGCACACGCGGCAAAAGATCTTTCTTACCTACAGACACACCGCCAGTGGTAATGATGATATCCGATGTCTCCTCGGCTTTCTTTACCGCTTCCACGATGGCTTTCTCATCATCGGGAACGGAACTGAAGCACACTTCGAATGAAGGCTTACTAAGTGCAGAAGTAAGCGTATAAGCGATGCTGTTATAGATCTGCGCCTCACCAAGTTCCTGCCCGACATCGATGATCTCGGAGCCTGTGGAGATAACTGCAACACGAAGCTTTCTGACGGCCTTTACCTCAGAAACGCCGAGACTTGCAAGCACACCGATCTCCGATCTTCCGATTAGAGTGCCTTTATTAAGGACAAGCGTACCCTCAGCTATATCCTCTCCGACCTTACAGTAATTCACAAATGGCTTCTGAGCCTTATAAATACTTACGACATCTTCTCCGTAATCCGTGTCTTCCTGCTTAACGACAGTATCGAAGCCTTCGGGCACGACGGCGCCCGTCATGATGCGTACGGCACAACCTTCGAGCGAACGCATGGTCAGAAGAGCAGCCGGCACTTTATCGCCTGCATATATACATTCGAGCACCTGAAGCTTAACGGGATGCTCCGAAGATGCGCCTTCGATATCCGATGCGAGCACGGCATAGCCGTCCATCGCAGACTTCGGAAAAGACGGGACGGATATCCCGGCGGTTATATCATCGCCGAGTATCCTTCCCGTTGCATTTACAAGCGAACATACCTCGCCCGAAGTAAGCGGAGATATCTCCTTAACAAGTGCGCTTACAGCCTGCTCTATCTGCATCAATCGATCCTGCTGATATTTACCGCACAGACCTTATACTCAGGTATACGCGCGAAATCATCAAGCGCCGCATTCGTCAGAACATTCGCAGGCGAATCGGGGAAATGGAAAGGCATCCATGTCTCACCCTGTGACACCTTGCGTCCTACTCTTGCCGTAGCGGTGATCTTGCCTCTTCTGCTCTCGACGTTGATCTTCTCGCCGTTCTTGATACCGAGTCTCTCGGCATCCTTGAAGTTAACCTCGATAAAGCCCTCACCTGCGATCTCCATAAGTCCCGCGGACCTTGAAGTCATCGCTGCAGCATTGTACTGATAGAGGATTCGTCCTGTCGTTAAGATGAACGGATATTCCTCATCAGGAAGCTCGCTGGCAGGCTTAAACTCGGCAGGATACAACAGAGCCTTGCCGCGTGCAGGATGACCCACGTGCATGATCGGCGTACCGCAGGTAGTCTTGTCCTTACAAGGCCACTGCAGACTCTCGCCGTTATCAAGTCTCTCGAAAGAGATACCTGCGAAGCTCGGAGTAACTGAAGCGATCTCATCCATGATCTGCGCTGCCGTCAGACGGGGCTGAGGATAACCCATGGCATTCATGAGATCCGTGATGATGTCTGTATCAAGACGCATTTCACCTTCGAGCTTAACTGCCGTACGGATACGCTGAACACGTCTCTCGGTGTTAGTAAACGTACCTTCCTTCTCGGTGTAGCTCGTACCCGGAAGGATAACGTCCGCATACTCTGCGGTCTTCGTCATGAACAGTTCCTGAATAACGAAGAAATCGAGACTCGTCAGCGCCTTCTTGATGTGCTCCGTGTCAGGATCGGTTACGACCGGATCCTCACCGCAGATATAAAGGCCCTTGATATCGCCCTTTATCGCAGCCGGGAAAACATCCGTAGCCTTAAGTCCGGGCTTCGGGTTAAGTGATACGCCCCATGCCTTCTCGAACTTGGCTCTTACCTCATCATTATCAACCTTCTGGTATCCGGGGAAATCCGTCGGAAGCGCACCCATATCGCATGCGCCCTGTACGTTATTCTGACCTCTCAAGGGATTAACGCCGCAGCCCGATCTTCCGATCTTACCCGTGATTACCGCGAGGTTCGAAAGCGACATAACGCCCTCTGTACCCGTTGAGTGCTCGGTAACACCGAGACAGTAGATGATCGGCGCCTTGTCCGCCTTCGCATACATGCGTGCTGCCTCTACAAGCATCTCGGGATCGATGTGGCAGATCTCGCCTACCTTCTCGGGAGTGTAATCCTTAACGAGTTCCTTAAGCTGCTCGAAGCCTTCGGAATTCTCCTCGATGTACTTCTGATCGACGAGTCCTTCCTTTATGATGACGTGCATCATACCGTTTGCAAATGCAACGTTAGTACCGGGACGCAGCTTCAGGTGGATGTCCGCATATTTCGTAAGTCCGATCGATCTCGGGTCGACTACGATAAGACGTGTTCCGTTCTTAACAGCCTGACGAATCTGCATACCTACTACAGGATGCGCTTCCTCGGGGTTGGAACCTACTAGGAGGATCGCGTCGACATCGTGTGTGATGTCATAGATGGGATTCGTCATGGCACCGGAACCTAATGTTTTCGCAAGGCCTGCGACCGTCGCGGAGTGGCAGACACGTGCGCAGTTATCGGTATTGTTGTTACCGAAACACGTTCTTACCATCTTCTGTACCATGTAAACGTCTTCGTTCGCGGATCTTGAGCACGCGAAGCCCGCAAGGGACTCGTTGCCGTACTTTTCCTTGATCTCCATCAGACGCTTTGCCGTATAGGAGATAGCCTCTTCCCATGTGGCAGGCTCGAACTTGCCCGTCTCCCTGTTCTTGATAAGAGGTGTCGTGATACGGTCGGGGGAGTGTACAAAGTCAAAGCTTCCGTTTCTTCCCTTTACGCACAAAAGGCCGTGGTTCGAAGGTCCGTCTGCAGCCTCGACGTCAACGATCTTGTTGTCTCTGACAACGAGGTAGAACTGACATCCTGTCGCGCAGTGGGGACATGTGGTAAGCACCTTCTTTGTCTCCCAGCTTCTGTACTTGCGCTTTCTCTTAACAGTAAGAGCTCCCGTGGGACAAGCCGTCGCGCAGTTGCCGCAGGACTCGCAGATTGTAGACTTCCAATTCTCGCCGAATGGAGCTTCGATGGTCTTGAACAGACCGCTTCTTCCCGTCTGCAGTGCGCCGTTTACAGCAGCTCTGTTACACATGCTTATGCAGCGCATACAGTGGATACACTTACTCGGGTCGTAAGACAGATAAGGGTTGCTGTCGAGTCTCGGCAGCTTGTTCTCGATGTGTCTTCTGGAACCCTTGATCTCGGTGTCCCTGATATCGTATTCATTGCACAGCTCCTGGAGCTGACACTTGCCGTTACGCGCACAGTTAAGGCAATCGACCTTGTGGTTCGACAGGATAAGCTCGAGCATGTGCTTTCTGTATGACGTAAGCTTCTCGGACTCGGTGGAGATTACCATGCCCTCCTGGACCTTCGTCCTGCACGCTGCGAAAAGGTTCTTATAGCCTTCAATCTCGACCATGCAGATACGGCAGGAACCGATCTCGTTGATCTGCTTCAAATAACAAAGTGTGGGGATCCTGATCTTGTTCGCGGAACATGCTTCCAGGATCGTACTGTTCTCATTAACACTTAAGGCTTTGCCGTTAACAGTAATATTTACCATGGAGCTCTGCCTCCTTCCATACAGCCGCAGCCGTAGTAGTCACATCTTAAGCATCTGCCGGATTCCCTGACGGCTTCTTCGGGAGTCATCTGCTCCTCTACGTGCAGGAAATCCTTCTTACGCTCATAAGGAGGTCTCTCCTCGATCTCGGCACGTCCCGTCGGGATACAATTGTTCGGCATCGGCGTCGGAGCCTTGGAATCGCAGTAGATCTTATGGTGATAGCCTAAGAATTCATCGATGTTATGTGCTGCCACCTGTCCTGCAGCGATCGCATTGATCGCCGTGGAAGGCCCTGTTACGCAGTCACCGCCGGAGAAGAACTTCTCCTTGCCGTCGATCATGCAGGCGGTATCCGCAAGGATCCTTCCTCTGTTGGTGGGAATGCCCGCCTTATCGAAAACTTCGACGTCGCATCTCTGACCTACGCCGAGGATCAGATAATCACACTTGAATCTGTAAGGATACTTGGTAATAGAGTGCTCGGTCGTAACCAGACCCATTGCATCGTACTCAGCCACGTACTCGGGCTGGAGCCAAACCGCCGAGATATTGCCCGGATTCTCTTTGTCTGCTTCAAGATGCATGAACGACAGCAATGTCGTGAAAGATACACCCTCCTGCATCGCACTCTCGATCTCAGACTCGAGTGCGGTATAGTCATCTCTCTTTCTTGTGAAAACATTAACGGACTCTGCATTAAGTCTTACTGCCGTACGTGCCGCATCCATCGCGACGTTACCGCCTCCGATGAGTGCAACGCGCTTACCCGTAAGATCCGGAGCCTCGCCTCTTGCTACTGCCTGCAGGAAATCTGCTGCGGGAATTACGTTCTTCGCATCGGCATTATCAACCGGCATTCTGTTGCCGAGCTGCGCGCCGAGTCCCAGGTAGACTGCATCGAACTTCTCATCGAGTTCTTCAACGGAGATATCGCGGCCGATCTTGGTATTCGTATGAACGGTGATATCGCCTGCATTAAGAATGGCTGCGATATCTTCATCAAGTCTTGCCTTGGGCAGTCTGTACTCGGGGATACCGTAACGCAGCATGCCGCCGAGCTTCTCGTGCTCGTCGAAGATCTCGACAGTATGTCCCATAAGGCACAGGAAATATGCTGCTGTAAGACCGGAAGGACCGCCGCCTACTACTGCGATCTTCTTACCGGTTGCCACATTGGGCTCAGGTGTCTTGACCTGATCGGCAGTGATCTGATCTACTGCAAACTTCTTCAAGCCCCTGATATTGATCGGATGATCGATAATAGATCTTCTGCACTTTCTCTCACACGGATGCTCACATACCATGGCACATGCCGTGGGAAGAGGGTTACGGTCTCTGATGATATTGATCGCTCCCGCGTAATCTCCCTTATTGATGAGTGCCACATAACCGGGAACATCTACATGAGCAGGACACAAAGTTATGCACGGAACAGTCTGGTTAACGTTCTCGACGCAGCGCTTGTTCTTGATATGGCTCTCATACTCATCGGGAAATTCCTTAAGGCTGTCGAGAACCGTATTCGCAGCAACTACGCCTACAGCGCAGTCAGCGGTCTCTGAGATCATCTCGCATACTTCCTTAAGTTTATCTATTGCTTCTATTCCTGCATCACCCTCGATGATACTCTTGAGTATTCTTTCAGCTTCTACAAGTCCGTCACGGCAAGGTATGCACTTACCGCAAGACTGGTTCATCGACATTTGAAGAATAGTCCTGTACATTACGAGAGGACACATTCCGGGCGGATAGGATGTCATTCGTGATCTGAATTTATTCAAGGCAACGTCCATACGGTCGTTCATATTGCCTCTGACTGTTAGGTTTCTGGTCATAGATCCTGCTCCTGTCAAAGTATTTTTACAATAACTTCTATATTATAATATTTTAGTGATGATAAGAGTATGAACATTCCTTAAAAAATACATTGGACAATTCAATTAACGTGTTGTATTATACTTAAGCGCTTTTGAAGCGGCACCTGATGCGGGTGTAGTTCAATGGTAGAACTTCAGCCTTCCAAGCTGACCACGTGGGTTCGATTCCCATCACCCGCTCCAGATAAGAAAAACCCCGAGTTTTTTACTCGGGGTTTTTGTTATGTGATGTTGTGTTAATGGGAATCGAACCCGAGAGGGGACTCGCTCGCGCCGGTTGCTCTTGGCCGCGAACAGTGCGCTCGTCGCTTCGCTCCTCCGCAACTTGCAGAGCAACCGGGCAGAGCTCGTATATGCGCTGCCGGTCGATTCCCATCACCCGCTCCAATCAATAAAAACCTCCCTCGCTACGTACTCGACACTTTGCGTCTGCGTAAGTCCGCTCGGGGAGGATTTTTATTGCTTTATTTTCGCCACAAAAAAGGGGGTGTCTCAAAACAAAGCAATGTAATTAAGTTAAGAATGCATTGACTCGAAGAGACCTCTTAAACAAAAGCAAAAGGGACTGAAGAATAAAAATCTTCAGTCTCTTTTCAATTTACAGGCAGCACAAACAGGCAGATTATATCTGCCTATCGTTTTTTTCAGATG